>NZ_JBWKOX010000021.1:0-116373 GCF_059416305.1 Pseudomonas sp. GW821-FHT09D08
CGCGTCCAGGCCTCAAATGTGTAAACGATGTCCCCGGTTTCAGATGTAAACGATGTCTACGGTTCTACACCCCGATGAAGTCGCCACGGTATTTCAGGTAAAACTCAGCAGCCGTAGCGCTTGCTCGCCTCGATCGCCAAACCACTGCCGATACTGCCGAAGATATTCCCCTCCACATGCCGGGCATTCGGCAGCATGGCCGAGATGCTGTGGCGCAGCGCCGGGATGCCGCTGGAACCGCCGGTGAAGAACACCGTGTCCACCTGGGCCACCTCCACGGAAGCCTCGGTGAGCAACTGCGTCACGCTGTTGCGCACGCGTTCCAGCAAGCCATCGATGGCCGACTCGAACAGTGCGCGGCTCAGGTCCACGCTCAACCCCGGCTCAACCCGGTCCAGCAGCACGTGGCGGTTGTCTTCGTGGGTGAGCTGGATCTTGGTCTCTTCCACTTCCATGGCCAGCCAGTGCCCGGCGCGCTGTTCGATCAGCTTGAACAGGCGGTCGATGCCGCCGGTGTCTTCGATGTCATAGCGCATGCTGCCCAGGGCCAACTGGGATTTTTGCGAGTACACCGAGTTGATGGTGTGCCAGGTCGCCAGGTTCATGTGGTGGCTGGTGGGCATGTAGGCGCCGCTTTTCATGCGGCTGCCATAGCCGAACAGCGGCATCATGCCGGCCAGGGACAGTTGCTTGTCGAAGTCGGTCCCGCCGATGTGCACGCCGCCGGTGGCGAGGATGTCGTCCTGGCGGTTGTCGTTGTGACGGCGCTCCGGGGACAGGCGCACCAGCGAGAAGTCGGACGTACCCCCGCCGATGTCGACGATCAGTACCAGCTCTTCCTTCTCGATGGTGGACTCGTAGTCGAACGCAGCGGCAATCGGTTCGTACTGGAACGAGATGTCCTTGAAACCGATCTTGCGCGCTACGTCGACCAGGGTGTTTTCGGCTTCCTGGTCGGCCATCGGGTCGTCATCGACGAAAAACACCGGGCGGCCCAGCACCACTTCTTCGAACTCGCGGCCGGCGGTGGTTTCGGCGCGGCTCTTGAGTTGGCCGATAAACAGCGCCAGCAGGTCGGTGAACGGCATCGCCGTGCCCAATACGCTGGTGTCGTGCTTGATCAACTTGGAACCCAGCAGGCTCTTGAGCGAGCGCATCAGCCGGCCTTCGTAGTTCTCCAGGTATTCGTGCAGGGCCAGGCGACCGTAGACCGGGCGGCGCTCCTCGAAGTTGAAGAACACCACCGACGGCAGGGTGATCTTGTCGTCCTCCAGCGCGATAAGCGTTTCCATGCCGGGGCGGATCCAGCCGACGGTGGAGTTGGACGTGCCGAAGTCGATACCGCAGGCACGGGCTGGGGATGGGTTTTTCATGTCTATCGGGTTCCGGTTGAAAAACGGCCGCGCAGTGTATGCCAGTCGAGGGCGGATGCGTAGGCCGACCATCCGTTAAATCGTGCTTGAAAGTTCGGCATTCGCCCCCACATCTGTTGCATACGGCAAGCGCCGATAACACTTTGACGCACCCCCAGGCCACAAGACTCAACAGGTGCAAACCAGCGCACGTTGTGCCCCGGGCTGTGCGATCTCGATTAAGGATGGTGAACCGCCGATGGATTTCAAAGACTACTACAAGATTCTGGGTGTCGAGCCGAGCGCCGATGACAAGGAAATCAAGGCTGCCTATCGCAAGCTCGCGCGCAAATATCACCCGGATGTGAGCAAGGAAAAAGACGCCGAAGCCAAGTTCAAGGACGCGTCCGAAGCCTATGAAGCGCTTAAAAGCGCCGACAAGCGCGCCGAATACGACGAACTGCGCAAATACGGCCAACATGGCCAACCGTTCCAGGGCCCGCCAGGCTGGCAGAGCCGTGGCGGGTTTGGCGGTGGCCAGGGCACCGAGGACTTTTCCGACTTCTTCAGCTCGATCTTTGGCGGGCGTGGCGATGCCTTCGGTGGCGGCCAGCGCCGTCCAACCGGGCGCAAGGGCCAGGACGTGGAGATGCAGCTGTCGGTGTTCCTCGAAGAGACACTGTCCACCGAGTCCAAGCAGATCAGCTTCCAGGTGCCGCAATACGACGCCTCGGGCCGGCATGTCAGCAACACCACCAAGAGCCTGAACGTGAAGATCCCCGCCGGTGTCGCCGACGGTGAGCGTATTCGCCTCAAAGGCCAGGGCGCACCGGGTGTTGGCGGCGGGGCCAACGGTGACCTGTACCTGATCGTCAAGTTTGCGCCGCACCCCAAGTTCGAAGTGGACGGCGAAAACCTGATCATCAACCTGCCGCTGGCACCATGGGAATTGGCGCTGGGCGCGGAAGTGGCCGTGCCGACCCTGACCGGCAAGATCAACCTCAAGGTGCCGGCCGGCAGCCAGAACGGCCAGCGCATGCGCGCCAAGGGCCATGGTTTGCTGAACAAGGCCGGGCAGCGTGGCTTCCTGTACGTGCAGCTCAAGGCGGTGATGCCGCCGGCAGGCACTGACGAGGTGAAAGCGTTGTGGCAGGAGCTGGCGCAGAAAGCCGCGTTCAATCCGCGCGAGCAGTTCTAAGGGGATTTGTGGTGAGGGCACAAGCTCCCTCACCACAGGTTTCAAGTCAGAACAGGAAATACCGCTGCGCCATCGGCAACACATCCGCCGGCTCACACCACAGCAGCACCCCGTCGGCCTTGACCTGATAGGTCTGTGGGTCCACCTCGATGTCCGGCAGGTAATCGTTGTGGATCAGGTCGGTTTTCTGCACATCGCGACACCCTTTCACCACCCCAATCTGTTTCTTCAGGCCCAGGGCTTGCGGCAAGCCTGCGTCCAGGGCTGCCTGGCTGATAAAGGTCAGGCTGGTGGCATGCAATGAGCTGCCGAAACTGGCGAACATCGGGCGATAGTGCACCGGCTGCGGGGTGGGGATCGATGCATTGGCATCGCCCATCAGGCTGGACGCAATCGCGCCGCCCTTGAGGATCAGGGTTGGCTTGATGCCGAAGAACGCCGGGCGCCACAGCACCAGGTCAGCCCACTTGCCCACTTCGATGGAACCGACGATATGGCTGATGCCGTGGGTGATCGCCGGGTTGATGGTGTACTTGGCGATGTAGCGCTTGGCGCGGAAGTTGTCGTTGCCCGGGCCGTCACCGGGCAGGGCGCCGCGCTGTTTCTTCATCTTGTCGGCGGTCTGCCAGGTGCGCGTGATCACTTCACCGACGCGGCCCATGGCCTGGCTGTCGGAGCTGATCATCGAGAACGCGCCGAGGTCGTGCAGGATGTCTTCGGCGGCGATGGTCTCGCGGCGGATGCGGCTTTCGGCGAAGGCCACGTCTTCGGCAATGCTCGGGTCCAGGTGATGGCAGACCATCAACATGTCCAGGTGCTCGTCGATGGTGTTGCGCGTGAACGGCCGCGTCGGGTTGGTGGAGCTGGGCAGCACATTGGGAAAGCCGCAGGCCTTGATGATGTCCGGCGCGTGGCCGCCGCCGGCACCTTCGGTGTGGTAGGTGTGGATGGTGCGGCCCTTGAGCGCGGCCAGGGTGGTTTCGACAAAGCCGGATTCGTTGAGGGTGTCGCTGTGGATCGCCACCTGTACGTCGTACTGGTCGGCGACGCTCAGGCAGTTGTCGATGCTGGCGGGGGTGGTGCCCCAGTCTTCGTGCAGCTTCAAGCCGATGGCGCCGGCCTTGACCTGCTCGATCAACGGCTCGGGCAAGCTGGCGTTGCCCTTGCCGGTCAACCCTATGTTCATCGGGAACGAGTCGCTGGCCTGCAGCATGCGCGCCAGGTGCCAGGGCCCGGAGGTGCAGGTGGTGGCGTTGGTGCCGGTGGCCGGCCCGGTGCCGCCGCCGATCATGGTGGTGACACCGCTGGTCAGCGCCTCTTCGATCTGCTGCGGGCAGATGAAATGCACGTGGGAGTCGATGCCGCCGGCGGTGAGGATCATGCCTTCGCCGGCGATCACTTCGGTGCTGGCGCCGATGGCCATGGTCACGCCGGGCTGGATATCCGGGTTACCGGCCTTGCCGATCGCGTGGATGCGGCCGTTCTTCAAGCCGACGTCGGCCTTGACGATGCCCCAGTGATCGATGATCAGCGCGTTGGTGATCAGGGTGTCGACGACTTCATGGGCGAGCAATTGGCTCTGGCCCTGGCCGTCGCGGATCACTTTGCCGCCGCCGAATTTCACTTCTTCGCCGTAGACGGTGAAGTCCTGCTCGACTTCGACGAACAGCTCGGTGTCGGCCAGGCGGACCTTGTCACCGACGGTGGGGCCGTACATGTCGGCGTAGGCTTGGCGGCTGATTTTCATGTGTGTGCCCTGAAATATTTGTGTTGAATGTGAAATCGCTATCGGGGGCAAGCCCCCTCCCACCTTTGGAATGCGTTCCCCTGTGGGAGGGGGCTTGCCCCCGATGAGGCCCTAAAGGTCGCCCATGATCCGCCCGGCAAACCCGAACACCCGCCGACCGCCGCTCAAATCCACCAGCTCGACCTCACGGCTCTGCCCCGGCTCGAACCGCACCGCCGTGCCCGCCGGTATATTCAGGCGCATGCCGCGGCTCAACGGGCGGTCAAATGTCAGCGCGTCATTGGTCTCGAAAAAATGGTAGTGCGAACCCACCTGGATCGGCCGGTCGCCGCTGTTGGCCACGCTGAGGGTGACGGTGCGTCGGCCGACGTTGAGTTCGATCTCGCCAGGCTGGATCTGATATTCGCCAGGAATCATGCAGGTTGCCCCAGGGTCTTGAAGTAGATGGCGGTCGGGCTGTAGCGCCCGTCCGGGCTTTGGCAGTAGTCGGGCAGTTCACCGATCTTGGTGTAGCGCAGCGACTGGTAGAAGGCTTCGGCAGGCGAGCCGGCTTCGGTGTCCAGGTACAGCAGGCCGCGCTTGTGCTGACGCGCGGCGAGTTCCAGGGTGTTCATCAATTGTTGGCCCAGGCCGTGGCGCCGCGCGTTGCTGTGCACCAGCAGCTTTTGCACTTCGGCGCGGTTCAGGCCGTTGGCTTTCTGGCACAGCGCCAACTGTACGCTGGCGATCACCTGCTCATCGCGCACCACCACCCACAGCAACAGGCTGGCGTCTTCAATGCTCGCCTGTACCCCGTCCAGATAGGCACGGGCCTGGGCCTCATCGAAGTCGGCCATGAAACCCACCGACGCACCGTGCTTGACCGCATCCAGCAACAGCTCGATCAGGCCCCGACGGTAGTGGGCAAAACTTTCAGCATTGACTCGACGCAGTTGCGCGGCGTTCATCGAACTCACTCCTTGGGCGGTTGCGCGCCCGGATTCAATGTCAGTTGCATAAAGGTCAGGTCCAGCCAGCGGCCGAACTTGATGCCCACTTGGGGCATTTGCCCGGTGGTGACGAAACCCAGGCGTTCATGCAGGCGGATCGAGGCCAGGTTGCCGCTTTCGATGGCCGCCACCATTACGTGTTTGCCGCCACTGCGGGCGCGCTCGATCAGGGTTTGCATCAGGCGTGGGCCGAGGCCCTTGCCGCGCTGGTCGTTGCGTACGTACACCGAGTGTTCGACGCTGTAGCGAAAGCCTTCGAACGGGCGCCAGTCGCCGAATGAGGCGTAGCCGGTGACTTCATCGTTCTCCACTGCGACCAGGATCGGATAGCCCTGGGCCTGGCGTGCACTGAACCAGGCCTGGCGGTTGCCGAGGTCCACCGGTTGTTCGTTCCAGATTGCCGTGGTGTTGAGTACCGCGTCGTTGTAGATGTCGCGGATCGCCGGCAGGTCTTGCTCGGTTGCATCACGAATCATGGCCGTGCCTCACGCGATGGGTTGGTGGACGGTCACCAGCTTGGTGCCATCGGGGAAGGTGGCTTCCACCTGGATATCCGGGATCATTTCCGGGATGCCTTCCATCACCTGTTCACGGCTGAGCAGGGTGGTGCCGTAGTGCATCAGGTCGGCCACGGTGCGGCCATCGCGGGCGCCTTCCATCAAGGCGGCGGAGATATAGGCGATGGTTTCCGGGTAGTTGAGCTTCACACCGCGCGCCAGGCGCCGTTCGGCGACTAAGCCGGCGGTGAAGATCAGCAGTTTGTCTTTTTCCCGTGGGGTCAGGTCCATGGTTCAAGGTCCTTCAAAGAATGCATTCTTAAATACAACAGAGATCAAGTGTGGGAGGGGGCTTGCCCCCGATGGGGGGTGTCAGGCAATACATCTTTCACTGACCCACCGCCATCGGGAGCAAGCCCCCTCCCACATTTTGATCTTCATGTGCTCCATATTCGTGGTGAGACTGCTTCCCGTCCTAGCACCGCCGGGCGTAACAGTTTCCATAAATCAATTAACCACCCCCGCGCCAGCAGCGCTTCACTGGCCAGGCAGCGGGCGACCAGCAAACCGGGCAGTTGGGTCAGGTCGCCGCGCACGGCGTGGGGCAGGGCGCGGCAGTGTTCGAGTAATTCGGGCTCGATATCGCCGGTCACCAGCAGCGTGGCGAACACCGGTTGGCCATCCAGGCCGATGGGCGAGTCGAGCAGGCCATCGGCGCCAACAATGCGCTGGCGCTCGTGCCAGAGCAACTGGCCGTCGCGGCGGATATCCAGGTGCGATTGAAAGTGGCCCAGGTCGAAGCGCTCGCCACTGGCCGGACGCCCCAGGGCGATCACGTCCCAGTAGAACAGCCGGGCATCGCCGTGCAGGTCGATGCGGGTGCTGAGTTCGGCCTGGGCGGCGCTGAACACGATGGTTTCCTGGGGCAGCCATTCCAGGGTCGCGCCGGCCTCCACCGTGAGATCAAGTTGCTGATACGCCGGGCCGCTGGCGCGATACCACTTCGCCGCGCCGGGGCTGGTCAATTGCGCCCAGGCACCCTCGGCGACATGGGCGCGGATGTCCAGGCGGTCGCCGCCGGCAATCCCGCCAGGCGGGTGCACGATGATGTGCTGGCACACCTCGGGGCCTTCGGCGTACAGGTGCTTTTGCACCCGCAGCGGGCCAAGGTGACGGCGCATCACCGGGCGCGTGGTGTCGCCGAAACGCGCGTAGCCGAGGTCCAGCTCGGCGTGCCAGCTGGGGGTGAACAGGGCAGGGGAAACGGGCAGGTTCATGGTTTCTTGTGCTTATCGTCAGGACGCTACAGGTTAGATGGTAACCAAACCGCGCACACCCTCAGTCTCCATATTTTCACCACGGCCCTGCTGCACGATTTCACCGCGCGACATCACCAGGTACTGGTCGGCCAGTTCGGCGGCAAAGTCGTAGAACTGCTCCACCAGCAGGATCGCCATATCGCCGCGCGCCGCGAGCTTCTTGATCACGGCGCCGATCTCCTTGATCACCGAGGGCTGGATGCCTTCGGTGGGCTCATCGAGGATCAACAGGCGCGGGCGGCTGGCCAGGGCGCGGCCGATGGCCAACTGTTGCTGCTGGCCGCCGGACAAATCGCCGCCGCGCCGGTGCTTCATTTGCAGCAAAACCGGGAACAGTTCATAGATAAACGCCGGCACTTCCTTGGCTTCGGCACCGGGAAAACGCGACAGCCCCATCAACAGGTTTTCTTCCACCGTCAGCCGCCCGAAAATCTCCCGGCCCTGGGGCACGTAGGCGATGCCGGCGTGCACGCGCTGGTGCGGCTTGAAGCCGGTGATGGCCTTGCCCTCCCAGTTCACCACGCCTTCCTTGGCCGGCAGCAACCCCATCAGGCATTTGAGCAGGGTGGTCTTGCCCACGCCGTTACGGCCGAGCAGGCAGGTGACTTCGCCGATCTTCACGTCGAAGGACAGCCCGCGCAGGATGTGGCTACCGCCGTAGTACTGGTGCAGCTTGTCGACTTGCAGCATGTTCAGTTCTCCTTAGCGACCGAGGTACACCTCGATCACCCGCTCATTTTCCTGCACCTGTTCCAGCGATCCCTCGGCCAGCACGCTGCCCTGGTGCAACACGGTGACGTGGTCGGCAATCGAGCCGACGAAGCCCATGTCGTGTTCCACCACCATCAACGAATGCTTGCCCGCCAGGCGCTTGAACAGTTCGGCGGTGAATTCGGTCTCGGCGTCGGTCATGCCCGCTACCGGTTCGTCCAGCAGCAACAGTTGCGGGTCTTGCATCAGCAGCATGCCGATCTCCAGGAACTGCTTCTGGCCGTGGGAGAGCAAGCCGGCGGGCCGATGCACGGAGGCGGTGAGGCGGATGGTGTCGAGCACTTCGTCGATTCCATCCTTTTGCTCGCCGCTCAGGCGCGCACGCAGGCTGGCCCACACCGACTTGTCGGTCTTCTGCGCCAGCTCCAGGTTTTCGAACACGCTCAGGGCTTCGAACACCGTGGGCTTCTGGAACTTGCGGCCGATGCCGGCCTGGGCGATCTGCACTTCGCTCATGCTGGTCAAGTCGAGGGTTTCGCCAAACCAGGCCTTGCCGTGGCTGGGCCGGGTCTTGCCGGTGATCACGTCCATCAGGGTGGTCTTGCCCGCGCCGTTGGGGCCGATGATGCAGCGCAATTCACCGACGCCGATGTACAGGTTCAAGTCGTTGAGCGCCTTGAACCCATCGAAGCTGACGCTGATATCTTCCAGGGTCAGGATGGTGCCGTGGCGGGTGTTCAGGCCGGTGCCTGCGGCCTGGCCGATGCCGATGGCATCGCGGCCGCTGCCCGCATCGAAAATAGGTTCGAGCATGACGTTCCTCATTTCTTCAACAGCCCGATAACGCCCTTGGGCAGGTACAGGGTGACGATGATGAACAGCGCCCCGAGGAAGAACAGCCAGTACTCCGGGAAGGCCACGGTGAACCAGCTCTTCATGCCGTTGACCACGCCGGCGCCGAGCAACGGCCCGATCAGCGTGCCACGCCCGCCCAGGGCCACCCACACGGCGGCTTCGATGGAGTTGGTCGGCGACATTTCACTCGGGTTGATGATGCCCACCTGCGGCACGTACAACGCGCCTGCCAGGCCGCACAGCACTGCGCTCAGCACCCACACGAACAGCTTGAAGCCACGCGGGTCGTAGCCGCAGAACATCAGGCGGTTCTCGGCATCGCGCAGGGCGGTCAGCACCCGGCCGAACTTGCTCCGGGCCAGGCGCCAGCCGATGTACAGGCTCGCCACCAGCAGCACCACCGTGGCCACGAACAGCACGGCCCGCGTGCCTGGTTCGGTGATGCCGAAACCGAGGATGCTGCGGAAGTTGGTGAAGCCGTTATTGCCGCCGAACCCGGTCTCGTTGCGAAAGAACAACAGCATCCCGGCAAAGGTCAGCGCCTGGGTCATGATCGAGAAATACACGCCCTTGATCCGCGAGCGGAAGGCGAAAAAACCGAACACCAGCGCCAGCACGCCCGGCGCCAGCACCACCAGGCACAGGGCCCACAGGAAGTGCTCGGTGCCGACCCAATACCAGGGCAATTCGGTCCACGACAAAAACGTCATGAACGCCGGCAGCTCACTGCCTGCGGCCTGGCGCATCAGGTACATGCCCATGGCATAACCGCCGAGGGCAAAGAACAGGCCGTGGCCCAGGGACAACATCCCCGCGTAGCCCCACACCAGGTCCAGGGCCAGGGCGACAATGGCGTAGCAAAGGATCTTGCCCACCAAGGTCAGGGTGTAGGCCGATACATGCAGCGGGTTTTCCGGCGACAGCAGCGAGCACAACGGCAGGGCCAGCAGCAGCAACAGCACCACCGCGCCGACTGCAATCGTCACCTGGGGGCCGGCCTTTTGCGTGGCCGTAAGCATCAATGGCTGGTTCATCAGTCGATCACCCGTCCTTTCAGTGCGAAGAGTCCCTGCGGGCGTTTCTGGATAAACAGAATGATCAGCGCGAGGATCAGGATCTTGCCGAGCACGGCACCGATCTGCGGTTCCAGGATCTTGTTGGCGATACCCAGGCCGAACCCTGCCATCACGCTGCCGGCCAACTGGCCGACGCCGCCGAGTACCACCACCAGGAACGAGTCGATGATATAGCTCTGGCCCAGGTCAGGGCCGACGTTGCCGATCTGGCTCAGCGCCACGCCGCCCAAGCCCGCGATACCGGAGCCCAGGCCAAACGCGAGCATGTCCACCCGCCCGGTGGGCACGCCGCAGCAGGCGGCCATGTTGCGGTTCTGGGTGACGGCGCGCACGTTGAGGCCCAGGCGCGTCTTGTTCAGCAGCAGCCAGGTGAGCACGACCACAAACAGCGCGAAGGCGATGATCACGATGCGGTTGTAGGGCAGCACCAGGTTGGGCAGCACCTGGATCCCGCCGGACAGCCACGCAGGGTTGGAGACCTCGACGTTCTGCGCACCGAACACCAGGCGCACCAGTTGGATCAGCATCAGGCTGATGCCCCAGGTGGCGAGCAGGGTTTCCAGCGGGCGTCCATACAGGTGACGAATCACCGTACGCTCCAGGGCCATGCCGATGGCGGCGGTGACGAAGAACGCCACCGGCAGTGCGATCAACGGGTAGAACTCGATGGCCTGGGGCACGTAGCGCTGCATCAGCAGCTGCACCACGTAGGTGGAGTAGGCGCCGAGCATCAGCATCTCGCCGTGGGCCATGTTGATCACGCCGAGCAGGCCGAAGGTGATCGCCAGGCCCAGGGCCGCCAGCAGCAGGATCGAGCCCAGGGACATGCCGCTGAAGGCCTGGCCGAGGATCTCACCCAGCATCAGTTTGCGTTTGACCTGGGCCAGGCTGGTCTCGGCGGCGGTGTGCACGGCGGCGTCGGTTTCCACCCCGGGCTCCAGCAGCGCTTCGAGGCGCGTGCGGGCCAGCGGGTCGCCGGTACTGCCGAGCAGACGCACGGCGGCGAGGCGCACGGCCGGGTCGGTGTCGACCAGTTGCAGGTTGGCCAGGGCCAGGCTGAGGGCGGAGTGCACGTCCTCGTTGGTCTCGGCGGCGACCTGCTGGTCGAGGAATTTGAGTTGCGCCGGTTGCGCGCTTTTTTGCAGGGTGCGTGCCGCGGCCAGGCGCACCTTGGGGTCGGCGGCGAGCAGTTGCTGGCTGGCCTGCACGTTGTCGATCAAGCCGCGCAGGCGGTTGTTCAGGCGTACGGTCCTGGTCTCGCCGTTGAGCGTGAGCTGGCCCTGTTGCAGGGCGTCCACCAACTCGATGCGCGCCGGGTCGGGCTGGGCGGCCCAGTCCTGGAGGAGCTTGGCTTGTTGCGTCGGGTTGGCGGCCAGGAAGTCTTCGGCGTCGCCGGCATGTACCGCCAAAGGCAGCAATAGCAGGGCCGTGAGGATGAAACGGTGCAGGGCAGTGGGCATACAAATTGTCCTGATCGTACGCGGTCAATTGTGGGAGGGGGCTTGCCCCCGATTGCGGTGCATCAGTCAGCACATGCAGTGCCTGACACTCAGCTATCGGGGGCAAGTCGAATCGTCGCACCGCCCCTCCCACATTTTTGATCTTTCGTGAGACTTAGTTGCTCTTCACCGCGTAGTCCGGCTTCTTGTCATTGCCAGGAATGTACGGGCTCCACGGCTGTGCCCGGATCGGCTCCTGGGTCTGCCACACCACCGAGAACTGCCCGTCGGACTGGATCTCGCCGATCATCACCGGCTTGTGCAGGTGGTGGTTGGTCTTGTCCATGGTCAGGGTAAAGCCCGATGGCGCGGCAAAGGTCTGGCCGGCCAGGGCTTCGCGCACTTTGTCGACGTCGGTGGACTTGGCTTTCTCCGCCGCCTGCGCCCACATGTGGATGCCCACGTAGGTGGCTTCCATCGGGTCGTTGGTCACCGCTTTGTCCGCGCCCGGCAGGTTGTGTTTCTTCGCGTAGGCTTTCCAGTCGGCGACAAACTTCTTGTTCACCGGGTTCTCCACTGACTGGAAGTAGTTCCAGGCCGCGAGGTTGCCCACCAGCGGCTTGGTGTCGATGCCGCGCAGTTCTTCCTCACCCACGGAGAAGGCCACCACCGGTACGTCGGTCGCTTTCAAACCCTGGTTGGCCAGCTCCTTGTAGAACGGCACGTTGGAGTCGCCGTTCACGGTGGAAATCACCGCTGTCTTGCCGCCGGCGGAGAACTTCTTGATGTTGGCAACGATGGTCTGGTAATCGGCGTGGCCGAATGGGGTGTAGACCTCTTCGATATCTTTATCCGCTACGCCTTTGGAATGCAGGAACGAACGCAGGATCTTGTTGGTGGTGCGCGGGTACACGTAGTCGGTGCCGAGCAGGAAGAAACGCTTGGCGCTGCCGCCTTCTTCGCTCATCAGGTATTCCACCGCCGGGATCGCCTGCTGGTTCGGCGCCGCACCGGTGTAGAACACGTTCGGCGACATCTCTTCACCCTCGTATTGCACCGGGTAGAACAGCAGGCCGTTGAGCTCTTCGAACACCGGCAATACCGATTTGCGCGACACCGAGGTCCAGCAGCCGAACACCACGGCGACCTTGTCCTGGGTCAGCAGCTGCCGGCCCTTTTCCGCGAACAGCGGCCAGTTCGACGCCGGGTCCACCACCACCGGCTCAAGCATCTTGCCGTTCACCCCGCCCTTGGCGTTGATCTCGTCGATGGTCATCAGCGCCATGTCTTTGAGGGACGTTTCGGAGATGGCCATGGTCCCGGACAACGAGTGCAGGATGCCGACCTTGATGGTCTCGGCGGCCTGCACGGTCCAGGTCAGGCCCATGGCGACAATGGAGGCGGACAGGGTGAAAGCCTTGATCAAGCTGCGACGCTTCATGGTGCGGTCTCCGTAAACGTTTAGTTTTTTTTGATAGGCCGATGTGAACGCTGAAGGGGTACTAGCAAGGGCTGTGCCCGATGGCCAAACGCCCGGTTTTGCGGGGGCTGGAGCCCGGTGCCTGGCGTTGACGCACCAATGCGGAGCGTGCAGGCGTTGGCGGTGCAGGGGATGCGCCTAAAGAGTGCCTGGGGGCCTCGATAACTATGCAGCGCCCTGCTGGCGGTTCAAGCGAGGACGCTTCTGCATGGCAAGCGTTGTGCGAGCCCGGTGCCCATGGGCACCGACGACGAACATGATCAAGGGAGTGTCATGCAAGAGCATTTATCCAGAGAGGAGCGCGCGGCAGCGAGGGGCCTTCGATACACCCTCAGCCCTGGGTTTATCAGTGCCGACGATGCTGCACGCTATGTGCACGAGCGCATTGGCGACAAGCGCGACCGCGAGTACGGCAGTGTCATTCTCCAGCGCCTGGCCGATAGCAAAGTGTTTGCCACCGAGCCGATTCCCGGCAAGGCGGCGACGTTCGACTTTTCGCTGTTGCTGGAGCGCGGGGCGCAGAACGAGTTCCTCGATCCTGCGGGCTACAAACTGGTGGGCGGGGTGCATTCTCACCCTGACCAGTTTGCCCAGATCAAGGCCCTCAACCCCGGTTATCGGGACCGCCAGGTGCGTATCTTCAACAGCTTTTTTTCCACCCGCGATGTGGTCTTCAACCACTACGAAGGGCGTGCGTTCGGCACCGCCTACTTGTCGGGCCCCCAGGGCGTATTGCTCAAGTACCAGCCGGGTTTTTCCGAGGCCGAGCGCAAGTTTGTCGACTGGATCGACGACGTCAGTACAGCCGTGCCCGCCGATGGTCACGATGGCACGCTCGAAGGCTTTATCAAAAAAGTGGCGTCGGTAGGCCGCCTGTCGTTGCTGGTCGCCAGCGATGACTGGGGCGGGGTGCCCGGTGTCATCGATCAGCACTGGCGGCCCTATCTGCCACTGAACAGCGGCCAGCCCACCATCGCCTGCGGGGCGGTGTATCCCGAGGTCACCCAGGCGCTCAACGCCGTGCAGGCGCGCATGCGGCGTATGCCCAATGTCAGCCAGATGGCCCTGCTGCTCAAGCATGAGCTGCGCGATGAGTTCGCCGCCACCCAGCCCTTCGTACTCAGCAGTGCCGAGCAGTTGCCCACCGACAACCACCTGCCTTTGCTGGCGGGCGGACCACCCTTGCCGGAGCGCTTTCACCTGCAGGGTTTCTTCTATCTGTCGCGGCCGGTGCCGGCGCAGTTTCCGACGGTGGAACCGTGGCTGTACCAGCAGTTCTTCAGCCCGCGAGAGCTGGCGGCCTACATCGCCAAGGCCCGCCGCTACATGCATACGGCGCCCTCCGTGCTGGGCATCTCGCTGTACCTGCGCACCAAGGACAATGCCTTGCTGCGCTACCGGTTCAGCGGCTCACCGGCGGAAACGCGATTGTTCACCACCGATGAGCCCGGCCTTCCCCTGGCCCTCGCGGCGAGAACCCTGACCCCGCGCCAGTTTGTGAAACAGGTGGCCGAAGCCGGTGAGTTGAGCGTCGAACAGACCAGCCCGCTGTGGGACGTGGAAGGCGTGGTCGAGAACAACTGGACGCCCTATGCACGCTTCCCCTTCAAGCAAGCCACCCTCGGCCAGGCGTTTTCGTCGGCCGACAAGGCCGCACAGTTTGCCCATGCGCAGGTGGGCGAGCGCCGTGACCGCGCCTATGTGGCGCTGATTCTGAAGCACCCCGACCAGCACTTTGTACTGACGCAATTGCTGCAGGCGGGCACCAACCCTTATGGGTTCCAGGGGTTCTATCCGTGGGACGCTTACAGCAAACAGTTGGCGTTGCCCGGTGGTTATCAACTGCACGCCTGGTTCGGCTCGCACATGGCGTTGTCATGGGGGAACCTCGATGCCGACTTCAAGACGAAGTGGGCCCGCGACGATGCCAGCGTCTACTTCCAGGGCTTTACTGATGTCGAGGCCCACAGGATTCATCAACTGCGCGTGCCGGGCTACCTCTCCGGCGCGGCAGACAGCCTGCTTGTGCTGGAGCCGGAAGGGGCGGACCAGGCCGCATTCACGCGATTGTTCGCGCCGGCGCCGGGCGGCAGCCTGATTGCCCGAGACCTGGCGGACGGTACCTATACGCCTGCCGAAGGCGTGCGCAAGTTGGCTGGGGTCAGTCGCCTGCGGGTGGTCCTGGGCAATGCGCTATGGGGGCCGCCTGGCGTGGTTGACAGGCACTGGCGAGCGTTTGCCGCCGCGTCGTCCCTGCCGAGCGCCGCGACCGCCGTGGTTTCCCTGCCGGCCTTGAGCCCGGCGTTTGTGTCTGCGGATGATGCGGCACTGTGGGCTCACCGGCGTATCGGGACGCGACGCGAGCGTGAGTTCGGTGGAGTCATCCTGAAAAAGCCTGGCGGGCATTTCTTTGCCACCGAGCCGCAAGTCAGCACCGGCGTGCGGTTCGACTTCCTCACCCTCCTGGGCACGGATGATCGCGCCCGGTTCATTGCTCCGCCCTCTTATGAATGCCAGGGCTTCTACCGTTCCTATCCGGCCGAGCCTGGCGAGGTGGAGCGCTACAACCCGGGCTTCAACCCGGACCAGGTTGCGCTGACCGGCAGCTTCTTCTCGAATGCCGATCAGGTGTTTGCCCTGTCCCACCGTGATTTCACCCCGGTGCATTATCTGTCCGGTCCTGACGGCGCATTGCTCAAGTACACGAGCAGCGGTTCCCAGGCCGAACAATCCCTGTTGCGGCAGTTGACGGGGATCGAGCCGGCGCAGCCTCTCACCGCGTTCGAGGGGGCGGTGTGGAACCTGGCGCAGGCCGGGGACTTGCGGGTCGTGGTGGGCAGCAAGGTCTGGGGTGGGGTGCGGGGGCGTGTGCTGCACGGCTGGACCCTGGGCAGCCCTGTCACCTCGGTGCAGGACCTGCCGTTTTTTACCCCGCTGCTGTCGATGGGGCACAGCGCGGTGCTGGTCGCCCTGAGCAGCGTCGACTTGCTGGGGCAGGGGGCGGTGGGCGTGGTGCTGAAACACCGTACCACCTCGAATTACATCGCTACGCTGCCGGCGCCGTTGGGGACGACCCTGGACAGTCTGTTTCCCGTGGGGGACCGCGGTGAGCCAAGGCTGGTGCCGAATTATCGCCTGGTGGGCCTCTACCACGCCCAGCCGGCCCAGGCGCCGGAGCGCCTTCCGCCCAAGGAGGCGTGGCTGTACAAGCGGTTTGCTACGCCGCCGTTGCTGGTGGACGCCATGAGGCAAGCGATCGCCAGCACCGGTATCCAGCTCGCTGAGCTTGGTCTCAAGCTGTATCTGCGCACCGCTGATAACGCTTTGCTGCACTGGCAGGTGCCGAGTGCCTCGTCTGCCAACGAGCTGTTTGTCGTCGACGGCCAAACCGTGACCGACAACGGCAATGAAGCGGCCTTGCTCGACGGCACGTTGTCGCCGCGGGACTTCGTGCGCCGAGTGATTCGCGCGGGCGCGTTGTCGGTGGTCCAGCAAGGCGGCCTGTGGAACACCCTCGGGCCGTTGTATGACAGCGAGCACTTGCCGCTCGGTTCAGGCGCGCTGCCCTTGAGCGGGATGTTCCTGACCGCGGACGACGCCGCGCGGCATGCCCATGAACGCATCGGCGTTCGCCGCGGCAACGCCTATGCCGGGTATGTCCTCAAGCGAGACGATGGGCGATTCGTGTTCACCGAACCCGTGGCCATTTCCGGCGACGGCTTCGCCTCCGACCTGCTGCGCCCTGCCAACGGCAGTGCTTATCTGGTGCCGCCTGCTGGCCATCAGCTCTATGCGCGCTACAGTTCGCATACCGCGTTATCCGTGGCTGACCTGGAGCGTCAACGGCGTCTTGGCTGGACGCTGGCCGATCTGGAAGTCAACGCCACGCTGTTCTCCGATGTGGAGATCCGTTCGGTGATCGAATCGCGGTTGCCGGCCTATCTGAGCGGTTCGCCGAATAACCTGATCAGCTATCGCCCCAGTGGTTCTGCCAATGAGCTGCTGGTACTGAGCAATACACAGCGCGAGCCCGGCCAGCATGGCTATTTCGAACGGTTGGAGAGCGGCCAGCTCAAACCGGTGGACATCGTCGCCCGGCTGGCCGATGCCGGCACCTTGAGCGTGCTGGTGCGCAGCGCGCTGTGGGGGCCGCGCGGCCGGGTCTACAACGACTGGACGCCCAACTTCGACTACGCCGAAGTCGATCTGCAGGCACCAGCGTTCGGTGCGATCTTCGACAGTCTCGATGCCGCGGCACTCAATGCCCATGTGCGCTGGTACGGCAGGAACCTGGATGCGCAACGCTGCACGGCGTACATCCTCAAGCATCCGCAGCGCGATGAGTTTGTGGTCAGTGAACTGCTGGCGATCACCTCCGGCGGGCGTTGGTTGAGTGACTCCTCCAGGGGCGTCGGTTATCTGGCCGGTGGCGAATTCGCCAAGGGGTTCGAGCTGGCCGGCCTGCTGTTTTCGCAGCAATGGGTGCCGGCGGGATTGCCCACCCCCGAGGCCTGGCTGGCACGGTTCTTCATCACCCCCGAGGTGCTGCTGCGCGCCGAACAGGATGCCCGGCATCTGCCGCGCCCGGCAGCCACTGCGATACTGCCGGTGTATGTGTCGACACACGATGGCGCCTTGTTGCGCTACCAACCTCCGGCATCCTCCCTGCTCAAGGAGGCCACCGACGGCACGGGCGTGATCATCGCCGGGATGAACCTGCACAACGGGACGCTGGACGTCCAGCGCTATGTGTCACAGGTCGCCCAGCCTGCGGACCTGCGGGTGCTCTACACCAGCCAGTGCTGGGACCGTCGGGGAGCGGTAGGCCAGGGTGGCGTCGCCTGGCGCCCCTACGCCAACTTCATCCGCCGTCGCCTGGGCCCGGCCTTTCATTCCCAGGACGATGCGGCCCGGCACGCCCGTTCGCTGCTGCAGGGCAATGGTCTGCTGGGCGGGTTGATTCTGCAGCGTCCCGATGGCCTGTTTGTCGCCACCGAACCGCTCAAGGTGCCCCAGGAAGACTTCGACCCCAAGTGGATTTTCCCGGATGAGGTGGTCAGTACCGGTGGCTTCCCGGCGGCCCATACGGTGGTTGCACGTTACCGTTCCAGCCCGGCCCGGGAGTTGCCCTTCGTACTCGAACTGGCGCAGGCCGGCCTCTATCGCAACATGCTGTCCACCCGCGTGATTTCATCGGCCCTCGCAGGCCAGGACGCCCGCCTGAACCGCGAGTACCTGCTGGGTTCCGATGGCTGTGTGGTGAGCTACACACGCAGCCACTCCGCGCTGGAGGAAGCGCTGAGAAAACAGCTTTTGCCCCTCGACGAGACACGACGCGATCGCCTGGAAAACCTGCTCGAACGTCAGATTCGCAACGCCGCGCTGGCGCCTGGCGAATTTGTCACGCGCCTGGCCAATGCGGGTGTCTTGCGGGTGGTGGAGGGCAGCCCAACGTGGGGCACGCCACGCCGGATCCTTGGCGCCTTCATCGTCAATAGCGACCGCCCCGCGCCATTGGCGATCCGGAACGCACTGGCAGACCCGGCGTTCAGCCCGCTGTTCACCCAGGAGCAGGACGCAGTGCGGTATGCCCATCAGCATCGTCGGCATGGCGAACACCTGCAGTTCGGCTACGTGTTCAAATCGCAGAAAAACGGGCACTACATGGTCAGCATGCCGCTGGTGCGCCAGAGTTATCGTGACTTTGCGCAAGTCTTTCCCGACGGTCTTTTCCCCCAGGGCTATGGGCTGGAAGGCTTCTACCTGTGTGCCAGCAGCGACAGCGTCACGCCGGCCACGGATCCGTTGCACCAGGCATTTTTTTCGCCCACGGACATGGACATCGGCATCCGCTTCTCGATTCACGGAATCAGGGGCAAGCAACTCACGTTTTACCTGTCATGCGCGGATGGTGCCCTGCTCAGGTATCAATACCTGGGCACGGATGCGCAGCTGGATTCGTGGGGCTCGCTGCTTGAAACACGGCAGCAGTTGCGCGCAGGCCGGATGACCCTGCTCAGTTACGTCCATCGCCTGCTCGACAAAGGGGTCCTGGATACGCTGGTCCGAGGCGAGGTCTGGACCACGCGCAATCGTGTCGATACGTTCTGGAAACCCGGTGTCGATGAGGTGTTTGTGCCGCCTTGGCGTGCGGCCTGCGGTCCGGTTTTTTCCGATGGGGATGATGCCGCGCGCTATCTCCGGCGCCAGCTTTCGCCGTATCAGGGCAAACAGTACCTCTCGGCGATACTCGCCAATGCGGCGGGCACGTCGTTCCTGGCTACCTTGCCGGTAGCGGCCGGGGCCGACCAGTCGCTGATTCTGCGCCTGTTCTACAGCGGGCCGCTGGGCCCTGTACAACCGGCGGTGCCGCCAGCGCCCCTGCCGGACTTTCCGCAGCCATATGCGGTTGCGGGTGTCCATCTGCTCTACAACAGCATGCCGGCCACCGACAGCCGGGCGCCGAAAGATATCGCCCTGACGCGTCATTTCGTGGCGCCGACCTTTCTGAGTTATTTCATCAGGGTGTTGCGCGGGCTGTCGCGGCCGTCGCCGGGTCTGTATCTGTCGAGCCAGGCCGGGGCGTTGTTGAAGTACCTGCCCAGTTATTCGGCGCAGGAAAGCCGGGTCCTGGTGGGCGGTCCCGACGTGTATCCCACCGTGTTCCTGAAGGGCGTGGCCAGGACCGGCAAGCTGTTCGTGCTGGACAAGGACGACTTCTGGATGAACGAGGGTCTACTGTCCGAGCAGCAAGTGGAGCGCTCCAATGGCCTGGAAGTCGCCGTGCCCGAGGTCGACGAACCGCTGAGCCTGCGCGACCGCGACGAGCTGTAAACGTCAGCGCTTGCGCATCAGGCCGATGAAGAACAGGCCGCCGATCGCCGCCGTGGCCACGCCGATCGGCAGGTCTTCGGGGGCGATCAAGGTGCGCGCCGCCACATCGACCCAGACCAGGAACAGGCTGCCCAGCAATGCACACACTGGCAGCAAGCGACGATGCTCGGCGCCCACCAGGCGCCGGGCGATGTGCGGCACCATCAGCCCGACAAAGCCGATGGAGCCGCTGATGGACACCAGCACGCCGGTCATCAACGAGGCGACCAGGAACACCTTCAGCCGTACATTGCGGGCGTTCAGGCCAAGGGTCACGGCGGTCTGTTCGCCGGCCATCAGCGCGTTCAACGGGCGGGCCATGCCCACCAGCACCAGCAGCCCGAGCACTACGCTGGCGCCCGGAATCGCCAGCAGTTCCCAGCGTGCCAGGCCTAGGCCGCCGAGCATCCAGAACATCACCGCCGAGGCGGCGCGATGGTCGCCCATGAACAGCAGCAGATTGGCCGCCGCCATCATCACGAACGACACTGCCACGCCGCACAGCAACAGGCGATCACTCTCCAGCCGGCCATTGCGACTGGCTACCGCGAGCACCACGATCATGCTCGACAGGGCGCCGATAAAGGCGGCGATGGGCAAGGTCAGCAGGCCGATGATCTCGCCTACATGCAGCACCACGATCACCGCGCCCAGGGTCGCGCCGGAAGTGACACCCAGCAGGTGCGGATCGGCCAGCGGATTACGCGTGACCGCCTGCAACACCGCACCGATCAACGCCAGCCCGGCCCCCACCAACGCCCCCAGCAGCATGCGCGGCACGCGGATCAGCCAGACGATAGGTGCCTGCCCGGCCGACCAACTCACTTCGCCGATGCCGAAGACCTTGTACAGCAGGATGCGCCACACCACGTCCGCCGGTACCCGCGCCGGGCCAAAGCCCAGGGATATCACACAGGACACCAGCAGCAATGCGCCCAGGACGGCAAGCAACAGGGGGTAACGACGGGTGATCATTCGCCGTGGAACCCCTTGGCCAGGGTTTCCACCGCCAGCACGTTATCGATGCCCGGCGTGGCTTGTACATACGGGATCACGATAAAGCGCTGGTTCCTGATCGCGTCCACCCCTTGCAGCGCCGGGTTGTTGAGCAGGAACTGCTGTTTTTGATCGGCGGTGACTTCGCTGTAGTCGACGATCACGATCACCTGTGGATTGCGCTCCACCACCGTCTCCCAGTTGACGCGGGTCCAACTGGCGTCGACGTCATCGAGGATGTTGCGCCCGCCGGCCGCGTCGATCAGCGCCTGGGGCATACCGAGGCGGCCGGAGGTCATGGCGCGGTCTTCACCGCTGTCGTAGAGGAACACGCGCGGCTTGTGGGCGGGCAGGTCTGTCTGCACCTCGGCGACCTGTGCCTGCATCTGCGCGATCAAGGCATTGGCGCGGTCCTGCACGTCGAAGATCCTGCCCAGGTTGCGCAGGTCGTTATAGGTGTCGTCCAGGGTCGCGGCCGGGCGCTTCATCACGAAGGCGCACGACTCGGTCAGCTCGTACACGTTGATCCCCAGGGGCAGCAGGGTGTTCGGCGTCAGGTCGCCGCCCACGCGCATGCCGTAGTCCCAGCCGGCAAAGAAGAAATCCACATTGGCATTGAGCAGGGTTTCCACTGACGGGTACTTGCTCGCCAGTTCCGGCAGGCCATCGAGAGTCCGGGCCATGTCCGGGGTGACCGACTTCCAGCCGGTGATGCCGCTGTAGCCGGCCATCCGCGGTTTGAGGCCCAGGGCGAGCATCATCTGGGTCATGTTGATGTCATGGCTCACCGCATGCTTCGGCGCTTCCTGGAAGGTCACGTCGCGGTTGCAGCTTTTGACGGTGACCGGGTAATGGGTGGCTTCAGCGAAGGCTGGTGAAGCACCGAACAGCAGGGCCACAAGGGCGAAGGCGCGCAGGATCATGGTGGGGTTATCCAGGTGATGCGGGGATGGTCGGCCAGGGGATGAGTGTCGATCAGCGCCTCGACGCCGAACACATCGCGCAGCAGTTCAGTGGTCAGCACCTGGTGAGGCGTGCCGCTGGCGACGATGCGCCCGTGGTCGATCACGTAGAGCCGATCACAAAAAGCGGCGGCCAGGTTGAGGTCGTGGATGCTGGCCAGGGTGCCGATACCCAGGCGCTTGACCAGCCTCAACAGCTCAAGCTGGTAGCGTGGATCGAG
This sequence comes from Pseudomonas sp. GW821-FHT09D08, assembly GCF_059416305.1. Classification (NCBI taxonomy): domain Bacteria; kingdom Pseudomonadati; phylum Pseudomonadota; class Gammaproteobacteria; order Pseudomonadales; family Pseudomonadaceae; genus Pseudomonas; species Pseudomonas sp. GW821-FHT09D08. The sequence continues at coordinate 21,716 of NZ_JBWKOX010000021.1, forward strand.
GTGGTTGGTCGGTTCGTCGAGGATCAGTAATTGCGGTTGCTGGGCCAGGGCGCGGGCGAGGATGACGCGTTGTTTTTCACCGCCCGAGAGGGTGGCGAAGGCATGCGCTTCAAAGCCCTGCATGCCCACCGATACCAGCGCCTGTTGCACCAGCTGTCGATCCTCCAGGGTGTCGCTGTCGAACAGGCCCTTGTGGGGCGTGCGGCCCATGGCGACCACTTCATCGACTCGCAGGCCAAAGGCATCCGGGAACTCCTGCAACACCACGGCGATACGTTGCGCACACCACTTGGCGCCTTGCTTCCACAGGTTCCGGTGGGCGAGCAATACGTCGCCGCGCTCCGGCTGGGTGAACCGATAGGCGCAGCGCAACAGGCTGGTCTTGCCGCTGCCGTTGGGGCCGATCAGCCCAACGAACTCCCCCGCAGCGACGTGAAGGCCTGCGTCACGCAGTTGGAACGGGTGTTGGCTGTGGTTCGCCGGGGCCCAGTTGATGCGGGTGAGGGTGAGTGAAGTCATCAAGTCTCTCAAGGCCTGCAGGGATCTAACTATGTTTGGGTCAGTTAGAAGGTGTAGTCCGCCGTGACGAAGAACGAGCGCGGTTCACCGAGGATCCATTGCTGGCCGTCGTTGTACTGGCTGACCGCGTAGGTGCGGTCGAACAGGTTGTTCAGTTGCAGGCCCAGGGTGGTGTTGCGCATCGCCTTCCACGACAGCGTGGCATCGACCACGGTGTAGCTCGGCAGCTCGTTCTGGTTGGCCATGTCGGCATACCGTGCATCGACATAGCGCACTCCGGCACCGGCGCGGATGTCGTCGCTCAGGGCCTTGCTCAGCCACAGGTTGGCGGTGCGGCGTGGCACGTCCACCGGGCGATTGCCGTCGCGGGACACTTGTACACCGCCGACATCCTGTTTGAAGTCGTCGTACTGCGCCCGCACGATGGCTGCGTTGGCTTGCAGCGCCCAGGCGTGCGGCAGTTGCAGGTCGAGGCTGGCTTCCAGGCCGCTGGAGGATTGCTGGCCGACTTGCTGCTTGAGGTCCGGATTGCCGGGGACGTCGGTGAGCAGTTTCTTCTTGACGATATGGTAGGCCGCCACTGTCCATTCGCCGCGTTGATCCCAGAAGGCCTGCTTGAGGCCGATCTCGGTTTGCCTGGCGGTGGAGAGGTCGAACTGCTGCTGGCCAGGGCTCAGGGAAATCAGGCCGCCGACCCCGTCGGTGCTGGTGGCGTACTGGCCGTAGACCGAGGTGTCGGGGGTGATTGCGTAGACCAGGCCGGCCTTCCAGTTATTACCGGTGAGGGTCTTGTCGCTTTGGCTGGCGTCACGCAAATCATCGCGCTCGACGTGGGCATAGTCGCGGCGGATGCCGGTGACCAGCGCCAGTTGGTCGGTGAGTTGCAGGCGGTTTTCGGCGAAACCGGCAACGGTTTTGGTGGTGGTGGCGAACAGCGGTTTGAACGGGTTCTGGCTGTCGAACCGAGCGGGCGCCGGATCGTTGATATCCACCGGCTGGCCGCCGGGCAGCACGTCGTTGAACGGTGAGTTGCTGGCCAGGCGGAAACGGATGCGGTTGTATTCCACGCCCGTCACGGTCTGGCTGTCGAGGCCGAACAGGCTGTGCTTGAAGGTGAAGGTCTGGCGATCGCCGACCTGTTCCTGGTTGTGCTTGATGCCGAAGTTGCCGCTGCGGGTCAGTTGCCCGTTGGTGACGTTGTAGTTCTCGGCGTTCTGCCAGCGGCGCTGGTTCTTCAGGTAGAACAGTTCATTGGTGGCACTGACGTTGTCATTGATCTGCCACTCGCTGGTCAGGCGCGTCCACTGGTCGTTGTAGTGCTGGGTGTCGTTGCTGACGTTGTAGTTCTTGTCGCGCAGGCCCTTGTGCAATTGGCCATTGATCAGCGGCGTGCCGAAGTAGTTCTGCGGGCGCTGGTCGCCGTAGTCGCTGGCCAGGGTGAAGCTCAGGTTGTCCGCCGCCTGCCAGCGCAGGGCGCCGCTGACGAAGTCGCTGCTGGAGTCGCCACGGTCGATAAAGCCGTGGCTGCGCAGACGGTTGAGGTTCAGGCGATAGCTCAGGGTGTCGGTCAGCGAGCCGCCGCTGTCCAGGGCTTGTTGCTGGCGATCGTAGGCGCCGTAGCCGAGGCGGAGGTGGTTTTCGATCTCGCCTTCGAAGGGTTTTTTCGGCACGGTATTGATCACCGCACCGGTGGCGCCTTCGCCGTACAGCACCGAGGCCGGGCCGCGCAAAACGTCTACGCGTTCCACCGCCCAGGTGTCCACCGGGAAGGTCGAGGTGCCCATGCCCATGTACATGCGGGTGCCGTCGTACAGTTGCATCACCGAGCCCTGGCCGGTAAAGCCACGGGCCGACAGCGAGGTGCCGCCATCGCCCGGTGTGCCGGTGCGGCTGATGCCGGTGGCACGGGAAATGGCGTCCTGCACGCTGGCGTCGCCACGTGCGCGGATCTGCGTGCCGGTCTGGCTTTCGACACTGCCCGGGGTTTGCAGCGCGCTGAGATTCAGGCGCGAGCCTGCGGTGGTCGGTGTGTTCAGGTCGACGTGTTGGTCATCCACGGCCGCTGCGGTCACCGGGCTGGCGGGCAGGGTCAGGGCCTGGGCGCTGTCATGCAGGGCGAGCAGGCACAGGCCGGACACTAGGTACTTGTTCATTGGGCGGAAAATCGCTTCTTCGAGGCGGTGCTCGCCGCTGGGCGCGGCGAGCTGAGGTATGCAGTGAGTGTTATAAGTTAACACTTCCTGCGTCTTTGGCGAAAGCCCGCGTAAGACTACCTAACGCCTCTATGTAGGGCATCTCGCCTACTTCATAGCGAACCTGAGGTGGATTCACGTTGGCTGAACAACCGCGACAACACCAGGCGATCCAGCGCCCAGACCGCGATCAACGAGGCGCCCACCAGCGGGAACAGGAGCGCCAGCCCGAGCATGATCACCATCGCGGTTTTCCACTTCGGCAGGTCATGACGCAACGGCGGAACTCCCAGGCCGCCCTGGGGCCGGCGCCTCCACCAGATCACCACGCCACTCACCGCGCTGAGCAGGATCATCAGGCAGATCAGCAGCACGATCAGCTGGTTCACCCAGCCGAACATCTTGCCCTCATGCAGCATCACGCCGGTCTCGGTGGCCCGCGCCACGGTGTTGTAGTGCGCCCAGCGCACATCGGCGAGGACCTTGCCGGTGTACTGGTCCACATGCAGGGTGGCGTCGTTGCGCGGGTCGTCGGCGAACACCGCGACGGTGAACACGCCTTCGGCGGTGGTGGGGAAGGTGATGCTGTAGCCGGGCTCGACCTTGCGTGCCGTGGCCAGGTCCACCACCTGTTGCAGGCGCACCGTGGGCGCGGCGGGAGCAGCGTGCATGGCGCCGTGGTTCATGTGTTCGGCATGGTCGCCGGACATCGGCATCGGCGTGTTTTCCATGGCCCAGGGCACGGTCTGTTGCGTTGCGGTATTGAGTACTCGCGCCTGCTGATCGGACTGCGGCACGTTGTTCCACATCGCCGCCGGGAAAGTGTTCCAGAGGTCGGCGTACTGCTTGCCCCAGAAGCCGGTCCAGGTCATGCCGCTGAGCAGCATCACCAGCAGAAACGCCGCGCCCCAGAAGCCGGCGACGGCATGCAGGTCACGCCAGAACACGCGGCCACGACTCGTGAAACGCGGCCATAACACCCCGGCCGACGTTTTGCCGCGCGGCCACCATAGGTACAGGCCGGACACCACCAGCATCACGCCCCAGCCGGCGGCGAGCTCCACCAGGCGATCGCCGACGGTGCCGATCATCAGCTCGCCGTGCAGGGCGCGGGCGATGGCTTGCAGGTTGTTTTTCGCATCCTGCTCACCGAGTACGGTGCCGCGATAGGGGTCGACGAACACCGTCACTTCGCGCCCGCCGTCGTGCATCACGAACTGCGCGCTGCTGGTGGCGTCGACGGGTGGCAGGTATTTGCTGATCTTGCCCTGAGGAAAGGCCGCCTGGGCGCGTTGCAACTGTTCGTCGGCGCTCAAGGCGTGCTCGGCGCTTTGCACCTTGAGCAGGTCGCCGTACATCAGCGGATCGAGCTGGGGTTTGAACAGGTAGATGATGCCGGTCAGGGCCAGCAGCACCATGAAAGGGGCGACGAAAAGGCCGGCGTAGAAGTGCCAGCGCCAGGCCAGGTTGTAGAAAGAAACTTTTTGAGTGGTCATCAGGGATGCTCCGCAAAGCTTGAATTTTTTGTCGTTGGTCAGACTGCTATCGGGGGCAAGCCCCCTCCCACATGTGGAATGCAATCCAACTGTGGGAGGGGCTTGCCCGCGATGCTTTTAGAAGCTCATGTCAACCTTGGTCCACAGGGTGCGCCCCGGCTCCTTGATGGCCTGCGGGTCGTTGGCCGGGTAGCCGAACCCGGCGTTGCCGGCCAGGTTCAGGTGCTCGGCGTAGGCTTTGCCGAACAGGTTGTCGACGCCGGTGCTGACCTTGAAATTCTTGTTGATGCGATACGCGCCATTGACCGAGAACACGCCAAAGCCGCCGCTCTTGTCGTAGTCCTTGCCGACCACATTGCCCTTGTTCTGGTCGATGCGGTTCTGCGCCGCCACTACCCGCCACAACGCGCCGGCACTCCAGTCGTCTTCGCTGTAGGTCAGGCCGAAGCGTGCATCCAACGGTGGCATTTGCGGCAGGGCCTTACCGTCGCTGCTGTTCTTGCCCCAGGCGTAGGCGAGGGTGGCATCGGCTTTCCAGTTCTGCGTCAGTTTGTAGGCCGCGCCGAGTTCACCTCCCATGATGCGCGCGTCCACATTGCGCGCCTGGGAGGTGGTGCCCATCATCCCCGCCCGGTAGTCGAACAGGATGAAGTCACGCACCTGGCCGACGTAGCCCGAAGCCCAGGCTTCGAGGTTGTCGGCTTTGTACTGCGCGCCGACGTCGAGCTGGGTGGTTTTCTCCGGCTTCACGCCGTCGAAGGCGTTGACCGAACCGACTGCGCCAGTGTTGGGCGAGAACAGCTCCCAGTAATCCGGGAAGCGCTCCGAGTGGCCCAGGCCGGCATAGAGGGTGGTCGGGCTGTCGGCCAGGTCGTGCTCATAACGCATAAAACCCGAGGGCAACGTATCGGCGCGGGTGTCGTCGGCGGTCGGGTTGGCGCGTGCACTCATCCCGGAGCCGGTGGTTTGCCGGAAGTCCTTGGCCGAGGCGCGGTCCAGGCGCGCGCCGCTGATCAGGCGGTCACGGTCGGCGGCGTACCAGGTCAGTTCGCCGAACACGCCGTAGTTGTGGAAGTTGGCGTCCTTGACCTTGGGCAAATCCTTGTAGGTGTCGATGCCCATGCTGCTGCGTTGGCGGTGTTCGTTGGTCTGCGCATCCAGGCCGCTGATCAGTTGCACATCGGTCCAGCGCCAGGTGGCCTTGATGCGCGCGCCGAGGGTGCGGCGGTCGACGTTGGAGGCCATGGGGCCGGCCATCATCCCGGTGCCCGAGGGTGTGCGCAGGCTGTAGTTGTCCATCACGTGGTCGGCGTAGTTGTAGTAGACCTGGGCTTCGACCTTATCCAGCACTTCGCCGATATTCGATTTCTCGAAGCGCAGGCCCAGGCTTTCGCGCAGGAACTGCGAACCGTCCATGCCGCGCCCGGCGTAACGCGCTTCGCCGTCGCCACGGCCGGCGGTGAGCTCCAGCAGGGTGTCGGCATCCGGGGTGAAGCCGACGGCGACGTCGCCATTCCATTTGTCGTAGCGCGAGGCGACGGTGTCGTTGTTGCCGTCCTTGTAGTCATCGGCATGGGCCTGGTTGCCGATCACCCGCACATAGCCCAGCGGCCCACCGGCGGCGGCATCGATGACCTTGTCGAAGCGCCCGTTGGAGCCGGCCAGCACACTCGCGTTGAGCCGCGTGCCCAACTCGCCGAACTGCTCCGGTTCGCGCTCGAACAGGATGGTGCCGGCCGACGCGCCCGGGCCCCAGAGTACGGTCTGCGGGCCTTTGATCACGGTGAGCTTGTCGTAGGTTTCCGGCGAAATGTACGAGGTCGGCGCATCCATCCTGCCGGGGCAGGCGCCGAGCATCATGCTGCCGTTGGTGAGGATGTTCAGGCGCGAGCCGAACATGCCGCGCAGTACCGGGTCGCCATTGGTGCCGCCGTTGCGTACCAGGGCGAAGCCGGGGATGGTCTTGAGGTAGTCGCCGCCGTCGCTGGCGGGCACCGGTTGGCGTGGGTCTTTGGGGTTGGTGACCACGGTCAGCGGCGAGCTGGGCGCAATGGCGGTGATCACCGTAGGCGTCAGCTCATGCTCGGCGTGTTCATCGGCCTGGGCGTGGGGAACGAGCAGGGCGCCGCATAGGGCAGCGAGCACAGAGGTGCTTCCCAAACGGGAGTCAGCAGTAAACCTGGACATGACAAATTCCATCAATCAATCGTAAACAACACGGCCAGCAGCCTGCGGCTGTCTGTCTAAAGTCGGCCGGGGTGAAGTAACGGTGGCAGGGGCTTACGAGGCGATGGGCGGGGCGCGGCTGCGGGCGCCAGGGAAGATGCTCTGCCGGGCATGGCCCAGGCGCGGTGCGGGGGTAAGGGCATTGGCCGGCGGCGGGGTACCGATGGCCACGAATGACACGCTGCCGGGCAGGGCCGGGCAACTGTAGAGCAAGTCGCAATAGCCGCACTTGGACCAGAGCGCGTGGTGTTCGTCAGGGGCTTTCTTGTGATGGGCGTCGCCGTGGTCGCCGGGCATGTCCATGGACATGTTCATCGACATACCGGCGTGATGATCCATCGGCATCGCTTGGGAAATCAGCGGACCGATAAAGATCATCAGCATGGCGAACAGGCTGATCCAACTGCCGCGCTTCACGCGGCGGTGTGGGGATAGCCTGGCGCGAGGGGCGCCCATCTGGAGTCAGTCTATTGAGGGGGCTTGTGCGCGTGGCCGGCCATCGGCGGTACTTTCTGTACCGACACTTCCACCTCGACCTTGCCGGCTTTTTCAAAGGTCAGGGTCAGCGGGAATTGCTTGCCATCGGCCAGCAGGCTGCGGTCCTTGAGGCCCAGCAACATGACGTGATACGCCATGGGCGCGAAGGTCAAGTCACCCTTGGCCGGTACGGCAACGCTGGGGACTTGCTGCATCTTCATCAAGTCGCCCTGCATCACATGCTCATGCAGCTCGGCCTTATCGGCCACTGGCGTGTCGACACTGAGCAGGCGATCCGGTGTCGCACCGGTGTTATGAATCACGAAATACGCGGCGACGGTGGGCGCGTTGGGCGGCAATTCCTGGGACCAGGGATCGCTGACCAGCAGGTCGCCGGCCTTGTAGTCTTCGGCATTGGCAGCACTGAACACCGGCAGCAGCAACGCAGCCAGAAGCAGGGAAGATTTAAGCATGGCAGTTCTCCAGAACGGTTCTAAACGCAGTTCACTTGCGAAGAAGATCAGACCGTCGGAGAGGCGCGGGGGTTGAGGCTCGGCCATTGCTGGCGCGGGGTGGGGGTTTGCAATGGCGTGTGTGGTTGACGCTGTGCCGTCTCGAATCGCGTGAGATACAACTGCGGCACATGCCCCGGCAACGCCACCAACGGCGCCGAGCCCGAGCAACACCAGCAATGCTGCATGGTGGAATGATCGTCCTGCTGCGGCGCCGGAATCTCCAGCTTGCCCAGGGCAATGGTCTTCAGGCTGGCGCCATTGGACGAACAGAAACTGCCCCACAGCAATTGCTGCACGGGGTCCTTGGACTGCTGCATCGCGCTGGCCATTGGCATGGCAAAGGCGTTGAACAGCACTGCAAGGCAGGCGATCCAGGCAATTGCAAAGCGTTGACGGGCCATGGCGGACAATCCGTAGGGTTAAACGATCAGGCGGGTATTTAGCCTGATCGGGGGGGATAAGTAAAAAGTGGTGGTGTGGTTTGGTGTCGCAGTGCTGGGTTTGAGGATAGACGGGGAATCGAGAGGATGCCGATCTTCAAGTCAACGGCCCTCCCACATTTTGGATTGTGTGTGGCTATTGCTTGGCGTTGAGCCTGCGAGTCGCGCGGGCAATGTCGGCTCGCGCCACCTTGATCAATGAGCCATCGCCTGGGTCTTCTTCGATACAGGCTTCAAGGAAAGCATCCATCTCTTCTTGTGTGTGGAGATGGTCAGCAGCGTCGAAAACTGTGAACGTCGTCTTTCTGTCAGATAGGTATTGGGCTTTTTCCAGCCATTGGTTTAATCGAGCTGCGACTTCGGGTTCATCCAATTTCAGTTCGTCGGCCTCAAGGCTTAGCGCGTGCGCGAACTCTGGGTTCGCGATTATGTGCTCGATAATTGTGCTTTCAGCAGGTCGAGTCAGGTGCTGCGTACGGGGTTTGTTAGTCATGTGAACCTCATGTTTACGCCGTAGGACAAAGCGTCGAGGATCATCGCCAAGGGTATGCGGTTCTAGGTAGTCAGCGGGTTCCGTTACGCATGTAGGTAAATTCTCCTTGATCCGCCGCGCAGCCCGAATATGAGGTCGTTCCACAGAAACTTCCGACAACTCTTTGAGGTTGTCGGTAGGAAACTCAATCTCTAGTCTTCGTACACCGCTGCAAATGCCGCGGACGGGCGTCGCGGCCCGACTTCCTAAGAGCAAAAGCGCTATCGTCTGCTTTCAGTTGATGCTTTTTTATCGTCTACTGTGCGGCGCTATGGCGGCTGTGCGCGGGATACCTTTGGGTATGCCGGGTTGCCTCGGGACCGGTCCGCGAACCTGCGTACAGCTGCCACCCTATCGCGTCGCGGCGAATCAGTGGCAGCTCCACATTCCTGAGGAGCTTCACAATGATCAAACCCACCCCCAATCCCCCCGTCCGGCTGTTCACCGTGGCCGATGGCATCAGCACCGAAGACCTGTTGGTCAACCTCAGCGAAACACTTGCCTCGGCCAACGCGCTGAGTTGCGACCTTGCCTTTAACCTGGAAGGCGCACCACGCGAGGAATTACTGGGCGTTGCGCAGTTGATCGAGCTGGCACAATTGCTCGCTGACAGGGTGCACGAAGGAGCAGGGCAGGCAACCGCCGCGAGTAGTTAACAAGTTCGATGAGCGATCGTTCCTGCGCATATGTGTGGGAATGATCGTGTGGCAGGTCTTAGACCTCCCAGCTGGCTTCCCGTATATGATTGAAGTTGACGACATCTACGCAGTGCTGATGAGCAAACCCAGCGACTCTGAGATCGTCAGTCAAAACCAGATAGTTATCTTTTGCTGCGGCAACAATGCCAACGTCGGTAAGGCCGTAGGGTGAAAGCTCATAATCGCGACTTATATCCAAGGCTGGATGATGGACCTCGATTATTGTTGATAGTGAGTTTTTTAACGTTGCATAAAAATCGCGCAGCTTGTTTCCATGAAGTCCATTTGTCAGGTTGCTGACTTCAGAGAGAATGTGAGGGGTTGAAACAAGTTTTTCGAACTGGTCAATCACTTTGAGCAAAAGTTGATAGTCTGCATCGCTGTAGCCGCGTGTTCTCTTGAACTCCACGATGCTGGACGTTCCTCCTATCAGTGCCAGAAGCAGCAAGTTAGTATCAACGATGATTCCTTTTCTTCGGTATTGCTTGATGTAGGCTTCGATCATACTTCGCGAATCTTCATGGAGCGGAACTCGCCAGTCTCCGAGTCGATGATGAATGTTTTGTATTTTCTTGCATGCATTTGTCCGGCTAAAGATGCGCCTAGCCTTTCATAGTTATTAGGGTTGGGGACATTGAAGCCCAGTGTTATTGCCCAGGTTTTATTGTCTGGGTCTAACTCTACTTCCTCAAGCATCAGGTCTTGTAGTGCTGTTTCTTGCCCGAGAAAGTCATTTGCGACCGCCTTGGCAACTTGTACGGCTTCTTTAACTTCTATCATGTCAGCTCCTGAATACCGTTGGGCCTGGCTTGAACTGTTCCTGGAGTTTAGCACTTCGTGTTGTGGGTTCATCGCCGTCCCTTGAGGTAGCAAATAGATTGGATAGAGGGTGGCGGATGATCCTGATCTATCGAATGAAATCTGCCAACGAATCGATTGTTTCTGCGGGCGACAAAAGCTCCCGATCCACCGCCGCCAACACCGGCCGCTTCAACACCAACACCGGCACCCCCCGTTCCCGCGCCACTTCCAGCTTCGGCTCGGTGGCGGTGCTGCCACTGTTCTTGCTGATCAGCACATCAATCCCACGCCGTTCAAACAACGCGCGTTCATCTTCGATCAGAAACGGTCCGCGCGCGCCGATCACTTCACAGCGATCATTCCCCGGATACACATCCAGCGCGCGCAACGTCCAGAACTGCTCGGCGGGGATTTCGTCGAGATGCTGCAATGGCTCGCGACCCAAGGTGAACAGCGGACGCTTGAAGGGTTTCAAGGCGTCGATCAACTCAGCCCAGTCACTGACCTCCCGCCAGTCATCGCCGGCCTGCGGCTGCCACGCCGGGCGACGCAATGCCCAACACGGCACACCGCCCAACCGTGCAGCCTCGGCGGCATTGCGGCTGATCTGCGCCGCATACGGATGGGTCGCGTCGAGGATCAGGCTGATCTGTTCATCGCGAACAAACTGCGCCAACCCTTCGGCGCCGCCATACCCGCCGACACGCACCTGGCAGGTGAGATCGGTCGGCACACGCCCCACACCCGCCAGGCTGTAGATATGCGCCGGCCCCAAGGTGCGCGCGATAGCCAGTGCTTCGGTCACACCGCCCAGCAGCAGGATGCGTTTCATCGCGGCTTGACCACTTCCAGCAGGGTGATTGGAAGCGCCTGGCGCCACGTATCGAACTCACCCAGTGGCTGGGCCTGAGCGACGTGGATGCGCGTCAGTTCGCCGCCATGCTCCGCGCGCCAGTTCATCAAGGTCATTTCGCTTTGCAGGGTGACGGCATTGGCCACCAACCGACCCCCGGGGCGCAGGTGTTGCCAGCAGGTGTCGAGCACACCGGCGCGGGTGACGCCGCCGCCGATGAAGATGGCGTCGGGAGCTGTAAGGCCGTGCAACGCTTCCGGGGCTTTGCCACGAACCAACTGCAAACCGGGCACGCCGAGGGCGTCGCGATTGTGTTCAATAAGGCCCTGTCGGCCTTCGTCTGCTTCAATTGCCAATGCTCGGCAGCTCGGATGGGCGCGCATCCATTCGATACCGATGGAGCCGCTGCCCGCACCCACGTCCCACAGCAGTTCGCCGGGCATCGGGGCGAGGCGGGCGAGGGTCATGGCGCGCACATCGCGTTTGGTCAGTTGGCCGTCGTGCCGGAAGGCGGAATCGGGCAAGCCAGCGAGGCGCGACAGACGTGGTGTGTCGCTGGAGGCCACGCAGTCGATGGCGACCAGGTTCAAATCGGCGACACAGGCGTGCTGCCAATCCTCAGCCAAACCGTCGATGCGCCGCTCATTTGCGCTGCCCAGGTGTTCAAATACTGTCAATCGGCTGGGCCCAAACCCGGATTCAGCCAACAACGAAGCAATCAACGCGGGACTGCCGCCGTCATTACTCAGTACCAGTAAACGCACACCTGTGGCCAGATGCGCATTGATCGCCGCCACCGGCCGGGCCACTACGGACAGCGTCACCACCTCCTGCAACGGCCAGCCCAGCCGCGCCGCCGCCAACGACACCGACGACGGCGCCGGCAAAATCAGCAGTTCCTCAGCCGCCACCTGTCGTGCCAGGCTGGCCCCCACCCCATAAAACATCGGGTCACCACTGGCCAGCACGCACACAGGCTCGCCACGCCGCGCCAGTACCGGTTCCAGGGAGAACGGGCTCGGCCACACCTGGCGCTCACCGCGAATACACACTGGCAACAGGTCCAACTGGCGCTGACCACCTATAATCCGCGAAGCGCGCAATAGGGCATGCCGGGCATTCCTGCCCAGCCCCTTGAAGCCGTCTTCACCGATGCCTACAACCGTCAGCCAGGGCGACATATCAATTCCTTGAGCGACATCCGACGGGCAGGCTTTTCATGCCGCCGGACAAAGCAGGCATAATACCGCGCCTTTACCCGTCAACCGGTAGCCCCATGAACCCAACGCCCGCTGTGAATACCTTGCGCCCCTCGGCTTGTCCGGGGTTGCTGCGTATCGTCCAGGCGCTGGATGGCGGCATCTGCCGGATCAAACTGGCCGGTGGCTCGATCAGCGCCGCCCAGGCCTGTGCCGTGGCGGACGCGGCCCAGGCCTATGCGGGCGGGGTGATCGAGGCGACCAACCGCGCCAACCTGCAGATACGTGGGATCGGTGCCGAGCAAGACGCCTTGATCGCCATGCTGCTGGCCGCCGATCTGGGCCCGAGTAACGCCGCTGGCGATGACGTGCGCAACCTGATGCTCAGCCCCAGCGCCGGTATCGACCCGCAGATGCTGTTCGACACCCGGCCGCTGGCCGAGCAGATCCTCGCCAGCCTGCAAAACCGTCCGCGTTTCCATGAGCTGTCGGCCAAGTTCGCCGTGCAACTGGATGGCGGCGAGGCCCTGGCGATGCTCGAGCATCATCATGATCTGTGGCTGTCGGCGTTCGTACGCAATGGCGAGACGCTCCTTGCGTTCGGCCTGGCGGGTTGTCCAGGGCGGGATGCACCGTTGGCCGCCGTGCCGTTGGCACAGGGTCATGGGTTGGTGGTGGCGGTGCTGGAGGCGTTTCTTGACCTCGCCACCCCAGAGCAAACCCGCATGCGCCATCTGGCTGTGGATAAGTTGTTGAGTCGCCTCAGCCTGCCGCTGCTGCCGGCCGATGGCTTCAAACGCCCGCCCAGCGGCGCTTTGCTGCATCTGGGGAGTTATCCACAGGCTCAAAGCAATCAATTCTACGTCGCGGCCATCGCACCCTTGGGGCGCCTGGATTCGACGATGCTCACAGGCGTGGCGCAGCTCGCCAGCGAATATGGCGACGGCACCGTGCGCTTCACTCCCTGGCAAGGTGTGTTACTGCCCAACGTCGAAAAACCTCACGCCGTGACCCAACGCCTGGCGCAACTGGGCTTCCTCTGCACCGTCGACCAACCCTTGGCGCGCGTGATCGCCTGTACCGGTTCCAGCGGTTGCGGCAAGGCCCTCGCCGACACCAAGGCCGACGCCGTGCACTTGGCCGCGCTGCACCCCGGCCATGACGTGCACCTGTCCGGCTGCCCACGTTCCTGCGCCGCCGCACATATCGCGCCGGTCACCTTGCTGGCGGTGAGCCCCGGCCACTACGACCTGTATTTTCGCGAGGCAGCCCATCCCGGTTTCGGCCGGCTGCACGCACGCACCCTTTCCATTGAAGCGGCGGGCGCCTTGCTGCGCGCTCACCCACGGAGCAACACCGATGATTGATTACATCCGCGACGGTCAGGAGATCTATCGCAACTCCTTCGCCATTATTCGCGCGGAAGCCAAGTTGGAGCGTATCCCGGCCGACCTGGAGAAACTCGCGGTGCGGGTGATCCATGCCTGCGGCATGGTCGAGGCCATCGACGGCCTGCAGTTCTCCGACGGCGCGGGTAAGGCCGGGCGCGATGCGCTGGCCGCTGGTGCGCCGATTCTGTGTGATGCGCGGATGGTCTCCGAAGGCGTGACCCGTGCGCGCCTGCCGGCCAACAACCCGGTGATCTGCACCCTGCGCGACGACAGCGTGCCGGAGTTGGCGCGGGAGCTGGGCAATACCCGTTCCGCTGCGGCCCTGGAGCTGTGGCGTCCGCACCTGGAAGGCAGCGTGGTGGTGATCGGCAATGCGCCGACGGCGTTGTTCTACCTGCTGGAAATGCTCGACGCGGGTGCACCAAAACCGGCGTTGATCCTCGGCTTCCCGGTCGGGTTTGTCGGCGCGGCCGAATCCAAGGCGATGCTGGCAGCGGACAGCCGCGGCGTACCGTTCGTGATCATGCAGGGCCGCCTGGGCGGCAGTGCCATGGCCGCCGCGGCGGTGAATGCGCTCGCCACGGAGGTCGAATAATGCCGGCACGCGGACGTTTGATCGGCCTGGGCGTCGGCCCCGGCGACCCGGAACTGATCACCCTCAAGGCCCTGCGCCTGCTGCGCGAATCGCCGGTGGTGGCCTATTTCGTGGCCAAGGGCAAGAAGGGTAACGCCTTCGGCATCATCGAAGACCACCTGGTGCCACAGCAAACCTTGATGCCGCTGGTGTACCCGGTGACCACCGAAGCGCTGCCGGCGCCATTGTCCTATGAACAAGTGATCAGCGACTTCTACGACACCGCCAGTGTCGAGGTGGCCGTGCACCTGGACGCCGGTCGCGACGTGGCGGTGATCTGTGAAGGCGACCCGTTCTTCTACGGCTCCTATATGTATTTGCATGACCGCTTGGCCGAGCGCTACGAAGCCCAGGTTATCCCCGGTGTGTGCTCGATGCTTGGCGGCGCCTCGGTGCTGGGCGCACCGTTGGTGTATCGCAACCAGAGCCTGTCGGTGCTGTCGGGCGTATTGCCCCACGAAGACCTCAAGCGCCGCCTGGCGGATGCCGACGCGGCGGTGATCATGAAGCTGGGGCGCAACTTCCCCAAGGTGCGCCAGGTACTCGAAGAACTCGGCCTGGCCGAGCGCGCGCTGTATGTGGAACGCGCGACCATGGCCAACCAGAAAATCGTGGCGCTGGACCAGGTGGAGCCGATGTCTTCGCCGTACTTCTCGCTGATCATCGTGCCGGGTGAACGGTGGCAAGGTTGATGAACCCGGCGATTGTCATTCTGGGCCAGGGCAGCCTGGCCACCGCGCGCAGGATCCAGCAGGTTTACCCTGGGGCACTGATCCACGGCCTGGCCGGGCGGGTTGAGGGGGCGGACCAGTCTTACAGCGAATTCGGCGCGACCCTGCATCAGTTGTACCAGCAGGGCACGCCGCTGATCGCCCTGTGTGCGGCCGGCATCGTGATCCGCACCCTGGCGCCGCTGCTGCTGGAGAAAGGTGAGGAACCCGCCGTGCTGGCCGTGGCGGAAGATGGCAGCGCCGTGGTGCCGTTGCTCGGTGGCCTTGGCGGGGTGAACGTCATGGCACGGGACATCGCGGCAGCACTGGGTGTCGCTGCGGCGATCACCACCAGTGGCGAGCTGCGTTTCGGCACCTGCCTGCTCAACCCGCCTGCGGGTTATGAGCTGGCGGACCTGGAACTGGGCAAGCGCTTCGTGTCCGACCTGCTGGCCGGCGAAAGCGTGCGCATCGAAGGCGCTGCGCCGTGGTTGGACCAGGCGAATTTGCCCCAGGACCAGCAGGCGCATCTAGCCATTCACGTGGGCAGTGCCGAGCGTGTGCCCGCCGCCAACGAGTTGCTGATCTATCCGAAGACGGTGTGCGTGACCTGCAAGCCGGGTGCGCAGTTGGCCGAGCGTGTGCGCGCGGCCTTGCACGAGGCGGGCATTGCCGTGCAATCCCTGGCGTGCCTGTTGGCCAGCGATACGCAGATGGCTGACCCGTCGTTGCACGAAGCCGCGTCGGCGTTGGGTGTACCGCTGCGCTTTGGGGGTGTTACCCAGGCTGCCGATATTGTCATCGAGGTGGCTGACCAACCGCTGGACCTGGCCCAGGTCGGCCGCCGCCGTGGCCGCCTTGCCGTGATCGGCCTGGGCCCTGGCGCCGCCGAGCTGATGGTGCCGGCGGTCAAGGCCGAGCTGGCACGCTGCACCGATGTGCTGGGCTATGAAACCTACGTGCGCATGGCCGGGCCGTTCCGTGACGATCAGGTACAGCATTGCACCGATAACCGCGAAGAGATGCAGCGCGCCCGCCACGCCTTCGAGCTGGCCGCCCAGGGGCGTTCGGTGGTGGTGGTGTCGTCCGGCGACCCGGGCGTCTTCGCCATGGCGGCGGCGGTGATCGAGGCGTTGCACGAGTCCGGCGATCCGGCGTGGCATCAGGTCGACCTGGAAATCCTGCCGGGGGTTTCGGCCTCCCTGGCCACCGCGGCCCAGGCCGGCGCGCCGTTGGGCCACGACTTTTGCGTGATGTCGCTGTCGGACAACCTCAAGCCCTGGTCGATCATCGAAAAGCGCCTGGACCTCGCGTCCCAGGCCGACCTGGCCCTGGCGTTCTACAACCCGATCTCGCGTTCGCGGCCTTGGCAGCTGGGGCGCGCCCTGGAAATCGTCGCGCAACACCGCACGCCTGAAACCCCGGTGGTGCTGGGTCGCGATATCGGTCGCCCCGGCCAGACCCTGCGCGTCACCACCCTCGGGCAACTCACGCCAGACCAGGTGGACATGCGCACCATGGTGCTGGTCGGCTCGTCCACTACCTGCACATTCCCTCGCGCTGGTGGCGGTGAATGGGTGTACACGCCGCGCTGGTACGGTGCAAAGCCCGCCTCCTGAAAACGCCTGGATGGCTGCACGAAAGCTCCGAATGACAATGGGTGATTGCCTATTGTCGCTCGGGGCTTTTTCTTTTTTTTACCGCGAAAACCGGAAGGGCTCGAGGAGTGCCCCGTCATTGCTGGGCAGGGGTTTTTGCCGTGTGCTGGCAAGCGATGTTTGTGGCATGGAAGAGCCGCCGGTGGCTGGACTAGTGTGGACACAAGCCCCGAGTCGGGGTGTTTGTGGAGAACTGAAAATGGAGCGACATCACAGAAGGATCAACAACACAAAACGGCGCAAGTTGATTGCTGCCTATACATTGCCGAGGGCGCCAGGCGCGCAGCCCTCATTGCCGCCGCTCGACGTGGAGGACGACAGCAACGCGGCGGTGGTCAACAACAGTGTGATTTCGTTTGCCGAGGGGCTGTCCGGGCTGAACCGGGAATACATCCGTAAAAGCTATCTGCTGGCCAGCAGCTACGTCAGCGATGTATTGAATATCCACCGAGGTACCGAGGCCTGGTACGACGAATTCATCAAGGTGATGGTCGGTTTGGGCTGGCTGCCGGTGCGCAGTCGATTCGAGCGGGTTTCAAGCTCCGGCAAGGGCCTGACGGTGCAACTTGCGGCGCTGAATATCATCGCCAGCCTGTTGGCGTCGACGTCACTGACCGGGCCGTTGCTCACTGTGCTGCCCAAACTGGCCGCCGATGCGCTGGAGGCCCTGAAGCAGCAGCCGGCATCCTTCGAGCTGTTCAAGCGCAATAGCAGCGTGCACGAGGGCGGTGATTTTGGCCTGGCGTCATGCGCCGAAACGGACGGCGAATTGACGATGGTGCTGGTGACTTACAGTACCCATGGCGTGAGCAAGCAGGTTGGGCTGCCATTTCTGGAATGGGACAGTACCCAGTTCGAGGCCTTCAGCGGACAAACCTGCCTGGTGCTGAATACCTCGGTGGTCAACGAAAAAACCATCCGACTGATGCGCGAGAGCGCGGGCGACAAGGTGCAGTCGGCGATTGCCAAATACCGGATCTAAGGCACCAGGTAGCCGCGCACCCCGGTAAAGATGATTTGCGCGGCGAGGGCACACACGAACAATCCCATCAACCGACTGACAATCTGCAAGCCCTGGTCACCGAGAATCCGTTCGATACGGTTGGACAGGTACAGCACCACGCCGACCGTGAGGCTGGCCAGGGCGATGCTGAGGATGGCCGTGATCTTGTCATCCCAGTGCGGTTGGCTGACGCCCATGACCAACAGCGCACCGATGGTGCCGGGGCCGACCGTGAGGGGGATGGTCAGCGGCACGATGGTCACGTCCTGCTGCACATTGTCGGTCTGCACGGCCGACTTGCCTTGGGCCATGCCCAGGGCGGAGATAAACAGCACACTGCCGGCGCCGATGCGAAAGGCATCCACGGTGATGCCGAACACGCTGAAGATCACCCGGCCGAATAGGTAGAGCAATACGCTGGACACCAGGGTCGCCAGCGCCACTTTCCAGGCCAGGCGCCGCCGCTCTTTGCTCGAATAACCACGGGTCAGGCTGATAAAGCAGGACAGCACGAAGAACGGGCTGTAGAGCACCAGCATCTTCAGGTAAACGCTGAATAACACGTGGAGCATGGGGGTGGCTCGCGGCAGGAAAAGTGTGGAGAGTCTAACAGGCGACACGGAGCAAATGTGGGAGGGGGCTTGCCCTGATGCCAGTCAGTTAAGGAGGAACACTGTAACTGTGGCAAGCCCGCTCGCCACAGGTACGGTGTTCGCTCTTGACTGAAGCAAGCCCCCACCCACAGTGGAATTACATTTCAAGTCAGGACGGGGCGTGTTCAGGCCGTTGTTGACGCTGCGCCACCCAGAACTCCACCAGCTCACGCAATTGCGATAACTCCACCGGCTTGGCCATGTGCCCGTCCATCCCCGCCTGGCGTGCGCGTTCTTTGTGCTCCGAAAGGATATGCGCCGTGAGCGCTACCACGGGTGTGCGAATGCGCTGGTGGCTGACTTCCCACGCCCGCAGTTGCTGGGTCGCCGAGAAACCATCGAGAACCGGCATCTCGCAGTCCATCAACACCAGGTCATAACGCTGGGCCTTCATCGCCTCGAGGGCTTCCTCGCCGTTGCTGGCGGTATCCGGGTTGAGGTTGAGCTTGCCGAGCATGCCGCGAATCACTTTGGTGGAGATGCTGTTGTCTTCGGCCACCAGGATCCTGAAATCGCTGGGCACGGTCACCGTCGCCGGGACGCTGAGGGGCGGACGGGGCTGCACGCCACCTTTGCTGCGCTGGGTCAACTCGTCGGCCAGGGTGGTCTTGAGGGTATAACCGGCAACCGGCTTGGCGAGGATGCGCTTGATCCCGCAGTTACGCGCGATGATCTTGCTCGGCGCATTGCTGATGCCGGTGAGCATGATCAGCAGGATGTCGTGGTTCAGGCTCGGGTCTTCCTTGATCTTCGCCGCCAGTTGCATGCCGGTCATGCCGGGCATGTTCTGGTCCAATAGCACCACATCGAAGTAGTCGCGCAGGTGCGCCTTGGTGCGCAGCAAGGCCAGGGCCTCTTTGCCGGACGGCACGGCGCTGACATTCAGGCCCCAGGCCGAGCATTGCTGCACCAGCACTTTGCGGCACGTATCGTTGTCGTCCACCACCAGCACGCGCGCGCCTTTGAGCGGGCCGTCGAGGTCGGAGGTGGGGTGTTCCAGGCGTTCCGGGTCCAGCGGCAGGGTCAGCCATAACGTGCTGCCCTGATGGCTGCCGCTCTTGATGCCGAATTCACCGTTCATCAACAGGATCAACTGGCGCGCGATCACCAGGCCCAGGTGGCCGCTCAAGCGGGTGGCCGAGAGGAAGTTCTTGCTGTGCAGTTCGCTGTGCAGCAGGGCCTCGCGTTCAGCGGCTTCCATCGGCAGGCCGCTGTCCTGCACGGCAATGCGCAGGCGCGGCTTGGTGCTGCGGTCATCCAGGGCGACGACGATCAGCACTTCGCCTTCGTCGGTTTTGTGCAGGGCGTTTTCCAGCAGGCTCAGCAGCGCCTGGCGCAGGCGGGTCGGATCGCCGCTGATGACGCGGGGCACCTGGGGCTGGATGAAGCTGATCAACTCGACGTTCTGCTGCTCGGCCTTGGCGCGGAAGATGCTCAGGCAGTCTTCGATCAGCGCATTGAGGTCGAATTGCACGTCATCCAGCTCGATCTGCCCGGATTCGAGCTTGGAGATGTCGAGGATCTCGTTGATCAATGTCAGCAGCTCGTTACCGGCGCTGTGGATGGTTTGTACGTAGTCGCGCTGCTTCACCGACAGTGGCGTGCCCAGCAGCAGTTCGGTCATGCCCAGCACGCCGTTCATGGGGGTGCGGATTTCGTGGCTGATCTTGGCCAGGAATTCGGCCTTGGCGGCGATCTCGGCATTGCTGGCGGCCAGGTCGCGGCTGAGGCTGAAGCGGGCCTCGACAATCGCACGCTGGCGCTCGCCCAGGGCCAGGCTCATCAACAGGCCGCTCAGGCAGATGAAGGCCAGCAATGTGACGATCAAACCCTGGGGCGACACCATCGTCAGCCCCAGCAACGCCGGGAGAATGATCAGCGTACCGATGTTGAACACCACCATGCCCGCCACGAACAAGCGCGCCGGGCGGTAGCCTTTCTGCCAGTGATACGCCGAGACAAACAGCATGCTCAGGCCCGCCAGGGCCACCAGCGCGTAGGTGATGATGTTCAGCGGCAGGGTACTGACGAACAACAGCAGCAGGCCGCACAGCACGATAAACAGGATGTCGGCCATCAACAGCTTGTTCAGCGGATGCGGCCCCAGGGGCATGAAGAAGCGATAGGCATACATCAGCCCGCACGGCGCGGTCAGCAGCAGGGCCAGGTAGGCGCCCGGGGTCTGGACCGCGTGCCAGTTCGGCAGCCATGGGCCTACCAGGTTGAGCAGCAGCGCCAGGCTGAGCATCAATAGCAGTTCGCAGGCCGCCAGCCACAGGCTGCTACGCGAGCGGTGGTAAGCGAAGCGCGTGAGGTTGTGCAGGATCAGCATCAGCAGGCAGCCGAACAGCAGGCCGTAGATCAATGTCTGGGTCTGGTCGGCGGCGGCCAGCACGGCCGACTCCAGGGTGATATAGGGGCGCAGTTCGTGCTCTGAAACCAGGCGCAGGTAGACGTCGAGGGTCTTTTGGCTCTGGGGCATCGGCAGCATGAAGTCGTTGCTGGGCAGCGGACGTTCCGCCTGGGGCTGGCGGTTACCGCTGCTTTGTTGCTCGATCAGGGTGTCGCCGTCCAGCACATAGAGGCTCAGGTGTGCCAGGTCCGGGGCGAATACCCGCAGCACCTGCTCGTGCTTGCCAGGTTGCAGCTTGAAACGTACCCACAACGCACCGTCCGGTTCCGCGGCGGTAATGCGGTCCAGTTCGATGGGGCTGAATTGATTGGTGTAGCGCGAGGAGCGGATGTCGCTCAGCTGCAGGTCGGCCTGTTCATCAAGCAATACTGCCCAGCCACTGCCTTGCGCGGCGGCCTGGGCCGGGAACAAGCAGAGCAGCGTCAGCAGACTGACAGTGAAACCTATGGCGATCCTGAGCCAGCGCACGGCGAAATCCCTTCGTAGGTTGATGCACGGTTAACTATGCGCGGGGAGGCCTGTATACGGCAAGGGCCAGAAGCCCTTGCCTAACCGAACGGATAGCTAGCGTTACTGGCTTTCGCCACGTTCACGGGCAATGGCGCGGTAGCCGATGTCCGTGCGGTAGAAGCAGCCTTTCCAGTCGATTTTTGCAGCCAGCTTGTACGCCTGTTGCTGTGCGGCGTCGACGCTGGCACCCATGGCGGTGGCGCACAGCACACGGCCTCCGGCGGTCACCACCTTGCCGTCCTTGAGCGCGGTGCCCGCATGGAACACCTTGCCTTCCAGGGTAGCAGCCGCGTCCAGGCCTTCAATCACATCGCCCTTGGCGTAGTCGGCCGGGTAACCACCGGCGGCCAGCACAATGCCTACGCTCGGACGTGGATCCCACTGCGCTTCAACCTTGTCCAGGGCCTGGGCGAGGGCGGCTTCCACCAGCAGCACCAGGCTCGATTGCAGGCGCAGCATCACCGGTTGGGTTTCCGGGTCGCCGAAGCGGCAGTTGAACTCGATGACTTTCGGGTTACCGGCTTTGTCGATCATCAGGCCGGCGTAGAGGAAACCGGTGTACACATTGCCTTCATCGGCCATGCCGCGCACGGTCGGCCAGATCACCAGGTCCATCACGCGCTGGTGCACGTCGGCGGTCACCACCGGGGCTGGGGAGTAGGCACCCATGCCGCCGGTGTTCGGGCCAGTGTCGGCGTCGCCGACGCGTTTGTGGTCCTGGCTGGTGGCCATCGGCAGCACGTTCTTGCCGTCGACCATCACGATAAAGCTGGCTTCTTCGCCGTCGAGGAATTCCTCGATGACGACGCGCGAACCCGCGTCACCAAAGGCGTTACCGGCGAGCATGTCACGCACGGCGTCTTCGGCTTCCTGCAGGGTCATGGCGACGATCACGCCTTTACCGGCGGCCAGGCCGTCGGCCTTGATCACGATCGGCGCACCTTTTTCACGCAGGTAGGCCAGGGCGGGCTCGATCTCGGTGAAGTTCTGGTAGTCGGCCGTCGGGATCTTGTGGCGCGCCAGGAAATCCTTGGTGAAGGCTTTCGAGCCTTCCAGCTGGGCCGCGCCGGCGGTTGGGCCGAAGCAATCCAGGCCGCGGCTGCGGAACAGGTCTACGACACCGGCAACCAATGGCACTTCCGGACCGACGATGGTCAGGGAGACGTTTTTCTCGGCGAAGTCGGCCAGTTGCTCAAGGGCCAGTACGTCGATGGCGACGTTTTCGCACTTGGCTTCGATGGCGGTACCGGCGTTGCCGGGGGCGACGAAGACTTTCTGGACCCGTGGGTCCTGGGCAACTTTCCAGGCCAGGGCGTGTTCACGGCCACCGCTGCCAATGATCAAAACATTCATTTCAAAAACCTCTGTGAAACGCTGTGCTTTCTGTAGGAGCGAGGGGGACGCCTAGTTCTTGCTCGCGAAGATCGTCAACGATAACGGGGGCATCTGACTCCCCGTGGCGTTCTCGGTTTTTTCGCGAGCAAGCTCGCTCCTACAGTAGGAAAGCAGTGGTGTTTAGTGACGGAAGTGGCGCATGCCGGTGAAGACCATGGCAATGCCGGCTTCATCGGCAGCGGCGATCACCTCGGCATCGCGCATCGAGCCGCCCGGTTGGATCACGGCAGTCACGCCGGCTTTCGCGGCGTTGTCCAGGCCATCACGGAACGGGAAGAATGCATCCGACGCCATCACCGAGCCGGCCACCTGCAAACCGGCATGCTCGGCCTTGATCGCGGCGATACGCGCCGAGTTCACGCGGCTCATCTGGCCAGCGCCGACACCGATGGTCTGGCGGTTCTTGGCGTAGACGATGGCGTTGGATTTAACGTACTTGGCCACTTTCCAGGCGAAGATCAGGTCGTTGATCTCTTGCTCGGTCGGGGCGCGCTTGGTCACTACCTTGAGGTCTGCGCTGCCGATCATGCCGATATCGCGGCTCTGTACCAGCAGGCCGCCGTTGACGCGCTTGTAGTCCCAGGCAGCGGCACGTTCAGCCGACCACTCGCCGCAGGCCAGCAGGCGCACGTTGGCTTTGGCCGCCACGATGGCGCGGGCTTCTTCGCTCACGGAAGGGGCGATGATCACTTCGACGAACTGACGCTCGACGATGGCCTTGGCCGTCTCTGCATCCAGTTCACGGTTGAACGCGATGATGCCGCCGAACGCGGATTCGGTGTCGGTGGCGTAGGCCAGTTCGTACGCCTGGCGAATGCCGCCTTCAGCGTCCGGGCTTACGGCCACGCCGCACGGGTTGGCGTGCTTGACGATCACGCAGGCCGGCTTGACGAAGCTCTTCACGCATTCCAGCGCGGCGTCGGTGTCGGCCACGTTGTTGTAGGACAGTTCTTTGCCTTGCAGTTGGGTCGCAGTGGCGATGCCCACTTCGGCAGGCTTGGCTTCCACGTAGAACGCCGCGCTCTGGTGCGGGTTCTCGCCGTAGCGCATTTCCTGGGCCTTGATGAACTGGCTGTTGAAGGTGCGCGGGAACTGGCTGCGGCCTTCTGTGCTCAGGGTGTCGGCGGCCTGGTTCACGGTGCCCATGTAGTTGGCGATCATACCGTCGTAGGCGGCGGTGTGTTCGAACGCCTTGAGCATCAGGTCGAAACGCTGGGCGTAGGTCAGGCCGCCGGCTTTCAGGCTTTCCAGCACCTGGGCGTAGTCGCCGGCGTTGACCACGATGGCCACGTCTTTGTGGTTCTTGGCCGCCGAGCGAACCATGGTCGGGCCGCCGATATCGATGTTTTCGATGGCGGTCGGCAGGTCGCAGCCTGGCTTGTTGATGGTGGCTTCGAACGGGTAGAGGTTGACGGCCACCAGGTCGATCGGCTTGATGCCGTGCTCGGTCATGATGGCGTCGTCGATGCCGCGACGGCCGAGGATGCCGCCGTGGATTTTCGGGTGCAGGGTCTTGACGCGACCGTCCATCATTTCTGCGAAACCGGTGTAGTCCGCCACTTCCACTGCGGCCACGCCGTTGTCCTGCAGCAGCTTGAAGGTCCCGCCCGTGGAGAGGATTTCCACGCCCAGGGCTTCCAGCTCCCGGGCAAATTCGAGGATCCCGGTCTTGTCGGAGACACTGATCAAGGCGCGGCGGATCGGCAGGCGGGTAGTCTGGTCGGTCATTTCAATTTCCATCAAAAGCAAAGGAGTCAGCAAAAAAGGCGACCGGTTTTACGCGGGCGCCTTTCTGGTTTGATTGAATGCTTACAGCAAATCGTATTGCTTGAGCTTTTTGCGCAAGGTGCCACGGTTGAGGCCCAGCAGCTCACTGGCTTTGGTCTGGTTGCCCTTGACGTAGTTCATCACGCTTTCGAGCAGGGGCGCCTCGACTTCGGAGAGCACCAGGTTGTACACGTCCGTGACGGAAGCGCCCTCAAGGTGGGCGAAATAATTATGCAGCGCCTTCTCGACACTCCCGCGAAGGGTCTGGCCTTCTTCGCTCGGCGTGTTGAGGTGCTGTTTCAAATTGACGTTGTCGCTCACGGGTGTTGTTCCACTCACTAAAGTCTCGGTCATCATCGTCATGCGGCCACCCATTCTCCGTCCCCTGCTCTCAGGCTCTTGTCTCGTTCGGCAAAAAACTCACGAACGGCGGTGACCTGTGCTTGCGTTTCATCCAAACGATTGAACCCGGCGCGAAACTCCCTGGCGCCTGGCAGGGTTGCGAGATACCAACCCACATGCTTGCGAGCAATACGCACGCCCATCACCTCTCCATAGAAGGTGTGAAGTGCAGCCAGATGCTCTAGCAGAATACGTTCCACCTCGACCAGTTCCGGCGCTGGCAGGACTTCACCCGTACGCAGGAAATGCTCGACCTCACGAAAAATCCACGGCCGCCCCTGGGCGGCCCGGCCAATCAACACACCATCGGCACCGGTGGCGTGCAGCACGCGCCGGGCTTTTTCGGCCGAGTCGATGTCGCCATTGGCAAATACCGGCATCGACACCGCCTGCTTGATCGCGGCGATGGTGTCGTACTCGGCTTCACCGGTGTAAAGGTCGGCGCGGGTGCGACCATGCACCGCCAGCGCTGTAATGCCTGCCTGTTCGGCGATCTTCGCCACCGTCAGGCCGTTCTTGTTGTCCCGGTCCCAACCGGTACGAATCTTCAGGGTCACCGGCACATCCACTGCGGCAACAACGGCCTGCAGGATCTCGGCAACCAACTGCTCATCTTTCAACAGCGCGGAACCGGCGGCCTTGTTGCAGACCTTCTTGGCCGGGCAGCCCATGTTGATATCGATGATCTGTGCGCCCAACTCCACGTTGGCCCGGGCCGCATCCGCCAGCATCTGCGCATCACCGCCGGCGATCTGGACCGAGCGGGGCTCGGGATCACCTTCGTGGATCATGCGCATCCGCGATTTGCGGGTGTTCCACAAGCTCATGTCGCTGGTGACCATTTCCGAGACTACTAGACCCGCGCCCAAACGCTTGCACAGCTGACGAAAGGGCTGGTCGGTGACGCCCGCCATCGGGGCGAGAATCAAGCCATTCTGCAATGTATATGGGCCGATGCGTACCGCCGACATAGGACTTCCCTGTTGTGGGGCCGGATCATTAGAGTTCGAAAAAGGGTTGGCATGATACCCGCTCTCGATGACTGGATAAAGGCTGAATTGGATAAAATCTGAACAGTTATTTCTTTATCGCCGCCGGTTTGGATGGGCGGTGACCAATCAATACTCCACCGTCAAGCGACGGTGCGTAGGCCGATTCACTCGGGCGAGTGGAAGCTCAGGCTGTAATTCACGGCTTTATTGCCCGGATCGAGGATATCCAGGGAGATATGGATCGGGGTTTGCGATGGCATTTCGCTCACCCCGGCCAACTCGCCGCTCAGGTATTCGGCGGGCTTGAAGCGACGACTGGCAATCAGGTTGCCGTTGAGGTCGGCGAAACGCAGTTCCAGCAGCGGAAAGGGCTGGGAGAACGTCGCGCGGTTATAGATGATCGCATCCACCACCAGCGCCCCGGCGAACTCAGGGTGGCTGCGTACCACCAGGTTGCTGCTCTTGATATGGGCGATATCGACCCGCGACGGCACTGTGCAGCCCAGTGTCGGGCACAGTTGCTGGAACCACGGGCGGTAAGCGTCCTGGCGGGCCAGGTCGTCGAATTGATAGGCAATGTACTGCGCGGCCAGGCCGGCGGCGGCGATCAGTACCAGCAGCATCCAGATCAGGCGACGGCCCAGGCCCTGCGGGCGTTTTTGCGCGTACAGGTGCAGAGGGTCGTCTTCCAGGTCCTGGAGCAGGTCGTCATGGACGCCGGCCTCGGGACGTGGGCGCTTGCGACGGGATTGCGCGCGCTCTTCGGGCTCCGCTTCATCCGCTGCCGCTGTCAGGGGCGTGAACGGCGGGTCGATGTGTTCATCTTCCGGGGGGGAGCGCAGCGCGGGCTCATCGTCGAGGTGTAACGACATGGAAGGCTCGGTGCGCTGCCGGGTCGCGGGGGCTTTGGTCGGTTCAGGTTCGTCTTCGGAAGCGTTAGCGCGTTCTTCAGGCGGTTCGCTGAACAGGCTGGCGGCCCATTTTTCTTCTTCGGCCTTGACGGTTTCGCGGCTGGCGCTGAGAGCGTCTTCTTTCTGCCGGCGGTCGGCACCGGGCTGGCGGCGTTCCGCGCCCACGGGCAGTGTGTGCTGAATCTCGCGGCGTTCCAGCTTGGCCAGTTCCTGGTCCAGGTCCAGGTTGTCCAGGTCCAGCTCTTCGGCGCTCCACTGCTTCTGGCTGATTGCCCGCTGTGGCTCAGGCGCGGCTTCGCGCACAGGCTTGATCGTGGCCGGCTGCTCCGGCGCAGGCGCCTGGGCGCGCTGCTCCAGCAGCTGGCGGGCAGCGTTGAAGACTTGCAGGCACGAGCCGCAGCGAACCACGCCGCGAGCCACGCTCAATTGGGCGTGGTTGACGCGAAAGCGGGTTTGGCAATGCGGGCACTGGGTGACGAAACTGTCGGTCATGCGGCCATCCGATTCAGGCAAGCGCTCATTCTAACGCCGACGTCCGCTGATGCGTACCCAGCCATCACGGTTAGCGATCGGGTCCAGCTCGAAATCCTTGGCGTAGGCGGCGGCGACATCTTCGCCCTGCTCGGCGAGGATGCCCGACAGCGCCAGGCGCCCGCCCGGCTTGACCAGGCTCGACAGTTGCGGCGCCAGGGACACCAGCGGGCCGGCGAGGATATTGGCGACCAGCACGTCGGCCTGCACCTGGGGCAAATCCTGCGGCAGGTAGAGCGGGAATTTGTCTTCAGGTACGTTGTTGCGCCCGGCGTTATCCCGGGACGCTTCCAGGGCCTGCACGTCGATGTCGGTGCCCACGGCCTCCTTGGCGCCCAGCAACAGGGCGGCGATCGCCAGGATCCCCGAGCCGCAGCCGAAATCCAGCACGTGGCTGTCGGTCAGGTCCTGGCCGTCCAGCCACTCCAGGCACAGCGCGGTGGTGGGGTGGGTGCCGGTGCCGAATGCCAGGCCCGGATCCAGCAGCAGGTTGACCGCGTTCGGCTCCGGGGCGGCATGCCAGCTCGGCACGATCCACAGGCGCTGGCCGAAGCGCATCGGCTGGAAGTTGTCCATCCAGCTGCGTTCCCAGTCCTGGTCTTCGATGATTTCGCTGTGATGCTCGGGCAACGGGCTGCCGGTGAGCAATTCCATATGGGCCAGCACGGCGGCGGCGTCGGTGCCGTCTTCGAACAGGGCCAGCAGATGGGTGTGGGACCACAGCGGGGTGGTATTCAGTTCGGGTTCGAAGATCGGCTGGTCTTCGGCGTCCATGAAGGTCACCGAGACGGCGCCCACTTCGAGGAACGCGTCTTCGTAGGTTTCGGCTTGTTCTGGGCTGATGGCGAGACGGACTTGCAGCCAAGGCATGGCGGGCACCTTTGAAAAAAATGAGTGTGCAGCGGGGTAGGCTGCGAAAGCGCGCAAGTTTACGCGAGCGAACAGCATAAGACGACATTACTGAGTGAATGCGAACCAAATGTGGGAGGGGGCTTGCTCCCGATTGCAGTGTGTCAGCCTCAGTATCTGTAACTGATCCACCGCTATCGGGAGCAAGCCCCCTCCCACATTTGGACTGTGTGCATCCTGGAAAACAGGTGTGCAGAAACAACAAAGCCGCCCGAAGGCGGCTTTGTTGGGTGGAGCACTTACTGGTTGGCCAGTTTGTGTTCCAGGTAGTGAATGTTCACACCACCTTCGCAGAAGCCTTCATCACGAACCAGGTCCCGGTGCAGCGGGATGTTGGTCTTGATGCCGTCGACCACGATTTCGTCCAGGGCATTGCGCATACGGGCCATGGCCTCGTCGCGGGTCGCGCCCCAGGTGATCAGCTTGCCGATCAGCGAGTCGTAGTTGGACGGAACCTTGTAGCCGCTGTACAGGTGCGAATCCACACGTACGCCGTTGCCGCCGGGCGCGTGGAAATGCTTGACCAGGCCAGGGCTTGGGATAAAGGTCTTCGGGTCTTCGGCGTTGATCCGGCACTCCAGGGAGTGACCGTGGATCTTCACGTCGTCCTGGGTGAAGGACAGCACGTTGCCGGCGGCGATGCTGAGCATCTCCTTGACGATGTCGATACCGGTGACCATCTCCGACACCGGGTGCTCTACCTGCACACGAGTGTTCATCTCGATGAAGTAGAAACGGCCGTTCTCGTAGAGGAACTCGAAGGTACCGGCGCCACGGTAGTTGATGTCGATGCACGCCTTGACGCAGCGAGCCAGGACTTCCTGACGCGCTTTTTCATCCAGGCCCGGTGCCGGGGCTTCTTCCAACACCTTCTGGTGACGACGTTGCAGCGAGCAATCGCGGTCGCCCAGGTGGATGGCGTGGCCCTGGCCGTCGGACAGTACCTGCACTTCCACGTGACGTGGGTTGGTCAGGTACTTCTCCAGGTAGACCATCGGGTTGCCGAACCAGGCAGCCGCTTCGGAGCGAGTCTGCTTGGCCGCTTCGATCAGTTCTTCTTCCTTGTGCACCACGCGCATGCCGCGACCACCACCGCCACCGGCGGCCTTGATGATCACCGGGTAGCCGACTTCGCGACCAATGCGCAGTGCGGTTTCCTCGTCTTCAGGCAGCGGGCCGTCGGAGCCAGGCACGGTTGGCACGCCGGCGGCGATCATGGCGTCCTTGGCCGAGACCTTGTCGCCCATCAGGCGAATGGTTTCGGCTTTCGGGCCGATGAAGGCAAACCCGGATTTTTCCACCTGTTCGGCGAAATCGGCGTTTTCCGCGAGGAAGCCGTAGCCTGGGTGGATGCCATCAGCGCCGGTCACTTCAGCGGCGGCGATGATGTTCGAGACTTTCAGGTACGAGTTCGTGGCCAGTGGCGGGCCGATGCAGATGCTCTCGTCCGCCAGTTTCACGTGCATCAATTCGGTATCGGCCGTCGAGTAAACAGCGACGGTCTTGATGCCCTCTTCCTTACAGGCGCGCAGGATACGCAGCGCGATCTCGCCGCGGTTGGCGATCAGGACTTTTTGCAGTTTCTTCGCAGGTTTCAACATCGAAGGCGCTCCGCGGTTCAAACGATGGTGAACAGCGGCTGGTCGTACTCAACCGGCTGACCGTTTTCTACCAGGATGGATTCGATGACACCGGCTTTTTCGGCCGTGATGTGGTTCATCATCTTCATCGCTTCAACGATGCAGATGGTGTCGCCCACTTTCACGGTCTTGCCCACTTCAACGAAGGCTGGCGAGGTCGGTGCCGGGGTGCGGTAGAACGTACCGACCATTGGCGACTTGACCACGAAACCGTTCAGCGCTGGGGCAGCCGGTGCGGCAGGTGCAGCGGCAGCAGCAGGCGCGGCGGCGGCCGGAGCAGCAGCTGGAGCCGGTGCTTGCATCTGGGGTGCGTAGAACTGTTGGGCCGGGGTCTTGCTGTGGCGGCTGATCCGTACGGACTCTTCGCCTTCCTTGATTTCCAGCTCGTCGATACCGGATTCTTCCAGCAGTTCGATCAGTTTCTTAACTTTACGGATATCCATGAATCATCAACTCCCAAGGGTCGGTCAGGGGCGCTTGGCCTGTTCTTCAAGCTGTTCCAGGGCGGCCTCCAGGGCCAGTCGGTAACCGCTGGCGCCAAGGCCGCAGATCACTCCTACCGCAACGTCGGAGAAGTAGGAGTGATGTCGGAAAGGTTCGCGTTTGTGCACGTTCGATAAATGCACTTCGATGAATGGGATGCTCACCGCCAGCAGCGCGTCACGTAATGCAACGCTTGTGTGCGTAAAAGCGGCGGGATTGATCAGGATAAAGTCCACGCCTTCGCTACGGGCGGCATGGATGCGATCAATCAATTCATACTCGGCATTGCTTTGCAGGTAGAGCAAATGGTGGCCGGCTTCACGTGCCCGTCGCTCCAGATCCAGGTTGATCTGATCGAGGGTCACTGCCCCGTAGACGCCCGGTTCACGGGTGCCGAGCAGGTTCAGGTTGGGTCCGTGAAGAACCAGTAAGGTCGCCATCGGCTGTTCCTTGTTATTGATGTGGGCAAGGCAGAACCCGGCGACTATGCCGCAAAGCCTTTGTGACTGTCCAGTTCTATGCAGTAGGCGGCACGATTAGCGAGGATTGCGCAAAATTTGTGACTGGTGGCTGGGATCCGGTCATTGGTAATACGCCCTTGAATACTGTGGAGATCAAATGTGGGAGGGGGCTTGCTCCCGATTGCAGTGTGTCAGTATCGACATCTGTAACTGATCCACCGCTATCGGGGTGTAGAACCCTCCCACATTTTGATCTTCATTTGATTTTGGATCTTCATGGGGCGGGTCAGACACGGAACGCCTGCACAGCCGTATTGAGCTGCCCACCCAGCACCAGCAAATGCTCACCCTGGCTGCGGCCCTGGCCGATGCGCAGCAAATTATCCTCACCCAACTGATGAATCCGCTCGCTGTTGTCGCGAATCTCACTCACGGCGCCACTTTGCTGCGCCGTTACATCGGCAATCCGCACGGCGGTGTCGGAAATGGTCTGGATCGCGCCGACGATTTCATCCAGCGCGCCATCCGCCGCCTGGGCTTGCTGGGCGGTAGCCTCGGCGTGTTCGACCTGGGCGCGCATGCCCTGCACCGATTGGTGCGCAGCGGTTTGCAGGCCGGTGATCAAACCCTGGATTTCGGCGGTGGCGCCAGCGGTGCGTTGGGCCAGGGTGCGCACTTCGTCGGCGACCACGGCAAAACCGCGTCCGGCTTCACCGGCGCGTGCGGCTTCGATGGCGGCGTTGAGCGCCAGCAAGTTGGTCTGGTCGGCAATCGAGCGAATCACGGTCAATACGCCGCCAATGGTGGCGGACTCCTCGGCAAGTTTCTCGATCATCTGCGCATTTTGCTGCACTTCACCCACCAGCGCGTGCAGGCCGGTCAGGCTCAGGCCGATCACGCGCTGGCCTTGCTCAACCGCCTGGCCCGCGCTGCGGCTGGCGCCGGCCGCCTGGCTGGCATCACCGGCGACTTGCTGGATGGTGGCTTCCAGTTCGCCCAGGGAATCACGAATCTGCGCAGTATCCCCGGCCTGGCGTTCGGCGCCGTCGTGCAGGCCACTGCTCAGCTCGGCCAGGGCGCGGCTGCTGCCGGCCACTTCTTCGGCATTGCCGCGGATGGTACCCACCAGATCCACCAGGTAGGCGCGTAGACGGTTGAGGGACGCTTCGATGTCGCGCAGTTCGCGGTTGGTCTTGCCCAAGGTGATCGGTTGGCTGAAGTTGCCCTCGCCCCAGGTCGACAAGGCCGGGGCCAGGTTGGTCAGCACCCGCGCCAGGCGCCGTTGCAGGGTGTCGATCAGCAGGGCGATCAGCAGAATCAGGCCGATCATCACGCCTTGCATTAGGCGCACTTCGCCCTGGATCTTGCCGTGTTGCGCACGCACCACCGGCTCCAGGCCGGCGATGGCCTGTTGAACGGCGGCGATTTTCAAGTGGGTGGCGGCGGCCAGGTCGGCACGCTGCTGGATCTGCGTGCGGGTGCGCTGGAGTTCGGCGGGGTAGCGGGCCAGCAGGCCGTTGAGTTCGCGCTTGAGGTCGACGCCAGTGTCCTGGGCTTCGGTTTTTGTGCTGTTTTCCAGGCCCATCAAGGCCGAAAAGTCATCGGTGTTGGATTCTGCGCTGGCCTTTACCCCGAGTAATGGCAGTTGCTCCAGCAGGTCGGCCTGGCTGCGCATATTGCCGACTTCGCGTTCCACATCGTCCGCCAGTTCCGCGCGGCCGCTGCTCACCAGTTTGTCGCGGGCCAGGGACAGCTTGCCCAGGTGCTGTGAGGCTGCCAGCAGCGGCGGCAGGTAGCGCTCGGCTTCGGGGCTGTTGACGCCCATGGCGTATTGGCTCAACTGCTCCAGGTTGGCGCCCAGCTCCCGCTCGGCTTGCAGCAACAGGGCCTGTGGGTCACCCGCCAACTTACCGGCCGCCAGCAGGTCGGTCTTGCTGAAGGCATCCAGGTCCGCGAGGCTGGGGCGCAGGTTCTGCGCGAGGTCGGCGGGCAGTTCATCCAGGTGCTGCAACAGGCTTTCCAGGCTCTGGCTGGCGCTGCTCAAGCGCAATGCATCACCGCTGCCCAGGTAGTCGTCGATATTGCGTGCGGCCTGGTTCTGGAAGGCCTGTGACAGGCCGAGGTAGCGTTCCATCAGCAAATAAGGCCGTTCCAGCGCCCGTTGCGACCACCACAGCGTCGCTCCAAGTGCCAGGCACACGGCCACCAGCAGGAGGGTATTGAGATTGGTCAGCAGCTTCAGGCGCATGCGGGGTATCAACCGACAGCAAAAGGTAAGTGCCTGAAGTTATTGCGTTTTCATTACAACGTTATGACGGAATCAGTGGATTCTGGTGAAAAGGTGGCACTTTGCTTTGACGTGCGCGCCGCTTGCACGCGGTTACGCCCGGCATCCTTGGCGCGGTACAGCGCCTCGTCGGCCTGGGCGGCCATCATCAGGCTGTCGGAGCCGTCACACAGCTCCACCACCCCGGCGCTGAAGGTGCACCACAAATCCTGCGGTTGTGCCGGGTAGTGAATCTCGGCAAAGCGCCCACGAATCTCATCCAGCACCTTGCAGGCCGAGTCCAGGTCGGTGTCGGGCATCACGATGGCGAATTCTTCACCGCCGTAGCGGCCGATGTAATCGGTCTTGCGCAGGCGTTGCTTGAGAAACAGCGCCAGGCTCTTGATCACGCGGTCGCCCATGGGGTGGCCATGGCTGTCATTGACCCGCTTGAAGTGATCGATGTCGAGCATGGCAAAGCTCAACGGCTTGTTCTCGCGGCGCGCGCGGAAGCTGCAGTCTTCGAGCAGTTGCAGGATATGGGTGTGGTTGTACAACCCGGTCAGGCTGTCGCGCACCATCCGCGCCTTGAGGTTGCGCGCACGGGCGGCGCGGTTGCGCACCGTGGTGATCAGGTGGCGCGGCTTGATCGGTTTGGTGAGGAAGTCGTCGCCGCCTTCGCTCATGGCGTCCAGCTGTTTGTCCAGGTCGTCTTCGGCCGACAGGTAGATGATTGGCACGCTGACATAACGGTCGTTGTGGCGAATCACCTTGGCCAGTTCGGTGCCGGTGCAGGCCGGCATGTACATGTCGAGGATGATCAGGTCGGGCTGGAAGTCTGCCAACTCGGCCATGGCCTGGATCGGCTCGATCAAGGTGCGGGTGACGATGCCGGCACTGTTGAGCAACCGCTCGGTGTGCAGCGCCTGGGCCCGTGAGTCATCAATGATCAGCACTTTGTACGGTTCGTACTGGGCGACGCAGGTCAGCACTTCGATCTTTTCCAGCAGGCTGGAGGCTTCCAGCGTGCCGGTGAGGAATTCCTGGCCGCCGGCGCGCACGGCGGCCAGACGGGTAGGGGTGTCGGTTTCGTGCAGGCTGAAAAACAACAGCGGCAGCTTATGCTCCAGGCCTTCCTGGGCTTCGGCGGCGAGCTTGAGGCCCAGGCCGGCGCCGCAGAAATCCACGTCCATCACGATCGCCGACGGCAGGCGCTCGGCCATGGACGCGCGAAACGCCGCGACGCTGTCCAGGGACTGGGCGCTCATGCCAAAGAATTCCAGCTGCTTGGCCAGGCGCTCGGCGCGGTCGTGATCGGCCAGCATCACGTAGATCGGCTTGCGCATCGGCGGCAGGAAGGTTTGTTCCAGCTGGTCGCCCTGGCGCAGGCCAGTGCGGGACAGGCGCTGCATCAAGCGGTTGAGCTCGGTGATCAACTGGCTGCTCAGGCGCCCGCGGTTTTCGTCCACGGCCTTGAGCGATTCGCCGATGTGCCGGGCCAGTTGGCCGTGCTCGGGTTGTTCGAAACGCTCGGCGAAGCGCTGCAGGCGCAGGTTGGCCTCGCTGAGTTCGGAGAGGTCGGCGCCTGACCATTCGCTGCGTTGCAGGCGCTGCCAGATCTCAAGAATTTGACGTGCCTGATGAATTACCCGCTGGGCAAAATGCTGCTTGAGACGCTCACGGCTGGGGTCTTCTGGCTCGGTCATATCCTGACTACTAGTGAGGGTGCATGCTGAGGTCGAACTGATGGCTCTATGCTAGCACCTCTTTTCAATGGGATGAGTGTCATATGTCAATTAACTGTGTGTCCCTGATATTCAGTTGGTGACCTGACGGTCGCGCAGCTTAAAAAGCGTGCATCCTTTATAGTCGAATGCCTGCCGTATGCACGTTTGCTGAAAAGCCCCGCATGGGCGGGCACGATGGGGTAGGGTTGTGGTCGGAGTGTTTGAACGCACGCCCTCAATTCAAGTGCATGAACTCAAGTGATTGAAAGGATATCGCCATGCTGGACTGGAAAAACCGTGCGGGCAGTGCCAAAGGCCCTGCCCCTGAGCCCAAGTCGGCCAACCGCAGCTATTTTCGTACCCTGCTGATGAGCCGAGCCGTGCTCAGCGTGCTCGGCCTGTATCTGTTGGTCACCTGCGCCCTGGGTTGGTACTGGAGCGAAGAGCCGGCGCTGTTCCCGGTCCAGCAGAACGCGCAGCTTGCTGCCGAGAAGGAAGGCAAGCAGATGGTGGTGGGCTATACCACCGTCGAAACCCTCAAGACCGTGGTCGGCACGTTGCTGAACAAGCCCGGTGGCTATATTTCCAACGACCGTTTCCCGCCGGGCCTGTGGATGGACAACATGCCCAGCTGGGAATACGGCGTGCTGGTGCAGGTGCGCGACCTGACCCGCGCCCTGCGTAAAGACTTCGCCCGCTCCCAGTCGCAGTCGGCCGAAGACGCCGATCTGGCCAAGGCCGAGCCGCGTTTCAACTTCGACAACAAGAGCTGGGTGCTGCCGTCCAGTGAGTCGGAGTACCAGGAAGGCATCAACTCCCTGAGTCGCTATGAAGCGCGCCTGTCCGACCCGAACCAGCGTGGCGCCTTGTTCTATGCCCGCGCCGACAACCTGAACAACTGGCTGGGCGATGTGGCCACCCGCCTGGGCTCGCTGTCGCAACGCCTGTCGGCCAGCGTGGGCCGGGTCAAATTGAACACCGCACTGAAAACCGAAGCCCTGGCGCCGGGTGAGGTGCCGCAGGTCGACGAAGAGGTGGTGGAAACCCCATGGATGCAGATCGATAACGTGTTCTACGAGGCCCGTGGCCAGGCCTGGGCGCTGTCCCACCTGTTGCGTGCCATCGAAGTCGACTTTGCCGACGTACTGGCCAAGAAAAACGCCACCGTCAGCGTGCGCCAGATCATTCGTGAGCTGGAGGCTTCGCAAGAGCCTGTCTGGAGCCCGATGATCCTCAACGGCAGCGGTTTCGGCGTGTTGGCTAACCATTCGCTGGTTATGGCCAATTACATTTCCCGGGCCAACGCGGCGGTGATCGATTTGCGTCAACTGCTCAACCAGGGTTGATGATGGACGCAGCTCAAAACGAGGCCGCGCATCGTGCGGCCTCTGATGCCGAACTGATCTGCTGGGTCGACGAGCGGGACAACCTGCTCGGCCACCTCGTCAGGTCCGATTTGCGCCAGCGCGGCCTGATCGGCCGTTGCACCTTTATCTTCCTGTTCAATTCCAAGGGTGAGCTGTGCGTGCATCGGCGCACCCTGAGCAAGGCCCTGTACCCGGGTTTCTGGGATACGGCGGCGGGCGGGATGGTCGCGGCGGGCGAGTCCTACGCGTTATCGGCGGCCCGCGAGCTGGAAGAGGAACTGGGTGTCGGCGGGGTGGAACTGACCGAGCATGACCATTTCTACTTTGAGGATGGCAACAGCCGGCTCTGGTGCAAATCCTACTCGGCGACCTGGGATGGGCCATTGCGCCTGCAGCCTGAAGAAGTCATGGAAGCGCGCTTTTTGCCCGTGGAAACGGTCCTGCAGGAAGCCGAGCACAAGCCTTACTGCCCGGACGCCCAGGAGGGCTTGCGGCGCTATCTGGCCTCACGTCGCTAAAGCTGCATAAATTGGCGCCATTTGGCTCTTAGCAAGTGGGCTTTTTGCCGTTACACTGCGCGACTTTTCACCCGAACCGCCATTGTTTCACCCTGGGATCACTGTAGGAGCGAGCTTGCTCGCGAAAAACTCAAGAGCGCCGCGTGTATTCGGAATGCACGCGTCATCGTTGACGATTTTCGCGAGCAAGCTCGCTCCTACAGGTGGGGATTAGCCTTGGCGGCTCGGTAGCGCTGCCCCTGCCTGAGTGGGGCTTCGCGGTCGGTGGTCCCTTAGCGGAGGCCGATCAGTCTTTGTCCTCCCGAGAGGATTGCCGGTGGCCAAAAAAGCCGCATCCTTCGCCGCCCTCGGCGGCCTGGTATTTTCCACCGACGCAGGTCGACACTGCCCGGACTGTCGTCAGCCCGTGGATTCGTGTACCTGCAAACAGACCCTTATCCCCGAAGGCGACGGTATTGCCCGCGTGCGCCGCGAAAGCAAAGGCCGTGGCGGCAAGACGGTGACCACCATCACCGGCGTGCCGTTGGCCGAAGAGCCGCTCAAGGCACTGGCCACCACGCTGAAAAAGCGCTGTGGCACCGGTGGCGCGTTGAAAGACGGTGTCATCGAGATCCAGGGCGATCACGTCGAACTGCTGTTGGCCGAGCTGATCAGGCTGGGTTACAAGGCCAAGAAGTCCGGCGGCTGAGAGCCTCTTCCCAACCTGTGTCTAAACTCTGTCCTGCGAGTGGGGTCTACCTTGTTTACAGGCAAATCGTCATTTTCATTCTTTAGACTGCGCCAGCCTCGAACGAGAGGCGGCGCCTTCGCCTTCATTTATAGGGGACTTCGATGTCCGTACGACGCACACGCAAAGACGATGGCAGCCAATGGACAGTTGCGGACAGCCGCAGTGTTTACGGGATTCGCCATTGGGGGGCCGGGTATTTCGCGATCAATGATGCCGGTCGCGTTGAAGTCCGTCCGAACGGCCCGAACAGCACACCCGTCGACCTCTACGAGCAAGTGGACGAGCTGCGCAAGAGCGGCCTTTCCCTGCCGCTGCTGGTGCGTTTTCCCGACATCCTGCAAGACCGTGTACGCCAGCTGACCGGCGCTTTCGATGCCAACATCGAGCGCCTGGAGTACCAGAGCAAGTACACCGCGCTGTACCCGATCAAGGTGAACCAGCAGGAGGCGGTGATCGAGAACATCATCGCCACCCAGAACGTTTCCATCGGCCTCGAAGCCGGCTCCAAGCCTGAGCTGCTGGCCGTGCTGGCCCTGGCGCCGAAGGGCGGCACCATCGTCTGCAACGGTTACAAGGACCGCGAGTTCATCCGCCTGGCACTGATGGGCCAGAAGCTCGGCCACAACGTATTTATCGTGATCGAGAAAGAATCCGAGGTTGAACTGGTGATCGAAGAGGCCGCCAGCCTCAAGGTCAAGCCACAGGTGGGCCTGCGCGTGCGCCTGTCGTCCCTGGCGTCAAGCAAGTGGGCGGACACCGGTGGCGAGAAGTCCAAGTTCGGGTTGTCGGCGGCGCAGCTGCTGTCGGTGGTCGAGCGCTTCCGCGCGGCGGGCCTGGACCAGGGCATCCGCCTGCTGCACTTCCACATGGGTTCGCAGATCGCCAACCTGGCCGACTACCAGCATGGGTTCAAGGAAGCCATTCGTTACTACGGCGAACTGCGCAACCTCGGCCTGCCGGTGGACCACATCGACGTGGGCGGCGGCCTGGGCGTGGACTACGACGGTACCCACTCGCGTAACGCCAGCTCGATCAACTACGACATGGACGACTACGCCGGTGTGGTCGTGGGCATGCTCAAGGAATTCTGCGACGCCCAGAGCCTGCCGCACCCGAATATCTTCTCCGAAAGCGGCCGCTCCCTGACCGCCCACCACGCCATGCTGGTGGTGCAGGTCACCGACGTCGAGAAGCATAACGACGAAATCCCGGTCATCGAAAACAAGGAAAGCCTGCCCGAGACCGTGCAATGGCTGGTGGACCTGCTCGGCCCGACCGATATCGAAATGGTCACCGAAACCTACTGGCGCGCCACCCACTACATGAGCGATGTGGCCACCCAGTACGCCGACGGCAAACTGACCCTGGCCGAGAAAGCCCTTGCCGAACAGTGCTATTTCGCCGTGTGCCGCCGCCTGCACAACTCGCTCAAAGCCCGCCAGCGCTCGCATCGCCAGGTGCTGGACGAACTCAACGACAAGCTGGCCGACAAGTACATCTGCAACTTCTCGGTGTTCCAGAGCCTGCCGGACACCTGGGCCATCGGCCAGGTCCTGCCGATCCTGCCGCTGCACCGTCTCGACGAAGAGCCGCTGCGCCGTGCTGTGCTGCAAGACCTGACCTGCGACTCCGACGGCAAGATCAAGCAGTACGTCGACGAGCAGAGCATCGAGACCAGCCTGCCGGTGCACGCCTTGAATGAAGGCGAAGACTACCTGCTGGGCATCTTTCTGGTGGGCGCCTACCAGGAAATCCTTGGCGACATGCACAACCTGTTCGGTGACACCGACTCGGTGAACATCTACCAGCGTGAAGACGGTTCGGTGTACAGCGCCGGCATCGAGACCCACGACACCATCGAAGACATGCTGCGCTACGTGCACTTGTCGCCGGAGGAGTTGATGACCCACTACCGTGACAAGTGCGCCAGCGCGAAGATCAGTGCCAGTGAGCGTACGCAGTTCCTCGACGCCTTGCGTCTGGGCCTGACGCGTTCGTCATACCTGTCGTCCTGATGCTGGGTTGAACGATGCGCGGGGATACCCGCGCGTCGTATCGGTGGGTGGTTCAGTACGTGACCAGGCAGAGCTTGACCGAGCATTGGCCTGGGTTGAACTGAAAGACAACCCGGTCAAGTTTGTCGGCACCGGTGGTGGTGGGCGCCACCGTGACATTTTGGCTGTTAAAGGGCAGTTCAATATTTGCACCTGGAGCGAGGGCGTGTCGCTCGGTTCCCTGGATGAGTGTCAGATTGGACTGGCTACTGTTTGTAACTCGCAGTCTGTCCTCGGTAGTGTTCGGCCCTTGCCCATTGCTGCATCCCGCGATGATCGCCAGTGTGCAAGCTGTAGCGATCCACAGCGCTTTCGTGATGTTCATATCCGACTCTCCTTGAATCTATGGGATGGGTTTTACCCATGGCCATTCAACGCCCGGAATGTCGGTCTGTAACCTGTCAGAACTAACAGGTAGGTTCAGTCAGCACGGGCACCGAACCACTCCCCCCGCTGCTTGAGTCGCCAGGCAATGACCCCCAGGGTCAGGCTGCGCAAGGCCATGAACAGCAGGAACGTCATCCACAGCCCGTGGTTGCCCAGGCCTTGCAGTGCCCAGGCAAAGGGCAGCACCATCAGCACCGTCAGCAACATGCCATTGCGCATTTCCTTGGCGCGCGTAGCGCCGATAAACAACCCATCCAACAGATAACTCCACACCGCAATCAACGGCAGTACCGCCAGGTACGGCAGGTAGCGATCGGCGGTTTCGCGCACGCTGGGGATATCGGTCTGCATGGCAATAAACAGGTGGCCGGCGAAGGTGAACAGCAGGGCAAACCCCACACTGGCGATCAGCGACCAGCCGCCGGCGACCACCAGCGAGCGGCGCAGCGCGGCGCGGTCATGGGCGCCGATGGCGTGTCCGCACAAGGCTTCGACCGCGTGGGCCAGGCCGTCCAGCGCGTGAGCGGTCAGCAACAAGCCATTGAGCAATAGAGCATTGGCCGCCACGGTTGCATCGCCCAGGCGTGCGCCTTGCACCGTGATCATGAAAAACACCGACTGCAGCGCCAGGCTGCGGATAAAGATGTCGCGGTTCACCGCCAGCAACGGGCGCCAGCTTTGCCACCGTTTCAACGCGGCCCAGGCGATATGCCCGGGGTAGGCGCGCAGGGCTTTTTGCGTGAGGACAAGGCCAAGCAGGGCGCCGGTCCATTCGGCGATCACCGATGCGCGGGCCGAGCCGACCACGCCCCAGTCCAGGCCCAGTACAAACCACAGGTTCAGGGCGATGTTGACCAGGTTGGTGGTCAACAGGATTGCCAATGGCGCCCGGGCGTTTTGCGTGCCGAGGAACCAGCCCACCAGCGCGTAGCTGGCCAGGGCGGCGGGCAGGCCGAACAGGCGGGTGTGGAAGAACTCGCGGGTCAATTGGTTGAGTTCGGGGGACGGTTGCATCCATTCCAGGGCCAGACGGCTCAGGGGGATGCCGACGGTGCCCAGCACCATCGCCAGCCCCAGCGCCAGCAGCAAACCTTGCAGCAGGATCTGTCGCAGTGCCGCACCATCCTTGCGCCCGGCGGCCTGGGCGGCGAAACCGGTGGAACCCATGCGCAGAAAACCCATGGCCCAGGCGAGGAAGGTATACAGGCTGGCACCGACGGCCACGGCGCCCAGTTGGTGGGCGTGGGGCAGGTGGCCGATGACCATGCTGTCGACCAGCGCCACCAACGGCACGGAGATGTTCGAAAGAATCATCGGCGCGGCCAAAGCCCATACGCGGCGATGGGTAGGGCGGTCGCGCCAGTCGGTCAGTAAGGTGGACATGCGGGCTCCTTGGGGGAGCGGCATTGTAACCGTCCATTGGCAGCGCAACAGGGCCAATGTGGAATGTAGCCCTATGCCTGTGGGATTTGGCTGGGACTTGAGACCGTTGAGAACCAACTCACCCTCCGTCGGTCAATGTGACCAGCGCCACATCGGCTTGGCCGGCGCTGATATATAGTTCACCCCTCGGTTCCCTCTGACTACGAGTGCCCCATGCTTAACAAAGGATTGTTCCTGGCCTGCGCGCTGGCCCTGCTGAGCGCCTGCGATTCTTCCGATAAACCGGCAGCACCGCCTGCGCCCACCGTGGCGACGGCGCCGAAACCGGCCAAGGCCGCGGTGGATGTGGCGGCGCTCAAGCAGCGTTATGCCGGGCGTGAGTTGAGTGTGGTGGACGTATCCGAGGTGCAGTTGGACGGCGCCAGCACCTTGTCGGTGAGTTTTTCCATTCCGTTGGATCCGGAGCAGAAGTTTGCCGACAAACTCCATCTGGTCGACAGCAAGTCCGGCAAGGTCGATGGCGCCTGGGAGCTGTCCGATAACCTCATGGAGCTGCGCCTGCGTCACCTGGAACCCCAGCGCAAACTGGTGCTGACGGTGGATGCTGGGGTGAAGGCGGTCAACGCCAACACGCTCGCCGCCGAGTACATCGCGCGCCTGGAAACCCGTGACCTGCAAGCCACCGTCGGCTTCGCCAGCCGTGGCACATTGTTGCCGACGCGCCTGGCCGAAGGCCTGCCGGTGATCGCATTGAACGTCGACAAGATCGACGTTGAATTCTTCCGTATCAAACCCGAATCCCTGCCGTCGTTCCTGGCGCAGTGGGGGCGCAATACCAGCCTGCAAAGTTATGAATCCCGCGAACTGCTGCCGCTGGCCGACCTGGTCTACGGCGGCCGTTTCGACCTGAACCCGGCGCGCAATACCCGTGAAACCCTGCTGCTGCCGATTGCCGGCCTCAAGCAATTGCAGCAACCGGGCGTGTACCTGGCGGTGATGCGTGCTTCGGGCACCTACAACTATTCGCAACCGGCCACGCTGTTTACCTTGAGCGATATCGGCCTGTCGGTGCACCGCTACGCCAATCGCCTGGATGTGTTTACCCAGGCGCTGGAAGGTGGCAAGGCGTTGGATGGCGTCGACCTCGAAGTGCTCGACGCCGACGGCCGTGTGCTGGGCCAGGGCAAGACCGAAAAGGGCGGTCACGCTGAGTTGCCGTTGCCGAAAAAGGCCCAGGTGCTGCTGGCCAAACAGGGTGAGCAGACCAGTCTGCTGCGCCTGGACAGTGCTGCGCTGGATCTGGCCGAGTTCGATATCGGCGGCCAACCCTCCCATCCGTTGCAGTTCTTTGTGTTTGGTCCGCGCGACCTGTATCGCCCCGGCGAAACCGTGTTGCTCAACGCTCTGCTGCGGGACAAGGACGGCAACGCGGTCAAGCCGCAGCCAGTGAGCGTCGAAGTGCGTCGCCCGGATGAACAGGTGAGCCGCAAGTTCGTCTGGGATGCCGATGCCTCCGGCCTCTATCAATATCAACTGCAGCTGGCCGGCGAAGCGCCGACCGGGCGCTGGCAGTTGGTGTTCGACCTGGGTGATGGCAAGCCGCAGCTGTATGAATTCCTCGTCGAAGACTTCCTGCCCGAGCGCCTGGCGCTGGAACTCAAGGGCAGCGACACGGCATTGAGCCCGGCGGATAACCCGGTGATCAAGGTCAACGGTCGCTACCTCTATGGTGCGCCGGCGTCGGGCAACCGCGTCAGCGGGCAAGTCTATGTGCGACCGTTGCGCGAAGCGGTCAAGTCGCTGCCGGGCTATCAATTCGGATCCGTCACCGAAGAGGAACTGAGCCAGGACTTCGAGCTGGACGAAAGCGTGCTCGACGCCAAGGGCCAGGAAGAACTGACCCTGGAAAGCAAATGGGCCGAGGCCAAATCCCCCCTGCAACTGATCGTGCAGGCCAGCCTGCACGAGTCGGGCGGGCGGCCGATCACCCGGCGCCTGGTGCAGCCGATCTGGCCCGCCGAGCAACTGCCGGGCCTGCGTGGCCTGTTTGACGGCAAGGAAACCAATGGCGACGGCCCGGCGGAATTCGAAGTGCTGCTGGCCAACCAGGACGGGCAGAAACTCGCCGCGCAAGACCTCAAGGTCCGCCTGGTACGCGAGCGCCGTGACTACTACTGGAACTACTCCGACAGCGATGGCTGGAGCTATCACTACAACGAAAAATTCCTCAACCTCGACGAACAGACCCTGAACATCAAGGCCGGCGATACCGCCAAGGTCAGCTTCCAGGTGGAGTGGGGGCCGTACCGCGTCGAGGTCGAAGACCCGCAGACCGGCCTGGTCAGCAGCCTGCGCTTC
Source organism: Pseudomonas sp. GW821-FHT09D08 (assembly GCF_059416305.1). Classification (NCBI taxonomy): domain Bacteria; kingdom Pseudomonadati; phylum Pseudomonadota; class Gammaproteobacteria; order Pseudomonadales; family Pseudomonadaceae; genus Pseudomonas; species Pseudomonas sp. GW821-FHT09D08. The sequence goes on from NZ_JBWKOX010000021.1 coordinate 64,917, forward strand.
TGGGCCGGCTACCAGGCCCAGGACAACACCGAAGGCGGCGCCGTACGGCCCGATCAGGTCAAGCTGGCGCTGGATAAACCCGCCTATGGCGACGGCGATACCGCCAACGTCACGGTCACGCCGCCGGCTGCCGGTAAAGGCTACCTGCTGGTGGAGTCCGCCGAAGGGCCGCTGTGGTGGCAGGAAATCGACGTGCCGGCCGAAGGCAAAAGCTTTGCCGTGAAGCTTGATCCGAAATGGTCGCGCCATGACCTGTACGTCAGCGCCCTGGTGGTTCGTCCCGGCGAGCGCAAAGCCAATATCACCCCCAAGCGCGCGGTAGGCCTGCTGCATCTGCCGCTGGATCGCACCCAGCGCAAGCTTGGCGTGACCCTGACCGCGCCGGAAAAAATGCGCCCCAAACAACCGCTGACGGTGAAGATCGCCGCCAAAAACGCCGATGGCAGCGTGCCGAAACAGGTGCACGTGCTGGTGGCGGCGGTGGACGTGGGCATCCTCAATATCACCGAATACCCGACGCCGGACCCGTACTCCAGCCTGTTCGGCCGCAAGGCCTATGGCGTGGACCAGTTCGATATCTACGGCCAGTTGATCGAAGCCGGGCAGGGCCGCCTGGCCAGCCTGGCCTTTGGCGGCGACGCCGCGCTGGCCAAGGGCGGCAAGCGTCCGGACACCAGTGTGACCATCGTCGCCCTGCAAAGCGCGCCGGTGACCTTGAATGAGCAGGGCGAGGGTGAAGTCAGCGTCAACATCCCCGACTTCAACGGCGAACTGCGCCTGATGGCCCAGGCCTGGAGCGACGACCGCTACGGCATGGCCGAAGGCAAGACCGTGATCGCCGCGCCGCTGATCGCCGAGCTGTCGGCCCCGCGCTTCCTCGCCGGCGGTGACCAGACGACGTTGGCCCTGGACCTGTCCAACCTGTCGGGCAAGGCGCAGAAACTGGATGTGCAACTGAGTGCCGAAGGGCAGTTGGAGCTGGTCAACACGGGCGCTCAAGCCGTCGAGCTCAAGCAAGGCCAGCGCACTACCCTGCGTATCCCGGTGAAAGCCTGGGGTGGCTTGGGTCAAGGCAAGGTGAAGGTCACGGTCAATGGCCTGGACCTGCCCGGTGAGAACCTGCCGCCGTTCAGCCGCGAATGGACCCTGGGTGTGCGCCCGGCCTACCCGGCGTTGCTCAGGCATTACCGCGCGGTGCTCAAGGGCGAGCCGTGGAGCCTGCCCGCCGGCGCATTGGATCAATTCGATGCCTCTGGGCGTGAGGCGCTGCTGAGCCTGTCGAGCCGGCCGCCGCTGAACCTGGGTGCGCAGATCTCGGCGCTCAAGGCCTACCCTTATGGTTGCCTGGAGCAGACCGCCAGTGGTCTGTACCCGTCGCTGTACGCCGACGACGCGCTGCTCAAGCGCTTGAGCATCAAGGGCGAGCCGGATGCCGAGCGCAAACGCAAGATCGAGCTGGGCATCGAACGCCTGCTGGGCATGCAGCGCTACAACGGCAGCTTCGGTTTGTGGGGCGCCGATGGCGAAGAGGAATATTGGCTGACGGCTTATGTCACCGACTTCCTGTTGCGTGCCCGTGACCAGGGCTTCGCGGTACCGCCTGAAGCGCTGAAAAAAGCCAGCGAGCGCCTGCTGCGCTATGTGCAGGAGCGCAACCTGATCGAAGTCGACTACAGCGACAACGCTGACCACACGCGCTTTGCCGTGCAGGCCTACGCCGGCATGGTACTGGCGCGCAGTCAGCAGGCGCCGTTGGGGGCGCTGCGCAGTATTTTCGAGCGGCGCAGCGACGCGCGTTCCGGGTTGCCGTTGGTGCAGTTGTCCATCGCATTACAGAAGATGGGTGACCAGCCCCGTGCGGATCAAGCCTTGCTGGCCGGCCTGGCGGCGCAACGCAGCGCCAAGGAATGGCTGGCTGACTACGGCAGCCCGCTGCGCGATCAGGCGATGATCCTGGCGTTGCTGGAAGAAAACGACTTGGCCAAGGGCAAGCGTGAGGAGCGTTTGTTTAGCCTGTCGGACCAATTGGCGGCCAGCCCGTACCTGTCGACCCAGGAGCGCAACTCGCTGTTCCTGGCCGGGCGCCTGGGGTTTGCCCAGCCCGAGTCGGCCTGGAAGGTCCTGCTCAATGGCAGCGGTGGGGAACATGAGCTGAACAATCAACAGTCGACGCTGGACCTGGAAGGCAAGCTGCTTTCTGGCGATCTGAACCTGACCAATCAGGGCGATGTGCCGGTCTACCAGCAACTGACGATCTCGGGTTATCCCCAGGTGCCACCGACACCGGGTGGCGACAACCTGAGCATCCGCCGGGAATACCTGGGCATGAATGGCCAACCGCTGAACCTGCGCAACCTCAATAGCGGCGACCTGGTGCTGGTGCACCTGGCCGTGAGCGCCAGGCAGCGCGTGCCGGATGCCTTGGTGGTCGACCTGTTGCCTGCGGGCCTGGAGCTGGAAAACCAGAACCTGGCACAAAGCGCGGCCAGCCTGGAAAACGCCAGCAGCCAGGTGAAGGAATGGCGCGAGTCGATGCAGAACGCGGCGCTCAAGCATCAGGAGTTTCGTGATGACCGTTACGTGGCGGCCATCAACCTTGACGGCGATGGCACCACGCACTTGCTGTACCTGGCCCGTGCCGTGACACCGGGCACTTACCGCGTGCCACCGCCGCAGGTGGAGTCGATGTACCGGCCGAACTGGCAGGCAGTGGGGGAGACGCCGGCGGACCTGGTGATCAAGGGACGCTGAAATTTGACGGTTGATCACTGTAGGAGCGGGCTTGCCCGCGAAGAACGCAAGGGCACCGCGTTTATTCAGGATGTCAGCGTTATCGTTGACGTCCTTCGCGAGCAAGCTCGCTCCTACAGTGGCTGGGTGTTCTTGGGTTTAGTGCACGACCCAACTGAGCAGCCACAGGCCAAGTATCAGCCAGATCACCCCGAAGATAATCGAAGCGCGCATGAAGGCGCGTACGGCTGAGTACAGAAACAGCAGGCCGACGATCAGGGTGAGGATGCTGATGATCGAGGTGTCCATGCCCAATGTGCGTGACAGGCCTTCGACAAAGTTGCCGCCGGCGTGGGTCAAGGCTCCGAACAATCCGCTGAGCCCGTCGACGATAAAGCGGATGACGGAACCGAGCGCCTGGCCCAACCATTCGAAAAAGCTTTCTACCTGCATATGTGTGTCCTGATAAGAAGGTGGGCGTATCTGTGCCTTTGGTTGTTATTGCAACAGGCTAGTTCCCTACAAGCATAGAGGTTTGCCCGCTTGAATTTGCGTTTACTTGTCCGCTGGACCCTGGCGAGCCTGGTCTTGATGATTGCCCTACTGTGGCTGGCCGATCGTATCTGGCCGTTGCCGTTGCCCAGGGACGACCTGGCGCGGGTGGTGCTGGCCGAGGATGGCACGCCGTTATGGCGGTTTGCCGATGCCAACGGCGTGTGGCGTTATCCGGTGCAAACCAGCGAAGTGTCGCCGTATTACCTCGATGCACTGCTCACCTACGAAGATCGCTGGTTCTATCAGCATCCCGGTGTTAACCCGTTGGCGCTGGTGCGGGCGACGTGGCAGAACCTGACGGGCGCGCGGGTGGTGTCGGGTGGCAGTACGTTGTCGATGCAGGTGGCGCGTCTGCTGGATCCTCACTCGCGGACCTTCCACGGCAAGTTGCGGCAACTGTGGCGCACGGCGCAGTTGGAGTGGCACCTGTCCAAGGAACAGATTCTCAACCTGTACCTGAACCGCGCACCGTTCGGCGGCACGTTGCAGGGCGTGGCGGCCGCCAGTTGGGCGTACCTGGGTAAATCCCCGGCGCAACTGACCCACGCCGAAGCCGCTTTGCTCGCGGTATTGCCCCAGGCGCCGAGCCGCCTGCGCCCGGATCGCCACCCGCAGCGCGCCCAGGAGGCCCGCGACAAAGTGCTGCGCCGCCTCGCCGAGTTCCAGGTGTGGCCACAAGCCGCCGTCGACGAAGCGCTGGAAGAGCCGTTGCTGCTCGCCCCGCGCCTGGAGCCGAGCCTGGCGCCGCTGCTTGCCCGCCGCCTTAACCGTCCGGACAGCCCGCCGCTGATTCGCACCACGCTGGATGCCGCCCTGCAACGCCGTCTTGAAGACCTGTTGCTGGGCTGGCGTGCGCGGTTGCCGGAATACACCTCGGCCGCGATCCTGGTGGTGGAAGAAGAAAACATGGCCGTGCGCGCTTACCTGGGGTCAGTGGACATCAACGACGCCAAGCGCTTTGGCCATGTGGACATGATCAGCGCGCTGCGTTCGCCGGGCTCTACCTTGAAGCCGTTCCTGTATGGCATGGCCCTGGACGAGGGCCTGATTCACTCCGAATCGCTGCTGCAGGATGTGCCCCGGCGTTATGGCGATTATCGCCCGGGCAACTTTTCCATGGGCTTTACCGGCGCAGTGCCGGCGAGCACGGCGCTGTCCAGTTCGCTGAACCTGCCGGCGGTGCAGTTGCTGGAAGCCTACGGGCCCAAGCGGTTTGCCGCGCAGATGCGCATCGGCGGCGTGCCATTGGCCCTGCCGGCGTTGGCCGAGCCCAACCTGGCGCTGATCCTCGGCGGCGCGGGCAGCCGCCTGGAGGATCTGGTCAGCGGCTACAGCGCCTTCGCCCGCGACGGCAGGAGCGCCACCCTTCGATTACAGCCGGACGATACGCTGAGAGAACGGCCCTTGCTGTCGCCAGGGTCCGCCTGGATTATTCGGCGCATCCTCAGTGGCCAGGCGCGGCCTGATCGCGACCCGCGTGCCGAACTGGTGCAGCGCCCGGTCCTGGCCTGGAAAACCGGGACCAGCTACGGTTTTCGCGATGCCTGGGCGATTGGCGTGGGGCCGCGCTATTTGATCGGTGTGTGGATCGGTCGCCCGGACGGCACGCCGGTGCCGGGGCAGTTCGGTTTGGCCTCGGCGGCGCCGCTGATGTTGCAGGTGCATGACGTGCTGACCAATCGCGACAGCCAGCGCGGTATCAGCGCGCAGGTGGTGGCGGTGCCGACCAATGTCGGCGTGGCGGCGATCTGTTGGCCGCTGGGCCAGCCCATGAACCGCAGCGATCCGAATTGCCGCCGCCAGCGCTTTGCCTGGACCCTGGACAACACCACGCCGCCGACCTTGCAGGCGCTGGATCAGCCGTTGAGTGTGGGCTTGATGGAAAGCGTCTGGGTCAACGCCAAGGGCTTGAGGGTGGATGCCCATTGCCCTGGCGCGGTGTCTAAAAATATCGCCTTGTGGCCCGCACCGCTGGAGCCATGGTTGCCCAGGATCGAGCGCCGTGAAGCGCGGATTCCCGCCGCCGACCCCGATTGCCCGCCACCGGCGCTGGCGGCGTCCTCGCCGCTGTCGATTGTCGGCGTGCGCGAAGGCGACCAACTGCGCCTGCCCGCCGCCAGCCAGCAAACCCTGCGCCTCAAGCTTTCCGCCCTGGGCGGCAGCGGCCGGCGCTGGTGGTTTCTCAACGGCGCACCGCTGGGCGACAGCGCCAACCAGGACAGCATCAATGCCAGTTTCGAGCGTTTGGGCCGCTACCAACTCAGCGTGCTCGACGAAGCCGGCCAGACCGCCCGGCTCGAATTCAGCGTGGTGGATTAGGGCCTCATTGGGGGTAAGTTGAATCGTCGCACCGCCGCTATTCACTTGCCTTCACTCTCCATCCCCCTGAAGCTATACCCATTCAGGAGCCCCCCCATGAACCTCGAACACCTCACCGAACGCCTGCACCGCATCCGCGATACCAACGACTGGAAGCCTTTCCACAGCCCGAAGAACCTGGCCATGGCCGCCAGCGTGGAAATGGCCGAACTGGTGGAAATCTTCCAGTGGCTCACCGAAGACCAGTCCCGCCAGTTACCCGCCGACAAACTCGCCCACGCCGGCCAGGAAGTGGGCGATATCGTGCTGTACCTGCTGTTGCTGTGCAGCGAGCTGGGCTTGGACATGAACGAGGTGGTGCGCGCCAAACTGGCCGACAGCGAGCGGCGGTTTACCCATGAGTGACCGGCATTTCGACCAGTTGGCCACGCGCTTCGCCGAGAAAATCTACGGCGGTGCAAAAGGCGCGATTCGCCTGGCAGTGCTCCAGGCCGACCTGGCTGAGGCCCTGCCGGAGCGCCCGTTACGCGTGCTGGATATCGGCGCGGGCCTGGGGCATATGTCGCTGTGGCTGGCCGAGCGCGGCCATCAGGTGACCCTGGCCGAACCCGCCGAGCCGATGCTCGAAGGCGCGCGCCAGCGCTTCGCCGAGGCCGGGCAGAGCGCCACCTTTATCCATGCGCCGTGGCAAGACCTGCTCGGCCAGCTCACCGAGCCCTACGACCTGGTGCTGTGCCATGCGGTGCTGGAATGGCTGGCCGAACCCCATGCGATCCTGCCGGTACTGCACCAGCTGACGCTGCCCGGAGGCTGGTTGTCGCTGGCGTTCTACAACCGCGATGCGCTGATTTATCGCAACCTGCTCAAAGGCCATTTCCGCAAGATGCGCAAGAATGACATGGCCGGCGAAAAGCAGAGCCTGACCCCGCAACAGCCCCTCGACCCGCGCGAGCTGGCGGCGCAACTCGAAGGGCTTTGGCAGGTCGAAAGCCAAAGTGGCGTGCGGGTATTCCACGACTATATGCCGGTGGAATTCCAGGCCCGCGCCGACTTGAAGGACCTTGTAGAGATGGAGCTCGCTCACCGTCGTCACCCAAGCTTTGCCGGACTTGGGCGTTATTTGCACTGGATCTGCCGTCCGGTATAAGCGGCCCAGTCTGCGGAGGTCGAAATGCGTCGTCTCTGTTTGATCCTGTTATCCCTCGGGCTGGGCGCCTGCTCCAGCCCCAACCCTTATGTGGCGGCTTCTGCGCCCATGCCACCGGCGCCCGCGCAGGCGGCCACGACCTTCGACGCCAGCGCCTACCCGGCACCGGTGCGCGACTATGGCGCCTACCGCAATTGGGCCTGGCGCAACGGCCAGCTCCCGGCCGGCACGGCCTGGGCGGACTCGGCGCAGGTCGCCGAAGCGGTCAGCGGCGCTCTCGATCAGCGCGGCCTGCGCCCCTTGCATGACAACCGCCCGGCGGACCTGCTGGTGAGCGCCGATGTGCGCCTGGAGAAGCGTCTCAAGCAGGTCCAGGACGATTACGGCTACGGATACGGCGGCTATAACCGCTACGGCCCGGGCTACGGCATGTACAACTCGGTGCCGATCGTGCGCACCTATGAAGTTCAAGTGGTGGTGGTGCGCGTCAACCTGTTCGACGCCCGCAGTGGCCAGCCGGTGTGGAGTGCCAGTGCGGAAACCGGCAGCCAGGGCAGCCTCAGCGAGCGTGCGGATGCGTTGCGCCAGGCCGTGCAAAAGGCGATGACCGCCTATCCTCCGAGTTAACCGCTATTCTCATCTAAAGCCCGGTCCCTTGTTGGAGATCAACCATGTTTCGTCGTATCGCTACGCTAGCTTTTGTTGTGCTGCTGGGCGGTTGCCAGACCAGCCAGGTCAACCACGATTTTGATGCCAGCCGCGACTTCGGCGCCTACCGCAACTGGGCCTGGAAAGACCCGGCGCTGCAATACCGCCCTGATGATCCGCGGATCAAGAGCGACCTCACCGAACAACGCATCCGCCAGGCCGTGGGTGAACAGCTTGACCAGCGCGGCCTGCGCCCGGCAGCCGCAGGCACCCGGGCTGATCTGAACGTGCAGGCCTACCTGATCGTCGAAGACCGCCAGCAACAAGTCACCACCAACTATGGCGGCGCCTGGGGCGGCCCGTGGAACGGCTACTGGGGCGGGCCGATGTACAACGAAACACGCAACATCACCTACAAGGTGGCGACCATCCAGATCGACTTGCTCGACGGCAAGGACGGCAAGTTGGTGTGGCGCGGCAGTGATGAACAGATGATGAGCAGCACGCCCAACCCCCAGGATCGTAATAACGCGATTCGCACGACGGTGACCCGCATCCTCTCCAGCTATCCCCCGCATTGACCCTCTGCCGGAGCGCTGTGCTTGCGTCCGTCCGACTCCGCCTGTTTGCCATCAGGTTGATTTGTGGCGACTTGCCGGCGCTCCTATGAAGCCTTGTCTACACTCCACAGCATCTACGGAGAGTAAGCGCGAAGGAGTGCTCGATGTCTCCCCGACTTCGTTGCAGGCAGCGTGGTGCGATTGGCTTGATGGCGGCCTTGACGCTGGGTTTGGCGCTGGTTTTCCTGCTGCTGGTGGTCGACAGCGGCCGGCTTTATCTTGAAAAACGCAAACTGCAAGGCATTGCCGACATGGCCGCACTGGAAGCGGTGCAGCGCAACGGCGATTGCCTGGCGGCGAGCAACAACACCGCCAGCACCTTTGCTGGCGCCAGTGCTGCGCGCAATGGCTACATCATCCCGCCTGCCAATGCACTGGATGTTCGCTGCGGCTCGTTGACCACGGCGGCCTCGAATTTACGGGTATTCTCCGCAGACGCCACCCAGCGCGATGCCATTCAGGTGATCGCTTCGCGCCCGGTGTTGACCAGTGTCGCCGGTGGCGTGTGGTCGCTGTTCAATGGCGGTGCCTACAGCCTGAATACGCTGTTGACGGCCAGGGCTGTGGCCGCGCCGAAGATTCTGCCGCCCCAGGCGCAATTGACCATCAAGTCCACCCTGGTGTCGGTCAATTCCAACGATTCCGCGGCGTTGAACCTGCTGTTCGGCAAACTGTTGGGGGGTAACCTGTCGCTGGATGTTGCCAGCTGGAAGGGCCTGGTCGACAACAACATCAACCTGCTCGGTTATTTGAACCAGTTGGCTGTGAACGTGGGGGTACAGGCGGGTAATTACGACGAGTTGCTGGCCAAGAACCTCAAGCTCGGTCAACTGATCGATGCGGCGGTCACCGTCTTGCAGGCCGGCACCGGCACCGCCACGGTGGCCGCCTCAGGGCTTGCGCAGATCAATGCGTTGGTGGGCAACCTCGACGTCACGTTGGGCAACGTGCTGCAGTTGCAGACGGGGGCGGTGGCCGCCGGGCTCAACACCACGTTGAATGTGTTCCAACTGGCTGAAGCTTTTGTGCAACTGGCCAACAAGAAAAACGGGGTGGTCGCTGAAGTGCCGGTGACTATCCCGGGCCTGGTCAATGCGAGCGTCAAGCTCAAAGTGATCGAGCCGCCGCAACTGTCGGCAATCGGCGATCCCACTTACGCCAAGAATAAAACCGACGCGAGCACGCGGATTTACGTGCGCACGGCCCAGGTCAGCCTGGGGCTGACGGTGGCGCTTCCGCTGCTTAACACACCTGCGGTGAATCTGGTCTTGAACGGGTTGGTCAGCCCGCTTTCGGACGTGTTGAACAATCTGCTCAGCCTGAACCTGGCGGGGACCGTCAGCTCGCTCCTCTGTGCGGTGGGCGGCGTTCCTTGCCAGACCACCGACTTGAGGCTGCTGTCTTCCGCGACGAACCCACCGGTCTCCAGTGTCGATGTGATTCTGGAACTGGGCAGTGCCGAAAGCTATGTCACCGGCTTCACCTGTGCGAGTGACGCGACTAAAACGCTGACCACCCAAACCAACGCCTCGGTAGTGAATATCAAAATCGGCCAGAGCCCCACCCTGATCAATTCGTTGGGTACCAGTCCGCCGCTGGCGACGGTGCCACCGCTGCCGGTGATCGACATCGGTGCGGTGACCTGCCTCAAGCCGTTGCTGGGGCTTGGCCCGACCACCTGCGATTACCCTAACCGCAAGGCGTTTTATGGCGGTGGGATTGGGATGCTTATCGACCCGGACTTGGGACCGATCACCGCCGCTGGTAGCGCCTACACCTACAACCAGCCACCGGAGATCAAGCAGCCACCGCTCTACCATGGGCTCTCGACCGCTAGTTTGGTGGCGTCCCTCGGGCAGGCGTTGCAAGGGCGGTTGAAGTTCCAGGTTTACAAACCCACAGGCTTCAACCTGCTCGGCGGGTTATTGACAACCAGTGCCACGCTGCTCAACGACGTGAATACCACCCTGGGCAACGTCATCGGTACGGTGCTCAGCCCGATTGTCGACCCGCTGGTCAATGGCTTGCTGTCCACGCTGGGCATCAACCTGAACCAGGTGGAAGTCGGTGCCAACCTCAGTTGCAAACCCCACGGGCAGGCGGCACTGGTGATTTAAGCGTCCACGATGGGTAACTCCACACAAAACCTGGCGCCTGCTTCGCCATTGACGACACTCAAGCGGCCGCCCATGTTTTCCACAATTCCGTAGCTCACTGATAAGCCCAGTCCTGTCCCCACGCCAATGGGCTTGGTGGTGAAAAACGGTTCGAAAATTCGCTCCAGCAGGCGTGGGTCGATACCGCCGCCGTTGTCCTCTACCCAGATCCGCACATGCCGCGTGTCCTGCTCGCAACGCAGCGCGATCCAGGGGCGCAGCGCCGGGTTTGTTTCGCGCTGGCTCAACAGGGCATCGCGGGCGTTGACCATCAGGTTGATCAGCACTTGTTCCAACTGATCGACATAGCCTTTGACCTGCACCCGTGCGTCCGACAGGGTGACACGCACATCCACCCCCTTGCCACGCAAGCCTTCGTTGAGCAGTGACAGCGTGCCCTCGACAGCCTGCGTCGGGTCGAAGGGCTGTTGCTCCATTTCCGAGCGCCGGCCGAATACCCGCATATGGTCCACCACCCGCGCTGCGCGTTGCACCTGGGCATCGATGCGCTGGAGTTTTTCGGTGAGGTAATCGACCTCGGCGTTGCCGTCGCCAAGGCGCTTGAGCACATTGACGATGGCCATGCGCATCACGTTCAGCGGTTGGTTGATCTCGTGGGCCAGGCCCGTGGCCATTTCGCCGAGGGTGGCCATCTTGGCGCTTTGGGTCAGCTGTTGCTGGGAGCGGCGCACTTCCGTGTTGTCGCGACCCACCGCTTGTACTTCCACCAGCGCGCCATGCTCATCAAACACGCCGCGGTCCGACCACACCCACCAGGCATGCTCGCGCCCAGGCAGTTCAAGGCTGATTTCAGCAGTGCTGACCGGGAATTCCGGGGTCAGCTGGCGGATGCGTTGCACAAAGGCCTGGCGCTGTTCCTCCGACAGCCAATGCCCAAGGTTCATCCCCGGCAGTTGTGTGGGCAGGCATTCCAGGTAGTTGGCCAGTGGCGTGTTGCCGAAGGTCAGTGTCAGGTCCGGGCGGTAGCGGCAGATCATCGCCGGCGAGTCTTCCACCAGGATGCGGTAGCGTTCTTCGCTTTGCTTGATGTGCTCGGCGGCCAGGGTCGCGTCGGTGACGTCCAGCCAAAGGCCGACGGCTTCGACCGGTAAACCGAGGTCATCGCGCAGCAGCTTGGCTTCGTCGAGCAGCCAATGGTAATGACCCTGTTTGTCACACACGCGGTAGCGGCTGCGCACATTGCCTTCACGCAGCAGTTGGCGGGTGCGTTCGAAGTACAGGTCGCGGTCCTCGGGATGGATCCATTCGATGAGGGTGGCCGGCGTGCACTCGGCGAGGGTGCGCCCGAGCAGAGGCAGCAGGCTGTCACTGAAAAACAGCGGCTGCAGGGTGCCTTCTACATACCGTTGCACGTAGATGATTGCCGGGGAGCTGGCGATCAGGTTATCCAGCCGTGCGTGGGCGGCGGCGGCCTGTTGCTGCTGGTTTTTTATGTCGCTGATGTCGAGCATGAAGCCGATCACTCGACGGCTGTTTCCTGCGCCCAATGCCAGGCCTTGAACGCGATACCAGATGGGGCTTTGGGCCGAGTCCAGGCGATGCAGGCGCACGCTGGCAGACACCGGCTTGCTCAGGGTCTGCAAGTCCAGCAGGCGGCTGGCGAGCTCCTGACGATCAGCGGGGTGGATCAGCGTCAGCCAGTCTGTCAGGGCCATACGTGGGGTGCTGTGGTGGGGGCTCAGGTGCTGCAGCAACTGCGGGGCCAGCTGTATGTCTTCAGTGTCTGCCGGCAGCTCCCACCAGCCGGTGCCCAGTAAACCTTGCAGGGCTTCGAGCCGCTCCAATTGCTGCTGATGACGCTGCTCGCGAAGGCGGCTGAGCAGAGGTGCGGCGAGGGCCGCAGTCAGCTGTAGCCAGGCGCGTTCACTGGCTTGTTCTTCGTCACGATAAAAACCGCAGAGCAGCCAGGCGGCAACGCCATGCTCGTCACGGTAGGGCACCAGGAAGCCCTCGGCATTGGCGAAAACCCCTTGCAGGCGTGGATGTTCGCTGAGGCCCTGGTTCAGGGTCAGGCTCAAGGGGGTCTTACCGTCCAGGCTATCCAAGGCCGTTCCCAGGGATTGCCCGTCGTGCCACAGCGGCGGTGCATCGTGGGCGCGATAATGGCTATGAACCAGCCAGCCCTGGTCGTTTTCGTCGAGCAGGGCAATGGCGACACAGGGAATCTGCCAGTGCTGGGCGATATTTTGCAGGTTGTCCTGCAGCACCTCGGGCAAGCGCGTCAGGCTGCAAACCCGCAGTCGCTCGCTGATCTGGTCACTCAGGTACTGATTCTGCTCGATGCCTTCAGCCAAATGCCGGTGGGCGATCAAGTCGCCGATGTCCAACAGCTGCAGCAGCCACCCATCACCTTGAGGCTCAATCCAACCTCGGGTTTGCACGGGCCGCCCGCCGTACCCCTTGAAATCCAGGTCCAGGCTCTGCCCCTGCCAGTCGCCGGGGTTGCCCTCGATCACGACGGCGCTGTGGTCTTGCACATAGTCCAGCAGCGGCACCGGGTGTTGCGGGTCAGGCGTCTTTGCCAAACGATGACGTAGCGTTCCGTGGGTTTGCACCACGCGCCCGAGGTTGTCCAGCTGGATGTGCAGGCCGACATGCATGGGTGGCTGGGCCGACGAGGCATGGAGGCCAGGAGGGCGGCCCAGGAGTCGATCGAAAAACCTTTCCCCGGCGGTCAAAACTGCAGGCTCGCTTGGGCGGAGAGTGTCGCAGGCAAGTTGGGCACGGTGCCGAGGCCTGGCAGGACCAGAAAGGGCAAGACGCTTTTAAGGTTGTCGGAGGGGTAGTTGATTTGTACGGTCAGCATGCCGGTGCCCGAATAGGTGGCTGTGACATACGCGGGCACGAATTTGAAGGCGGGGGGCAGCCATTGCAGTTGTGCCTGGGCGGCGGCGATTGCGCGGTTTTTCAGGGCATCGGCGTAGCCTGGGGTGGTGGGGTCCAGGGCCACGCCGCGCCTCACGCCTTCCGCCGTTGCCTGGTTGAATGACTGCAACAGCAGCAGTGGCAGGCTGTAACTGAGCAAACCGTAAAACACGGCAAAAAAAATCATGAATACCATCGCGAACTCAAGCGCGGCGGCACCTTTCTGTTTTCGAGGGAGGCCTTTTTTCATGACTGCGTCTACCCTGACAACCACTACCTGATGTCAGCATAGAATCATTCAGCGGAAAGGGATTTTTTTACGTGATTCAGAGCCTGTTGCTGTTTGTTTGGCTGGCGTTGTGTGCGGTGCAGGATGTCCGTCAACGTCAGATCGCCAACCGCCTGACCCTGGGTGGGTTGCTGCTGGCTTGGCTCTACGTGCTCTGGAGCGGTACTACCTGGCTTGGCGCTTCGGCTGCCGAGGGTGGGTGGGCGTTTGGCTTGGCGCTGCTGTTGAGCCTGCCCGGCTATGCCTTGGGCCGGTTAGGGGCGGCGGATGTGAAATTACTGGCGGCTCTGGGGGTGGCGACCAATAGCGACTACTTGCTGGGCACTTTTGTCGGTGCGGGGGCGGCAAGTGTGGCGTGGCTGTTATTGGCGCCGAGGGCGTGGCCGCTGATGAATCAGGGGGTTAGAAACGCTTTGCAGTCCCTTCAGCCGCAGGCGTCAAACAAGCAGCCCTTTGCGCCTTTTCTGTTTGTGGGATTCGCCCTGGCATGGGTTTGGATCCATTAGTCGTGACGTAGGCTGGTGCTATGTACATAGTCAGAAAGTACGTCTACGTTTGTAGTTACGTTGTTCGGAAAAATTAAGCGGAGCAATGGATCGGTTGGTCTTTGGCTTGCCCAGGCATGGAGTTGCGCGTGAACAAGCTTACCTCTGAAGTGAAAGTGCTGGTTGTCGATGATCAGCCTCTGATGGTGGAAGAACTCTGCGAGTTTCTGGAAAGTAGCGGTTATCGTTGCACCCCTTGTCACTCAAGCCTTGATGCGGTCGAGCGTTTTCGCGAAGACGCCGGAATCGGCCTGGTGCTGTGCGACCTGCATATGCCGGACATGGACGGTATCGAGTTGGTGCAGGAGTTGCAGCGCCTGGCCGGCAAGCAGCGCGTGTTCGAAGCGATCATGCTGACGGGGCGCGCCGACAAGCAGGATGTCATCAAGGCGTTGCGCGCGGGAATTGCGGACTACTATCAGAAACCGATCAACCTCAATGAACTGCTCGAAGGTTTGCAGCGCCAGGAGGCGGTGCTGCAAGAGCGGCACAAAAACCTGGAACTGGGGCAGTTGAACCAGAAACTGCAGTACCTCTCGGCGTCTATCGATGATCTGTATCACGATCTCGACAAAGTACGCAGCAGCCCTCAGCCCTTGGCTGTCTCGAGCGTTGAGGACGGCGAAGCCGCAGACGTCGAGATTCCGGTGATTTTCAAACAACTGTCACCGCGCCAACTGGATGTCGCCAGGCTGGTGGGCAAGGGGCAGACCAACTACCAGATTGCCTGTGAGCTGGGCATCACGGAAAACACCGTGAAGCTCTATGTGTCCCAGGTACTGCGCCTGACGCACATGCATAACCGCACGCAACTGGCGTTGGCACTGTCACCCAGTGGTGCTTCGATACGCCAACGGGTGAGCGCCCACTGACTATTTGCTACCACCGCCCGCTGAGTTGCCGCCTTGTTTCTGCTCGTAATACTCGGGAATCGCGTGTTTGTAGCTGTCCATCAGGCGCTGCATGGCGTTCTCGCGCTCAGCGGGGGTGGCCTTCTGCGGCGTGGAGGAGGCCATTTGGCCGCTGAGCTGCAGCTGTAGCCAGCGTTCGGTCTGTTGCTGCTGCGGTGAGGAGGGGCCGGGCTCGATGGCCTGGGCGGCCAGGGGCAGCGTTGCCAGCAGCAGGCTGGCGAGCAGTGTGAGTTTCATAGGGGCACTCCCTGATGACTTATTGGATAGGCGCCGGCAAGGCCTTGCTGACCGTCGCCATCTGAGCCTTGGATGGCGATGCCGGTGAACGCCTGAGCTGCTGCGCCCGGGCCTGGGCCTGGGTGACTTGATCAGGACTCAACCCCATGCGTCCGGCCACTTGTGCCGCCTGGCCCCAGTTGTCCTGGTAAATCAGCAGGGTCACCAGGTTGACGGCGGCCAACTGATTGCCTTGGTTGAGTTCCATGGCGGTAAGGAATTCGAAACGTGCATCGTCCATGCGCAGTTGATTGAGGTAGACCACGCCCAAGTCATTGCGGATCTTTTCATCGGTGGGCGACAGCCTGGCGGCCTGTTGCAGATGCGCCATGGCTTGAGCGTTGTCACCCCTGGCGACGGCCAATTGCCCGAGGCCGTGTTCGCCCTCCGCCGACAAGCATGTGCCCAGCAGGGTTTTGTACAGCGGCTCTGCCTCGTTACGCCCCAGCAGGCGGTAGACCTTGGCCTTGCGCAGGCGTACCTGGGGCAGGCTGTCCGACAGGTTTTGCAGATTGGCCAGGCTGGCGTGCAGCTTGCCGTCGTTGGCCATGTCGTCGGCAAGGTTCAGCGAAAGTTCCTGGTCGGCGCTGGGCTTGGAACAACTGCCGTGAGCGGTGAACCCCGCCCAGGGCGTTTGGCCAAGGTTTGCGCAACCGCCCAACAGCAACAAGCCGCATGCAGCAATCAGTGCTTTCATCGTGTGTCCTTTCAAGGCCCCATGGCCTTCGATATGGCGATAAAGCCGGGGCCGGCCAATACAATCAGCAACGCCGGAAACAGAAAAACCATCATCACCACGGACATCTTCGCCGACATCTTGGAGATGAACTCCTGCATGCGCGTCAGGCGACGGTCGTCCAGCAGTTGCTTGAGCGCCTGCAACGATTTCATGGCGCCGCCACCCTGGTACAGAAGCTGTTGCAGAATCGAACAGGTATCGCTGAATTCATCGACGCCGAGCATCAGGCTGGCCTTGCTCAACTCTTCGCCAAGCTCCAGGCCCGAGTCCACCCGGGCCAGCACAATGCGTAATTCCGAGGTGAGCACCGGCAGCAGTTTTTGCGCTTCATGGGCCATCACCCGCAGGGTCTGCTCAACGGCCATGCCTGATTCAAACAGGATCCTCAGCAGCGGAATAAAGGTCGAGACCTCTTGGGCAATCTGTTCCTGGCGACGTTTGGCCAGCGCCGCGAGCACGCGCTTGGGCAGCAAGTAACCCGTGGCCAGCCCCAGGAACGGCGCGAGCCATACGGGGTCGGCCTCCGCGAAAAACACGCCCTGTATCAACAGTGTCAGGCCCAGCAGCAACAGCGGCGTCGCCACTTGGCAGGCAGCAAACATCGAGCGCTGACCGGCCCTGCGCCAGCCGAGTCGGTTGAGCAGGGTTTGGGTTTCGTTATCGAGGCTGATGGTGCGTTGGCCAATCCGGGTGTTGCCCAACTGGCGCAACCACTGGCTTATCTTGTCTTCGCGCGTGGTTTCGCCCTGCAATCGGGAGGTGACCAGGCGCTGCTGGCGACGTTGCGCCAGGATATTGCCGACCACCAGCAACAGCGCGGCAAAAAATAACAATGCGCTGAGCAGCAGGGCCATGTCAGACGCTCCTCAGCATGCGCCAGAGCGCGATGCAACCGAAGACCTGCATGAGGAACGCACCGACCAGCATCCAGCGGCCACTGTCATCCGTCCACATACCCACCAGATACGTCGGGTTGGTCAACAGGAAGTAGCCGGCAACGCTGACCGGCAGCAGCGCCAGCACCACCGCTGTCACCCGGGTTTCCCCGGTCATCGCCCGCAGTTGACGGGCGCCCTGGTCCCGTTCGCGGATCAGCTTGATCAGGTTTTCCAGCAGTTCGCTGGCGTTGCCGCCGTAGCGATGATTGACCTTCAGGCCGAGGGCAAACAGGCGCAGTTCATCCTGTTCATAAAACTCGGCAAAGTCGTGCACGGCTTCCGGCAGGCTGACCCCGAGGATGACGTTGCGCTTGATACGCCCCATGGACCTCTTCAGCGGGTCGTCACTGGCCTCTATGCCACCCAGTACGGCATCCGCCAGCGTGCGTCCGGATTTGAGGCTGCGCACGGCATGGTCCAGCAGTTGCGGCAATTGCTCGATCATCCGACGCAAACGGCGTTGGTAGCGCAGGGCGAGGTAGAACCGCAGGATCAGCGGCGGCAGCAAAAGCATCACCAGCAGGCCCAGCCATTGAGCGGCGAGCACACCCAGCACCACGCCCAAGCCCCATAGTGTGAGCCATAGCCCCAGGCGTTCGGTGGGTTTGCCCAAGCCGGCGCGAATGAACATGCGCTCAAGGCTGGTCACCACGGTCTTGTCATTCAACGCCTGGGGCTGGCCCTGGCCGAGACGCTCCATCACACGATCGGTCCGGGCCTGGCGCAAGCCACTGCGCATCAGGCGCGTGGCCAGCAACAGCATGCCCAGGGAGATCAACGCGAGCAGGATCGGACCGATCATCAGGCGTCTCCTACAGGGGCATGGGGATTTCGCGGCGCAGTTTGTCGCCGGCGGGGTTGACGGCATCGCGCAGGAACCCGAATCCGGTGCGTTTGTCATGGCGGAACAGCGTGTTGGTGACATACACGTCATCACGCACTCCCACCACTTCCACCACTTCACTGACGCAACGGCGGCCGTCGGGCAGGCGAGTCAGTTGAATCACCACATCCAGTGCCGCGCAGACCATCTGGCGCAGGGTTTTTTCCGCGATCACGCGACCGGTGAGACCCACCAGCGTCTCCAGGCGCAGCAACGCATCCTGTGCGTTGTTGGCGTGCACGGTGCTCATCGAACCGTCGTGGCCGGTGTTCATCGCCGTGAGGACATCGAGCACTTCCACGCCACGAATCTCACCCAGAATGATGCGATCCGGGCGCATCCGCAGGGCGTTGCGAATCAGGTCGCTGGCCTTCACTTCACCGTGCCCCTCGGCATTCGGCGGACGGGTTTCCAGGCGCACCACGTGGGGGTGGCCCAGTTGCAGTTCGGCCACGTCTTCGATGGTGACGAGCCGCTCATGGGGGTTGATCAGTTGGCTCAGGATGTTCAGCAGCGTGGTTTTTCCCGTGCCGGTACCGCCGCTGATCAAAATGTTGCAGCGCTTGCCGACGGACTCCTGGAAGAACTCGAAAATCGCCTGGTCGATCGTTTGCATGGCCATCAGGTCGGTGCTTTTGAGCATGTCCTTGCGAAATTTTCGGATCGACAGGCAGGGGCCGTCCAGGGCAATCGGCGGAATGATCGCATTGACCCGGCTGCCGTCCGGCAACCGCGCATCGACCATCGGCGACGACTCGTCCAGGCGCCGCCCCAGCGGCGCCAGGATGCGCTGCATGACCCGCTCCACGTGGTGGTCGTCGATAAAGCGCAGGTCGCTCTGGTGCAACAGGCCATCGCGTTCGATGAACACGCGATGGGGGCCGTTGACCAGGATTTCGGTGACGGACGCGTCGCGCAGCAGCACCTCCAGCGGCCCGAACCCGGTGAGTTCATCGACAAGCTCTTCTGCAAGGCGCTCCATTTCGTAGCGGGAGACCGCCAGGTGCATGCGGGTGATGTACTCGGCGACCTTATCCGTCACAAATTGCGCCAGGGTTTGGCGGGTGCCTTCCAGCAGGTTTTTCCCCGACTCCTCGATGGCATCGATGATGTAGCGGTGCAGGACCAGCTTGAGGCCGTCGTGATCGGTGGTGCCTGGCGCGCCACGTAACGGCACGCCGAACAGTTTCTCGCTGCTCATTTTGTGCTCCAGAGCCGGGTGAGCCAGTTGGCTGGTGGTTTCTCAAGGCCCTCGGAACGTTTGGCCAGACGTTCGCCGAGGGTGCGCAGGCCTTGGGTCAACGGCTCCCGTGGCGACAGGGAAAACAAGGTCTGGCCTTGGTTTTTGGCATTCAGGCGGATTTCTGCGTTCAGGGGCAGTACGGCAATCACCTCCAGGCCGAAGGTTTTGCCCAGCGCTTCGGCCTCCGGAGCGGCGCCTTTGATATAGCGGTCGACCAGCAGGCGTCCGTGCTCCAGTTTCATGCCTTTTTCGCGCCATCGATTGAGCACCGCGAGGTTGCGCCGGCAGTCGAGCACGCTTTGATCGGTGCACCACAGCAGCTTGTCGCAGTGGCTGACAAAGGTGCGCAGCGCTTCGCTGTCCGGTTGCCCGGCAAGGTTCACCACAATGTGCTGAAAGTGTTGGCGCAGTGCGCTGAGCAGCATATACAGCTCGGCGGCGCTGGTTTGCTCCAGTGCTTCGTCGCCGTCGGTGTAGGCCAGGATGCGCAGGCCGGCTTCGGTTGAGGTGAAGGCGCTGTTGATCAGGGTCGCATCCAGGCGCCGCAAGTGGCGCAGGGCATCCCCGAAGTGAAACGAGCTTTCCAGGCCCAGCAACGCCAGGCTGTCGCCCCGGGGCAGGCCCAGGTCCAGCACCAGAGTTTGCTGCCCGCTTTTTTGCACCACCTGAGCCAGGTGGAGAGCGAGCAATGCGCCGTCGGTACCGCATTGAGTGCCATACAGCACCGTGAGACCGCCCAGGTGGGTGGTATGGGTGACCGCCGGCAGGCGTTTGCTCAGGCGTCGCACCAGGCCCGCGACTTCGCTGGAGCGCGAGCCATAGGCGACAAAGTCACGTGCGCCGGCGCGCATGGCATTGAGGACGAGTTGATTGTCCATGCCGTCGCCCAACGCAACGATGGCCAGCATGGGCTTGGCTTCCAGTGCCCCTTCGATCAGGGCGCACTGTGTGGTGACGTTTTCTCGGTCCAGGCCGATGAAGACCAGGTTGGCGAAGGTCACGTCGACCAGCGCCAGCAACTCGTCGAGGCTGCCCCCTGCGCTGACCACTTGGCCCAGCGGTGCAAGAGCGCCCTGAAGCCATTCGAGGTCTGTGCTGTTGCGCGTGATGGCCAGAAATGTCTGGCTCAGGCTCTCGCTCATTGGGAAAGCCCCGTGCGCCGGTCGAAGTTGCCATTTTCGAGGAAGAACAGGCGGTACCAGTTCGGGTCGTAGCTGCGCAGTTTTTCGCCGGGTAGGGAGGGCAACTGCGCGTCGGCGGCCAGGGGTTGCACAAGGTGCGGGGTGACGATCATCAGCAGCTCTTTTTCTTCGCGGCTGATGTTGGCGTCACGGAAGAATGCCCCCAGCACCGGGATATCGCCCAGCCCGGGAAACTTGTTGATGGTGGAGCGGTTGTTGGTGCTGATCAGGCCACTGATGACAAAGCTTTCACCATCGGCCAGCGACACGCTGGTGTCGGTACGCCGCACGGTGAGGGCGGGGACCTGGATGCCCTGGATCTGCACCGCGTTGCTGTAGTCCAGCTCGCTGACTTCAGGGGCCACCTTGAGGGTGATGCGGTTTCGGTCGACCACCGTGGGGGTGAGGGTCAAACGAATACCGAACTCTTTGTATTCGATGGAGATCGTGTCGCTGCCCGCGCTGGGCACCGGAATCGGCACCTCACCACCGGCGAGGAAGGTTGCACTTTGCCCGCTCAGGGCGACCAGGCTGGGGCGCGCCAGGGTATAGGCAAAGCCGCTGCTTTCCAGGGCGTTGATCATGGCCGAGACTCGCCCGCCGCCAAAACCGATATTGAAGTTGGACGCGCTCACTGGCAGGGCCAGCGTGCCGGCACTGGGCACAGTCAGGTTGGGGCTGCCGATGAGGAAGTTCTTGCCGATCCCCAGGATCGAGGTACTCGCTTCCTTGAGCTTGGAGCGGCTGACTTCGACAAAACGGATGTCGGTCTGCACCTGGCTGGGCAACGAGGGATCTTCCGAGGGCGACAGCGACAGACTGGTCAGCGCCGAGGTGGCTTTGCCTTTGACGAACACCATGCTCTGGCGTGGGCTGCTCGAACATGCCGTCCAGATCATCAGGCTGGTGGCCCCCTGGGAGACGCCGGTGAGGAGGAACGCCTGGTTACCGTTGACTTGAACGTCGGCGATTTTTGGATCACCAACGGCCAGCCGGGTAATGGCCACCGGGGATTGCAGGGCTTGTTGCATGCCCTCACCGACTTCAAGCGTAGCGGGCAATTGGCCCAGGCTGCTGCAGTTGCCGGTTGCCGCCTGTGCGCTGCCGATCCCCAGCAGGATGACGAGGGCCCAGAAAGCGCATGAAAAAAACCGCACGGAACGACTGCTCATTCAAGGCATCCTTAGCGCTATCAGGGCGTTTGTTGAGTAACCTGGTTGCCGCGTATCACCTCGATACTCGAGCGACGTGGCGTGCCGTTGGCCGCCGATGGACTGACGTTGTTGGTGGGGGCGGATGTAAAGGCCAACTGATTGAACTGGTAGAGATCGCGCTTGGCATTGTCGAGGTTTACCAGGGAGTCATTGTCGCCCGCCCAGTAGAGGCTCAAGCGTTGTTCGTCGGCGCTGCGCACGGCCAGGCGCAATGCGCCTGCCTGGGTCGCCAGCACCAGCCGAGTCATCAATTGCTCTGGAACCGCGAGCAACACCGTGCGTGCGCTGGCGCGGTTCTGTTGTTGCCTGGCTTTGTCTTGCGCCGTGGTTGCCACGGGGGAGCCGGGTTTGCCGTCATTGGTCAGCCCCAGTTGGTCGCCCACACCCAGCAGGCGAAGTGCAGGGATTACGGTTTGCGCCGAAGGTTGCGGGTTACCGTTTTCCTGGCGCAGGTACAGCATCACGTCGACATAGTCGCCGGGGTTCAATTGCCCGCCGGCACCGGTGACTTCATCCACGGCAACGGCCAGGGCGCGCTCATTGGGGCGGATCATGCGGGCGAGGCTCCCGCCGGCGTCGAAGCTCTGTTCGGTCAACCACGTGCCGGCCTCAAGGCTGCGCCAGGGCACGCGGCCGATGGCTTGTTCCAGTGTGGTGAGGCTGCCTGCCGGGGCCGTACGCAGCTTTTCCAGGGCCAGGTCGGCAGCCGTGAGGGCTACGAAGGGCGGCACGTCATGGGTCAGCACCACCACGGCTTGACGTGTGGGGTCTTCGGCGGGCGCGACCGCAGTGGCGCTGGCAAGCGGTTGGGTGACGACGGCGGTTGCCGGTTCCGGACGGCTCAGCACGAGGCCCCAATAGCCGGCAATCAGCGCACCCATCAACAGTAATCCGGCCAGAATCATACTGATGCGACTGCTCATAAAGGCTCTCCCTTTCCTACTGCAGAACCTGCCGGCTGGTCCATCCAGTCACTGCGCAATGAGTTCACGCTGAACATCTAACTATTTCGCTATTTGAAGGTAGTTCAGCTAGGACGAAATGCCATTACCCCCTGGGAAATATTCTGTACTTCAGTTGGAAACAGCCGGATTTGGCGCCATGGAGTTGGCTAATACTTTGTGATTAGTCGCTTATTACAGTTGTTGGGAGTGCATTTGCCGACAATGCTCTAACAGCAAGGCGGAATCATGTTGTAGGCCCTCTATATCGGCGCTTTGAGCGCGCAGGAGAAGTCATATGTTCCTTGATGTCATTCGCAAGGTGTTTATCAAAATCCAGATTTTTTCCTATGAAAGAGAGGGGGCTTCAGGTATCGAATATGCAATTGTCGCGGCGATGTGTGCGGCGGTGATCGGGCTGTTCATGACGCCCATCAGTACCAAAGTTAAGGCTATTTTTACTTCGATCCAGACAGGCATCGGCACTTGATCAATACTGTGGTGTGACTACCCTGAGTGCATTACCAGTGTCAGGACTTTTCCCATGAGTTCCTCTTCGCCGACCCGGCAACAAATCCTGTTAGTGGACGATGAAGAGGACGCCCTTATCGAGCTCGCCGAATCCCTCGAGAATGAAGGGTTCGTCTGTTTCACGGCCAGCTCCGTCACCGAGGCTCTGCAGGAACTCACCCTCAACCCTGATATCGCCCTGGTCATCACCGACCTGCGCATGCCCGAGGAAAGTGGTATCTCCCTGATCAAGCGCCTGCGCGAACACACCTCACGCTCGCACCTGCCGGTCATTGTGATGTCGGGTCATGCCGAGATGGATGACGTCAGCGATATGCTGCGCCTGCAGGTGCTGGACCTGTTTCGCAAGCCGATCTACCTGGTGCGGTTGATCGATACGTTGAACAGTCTGTTTCCCATAACCAAACGCTATCTGTAGGAGCGAACACGTTCGCTCCTACAGGCGCCTGCGTCACAGCTGATAGCTGAAACTCAACATATAGCGCGGCTTGCGATTGAAGTTGTCGAGTGCCACGTCTGACATCGGCTTGGCCGCCTCGAGGGCGATGTTGTAGTACTTGGCGTCGCCAAAGCGCATTCCCACAGCGGCCGATGACAGGTCGTTGTGCTTGATCGGCAAGTCGTTGAACCAGGTCCGGGCGCGGTCGAGCACCACGTAGGGTTGCAGGATGCGCACCCAGTCGCCGGCGCGGTTGTAGCTGTAGTTGATCTCGTAGGCCATGCCCCAGCCCTTGTCGCCGGAGCCTTGATCATCGGGGTAGCCACGGCCGAAGTTCTGCCCGCCAAAGGTGGCGCGCTCGCTGTCGGGCAAGGTGTCGTCGCTCCAGTAGAGGGCGCCGGAAACCACGCCTTGCCAGTTACCGAACAGCGTGTTGCTTTGCACGCCGGACAGGCGCAGGCGGAAGAAGTCGAGGTCGGGCTTGAGGCCGCCGAAGTCGCTGCGGGCCTTGGCTCCCATCGCGTGGGTGCCTTGGTAGAACCCGGCGCTGAGGATGCGCAGTTGGGTGGTGTCGGCCTTGCGCCAGTCGCCTTCGACGGCCAGGGCGCGCAGGTCGGTTTGCAGCGCCAGGCGTTGCGGGAACCCCACCAGTTGGTAGCGCGTGGTCTGGTCGGCGGCGTAATAGCGCGCGCCGAGGTTCAGAGACTCATTGGGCGAGGCGATCAACGGGTGGCTGAGGCCGATGGAGTAACGGTCAATTGCCTGGTGTGGCTTGAGTTCGAAGCCGCCGCCCAGTTGTAGGCGGGTACGTGGATCGGCGCGGTAGCGTTCACCCGACAGCACCCACTGGGTGCCTTCGGCATTGATGAACTGGCTGTAGGCGGCACGGTAGTAATGTTCTTTATCGTCTCCCGGTGGGAACAGGCCACTGACGCTCAATTGTTCGCCCATGGATGTCCACGCGTTGCTGGTGGCCGTCAGGAGCGCCTGGGTACCGCCTCGGCTGTTCTCGTTCAGGCTCATGCTGGTGGTGAAGGGTTTGCGGCTGGCGCTGATTTGCATGTGGGTGCCGCCATCGGTGGTGCCGGGCGGTGGTACCTGAGCCTGCAACGTCACCCCGGGGATGGTGCTCATCAGGGTGGTATAGCGCTCGAAGGTCTTGCGGGTAAGCGGGCGTTCGGCCTTGAGCTTTTGTGCCAGCTTGTCGACGTAGGACGACACCGAACCGATATCGCCCTGCACGTTGTAATCGCGGATATAACCCTCCACCAGCACCACGCGCACCAGGCCGTTTTCGAAGCGTTGCTCCGGCAGGAAGGCGTAGGACAACAGGTAGCCATCCTTCTGGTAGCGCAGGGTGATGCGGCGCGTGGCCTCGATCAGTTGCGCTAGGTTGGTTTCGTGGCCAATCAAGGGCTCGAAGACCTGGGCCACGTCCTTGAGCGGATAGACCGTGCCGCCGTCGATCTGCAGTTTGCGGATGGTCACGTTGGTGTCCATCCGCAAGGGCTGCGCCGCTGTGTCGGCGGGCACCGGCAATTGGGTCTGCGTGGGAGCCGGACGGTAGGCATCGGCGGGCAGGTTGGGTACGGGCAGGTTGCGGATGGTGTCGTTACTGTTGAGGAAGCTGGGAAGAGTATCGGCGTGTGCATAAGCACTGAGGGTGAGCAATAACAACGGTGTCAAAGCGCGCATAGGACACTCCATGGTCAAAACTGCAGCGGCGTTTTGCAGACGCCCGCCGGGCTCAGGGGCGCGGTTCGGGTGTTTTTCATAGGCCTCTCATGGCCCATAAAAAAGACGAGAGATGGATGGGATCTCTCGTCTCAACCAAGCGTAGGCGCTGTAGATGAGGCCGTCTAATCGGCCAGGTGCAATTCTATTTTGTGCCGGTCAGGCCACCGAGAATCCCGCCCAGTACACCACCGTTAGCCGTGGCGCCTGCGCTGGTCGTTGTGTTGGCGCCCACGCTGAGACCGCCGCCGAGCAGGCCTCCACCGCTGCTTGTGCCGCCGGTCACAAGGCCGCCGACCGACGCCACGGTGCCACCCACTGCGCTCACGGTACCGCCCAAGGCGTTGGTGACCGGGTTGGCGTTGGTAGCGCTGATTTGTCCGCCCAGGCTGCCGACCGCGCCGCCCACGTTGGTGACCAGCCCGTTGACCGGCGCACCCAGGCCCGTGGCCCCGCCGACGGTTTGGGTGAGGTTCTGTACACCGCTGGTGACAGGGTTGAGTGCGACGCCGAGGGTGTTGGTGATCGGGGCAACCGCCGCACCGGCCGTTGCGTTCGGTACGCCATTGCCGCCGAGCAGGGTACCCAGGGATGCCACGGTGCCGCCGGCCTTGACGCCTGTGACGCCGGTAGTGCTCACCACTCCATTGGTACTGCCCGCATTCAGGCCGCCGCTGGCGCCTGCGATCACGCCGCCGACCAGTTCAGCCAGGCCCAGTGAGTTAGGGCTGCCACCCGTCCCGCCGCCGTTCGAGGCGACATAACCGCTGGCCGTGCCAACCGTGGTGCCCACGCCATTGAGCACGTTGCCTACTACGTCAGTCACAGGATTGTTGCCGGTACTGGCGACTTTATCGCCCAGGCCGTCGACAGTACCGCCGACTTTTTGCAGCAGGCCGCCGACCGGGTTGCCCAGGCCGGTCGTGCTGCCGACTTTGCCGGTGGTGGTTTCCAACAGGGACACCACGGGTACCAGGACTCGTGCGCCAACGGTATCCGTGACCGAACCCAACGGGCCGGTAGTGCTGGCAGTGCTTAATGTATCGCCGAGCATGGTCACGGCATTGCCGACTTTATTGACCACGCCGCCCACTGCTGGGGCGGCGGTTCTCACCACCGGCACTCTCCCGAGCAAGGTGGCGACGTTGTCCCCTGTGACGCTTACCCCATCGCCCAGGTCAGAAACGCCGTTGCCCACGCCGGCGAGGGTTGTGCCCAAAGCGTTGCTGTCGGTACCCAGCGAGCCCAGGCCTTCCGACAGGCCATCACCGATACTGCCCACGGCGGTGCCGGTCGCGGTCACCAGGCCGTCGGCGGTTGCGCCTACGATCGGCAGGCTGCCGAGGGTGGTGCCCAGGCTGCTGACGGTGCCGCCGAGATCGGTTACGGTGCTGCCGACGGTGTCGACCACGTCTGCGGTGACCAGCGTGCTGCCGGTT
The DNA here is from genome assembly GCF_059416305.1 of Pseudomonas sp. GW821-FHT09D08. NCBI lineage: Bacteria > Pseudomonadati > Pseudomonadota > Gammaproteobacteria > Pseudomonadales > Pseudomonadaceae > Pseudomonas > Pseudomonas sp. GW821-FHT09D08. Next base: position 91,281 of record NZ_JBWKOX010000021.1, read on the forward strand.
CCGCCTGTGCCGCCACCCGTGCCGCCGGTTCCTCCACCGGTTCCGCCTGTGCCGCCACCCGTGCCGCCGGTTCCTCCACCGGTTCCGCCTGTGCCGCCGCCAGTGCCACCTGTTCCTCCACCGGTCCCGCCGTCCGTGCCACCCGTGGCAGCAGGGTCCGAGGACGCAGAGCCGCTGCTGTGATGCCCGCCGCCACCGCTGCTGCAGCCGCCCAGCGTCATTGCTATTGCCAGGGCCAGCGCGGTACTTGCTCTCCAAAACACTACTTGAGTTTTCATGATTGAGTTCCCTGCACCTGTACAACCTTGGTTGTCATCAAACGCTCGTTATTTCTTGGATAGCGATGCGTTTGTCCGTGTGTTCATCACAGACCCAGGTTGGCGTTCTCTCAATGCTCAAGTTGGTATTAACGATTTATATAGAAGGGTCGAAACATCCGCTTAGTGATTAATGAGAAGGGTGTAGGGAGAGGGTGTATCAGGATATATATATGTTTTGATTCAATGGGTTGAATAAAAATAGCGGACGTGAACACGTCCGCTATTACTTAGGGCATATATATACAATTAATCAGGGTTTTTACCCGATGGGCCGCCACTTACCGGCCATATGTTCAATGTCACCCGCCCCTTTCAACCACAATTCACCACTGGAACCGGCAGCGCTGCTGTGCAGTATCACTTCGCTGGGCAGGCGCACCGGTTTCTTGAACACCACCTCTATTTCCACATTCGCGGCGGGCAGGTGCTCACCGAGGGCCGCCAGCGTGCGTGCCTTGTTCCACAACCCATGGGCGATCGCCTGGGGAAAGCCAAACCCTTTGGCGGTCAGCGCACTCAGGTGGATGGGATTGTAGTCGCCGGATACCCGCGCGTAGCGGCGGCCGATATCGGCGGGGGCTGTCCAGCGCGTCAGCTCGCTGACCTGTGCAGGTACAGGTGCAGGGTGCGTGTCATCCGCCGCGTCGCCGTCGAGTTTCACGCCGCGACAGAGCATCCGGCTCTCGGCTTCCCACAACACGCCCAGAGAATCCTCGGCGCAGGTCACCACGTCAAACGTTGCGCCCTTGGCGTGGGGCTGGAGGTTTTGCGCGTGTACGCCGATGAACATTTCGTTGATGCTGCCCAGGGGCCTATGGATGCGGATGCGATTGCTCAGGTGAATCAGCCCCAGCAGCGGAAAGGGAAAGGCCTTGGCGGTGAGTAACTGCATCTGCAAGCCGAACGCCAGGATGTGTGGATAAGTCGCCGGCAGGATAGGGCTCTCAACAAAACCGCAGACCTTGCGATAGGCCGCTACGTCCCTGGGGTTGACGCCGACCCGGCAGCGCAGCCCTTGCTCGGGCAGTGTGTTGCCGGTGATCTTGCGCTTGAGCGCTGCCCGCCAATACAGCGGCGGCAGAAACGGCGTACTGCCTAAGGTTTGCCAATCCATGCTTACGCTCCCAATAGACTTTGCCCACATACCCGCAGCGCTTGCCCGCTGACCGCCCCGGACCCCGGTTGGCCCAGCCAGGCCACGGCTTCGGCGACGTCCTGCGGCAATCCGCCCTGACCGAGCGAGCTCATGCGCCGCCCGGCTTCACGCAAGGCGAATGGAATATGCGCGGTCATCTGGGTTTCGATAAAGCCTGGGGCAACGGCGTTGATACTGATCCCGCGTTCTTCTAATAACGGCGCCCATGCCTGTACCAGGCCGATCAAGCCGGCCTTGCTCGCGGCATAGTTGGTCTGTCCACGGTTACCGGCGATGCCGCTGATGGAGGCCAGCACCACCACACGGGCGTTGTCGTGCAGGGTGCCGCTGTCCAGCAGTGCCTTGGTCAGCACTTGCGGGGCATTGAGGTTGACCGCCAGCACTGCGTCCCAGTATTCCGGGGTCATGTTGGCCAGGGTCTTGTCACGGGTGATCCCGGCGTTGTGCACTAGGATGTCGAGGCCGTCGGGCAGGTGTTCGATCAACTGGCCGGCGGCGTCTTCGGCGCAGATATCCAGCACCACGGTGCGCGCACCCAGGCGTGCGGCCAGGGCCTCGAGGTCGGCCTTGGCCTGGGGCACGTCGAGCAGGATCACTTCGGCGCCGTCGCGGGCCAGGGTTTCAGCGATGGACGCGCCAATGCCACGGGCTGCGCCGGTGACCAATGCCTTGCGCCCGGCGAGGGGGCGAGTCCAGTCTTCGACGGGCGTGGCACAGGCCTTGAGGCGAATCACCTGGCCGGAGATATAGGCGCTTTTCGGTGAGAGGAAGAAGCGCAGCGCGCCTTCCAGTTGGTCTTCGGCACCGTCGCCGACGTAGAGCAATTGCAGCACGCCGCCGTTGCGCAGTTCCTTGGCCAGTGACCGGCTGAAACCTTCGAGGGCGCGCTGGGCGCTGGCGGCGAACGGGTCGCTGAGGCTTTCCGGCGCGCGGCCGAGGATCACCAGGTGTGCACTGTTATCCAGGTTTTTCAGCAACGGTTGGAAAAACTCACGCAGTTGCTTGAGCTGGTCGGTGTGTTGCAGGTCGCTGGCATCGAACACCACGGCCTTGAGCTTAGGGCCGTGGCCGGGAATCCAGTTCGAAGTGTCGGCGCCGTACGTGTAAATGGCGTCGGTGAGCCGGTTGGCAAACGCTTTCACGTTCGTTGCCAGCGCGCCACCACCCAGTAACAGCGCACCTTCCACCGGGCGCAGGCGCCCGGCTTGCCAGCGTTCCAGGCGTACCGGTGACGGCAGGCCAAGGGCGGCGACCAGGCGATGGCCGAGGCTTGAGTTGGCGAAGTCGATATAACGGTCAGACATGGAACGCTCTCCGAAGGCTGGGGTTCAAAGGGTTGACCATCCCAGGGTAGCAGTCGTTCGACTAGGCTCAGTTATCCAGACCACAACCGACAGGGAGCTTTCCATGACTCAATTGCGCCGTGTAGCGATCATTGGCGGTAACCGCATTCCCTTCGCCCGCTCCAATGGCCCTTACGCCACGGCGAGCAACCAGGCGATGCTGACCGCGGCCTTGGAGGGCCTGATCGAGCGCTACAACCTGCACGGCCTGCGCATGGGCGAGGTGGCCGCCGGCGCGGTGCTCAAGCATTCCCGCGACTTCAACCTCACCCGTGAATGCGTGCTGGGTTCACGCCTGTCGCCGCAAACCCCGGCCTATGACATTCAGCAGGCGTGCGGCACGGGGCTCGAGGCGGCGTTGCTGGTGGCCAACAAGATCGCCCTGGGCCAGATTGAATGCGGGATTGCCGGAGGGGTGGATACCACGTCCGATGCGCCTATCGGCGTGAATGAAGGGCTGCGCAAGATCCTGCTGCAAGCCAATCGCAGCAAGTCCATGGCGGATAAATTAAAAGTTCTGTTACAACTTCGTCCCCAGCACCTCAAGCCTGAGCTGCCGCGTAATGGCGAGCCGCGCACCGGTTTGTCCATGGGCCAGCATTGCGAATTGATGGCACAGACCTGGCAGATTCCCCGTGCCGAGCAGGATCAACTCGCCCTCGAGAGTCACCAGAAAATGGCCGCTGCCTATGCCGAAGGCTGGCATAACGATCTGCTCACGCCGTTTCTGGGCCTGACCCGCGACAACAACCTGCGCCCCGACCTGAGCCTGGAGAAACTCGCCGCGCTCAAGCCCGCGTTCGAGCGCAGCGAAAAAGGCACGCTCACGGCCGGCAATTCCACACCGCTCACCGACGGTGCATCTCTGGTGCTGTTGGGCAGCGAGGCGTGGGCCCAGGCGCGTGGTTTGCCGATCCTGGCGTACCTGCGCGATGGCGAAGCGGCGGCAGTGGATTTCGTCAACGGCGCCGAAGGCCTGCTGATGGCGCCGGTGTATGCGGTGCCACGTTTGCTTGCAAGGAATGGCCTGACGCTGCAGGACTTTGATTACTACGAGATCCACGAAGCCTTCGCGGCCCAGGTGTTGTGCACGCTCAAGGCCTGGGAGGATGCGGACTACTGCAAGACGCGCCTCGGGCTGGACGCCCCGTTAGGGGCCATCGATCGCAGCCGCCTGAACGTCAAGGGCAGTTCCCTGGCGGCCGGGCATCCGTTTGCCGCCACCGGTGGGCGCATCGTCGCCAACCTGGCCAAGTTGCTCGACGCGGCGGGCAAGGGGCGCGGGCTGATTTCGATCTGCGCCGCCGGCGGCCAGGGCGTAACGGCGATCATCGAACGTTGAATTCGTCGAAATTGGCATATTGGATGCATTCTTGAGTGGTCAGAGGTCGGTAGCCCCTCCCACCGGCGAGCCGATTGCCGTATAACGAGTGCCATACGCGTATTTGGTAATAAAGGACCCACAATAAAAGCTGATGAAGACTCCTAAACGCATTGAACCCCTGATCGAAGACGGTCTGGTCGACGAAGTGCTGCGCCCACTCATGAGTGGTAAAGAAGCAGCTGTTTATGTGGTGCGCTGCGGCAATGAATTGCGTTGCGCCAAGGTTTACAAGGAGGCGAACAAACGAAGTTTTCGTCAAGCGTCCGAATACCAGGAAGGCCGTAAGGTCCGTAACAGCCGGCAGGCCCGGGCCATGGCCAAGGGATCGAAATTCGGCAAGAAAGAAACCGAAGATGCCTGGCAGAACGCCGAAGTGGCGGCGTTGTTCCGCCTGGCCGGTGCGGGCGTTCGCGTGCCCAAGCCGTACGACTTCCTCGAAGGCGTGCTGTTGATGGAACTGGTGGCCGACGAGTACGGCGATGCCGCGCCACGCCTGAATGACGTGACCCTGGAGCCGGACCAGGCGCGTGAATACCACGCCTTCCTGATTTCCCAGATCGTGCTGATGCTGTGTACCGGCCTGGTGCACGGTGACCTGTCCGAGTTCAACGTGCTGCTCACGCCGACCGGTCCGGTCATCATCGACCTGCCCCAGGCGGTGGATGCGGCGGGCAACAACCACGCGTTCAACATGCTGGAGCGGGATGTGGGCAACATGGCTTCCTACTTCGGGCGTTTTGCCCCGGAGTTGAAGAAGACCAAGTACGCAAAGGAAATGTGGGCACTCTACGAAGCCGGCACCTTGCACCCGGCCAGCGTCTTGACCGGCGAGTTCGACGAGCCGGAAGAGCTGGCGGACGTGGGCGGTGTGATCCGCGAGATCGAAGCGGCAAGGCTGGACGAAGAACGGCGCCAGGCCATTCGGGCGGCGGATGATGCGCCACCGAGCAAGGCGTCGGAAGAACCACCGCCGCCGCCCTGGATGCAGTGATCCGTGGCTGGATGAGGATCAAAATGTGGGAGGGGGCAGCCCCCTCCCACATTGGTTTTGTAGTTAGTCAGTTAGAGCCTCACGCGCAGCAGCTTCCCGACGCCAACTCCTTGAGAATCGGACAATCCGGCCGGTCATCCCCGTGGCAGTGTTCCACCAGGTCCTGCAACGTATCGCGCAATTGCCCCAACTCCAGGATCTTCTGGTTCAACTCATCGATATGTTGGCGCGCCAGGGCTTTCACATCGGCGCTGGCCCGTTGCCGGTCCTGCCACAGGGTCAGCAGTTTGCCCACCTCTTCCAATGAAAACCCCAGGTCCCGCGAGCGTTTGATAAACGCCAGGGTGTGCAGGTCGTCGGTGCCGTAGATGCGGTAGCCGCTGTCGGTGCGATGGGCCGCCTTGAGCAGGCCGATGGATTCGTAGTAGCGAATCATCTTCGCGCTCAGCCCGCTTTGCCGGGCGGCTTGGCCGATGTTCATGGGCGTTGATCCTCCAATTCCTTGGGTTTCCACGTTTTCAACAGCAAGGCATTGCTCACGACACTGACGCTGGACAAGGCCATGGCCGCACCTGCAAGCACCGGATTGAGCAGGCCGAATGCGGCCAGGGGAATGCCGATCAAGTTATACACAAAGGCCCAGAACAGGTTCTGGCGGATTTTGGCGTAGGTCTTGCGGCTGATCTCCAGGGCGGCCGGGACCAGGCGTGGGTCGCCGCGCATCAAGGTGATGCCGGCGGCATGCATGGCCACGTCGGTGCCGCCGCCCATGGCGATGCCGATGTCGGCGGCAGCCAGGGCCGGGGCGTCGTTGATGCCGTCGCCGACCATGGCCACCACGCCGGTTTTTTTCAGTTCGGCGACGGTGGCGGCTTTATCGGCGGGCAGGACTTCGGCGTGTACGTCATCGATGCCCAGCGCTTCGGCAACGACGCGGGCGCTGCCGCGATTGTCGCCGGTGAGCAAGTGGCTGCTGATGTGCCGGGTCTTGAGTTGTGCCACCGCTTCCAGCGCGCCAGGCTTGAGCGTGTCACCAAAGGCAAACAGCCCGAGCACACGGGGTTGTGCGCCTTGCTCGATCAGCCAGGACAAGGTACGGCCCTCGGCCTCCCAGGCCGTGGCAGAGTCGGCCAGCCCACCCGCGTCCAGGCCGCTCTCTTCCAGCAGGCGCCGATTTCCCAACGCGAGTTGGCGCCCGTCGAGGGTGCCGGCAATGCCACGTCCGGTCAGGGATTGGCTGGTGCTTACGTCCGCCACCGTCAGGCCTTGCTCGCTGCACGCATCCAGCACCGCCTTGGCCAACGGGTGTTCGCTGCCGCGTTGCAGCGCACCGGCCTGTTGCAGCAATGTGGCTTCATCGCCATCCACTGCCGCCAAATGGGCAATTTTCGGGGTGCCGGAAGTTAGAGTGCCGGTTTTGTCGAACACCACGGTGCTCACTTCATGGGCGCGTTCCAGCGCTTCGGCGTCCTTGATCAGGATGCCATAGCGTGCGGCGACGCCGGTGCCGGCCATGATGGCGGTCGGTGTGGCCAGCCCGAGTGCGCACGGGCAGGCGATCACCAGCACCGCCACGGCGTTGATGATCGCGGTCTCCAGCGGCGCACCGTACAGCCACCAGCCCACCAGTGTGACCAACGCCAGGACCAGCACGGTCGGCACGAATACCTGGCTGACCTTATCCACCAGCTTCTGGATCGGTGCCTTGGCGGCCTGGGCGTCTTCCACCAGGCGGATGATGCGCGCCAGTACGCTTTCGGCACCGAGCGCGGTGGTGCGCACCAGCAGGCGACCTTCGCCATTGATGGCACCGCCGGTGACGGCGTCGCCAGGTTGCTTCGGCACCGGCAGGCTTTCGCCGCTGATCAGTGCCTCATCGGCATGGCTCTGGCCTTCTACCACTTCACCGTCCACCGGGAAGCGCTCGCCGGGTTTGACCAGCACCAGGTCATCGAGCTTGAGCGCACTGATGGCCACATCCTCCTCGCGGCCGGCCTGTACACGTATCGCGCGTTCAGGGCGCAGGGCTTCCAGGGCGCGGATGGCGCTGGCGGTCTGGCGTTTGGCGCGGCTCTCCAGGTATTTACCGAGCAGCACCAGGGCGATCACCACGGCCGACGCTTCGAAGTACAGATGGGGCATGGTGCCCGCGGGCGCGGTCAGCCATTCATAGAGGCTCAGGCCGTAACCGGCGCTGGTGCCGATGGCCACCAGCAGGTCCATATTGCCGGCGCCGGCCCGTACGGCCTTCCAGGCTGCGATATAGAAGCGTGCACCGAAGATGAATTGCACCGGGGTCGCCAGGAGGAACTGCACCCAGGCCGGCAGCATCCAGTGCAGGCCGAAGGGCTGCACCAGCATCGGCAGAACCAGGGGCAATGCCAGCACAATCGCCAGCAGCAGCGACCAGCGCTCGCGGTGCAGGCGTTGGGCCTGATCGGCCTCGGTCCTGGTGTCGCTTTGCGGCAGGCTGGCGGTGTAGCCGGCTTTGTCGACGGCGGCGATCAGCACGGCCGGGTCGATCTGGCCCTGCACTTCGACGTGGGCGCGCTCGTTGGCCAGGTTGACGCTGACGCTTTGCACCCCCGGCACTTTGCCCAGCGCGCGCTCGACACGCCCGGCGCAACTGGCGCAGGTCATGCCGCCGATGGGCAGGTCAAAGGTGGTGGATCCATTCATGGGGCAGTCCTCCAGAGAAGTTGCCCCTAGGATCAACCTTGACCTGTGGGGAAGGTCAAGCGTCTTCAGTATTCCAGTGCGGCGGGTTTGAGGTACATGCCTTCCGGGCCCTGGGCAATGCGCAACTTGCGTACGTCACCGGCCTTGAGCGTGATGTTCTGCGCCGGCGGCGCGAGCAGGCCCGGCAAGCAACCCGGTGACTGGCCCGGCAGCAGTTTCAGGCGCAGCGACACATTGCCGGCGGGCAGGTTGAACGAGGTGGACTGTTCCTGGAACAGGCGCCCGGCCAACTGGTCCTGGATGTACAGGCCGATCTCGCAATTGGTCGGTACTTCCAGGCGTTCGCGGGAAATGATCAGCACCGCATAGTCTTCTGCGGCGAGGGCCTGGGGCGCAGCGGCAGACAAGCTCATCAGGCCGACAAGGCCAAAAAACGACCAGCGCATGGCGAATGCTCCGTGGTTTGAATCGAAGATGGGTGAAGCTTGGCCGACGCCGCGATGTAATACCAGCCCGGCCGAAAGTTTCAGAACTTGACCTTGCCATCGTGGCAAGGTCAAGACTGGGTTCAACCTCATCAAAGGAGTCATGTCATGCAAATATTCAGCGTTGAAGGAATGACCTGTGGCCATTGCGTTCGGGCGGTCACCCAGGCGGTGCAGAGCCAGGATCCGGCGGCCAGCGTGAAGGTCGACCTGGCGGCGAAAGAGGTGGGCGTCGAAAGCCGCCTGTCTGCCGAGGAAGTGATCAGCCTGATCAGCGAAGAGGGCTACAGCGCCAAGCTCGCCTGACCCATTCAAATAGTTAGCGAGCTATCGTATTCAATGCACCCAAGCGCGGCTAAACTGTCGGGCTGCCGACACACTTGGGTGCCTGATGAACCTTCGCATAATCCTGATTCTGGGTGCCTTGAGCGCCTTCGCGCCGCTGGCGATCGATTTCTACCTGCCTGGCTTTCCTGCCATGGCGACGGCCTTCGGGACCGACGAAAAACATATCCAGCTGACCCTGGCGGTGTATTTCGCCGGCCTGGCCATCGGCCAACTGATCTACGGCCCACTGGCAGACCGCTTTGGTCGACGCGGCCCGCTGCTCAGCGGCGTGACCCTGTTTACCCTGGCGTCCTTTGCCTGCGCATACGCGCCGTCCCTGGAATGGCTGATTGGCGCACGCTTCGTGCAGGCCCTCGGCGGTTGCGCGGGCATGGTGATTTCCCGCGCCGTGGTCAGTGACAAATGTGATGCGGTGGGCTCGGCCAAGGTGTATTCGCAACTGATGCTGGTGACCGGCCTGGCGCCGATCCTTGCGCCGTTGGCAGGCGGGGTGATGGTCGGGTTATGGGGCTGGCAGTCGATTTTCCTCGCACTGTCGATCTTCAGCGTGATGGCGGCGATTGCCGTGGCGGTCGGTTTGCCGGAAACCTTTCCGGCGCACCAGCCGCGTCAACCCTTGTCCGGGTCGCTGCGCCGCTATGGCGCGCTGTTGTCAGACCGGGTCTACCTCGGTTACGCCCTGACCGGGGGCATTTCGATTGCCGGGATGTTTGCCTACATCGCCGGCTCCCCGTTCGTATTTATCAAACTCTATGGCGTGCCCGCCGAGCATTACGGCTGGCTGTTCGGCTCCAACGCCGCCGGGTTCATCCTGGTTGCACAGGTTAATGCGCGGCTGCTGGCCAAGCGTGGCCCGGCGTTTCTGCTGTCGCGCACGGTGTGGGTCTATCTGCTGGCGGCGCTGTCGCTGTTGGGCATCGCGGCCTTGCGCACCGAAGCGTTATGGCCGTTGCTGGTACCGCTGTTCATCTGTATCGCCAGCCTGGGCTGCATTCTGCCCAACACCTCGGCCTGCGCCATGAGCGGGCAGGGCGCCCGGGCCGGCAGCGCGTCGGCCTTGCTCGGTTGCATTCAGTTTGGCGTGGCGGCAGGGGCGGCTTCGTTGGTGGGCGTGCTGCACGACGGCACGGCGATGCCGATGGCGATGGTCATCAGCTTGTGCGGGGTGTTGGCGGTGACGATTGCGATGTCGACCCAGCGCCTGCAACGGGCAAGGGCCACGCAGGCGCAGGGCTGAAATGCAGGTCAGCCAGCGGCGGAACGTTGCTGGCTGAGCGGGAAGCGGTGGGGCGCCTGGATGCGGGCTTGCAGGGTCTCGGCAAAGGCGCGGGCCTCGGCCTCGCTGCGGAAGGTGAACGCATCGCCGTCGAGACGAACCTGCCATTTATTGCCTGGGGATTTTGCTAACGCTTTTATCAGGATTTTCATTGCTGACTTCCTCACGTAAAAGAATCGTGGCAAAGGCGGCCAATATAAACCCGAATACGCTCACAAATATGACAAAGATCAACTCTCTGACTAGCGGTGTCGTCCCTCACTCACACGAATAACGGACGACACTGACAGACGTTATCTTCAGAACCCTTCCAGCACGATCTTGCCCTTGGCCTTGCCGCTTTCCAGCAGGGCATGGGCACGGCGCAGGTTCGCTGCATTGATCACACCGAAGTGCTCGCCCACCGTCGTTTTCAAGATGCCGGCGTCGATCAGTTCGGCCACGCGATTGAGCAGGTTGTGCTGCTCGATCATGTCCGGGGTCTCGAACATCGAGCGCGTGTACATGAACTCCCAATGCAGCGACAGGCTCTTGCGCTTGAGTTTGCTCACGTCCAGCGCCTTGGGGTCGTCGATCAGCGCAAGCTTGCCTTGGGGTTGCAGCGCTTCGACCAGTTGGTCCAGGTGATGCTCGGTCTGGGTCAGGCTGGCGACGTGGGTCACCTGCGGGTGGCCGGCTTGTTTCAGCGCTTCGCTCAGCGGTTGGCTGTGGTCGATCACCAGGTCGGCGCCGAGTGCCTTGGCCCATTCCTGGGTTTCCGGGCGCGACGCGGTGCCGATCACCGTCAAGGCGGTGAGCTGGCTGGCCAGTTGGGTCAGGATCGAACCCACACCTCCGGCGGCACCGACGATGAGCAGGCTCTGGCCTTCAGCCTCTTTACCTTCACGCACTTGCAGGCGTTCGAATAGCAGCTCCCAGGCGGTGATGGCGGTCAGCGGCAGCGCGGCGGCTTCGGCAAAGCCCAGGCTCTTGGGCATATGGCCGACGATGCGTTCATCCACGGTATGCAGTTCGCTGTTAGCGCCCGGGCGGACCAGGGAACCGGCGTAGAACACCTTGTCGCCGACGTTGAACAGGCTCACTTCACTGCCGACGGCCTTGACCACACCGGCCACGTCCCAGCCCAGCACTTTGGCCGCGCCGTTCTCAGGGGCGACGTTCTGGCGCACTTTGGTGTCCACCGGGTTGACCGAGATGGCTTTGACTTCTACCAGCAGGTCACGGGGGCCGGCGACGGGCTCCGGCAGCTGGATGTCTTGCAGGGATTTTTCATCGTTGATCGGCAGTGATGCGTAGTAGGCAATGGCTTTCATGGGGGCTCCGGAAAAAGGCGGTGATCAGGCGAGAAACTTCAGGCGCTTGAGTTCGAAGTGTTCGATGACATCAGCGGCTTTAGCGCGAAAATGTTGGATATGCGCGCTCTGGTCGTGGTCGGCGAGTGCGGCATCATCGCTCCAGCGTTCGAGCATGTAGAAGGTCTCAGGGTGTTGCAGGTCCTGGTGCAGGTCGTATTGCTCGCAGCCGGCTTCAAGACGGGTGGGTTCCAGCAGGTCACGCAGCAGCGGCTCCAAGGTGGCCTGTTGGCCCGGTTTGGCGATCAGCGTGGCGATGACGTTAAAGGCTGTGGACATATTCAACTCCAGACACGTGATAACGGGATGGGCAGATGATTGGCCATTTCCATGCAAGATAAAAGCGGCTAAAACAGCACTCTGTTTCAATAATATTTTGATAATTGGTGGTTGAATGCTGCGTTTTGATGATTTGCAGTTGTTTGTACGCGCCGCGGACCTGGGCAGTTTGTCGGCGGCGGCGCGGGTGATGGACCTATCGCCTGCCGTGGCCAGCGCGGCGCTCAAGCGTATCGAACAGCAGCTGGGCACGCGTTTGCTGGCGCGCTCCACCCGCAGCCTGCGTCTGACCGCCGAAGGTGAAGGCTTCCTGGAATATGCCCGCGCTGCGCTGAGCGCTCTGGACGAAGGACGGCGTTTATTGGCCAGTGGCCAGGACCATGTCAGCGGGGTGTTGCAACTCTCGGCACCCTCGGATTTCGGCCGCAACCAATTACTGCCCTGGCTGGACGAATTTCAGCACGAGTACCCGCAACTCACCGTGCGCCTGCTGCTGGGCGATCGGATTGCCGACCTGTTCCGCCAGCCGGTGGACATTGCCCTGCGCTATGGCGAGCCCGAAGACTCCAGCCTGATTGCGCTGCCCGTCGCGCCGCACAACGTTCGGGTGTTGTGCGCAGCCCCCAGCTATCTCGCGCGTTATGGCGAGCCGCGACAGCTGGAGCAGTTGGCCCAGCACAATTGCTTGCTTTACATGCTTGGCAGCCGAGTGCATGACCACTGGACCTTCCACGATGGCAAACGCGAAGTCAGCCTCACGGTCGGTGGTGATCGCTTCAGCGACGATGCCGATGTGGTGCGCCGCTGGGCGGTGGCGGGCGTGGGCATTGCCTACAAATCCTGGCTGGATGTGAGCACCGATGTGCTGGCCGGGCGCTTGCGCCTGGTCTTGCCTGAATTGCGTGGCGAGCGCACACCACTCAACTTGCTGTGCGCCCATCGGGCCCAGTTGAGCAAACCCATCAACCTGCTGCGGGAAATGCTCGTGTCGCGCTGTGCGACATTGACCGCTCAATTGCCGGAGCGATTGGGTACGACGTATTAGCCTCCATCACACAAGGAAATTTCACTCAGCTCATGTCCCTATTCATGCTGTCAGACGCCGCGGAACCGCTGGTTTACGCACCTATACTTTGGCGCCCACCACAGCAGAAAAATAATTCGACAGGGAGTGAATCGATGGAAGAAGCACCATGCATCAGTCAGATCGCCAGCTTGCTCGCCGAACCCAAACGCACCGCCATGCTCTGGTCCCTGATGGACGGCTCGGCCAAGTCCTCGGAGGAGCTGGCGCTGCTTGCCGGGTTGTCACCTGCCTCGGCCAATGCCCATCTGGCACGGCTGACGGGGAGTGGCTTGCTGCGTACCGAGGGCCGGCGTGGCAAGCGGCTGTTTCGCATGGCGGCGGCCGATGTCAGCGTCGCCATCGATGCCTTGGCCAGTACGACCCTGGCCAGCGCCGCACGTAGTTCGCCGCATGCTTCACCGCCGGTGTTGGTGGCGCCGCCATTGTTGCGACATGCGCGGCTGTGCCAGGGCCACCTCGGCGGCGAAGTGGCGGCGGATCTGCATGAGCGGATGTTGGTGGCGGGGTGGATCGAGCGTCATGAACAACGCATTGAGGTGACGATCAAGGGCGCGCAGCACCTGGCGGGCCTGGGTATTTACACCCAGGCGCTGGCGTCGCCACTGGTGTGCGACTGCTTCGATTGGAGCCAGCGGCAACCGCACCTGGGCGGCGCGCTGGGTGCGGGGCTGTTGCAGTTGTTCCTGCAGTCGAACTGGATCAGCCTGGTCAACGAGTCCCAGGCGGTGCAGCTCAACGACAACGGTCTGGCAGAAATCGCCCGATTGGCCATGTCCGAACAACCTTAGCCTTGAGGGTTCGCCATCATCGCCCTGGCCCTTTTTGATTCCATGGACCGGGCGATGATGACTTTGCGTCCAGTCAGGGTTTTACCAGACGCGCATCCAGGCTGTTCTGCGCCAGGCGTTTGGCCTGGTCCTGGGTCATGCCCAGCGAGGTGTACAACGCGTGGAAGTTCTCGGTGACATAGCCGCCGAAGTACGCCGGGTCATCCGAGTTCACCGTGACCTTCACGCCACGCTCGAGCATGTCGAGGATGTTGTGCTGGGCCATGTCGTCGAACACGCAAAGCTTGGTGTTGGACAGCGGGCAGACGGTCAACGGGATCTGCTCGTCGATGATGCGCTGCATCAGGCGCTCGTCTTCGATGGCGCGTACGCCATGGTCGATACGCTGGATTTTCAGCAGGTCGATCGCTTCCCAGATGTACTCGGGCGGGCCTTCTTCACCGGCGTGGGCAACGGTGAGGAAGCCTTCGTGGCGGGCGCGGTCGAACACACGCTGGAACTTGCTCGGCGGATGGCCCATTTCCGAACTGTCCAGGCCCACGGCCACAAACGCGTCGCGGAACGGCAGCGCCTGGTCGAGGGTTTTCTCGGCTTCGGCTTCGCTCAGGTGGCGCAGGAAACTGAGGATCAAACCGCTGGTGATGCCCAGTTGCTGTTCGCCGTCTTTGAGAGCCGCGGCGATGCCGTTGAGCACCACTTCGAACGGCACGCCACGGTCGGTGTGGGTTTGCGGGTCGAAGAAGGGTTCGGTGTGGATCACGTTCTGGGCTTTGCAGCGCAGCAGGTAAGCCCAGGTCAAGTCGTAGAAATCCTGGGAGGTGCGCAGCACGTCGGCGCCCTTGTAATACAGGTCGAGAAACTCTTGCAGGTTGTTGAAGGCATAGGCCTTGCGCAGGGTTTCCACGTCGCTCCACGGCAGTGCGATCTTGTTGCGCTCGGCCAGGGCGAACAGCAGCTCAGGCTCCAGCGAGCCCTCCAGGTGCAGGTGCAATTCAGCCTTGGGCAGGGCGTTGAGCCAATCGTACATTTTCTAAATTCTCATCAGGTGCAATGGCGGCATTCTACAGGCCATGGCTGAAATAATCGGCAAAACCTGACCAGCAGGAGAGTATTCGATTTATTCGCGCAAGGGCTGTGTGAACTAAGGTGTAACGAAACGTTAGCGGCTTGGCGCAGTCTGTACCCCATCAATGACTGATTTGCCGCACTAAAAGGCCCGGAATGCTCACATCCCTCAAGCAAGAAAAATTCATGCTGCTGGCGCTGATTGCCGCCATCGCCGCCTACCCGTTGGAGCACTGGATGCTGCACAGCGGGCAAATGGTGGCACTGTTGGCCGGCGTGGTGTTGATCGGTTTTATCGTCGTGGTGTCGATGCGCGTGGCCCACCACGCCGAGCAACTGGCGGAAAAAGTCGGCGATCCCTACGGCACCATGATCCTGACCCTCGCCGCAGTGCTGGTGGAGGTGGTGATCCTGGCGATCATGATGAGCAACGAGCCATCACCCACCTTGGTGCGGGACACCATCTATTCGGCGGTGATGCTCGATATCAACGGCATCCTCGGCCTGGCAGCGTTGATGGGCGGCATCAAGCATGGCGAACAGTCCTACAATGATGATTCGGCGCGGACCTACAGCGTAATGATCCTGACCGCCATGGGCGTGTCGATGGTGGTGCCGGAATTTATCCCCGAAGCCGACTGGAAAATTTACTCGGCCTTCACCATCGGCGCGATGGTGGTGCTCTACACCTTGTTCCTGCGCATGCAGGTAGGGCCCCACAGTTATTTCTTCAGCTACAGCTACCCGGAAAAGCGCCGCAAGAAGATGCCGGAGGAACAAGCGTCGCCGCCGGTGAACCTGGCGTTCTCCATCGGTACCCTGGTGTTTGGCGTGATTGTGATTGGCGCGCTGGCCGAGGTGATGTCCAAGACCCTCGACCTGGGCCTGGAAGGCACGGGCGCACCGCCGGTGATCACGGCGATTGTGGTGGCGGCTATTTCGGCGGCACCGGAGATTTTGACGGCCTTGCGGGCCGCATTGGCCAACCGCATGCAGTCGGTGGTGAACATCGCGCTGGGCGCGTCGTTGTCGACGGTGATCCTGACGGTGCCGGTGATGGAAGCCATGGCGCTCTATACCGGCCAGCCGTTCCAGATGGCGATGACGCCGGTGCAAACGGTGATGGTGTTTATCACGCTGATCGTCAGTGCGATCAACCTCAACGATGGCGAAACCAATGCCATCGAAGGGATGACCCATTTTGTGTTGTTTGCGACCTTTATCATGTTGTCGCTGTTGGGCCTGTAGGAGCGAGCTTGCTCGCGAAGAACCTGAGAGCGCCGCGTTAAACCAGAAAACCCGCGTTATCGTTGACGTTTTTCACGAGCAAGAACTATGCGTCCCCCTCGCTCCTACAGGGGATGGATCAGGCTACGCGCCGCCTGGCTGTGATCGGCGATCAAGCCTTTCAGGTCCAGGCCTTCCACCTGTCCGTCGATAACCCGCCATTTGCCGCCGATCATCACCCGGTCCGCCCGATCCGCGCCGCACAGCAGCAGTGCGGAGATCGGATCATGGCTGCCGGAAAAACGCAGCTCATCCAGTTTGAACAGCGCCAGGTCGGCCTGTTTGCCTACGGCCAGTTCACCGATATCCGTACGCCCCAGTAGCTGCGCAGACCCCTTGGTCGCCCAACCCAGCACGCCTTCGGGGGTGATCTTTTCGGCGCCGTAACGCAGGCGCTGGATGTACAGGGCCTGGCGGGTTTCGAGGATCATGTTCGACGCATCGTTGGAGGCAGAGCCGTCCACACCCAGGCCGATGGGCGCGCCGGCAGCGATCAGGTCCAGGGTCGGGCAGATGCCGGAGGCCAGGCGCATATTTGAGCTTGGGCAATGACAGATGCCCGTACCGGCGGCGCCAAGGCGGGCAATTTCATCCGGGTTGAAGTGAATGCCATGGGCCAGCCAGGTGCGCGGGCCGAGCCAGCCGACGCTGTCCAGGTAATCCACCGTGCGCAGGCCGAAGCGCTGCAGGCAGAAATCTTCTTCGTCGAGGGTTTCGGCCAGGTGGGTGTGCAGGCGCACATCCAGGCTGTTGGCCAGTTCGGCGCTGGCTTGCATGATTTGCGGGGTGACGGAAAACGGTGAGCAGGGCGCCAGGGCAATCTGGATGTACGCGCCGTCGCCGCGTTGATGGTATTCGCGGATCAGGCGCTGGCTGTCGTCAAGGATGACCTGGCCCTGTTGCACGGTCTGTTGCGGTGGCAGGCCGCCGTCGGCTTCGCCCAGGCTCATGGAGCCGCGGGTGAGCATGGCGCGCATACCCAGTTCGCGCACGCTGTCGACTTGTACATCGATGGCGTTTTCCAGGCCGTCGGGGAACAGATAGTGATGGTCTGCCGCCGTGGTGCAGCCCGAGAGCAGCAACTCCGCGAGTGCCACCTTCGACGCCAGGGCGAGTTTTTCCGGAGTCAGTCGCGCCCAGACCGGGTACAGGGTTTTCAACCAGGGAAACAACGGCTGATTGACCACTGGCGCCCAGGCGCGGGTCAGGGTCTGATAGAAGTGATGGTGGGTGTTGATCAGCCCGGGCAGGACCACATGCTCACGCGCATCGAACACGTGGGCGCAGGGCTGTGCGGGTTCCTGACCCTGTGCCAGCACTTCGGCGATCACACCGTCTTGCAGCACCAGGCCGCCACGGGCGTCGAGGCCGTTGGCGGTGAAAATCGCGAGGGGGTTTTTTAACCAGATACGGGTCGCAGGCATTGGCCGGCTCCTCTGAATGATGGGTTCAGGTTTGCCAGCTCAGTGATGCCCTGTCTGCTGATCCAGGGTCGCCGGTGAGGGCGAGGTGGGCAGTCTACGCGTGGATCGTTATCGACGGCAATCGCTCGATAACGACCCTGTGCGGCTTACCAGGCGATGGTGTCGCCTTTGTAGTCCACGAAGTGATGGCCGCCCTTGCCGGTGTAGGCGTTCACCTGGTCCACCAGGCCGCGCACGCTGGTGTCGACATCGATGTGCGCGTTTTCGCCGCCCATGTCGGTCTTCACCCAGCCCGGGTGCAGCGACAGCACGGTAAGTTTGTGATCGCCCAGTTGGGTAATGAAGCTGTTGGTCATGGAGTTGAGTGCGGCCTTGCTGGCCTTGTACAACGCCAGGTCCGAGCCATCGGGGATGGTCACGCTGCCCAGTACTGAACTCATGAACGCCAGCACGCCGCTGTCCTTGCGGATCTGACCGACGAAGCGCTGGGCCAGGTTGATCGGCGCCACGGCGTTGGTGAAGAACAGCTGGCCGACTTCCGCCAGGGTGGCATGGCCAGGTTCTTGATTGGCAGGGCCCTTGACGCCTGCGTTAACGAACAACAGGTCGAAGGTGCGGTCCTTGAGGCGCTGGTTCAGGGCGATCACGGCTTGCTGATCGTCCATGTCGAGTTTCTCGATCTGCACCGGGCCCACGGCTTTCAGGGCATCGGCCTTGTTCGGGTCACGCACGGTGGCGGTCACGTCCCAGCCGTCCTGGAGCAATTGCTTGACCAGGCCGAGGCCCAGGCCGCGTGAGGCGCCGATGATCAGTGCGGTTTTTGGCGTAGACATGAAGGCTTCCTTTAAAAGTCGCGGTTCAGGGTGTTCAGCGAACAACAGTAGCAGTTTCAGCGTTGCAGCAGGATGCGCCCACGGCTCAGGTCGGCGAGCTGGGTTTGCAGGGTGTCGATGTGGGCTTCGCCCAGGGCCAGTTGTAACTCCACGCCATTGGCGGTGAAGGTTTCTTCCAGCACCAGCCCGCCCAACTCGGCGACGCGCAATTTGACCAGGTTCAGCTCGGAGAATCCGCAGGCGCAACTCAGCGGCACGCGGCTGATCAGTTCGATGCGGTCGGCATTTTGCAGGCACTTGTTCGCACCGCCGCCATAGGCGCGGGCCAGGCCGCCGGTACCGAGTTGTATGCCGCCATACCAGCGAATCACCAGCACCGCCACCTGATCGAAGCCTTGGGCCTCGATGGCCGCCAGGATGGGCCGCCCTGCGGTGCCGCCGGGTTCGCCGTCGTCACTGCTGCGGTATTGATCGGCCAGCTTCCAGGCCCAGCAGTTGTGCGTGGCGTTAAGGTCGCTGTGCTGCTCGAAAAATGCCTGGGCTTCTTGCGGGCTGGTGATCGGTGCGGCCAGGGTAATGAAGCGGCTTTTGCGAATTTCTTCGCGGAACTCGCAAAGGCCGGTGAGCGTGAAAGACATAAGTGGCTTCGTCTAGAGGGCCGGCTTGATGCCGCAGCCCTTGAGAATGATGTGGATCAGGTTGGTGCCGGCGTCTTCCATATCCTGCTTGGTCAGCTTGGTGCGACCGGTGACTCGGCAGATCTGGGTGGCGAAGTCGGCGTAGTGCTGAGTGCTACCCCACAACAGGAAGATCAGGTGCACGGGGTCGACGGGGTCCATCTTGCCCGCGTCGATCCAGGCCTGGAACACCGCCGCCCGACCACTGAACCAGGCGCGGTAATCCTGGCTGAAATATTCGGTCAGGCATTCGCCGCCGCTGATGATCTCCATGGCGAAGATCCGCGAGGCCTGGGGCTGGCGCCGCGAAAACTCCATCTTGGTGCGGATGTAGCGGGAGAGGGCCACGGCCGGGTCGTCCTCGGCGGTCAGCGTGTTGAAGGTGCTGTCCCACAGTTCGAGGATATTGCTGAGCACCGCGATATACAGGCCCAGCTTATTAGTGAAGTAGTAGTGCAAGTTGGCCTTGGGCAGCCCGGCGCTGGCAGCGATGGTGTTCATGCTGGTGCCCTTGTAGCCATGGCGCGCGAACTCATCTTCAGCAGCCTGGAGAATCGCTTGTTCGTTCTTTTGCCGAATGCGGCTGGCGGGCTTACCGGCGTGGTTGCTGTGGGCAGGAACTTCGAGGCTCATGGAGGTTTCCGTGCTGATCGATAGAGACGACGTGTGCACAGATAACCCACCCTCAAGCCTCAGACAAGTCCCGATGCAATAAAACCGTCAAAGCGGTTCCAGGGTGTCGCTTTCCTGCGCGTGGTTTGCGGCAGGAGCGGGCACCTTGGATTCCGGCAGCAACAGGCACAACACGATGGCGGTCAGGCCGCCGCTGGTGATGGCCGAGTCGAACAGGTTCTGCACCAGGGTCGGCATCAGGTGCAGCAGGTTCGGTTGAGCGGCGATGCCCAGGCCGACGCCGAACGAGGTGGCGATGATCAGCATGCTGCGACGGTCCAGTGGTGCCTGGGCGAGGATGCGTACGCCGGCGGCGGCCACACTGCCGAACATCACCAGGGTTGCGCCGCCCAATACGGGCTTGGGGATTTGTTGCAGCACGGCACCGATCAGCGGGAACAAACCCAGGCAGAACAGCACCACGCCGATGTACAGGCCGACGTAACGGCTGGCCACGCCGGTCAGTTGGATCACGCCGTTGTTCTGGGCAAAGGTGGTGTTGGGGAAAGCGCTGAACGTGGCGGCGATCATGCAACTGACGCCATCGCCGAGGACGCCGCCTTTGAGCCGGCTTATATAAGACGGGCCGCTGATGGGCTGGCGCGCGATCATGCAGTTGGCGGTGAGGTCGCCGACAGTTTCGATGCTGCTGATCAGATAAATCAGCGCGATCGGCAGGAAGGCGCTCCAGTCGAAGTTGAAGCCGAATCGAAACGGGATCGGCAGGCTGACCAAAGGCAAGTCGCCCAGGGCCTGGGGCACCAGTTTGCCGCTGAACCAGGCGGCGAGGCTGCCGAGGGCCAGGCCGATGATGATTGCCGAGAGGCGCACCCAGGGTGTGTTGGAGCGATTGAGCAAGATGATGGTCAGCACCACGAACAGGCCCAACGCAAGGTTGGCCGGTGCGCCGAAGTCCGGTGCGTTGAAACCGCCGCCCAGGTCGGTGATACCGACCTTGATCAGGCTGATGCCGATCAGGGTAATGACAATCCCGGTCACCAGCGGGGTGATCACTCGGCGCAGCTGACCAATAAAGCGGCTGAGAATGATCTGCACGGCAGCGCCGAAAAAGCACACGCCGAAGATCATCGCCATGATGTCTTCCGGACTGCCGCCGCGTTGCTTGACCAGAAAGCCGGCCGACAGCACCGCGCCGAGAAACGCAAAGCTGGTGCCTTGCAGGCAGATCATCCCGGCGCCGATCCCAAATGGCCTACGGGCCTGAATGAATGTGCCGACACCGGACACCATCAACGCCATGCTGATCAGGTAGGGCAGATGTGCGGTCAGGCCCAATGTGGAGCCGATGATCAGCGGTGGCGTGATGATGCCGACGAATGCGGCCAGCACATGTTGCAGTGCGGCCAGCAATGCAGGGGCGGGTTTGGGGCGGTCATTGAGACCGTAGATCAGGTCGCTGGGGCTGGAGGATTCTGGTGGCATGGCAAGCAAACTCGAGGCGGACGGTTCTAGGTCCCTGTGTCCTTGCAAAAAGCTGTCCAGGTGCTCAGCTTTTTGCGCGAAGCCCGAGTTAGCGCGTTGCCGCCAGGCTTTCCAGGAAGCTTTCCAGCACCAAATGAGGGCGACGGCCTTTGCGCGTGACCGATGCCAGGCTTAAATCGTAAAAGCGCGTAGCTGGTTTCAGCGCGCGTAGTCGGCCTTGTTGCACCCATAGGCTGGCGTAGTGGTCGGGCAAGTAACCGATGTAGCGACCGGTGAGAATCAGGAATGCCATGCCTTCGCGGTCCGAGGCGCTGGCGGTGCAGTTGAGCGCCTGGTAGTGGGCCTGGATCTCGGCGGGCAGGCGGAAGGTGGGGGCGATGGCGTCCTGGGCGTCGATGCGCTCGTCGTCCAGTTGCTTGTCGTCGGCATAAAACAGGGGGTGGCCAACCGCGCAGTAAAGCAGTGAGCGTTCGCTGTACAGCGCTTGGTACTCCAGGCCGGACAGGGCGCTGGCCTGGGGCACCACACCAACATGCAGGCGGCCGTCGAGTACGCCCTGTTCCACTTCGTTGGGCGCGATCATGCGGATCTGGATTTGTACGTCCGGTCCGCGTTCCTTCAACTGCGCCAGGGCGTGGGTGATGCGCATGTGGGGCAGCGTGACCAGGTTGTCGGTGAGGCCGATGATCAACTCGCCGCGCAAGTGCTGGTGCAGGCCGTTGACCTCGGTGCGGAAACTTTCCAGGGCGCTTAATAGTTGCAGGGCCGATTGGTAGACCTCGCGGCCTTCTTCGGTCAGCGAGAAACCGGCACGGCCGCGTTGGCAAAGCCTTAATCCGAGCCGCTGCTCAAGGTCGCTCATTTGCTGGCTGATGGCGGAGCGACCGATGCCGAGCACAGTTTCCGCCGCCGAGAAGCCGCCGCACTCCACGACGCTGCGAAAGATGCGCAGCAGGCGAATATCGAAGTCGCTGACTTGGGCCAGGGGATCGGGTCGACGGCTGCTCATAGTTTAGTGAAGGCCTGACTGAAGGTTAGAAGAGTTGGATTTCACCGACTTTATCCCCGTGGCAATTTAGCTGCAACAACGCTTTTTCAATCCCGACGCTGCCTGTTGCCCTGCGAGGTTTTGCTGATGAACATGCCCGAAAACGCCCCATCGTCCCTGGCCAGCCAACTGAAGTTGGACGCGCACTGGATGCCTTACACCGCCAACCGTAACTTTCAGCGTGACCCGCGTCTGATCGTGGCCGCCGAAGGCAGCTGGTTGACCGACGACAAGGGGCGCAAGGTCTACGACTCGTTGTCGGGCCTGTGGACCTGTGGCGCCGGGCATACGCGCAAGGAAATCCAGGAGGCGGTCGCCAAGCAACTGGGCACGCTGGACTACTCCCCAGGCTTCCAGTACGGCCATCCGTTATCTTTCCAGCTAGCGGAAAAGATCACTGATCTGACCCCAGGCAACCTGAATCACGTGTTCTTCACCGACTCCGGTTCCGAGTGCGCCGATACCGCGGTGAAGATGGTGCGTGCCTACTGGCGCCTGAAGGGCCAGGCCACCAAGACCAAGATGATCGGCCGCGCCCGTGGTTATCACGGTGTGAACATCGCCGGTACCAGCCTGGGCGGCGTCAACGGCAACCGCAAGATGTTTGGTCAGGCGATGATGGATGTTGATCATCTTCCGCATACCCTGCTGGCGAGCAATGCGTTCTCCCGGGGCATGCCGGAGCAGGGCGGTATTGCCTTGGCCGATGAGTTGCTCAAACTGATCGAACTGCACGACGCGTCGAACATCGCCGCGGTGTTTGTCGAGCCAATGGCCGGCTCCGCTGGCGTGCTGGTACCGCCACAGGGTTACCTCAAGCGCCTGCGTGAGATCTGCGACCAGCACAATATCTTGCTGGTGTTCGACGAAGTGATCACCGGTTTCGGCCGTACTGGCTCGATGTTCGGTGCCGACAGCTTTGGCGTGACCCCGGACCTGATGTGCATCGCCAAGCAAGTCACCAACGGCGCGATCCCCATGGGCGCGGTGATTGCCAGCAGCGAGATCTATCAGACCTTCATGAACCAGGCGACGCCCGAGTACGCCGTGGAATTCCCCCACGGCTACACCTACTCGGCGCATCCGGTTGCCTGCGCGGCAGGGCTGGCGGCATTGGATCTGCTACAGAAGGAAAACCTCGTGCAGAGCGTCGCCGAAGTCGCGCCGCACTTTGAGAATGCGCTGCACGGCTTGAAGGGCAGCAAGAATGTGATCGACATCCGTAACTACGGCTTGGCCGGTGCGATCCAGATCGCCCCACGTGACGGTGATGCCATCGTGCGTCCATTCGAGGCCGGCATGGCTCTGTGGAAAGCCGGCTTCTATGTGCGCTTTGGTGGTGACACGCTGCAGTTCGGGCCAACCTTCAACAGCAAACCGCAGGACCTGGATCGTCTGTTCGATGCGGTCGGCGAAGTGCTGAACAAGATCGACTGATTTCTCCTTCTATATAGAACAACTTTTCAGGAGCCCTGCATGAGCCTTATCCAGCATTTGATCAACGGTGAGTTGGTCAGTGAGTCCGGCCGTACTGCCGATGTGTATAACCCGTCAACCGGCCAGGTGATTCACCAGGTGCCACTGGCCAGCCGCGAAACCATTCAACGTGCTATCGACTCGGCCAAGGCGGCCTTTCCGGCTTGGCGTAACACCCCGGCGGCCAAGCGCGCCCAGGTCATGTTCCGGTTCAAGCAATTGCTGGAGCAGAACGAAGCGCGCATCTCGCAGCTGATCAGTGAAGAGCACGGCAAGACGCTGGAAGACGCCTCCGGCGAACTCAAGCGCGGGATCGAGAACGTGGAGTATGCGTGCTCGGCGCCGGAGATTCTCAAGGGCGAGTACAGCCGCAATGTTGGGCCGAATATCGATGCCTGGTCTGATTTCCAGCCGTTGGGTGTGGTGGCGGGTATTACCCCGTTCAACTTCCCGGCGATGGTGCCGCTGTGGATGTATCCGCTGGCGATTGTTTGCGGTAACTGTTTCATCC
Source organism: Pseudomonas sp. GW821-FHT09D08 (assembly GCF_059416305.1). Classification (NCBI taxonomy): domain Bacteria; kingdom Pseudomonadati; phylum Pseudomonadota; class Gammaproteobacteria; order Pseudomonadales; family Pseudomonadaceae; genus Pseudomonas; species Pseudomonas sp. GW821-FHT09D08. The sequence goes on from NZ_JBWKOX010000021.1 coordinate 115,205, forward strand.
TCAAGCCCTCGGAGCGTGATCCGAGTTCGACGCTGTTGATCGCGCAACTGCTGCAGGAGGCCGGTCTTCCCAAAGGTGTGCTGAGTGTTGTGCACGGCGACAAGGGCGCGGTGGATGCGTTGATCGAGGCGCCGGAAGTCAAGGCGTTGAGTTTTGTGGGGTCGACGCCGATTGCCGAGTACATCTATTCCGAAGCGACCAAGCGCGGTAAGCGCGTACAGGCGCTCGGTGGGGCGAAGAACCATGCGGTGTTGATGCCGGATGCTGACCTGGATAACGCGGTCAGTGCTTTGATGGGCGCGGCCTATGGTTCCTGCGGCGAACGCTGCATGGCGATCTCGGTGGCGGTGTGTGTCGGTGACCAGGTGGCGGATGCGTTGATCGCCAAGCTGGTGCCGCAGATCAAGGCGCTGAAGATCGGTGCGGGCACTACCTGTGGGCTGGATATGGGGCCACTGGTGACGGGCCAGGCGCGGGATAAGGTCAGCGGCTATATAGAAGACGGTGTTGCGTCTGGTGCGGAGTTGGTGGTTGATGGTCGTGGACTGAGTATTGCCGGGAATGAAGACGGCTTCTTCCTGGGGGGCAGTTTGTTCGACCGTGTGACGCCGGAGATGCGCATCTATAAGGAAGAGATCTTCGGGCCGGTATTGTGCGTGGTCCGGGTGAGCAGCCTGGAAGCGGCGATGCAACTGATCAACGATCACGAGTATGGCAACGGTACGTGCATCTTCACCCGTGACGGTGAAGCAGCGCGTCTGTTCTGTGACGAAATTGAAGTGGGTATGGTCGGTGTGAATGTTCCATTGCCTGTGCCAGTGGCTTATCACAGCTTTGGTGGCTGGAAGCGTTCGTTGTTCGGCGACTTGCACGCCTATGGGCCGGATGGGGTGCGTTTCTACACCCGCCGCAAGGCGATCACCCAGCGTTGGCCGCAACGGGCCAGCCATGAAGCGTCGCAATTCGCTTTCCCTAGTCTGTAAGGCTCAGTAAGTAGAGGGCCGGCCCCTTGGGGCCGGCTTTTGCGTTTTTGGGCGTTTTTGACTTATATGACAGAAAGATGAAAAAGAAGGTTGACGGCAGATCCTGGAAGTCTATAATTCGCCCCACTTCCGGCGCAGTCGAAACGTAAAACTCCTTGGTAAACAATGAGTTATGCAGAATAAGGC
>NZ_JBWKOX010000022.1:0-115036 GCF_059416305.1 Pseudomonas sp. GW821-FHT09D08
TTTTCAGAAGCTTTCGAAGATTTCTTCAACAACTTCAACCACTTGCGCTTTCGATCTCTCGTCAGCGGGAGGCGAATAATACAGTATTGAATTACCTGGTCAACCCCCTTCTGGAAAATCTTCTCCTTAACAGAGAACCCACACCGCGACGCAACGACGCTCTCCTTTATAAAGAAGGGCTTCGTTGCTTCTATATAGATAGAAGGTGTACTTGGCCAATAGGGGATGCGGCTGCCAAGGATCACGGCGGTGTCCCCATGAAGTCAGGCGACTCTTTAATACCGCAGGAGAGCCCGGTACGCATCGGGTCTTTGTTTTCACGCCCAGAACAGGGATCATCGCCCTCCCCCAACCCCAGAGGAACCGAGACCATGGAATTGACGCTGGAAGCTGTTGCGCTCTTTGCACTCAAGCTCGTGCATGAGGAGGACGGCGGCAGCCCGGTGTTGAGGGACGACCTGGTGATGGATAGGTATGAGCGGGAGGTGTTCGGGTTGCTGGTGCGACAGGGGGATCTGCCGGGAATTCTGCTGAAGATAGATGAGTGCGTGCTGCAGGCGCTGGTCGCTTTGGGTGGGGCCGATACGGTATTGGGACGTGAGCTGCAGCGGTTGTCTACCGACGTACAGCAAGCCTCCACACTGGAGGAACTCAAGCCACTGCTCGCGACACTGAAGGACTACCTTAAAGCCATTCAATAGCGGACTCACCACAAGGACCTTCACATGATCGACTTCAACAACAAAGGCTTCTTCAAACTCAAGCAAAACAACGAATACGCCGAACGCGTCGCGGCCCTGCTGCTGGAAGACGAAGAAGTCATCGACGCCTACAAAGCCATGCGCGACGGCGTGGTGTTCACCACCAAACGCATCATCGCAGTGAACGTACAAGGCATAACAGGCAGCAAGAAGGACTTCACCTCGCTGCCGTACAAGAACATCGTCGCGTACTCGGTGGAAACGTCCGGCACGTTTGATCTGGATTCGGAACTGGAGATTTACTTTTCGTCGTTGGGGAAAGTGAAATTTGAATTCACCGGCAAGACCTCGATTGTTGAAATCTCGCGCTTGATCTCCAAGCACTTGCTGAGCTGATCAGCAGGCATGCTTCAGAGCATCACCGATGACGCCTATTGATCGTCACCCACGCTGTTGAACCGAGCCCGGTCACCTAAAAGTAAACCGACGCTGACTACACGCAACCTCATCAAATAAATGGAGCCCCCAGTCAACAGCTGACGCTTCACCGCCACTGAAGTGAACGTGACAGTAAACCGTGCCAGCGGCCTGTGGTCGTTCGATTTCGCGCCGATGTAACGTTGAACCGCGCGGCGAGCAAATCGCCGCGCGCCTTACCTCGCCACACTCTCCACCACTACCTGTTGCCTGATTTCTCGCCGACATGGATACAGTGAGTGTCATGCCAGTTGAAAACCCGGCCTTCACCGACAATTCCCACATTTGAGTCACTGAACGAAACAAACGAAAATCGAAATAATCGAAGCAGCGCGACTGACCCAAACATCAGTCTACTTTTCCGACACTAGCCAACGAATTAAGCCGACATCAGCTTCTGATCCCCCCTCGGGGCCTCGCTCCCTCGCACAAGGAAGTGAGCCATCCATGTCAGAACGCTTTTATCCCCCCACCGAAGAAGAGTTACTCAAACAGCGAATCCTGACCCACAGCCGTCGCGGGCGCCGTATTCGCCATCTGTTGATTTTTACGAGCCATCCCCGCGTTCGCAGATGCGTTTGCATATCGAGCAACGCGAGGACGGCACGCTCAAGGAGTATGGGTTTTACACCGGTAATAATCCTGACTGGCAAATGATTGATGTGGTGCAGTTCCAAAGCCGTGGCGATCAGTTCGTGGCGGATTTGGGTGAGGGTGTCGAGCTGATCTGGACGCCCGCCGTTGATCCAAGTGACACGCTGGGTATTCCGACCCTGGAGGCTGCGCCGCAAGCGCCGGTAATCTGGATTTACCCACCGACGGAGAAGGCCGCGCAGATTCTGGTGAGCCCGATTTATCCGCCGGAGTATCGGGATTTTATTCTGGTGTTCCCGGTGGAGTCGGGGGTTTGACCGCTGTATGTGGTGGTTAGTGTTAAGGCTGGGGATCACAAGTACCACAAGGCTCCAAATACTGAACAAATAACTGGCTTTGGAAACCTAACCCATGACTCCCAGACAGGGCGGTGCCGGGCTGAGAGAGCGTTGGATTGAGGAAAAAGGCAGGAAGATCTATGAATGGGACTCCCAACATGGAGAGTTGGAAGTTTATCTCGCAAGTGATGGGAGCCATTTAGGTGCGTTCAGTCACATAACCGGCGAGCAGCTAAAAGAGCCGAAGAAAAAACGAAACATCAAAAAATATCTATGAGGGACACATGGGACTAAAAATGAGATTGGAATGGTTCGACAGAACCACAGAGTGGCTACGCGGAACGGAGGACTCAGCGGACCTAGGAAACGACTACTCCGTGATTTCTAAACTTGGACTGTCGATAGACGAGGACGTCAATAACGGTATGTTTGAACTGCGGCGGGAATGGCTATCACTGATACAGACACACTTCTCTCATGAAATTGCTCTTTCAGAAAGCGACTACTTCATCGCGTTTGATTACGAAGGTGCAAACGAATAACACAGACTTAGAGAATTCATCTTCATGCGCAGACTGTCGTTCAGGCAAGCCTCCACGAAGTTGGCTTTCACTTTATCCACGAGGACGAAAAAGGAAACGTTTTCGAATCAGAGCATTGGTACTTCGGCGAAGTCAGCACGACCGATGAAGACCCTGGCGGAGAGCGCTGGAAGTATCAAACCTTCAGGTCCTTCCAGGCGCAGCATCCGCATTTGTTCGGCCGTCCACCTAACCCTCTTTCGCCTCACTCCCCTCCCCCCCAATCAGAACCCGTTTCCCCGGATCCGTAATATCAAACACCTGCTGCGCACACGCCGAGGGTTTGAACTGGAACTCCACCAGATACACCTTGCCCTTTTCAGGCTGGAAGCTACTTAACAGAGGCCCGCAAATGGCGTAGATGCCAGGGCGTGAGTCGGTGGACGAACTGGCAACGGTCAGCTTCTTGCCAGGATCTGCCTGGATCTCCAACTGCGGGAAGCGCTTGAACCCAGCGCTGGCCACCGTCTGGTTGAGCTTTGCAATCCAGTTGAAGACGCGGCCTTCACCTGTATCCATCACCGTGCCCAGGGTTTCCATGCGTTCATCGGGGTCGCCTTCGCGGCGTATCGAGAACTCGACGGGAGCGGTGCCGCCGTAGGCTTTCATGATGACTTTGGCGTGCTCAGCATCGACGGCCACGGTTTTCTGACGCAGTTGGATGCCGTCCTTGAGCAGGCTGGGCGATGAGTCACGTTGGTTGGATTGGCAGGCACATAGCGCCAGGGCCAAGGACAGCAGCGCGATTCGCTTCACGGGAGGATGTCCTTATCAGGGTGAACGATGATGACTGGACCTGTGATTAAACAGAATGTTCCGCCATGATCGCCTCAGGTCTCGTTAAACACCAACCGCGCACACAGCCCGCCCTGCTCCCGGTTATGCAACGCCAACCGGCTGCCGATCTTGCCCACGATCATCTCCACAATCGCCAGCCCCAGCCCAGCGCCATTGGCATTGCCACGGCTGTAGAACCGCTCGAACAAACGCCCCATTTCTGCCTCATCAATGCCCGGGCCCTGGTCCTCCACGCTCAGGCAATGGGCGCCAATGACCACTTTGACTTCGCTGCCCGGCGGGGAGAAGTTGAGGGCATTGGTCACCAGGTTTTGCAGGGCAATGGCCAGCGCCACCGGCTCGGTTTCGATCCAACAGTCTTCATCCCCTTCCAGCACCAACTCCACGCCTTTCTCCATGGCCAGCGGTGTCAGTTCGGCGAGTTCTTCGCGCACCAGTTCGGTGAGTTGTACACGGCTGCGCTTGGGGTTGTTCAACTGCGGCTCGATGCGCGCCATGGTCAACAGTTGGCTGCCAATGCGGGTGGCACGATCGACGCCATTGACCAGGAAATCCAAGGCTTCGCGCCGCTGGGCCTCGGTACCGGCGCTTTGGGCGTTCTGCGCGTGGATGCGCAGGATCGCCAGGGGGGTGCGCAGTTCGTGGGCGGCGTCGGCGATGAAGCGGCGCTCGCGTTCCAATAGGTCATCCACCTGGACCAACAGCCGGTTGAGCGCGGTTTGCATCGGCTCCAGGTCGCTGGGCAGCGGCTTGAGGTGCAGCGGTTGCAGGGTCTCGGCGGTTCGCCCGCGAATCTTGCGGGCCATGGCGCGCAGGGGTTTGAGGCCCCAGCCGATCACCAGCCAGATCAACACCGTGAGCAACGGCACGCCGATCAATGTAGGCCAGAGGGTGTGGCGCATGATGCGCTGGATCACGTCCTGGCGAATATCGTCGCGCTCGCCCACCCAGATCAGCAGGCCCTGTTGCGGATCGGCGAGGAGAAAAGCGCACCAGTCGTTGCCGTTGTCCATGATGTCGTGGGAGCCGAGGGTAGCCGGCGGTGCGGCCAACACCGGCGCTTCGGTGGAGCGTACGAGCAATTGGCCGTCGCTGCGCCACACCTGGAAGGTCAACCGGGTTTCATAAGGGTGAGCGACGCCGCCTTCGCCGACACGGCTCATGGCCTGATCGAAGGCCTGGTACAGCCGGTCCCAATCAGCCTCGCCGGGGTCGCGTTGGCGTAGCACGCCTTGCAACAGGCGCGCGCTTTGGGCGAGCTGGGCGTCGTAGACTTCTTCGATTTCGTGGTGGCTATCGCGCAGCACCAGCCAGCTGATCAGCGCGTCGCCCAACAGGATCAGCACCAGGACAGGGATGAGGATACGAGCACGCACGGAGGTCATGGTTTGAGCGCCAGTACATAGCCAACGCCGCGCACGGTGCGGATCAGCTCGGTGGATAACTTTTTACGCAGGTTATGGATCAACACTTCCAAGGTGTTGCTCTCGACCCGGTCCTGCCAGCCATATAACGCGCGGGACAGGCGCTCGCGGGTCACCACTTTGCCGGGGCGCACCATCAGTTGGTGCAGCAGTTGGTACTCCATCGGCGTCACGATGATGTCCGCGTCCAGGTACCGCACCTGCTGGGTGGCCGGGTCGAGGCTGACGCCGGCATGTTCCAGCATCGGTTGCGCGCGCCCCTGGCTGCGGCGCAGCAGGGCACGCACGCGGGCCTTGAGTTCTTCCACAGCGAAGGGCTTGACCAGGTAATCATCGGCACCGGCATCCAGGCCGGCAATGCGCTCGGCGGTGCCGTCGCGGGCGGTGAGGATCAGTACCGGCAGGTCGTGCTGCTCGGCGCGCAGTTGCTGCAACAGGTCCAGGCCATCGAGGCGCGGCAGGCCGAGGTCGAGCAGCAACAGGTCGAAGCTTTCCGTGCGCAGGGCATGCAGGGCCGCAACGCCATCCTGCAACCAATCCAGGGTGTAGCCTTCAACGCCCAATGCCACGCGAATCCCTTGGCCAAGGGCGCGATCATCTTCGACAAGGAGTAGGCGCATAGCAAAGTCTCTGTAGGAATCGGCGGCATCATGCCGGGTTCTGGGCGGGGCTATTCCGGCAAAGATGTTACGGCGCGTTGCCAACTAAGGTTGCCCTAAGGTTGGTTTTGCACTGTTAAATCTCCCACATCTGCTGAGAGCTTTTCCATGCGCAAAATTCTCCTGCTGTCCCTGATTATCGCCAGCCCCCTGGCCGTTGCCGGTCCGCAATGCACCACCGCCGAACGCTCGCAATGGCAAGACGAAAAAACCTTCCAGGACAAGCTCAAGGCCGAAGGCTACGAGATCAGCAAGTTCAAGGTCACCGATGGCAACTGCTACGAGATCTACGGCTTCGACAAGGACAAGCGCAAGGTCGAGATCTACCACGACCCGGTCACCGGCAAGGCCGTGAAGACTGAGATCAAAGGCTGATGCCAGGCGAATCCCTGCGCCTGTGGGACCCACTGGTGAGGCTGTTTCATCTGTCGATCGCCGGGGTCTTCGTCGCCAATTACTTCTTTAACGAAGCGGGCGACGACTGGCATGTCTGGCTGGGCTACTACGCCATGGCCTGGCTGCTGGTACGAACGGTGTGGGGGTTCATCGGGCCGCGCAGTGCACGCTGGGCGGACTTCTGGCCGACCCCGAAACGCTTGAACACCCATCTGCGCTCGCTGCTCAACCGCCGCCCGCAACACCGCCTGGGCCATTCGCCCATCGGTGCGCTGGTGATGCTGTCGATGTTGCTGGCGTTGCTGACCATCGGTGTCAGCGGCTTTTTGATGCAGGAAGTGGATGCCCTGTGGGGCGCCGATTGGCCCCTGCAAATCCATGAGACCGCCGCCAATGTGCTGCTGGGCCTGGTGTGCATCCATGTGCTGGCCGCGGTGTTTGAAAGTATCCAGGTGCGGGACAACCTGCCGTTATCCATGCTCACCGGTCGCAGGAAGCGCCTGCCGGATGAGCGTGCGCAGTAATCCTTTTCTCGACAGGTCCTCTATGCGCTCCGCCTTACTGATCTGCAGCCTGCTCGCCGTCTTCGTGGCCGCGTGGCTAAGCCATCCGCCCCATGTGCTGGCCCCCTTTGCCCAAGTGACGCCAAACACCTCGAAGGTGACGGCGGCGCCGCAATACACCAGCCGTTTTGTGTCCTCGCAGCTCACGGACTTTGTGCACTCTTCCTCCGTCACCGCCCTGCCCGGCGGCGACTTGATGGCCGTGTGGTTTGCCGGTTCGCGGGAAGGCGCCGCCGATGTGCAGGTGCGCACCGCACGCTTCGATGCGCGCAGCGGCGAATGGGGCACCGAGCAGGTGCTGGCCACGCGGGAAAGCACCCGCGACGGCACCCAGCGCTATATCCGCAAACTCGGCAACCCGGTCATCGCCCTCGGGCCGGATAAACGCCTGTGGATGTTTTATGTGTCGGTGTCGGTCGGCGGCTGGGCCACCAGTGCGATCAACCTGATGGTCTCGGATGACCTCGGCGCCAACTGGTCCGCGCCCCGGCAGTTGGTGACCTCACCGTTTTTCAACATCAGTACCCTGGTACGCGCCGCGCCGGTGTTCCACGCCGACGGCTCCATCGGCCTGCCGGTGTACCACGAGTTCATGGGCAAGTTTGCCGAGTACCTGTACTTGAGTGCCGACGGCGCGGTAATCGACAAATTCCGCATCAGCCGCGGCAAGAATTCCCTGCAACCGACCATCGTGCCGCTGGATGGCAAGCGTGCCGTGGCAATGTTGCGCTACGCCGGCGACACCCACCACCGCGTCCTGGCCAGCCGCACCGAAGATGCGGGGCAAACCTGGAGCGAGCCATACCCCCTGGAACCGGCAAATCCCAATTCATCGTTGGCGGCGGTGGGTACCGAGGATGACGGGCTGCTCGTGGCCCTGAACGACCTGCAGGACGGCCGCTTCAAGCTCAGCCTCTACGGCACCGACGCCCAGCTCAGCCAATGGCGCACTGTGGTGCAACTGGATGAGTCACCCGACCCGCTCGGCCAACCGTTCTCCCCCGAGGCCTATAAAGCAATCATCGGCGAAGGCTTCCGCGCCTCCAGTGGCGCCAAACGCCTGCCGCTGGAACAGCGCTTTCTCAGCAACCTCGACTACCGCGTGTGCAAACCCCAAGGCTGCGATTTCGAATACGAGTACCCGTACTTCAGCCGCAGCCCGGACGGCATGTACCACGTGGTGTACTCGTGGAATAACACCTTTATCAAACATGTCAGCTTCAACGAAGCCTGGCTGGCGGAGCGTCTGTGATGGTTTCTCTGTGGCAGGCCCATTTGAGTTTTGTGCTGCTGGGGTTTGTGCTGTTGAGCACGCTCAGGTTTACCGCTCCCTGGCGGCCATGGCTGCTGCCGGTGCTGGTGGCGGTCAGTTTTATCCCAGTCAACGCGCTGCCGCTGGCGGCGTATGTGCGCAGTTTTACCGATGACCTGGCCATCTGCACATTGGTGCTGTTGGCGTGGGTCATGCTCAGCCGCCTGGGCTTAGTGCAACCGCTCGCTCGTCGGCATCAGGTGCAGATGTTGCTGCTGTTTGGCCTACTGAGCCTGGCGCTGTACCCGGCCACGTTGGGCCTGACTTACTTCGACCCGTACCGCTGGGGCTTCAACCCGCGGCCGATGATCGTCCTGGTGGCGGCGGCCGCACTGTTGATGCTGTGGCTGCGTAATACGCTGGCGGTGTGGATGCTGGCGGTGGGCACGTTGGCCTTTGCGTTACGGCTCAAGGCGTCGGAAAACTATTGGGATTATCTGGTCGACCCGTTGCTGACCGGTTACTGCCTGATCGCCGGCGCGGGACTGCTGATCAGCGCCGCCTGGCGCCCTCTTTTGAAATGGCATCGGGGTCAATGATGAGTGCGTTGCAATCACGCCGCCTGCGCTACGGCCTGGGCGCGATCGGGTTGGTATTTGTGTTGCTGGCTGCGTTGCGGCTGGTGTTTGTGCTGGTTTTTTCCGGCCTGGACTTGAACACCCCGGCGCTGCTGGAAACCCTGGGAATCGGCCTGCGTTTCGACCTGCGCCTGGCGGTGTTGCTCCTGCTGCCGCTGGCCGCGCTGGCGTGGTTGCCGCGCTGGAACCTCACCACCCTGCCGGCCCTGCGCTGGCTGGCGCGCGCTTATCTGGTCATCGCACTGGCGGCGGTGGGGCTGGTGTACATCATCGACTTCGGCCACTACGCCTACCTCGGCGTGCGTATCAATGCGACGGTGCTGCGCTACCTGCAGGATGCGCAGATTTCCCAGCAGATGGTGTGGGAAACCTACCCGGTACTGTGGATAACCGCCTGCTGGCTCGCGGCAGTGACGCTTTGGGTCTGGGCATTGGTCTGCCTGGAGCGGTTGACCCTGGATCGAGCGCCCGCCCTTATCGGCAAACCGGCACTGGCAGTGGTGAGTGTGATGGGCGTCGTCGCGGTGCTGCTGGCCCTGCTCGGCCGTGTCGCCCATCTCAACCTGGAAAACCCGGTGCCCCTGCGCTGGAGCGATGCCTTCTTTGCCGGCAACAGCCAACTGGCCGCCGTGGGCCTGAACCCGGTGCTGTTTTTGTATGACACGCTCAAGGTCGGCCAATCGCAGTTCGATGAGGCCCAGGTCCGCCAGTATTACCCGCAAGTCGCCCAATACCTGGGCGTGACCCAACCCGATGCCCAGTCCCTGGACTTCATCCGCGAACAAGGCGTGCAGCCCTATCGACTGGCCGGCGAGCGCCCACCCAACGTAATTTTCGTGATGCTCGAATCCCTCGGCACCAGCGCCGTAGGCGCCTATGGCAACCCGCTCAACCCCACGCCGAACCTGGACAAACTGGCGACGCAAAGCTGGTTCTTCAAACACTTCTATGTGCCTGTCACCGGCACGGCCAAAACCGTGTGGGCCAGCATCACCGGCGTGCCCGACGTCACCCGCCAGGAGACCGCCACGCGCAACCCGCTGATCACCCGGCAACACACATTGATCAATGCATTCGAGGGCTACCAGAAGTTCTACATGATCGGCGGCAACGCCGGCTGGGCGAATATCAATGCACTGATCCGCCAGAGCATCGACGATGTGCAGTTGTTCGAAGAGAGCGACTGGCAATCGCCACGGGTAGACGTGTGGGGGATTTCCGACCTGGACCTGTTCAAGGAAGCTGACGATCTGCTGAGCACGCTTCCCAAGGACCAACCGTTCTTTGCCTACCTGCAAACCTCCGGCAACCATCGCCCCTTCACCATCCCCAGGCACAACGATGGCTTCCAGCTCAGCCACGTGACGCTGGAACAGGCCCAGGCCGCGGGGTCCCGCAGTGTCGAGCAGTACAACGCCGTGCGTCTGCTGGACTACAACATCGGCCGGCTGATGGACATCGCCAAGGCCGGTGGCTACTACGACAACAGCATCTTTGTGTTCTTCGGTGACCACAACACCCGCATCAGCCAGATCCCGCACATGGCGCCGGCCTTCGAACAGCTGGGCCTGGAAAGTAACAACGTGCCGCTGCTGATCCACGCACCCGGCCTTGCGCCGCGGGTGATCGAAGAAGCGGTGGGGCTGGCCGACCTGCTGCCCACCGTGGCCGGCATGGCAGGCGTACCGTTCCGCAACGGTGCGATGGGCCGGGACATCCAGCAACCGGCGCCCGAGGGCGAGCGCGTGGTGCCGCTGGTATTGCGCGAAGGCACCTTCCCGATCATCGGCGGCGTGACCCGGCACTTTTTGCTGCAGATGCAGCACGACGGTAGCTCACCCACCTTGCATGACCTGGCATCACTCACCCCGCGTGACGATGTGGCCGCGCAGCACCCCGAGGAGTTCCAGCGATTGCAGGCACTGACCCGTGGGCTGCACGAGAGTGCGCGGTTGATGCTGTTCAGGAATGTGCGTGAGTGATTACTTGGGTTGGAACGTCTCGAGGTACGCCAGGATATTGTCGATTTTTTCCGGGTCGCTGATGCCCCAGAAAATCATGCGCGTACCACTCACCACCTTTTTGGGCGCTTCGATGTAGGCCGCGAGCTTGTCGCGGGTCCAGACCACACCGGAGTTTTTCATCGCGTCCGAATATTGATAGTCGGTGGTGGTGCCGGCAGGTCGGCCGATGATGCCGTTGAGCTCCGGGCCAAAGCCACCGCGTGCGCCTTCGCCGACGCTGTGGCAGCCGCCGCAGGTCTTGGTGAAGAGTTTGCCGCCGGCCTCGGCATCGCCGGCGGCATTGGCGGCGCCGGTATTAAGGATCAGCGCAAGGGTCAGCAGGACGTACTTCATGGGTGACTCCACATCGGTGTTGGCGGCGATTATGCCGGTTTGTCAGGAGCGCATGCCCATCCAGATCACCGCTTCGGTCCACGCCGTAACCACCGGCGTCAGCGCACGGAACCAGGGATCCTGCACATCGATCTGCGCAGCCGAGTGGTCATGGTGGTGTTGCTCTTCTTCAACGATGGAAGCAATGGCCGCCACGGCCAGTGGGTCGATTTCGCGTAACGCATGAAGCTGATGGGCCAGGTGCTTGAGCACCACGCTTTCCACCGCGACGGTGGTGGCAACAATAGCCTTGCGCCCGCACACCCCGGTGAGCAGACCCAGCACCAGTCCGCCAAGGCCGCACAGCCAGTAGCTGCGGCAGCGTCGGTAACCCCGTCGTTGCAACTCGGCCTGGAACACCGCGCGATGGCGACGTTCGTGGGACAGGAATTCCTCGAGCTCACCCACCATGCCGGGTACAAACAATCGCGCCATAAACAGCTGGCCGCTGTAGATACAGATCGCCCCATGCTCGCCGGCGTGGTCGACTTTGATCATGCGATTGCCCAGGTCAGGGTCGATCAAGGGGGCTGCGGAAGCGTTCACGGTTGACGACCTTGTGCGAGGGCCCACGGGATTCGGGCCGATCCTGATTGCAGAACGCCGGTATCCTGCCGTACCTCCGCGCAAATGCGCAACCTAGACCCTCAAAACTGACCACCCATCGCCCCATACGCATCCAATCGAACCTATCCGACCCTGTTCCACTCCACCTTACTGAACCCTGATGGTGGAGTAAGGATCATGGCTCAGCCATCGATTTTGGTATTGGAAGACGACGAGATCATTCGGTCGTTGATGGTGGATGTACTGGAGGATTTCGGCGCGGTTGTGACGTCTTTTCCTTCAGCCGATGAAGGAATGATTTACCTGGAGCGCGGCGATGATCCGGTGGACTTGATTGTCAGCGATGTGCAGATGCCGGGGTTGCTCAACGGCTATGACTTGAGCCGGGTAGTGGCTCATCGCTGGCCGTCGGTGCCGGTACTGCTCACCTCCGGCAATGCCAAACTTGCACAGCAATTGGGCGGCTCCGTGCGGTTTCTGCCCAAGCCGTGGAGCACCGAACATTTGCTTGAGTGTGTGCAAACGGCGCTGACTCAGCAGGGCTCATCCATGCATTGATAGCTTCGCGATATCACTTTTGCCGAACTTCACAGCCTGCCTTGTGGTCACTTGCATCAGCAGGGAGCGACTTTTCTGATTCGCTGGTCAGTCTTTTCGTCTTGTGCGTTCAGCTGATGCTCACCTGTTGTGTAGAATTGTCGCCTTTTACAACGCGTCATTCATGGCCGGAAGGCCCACAGTTCGAGCTCATTGCATGCATTCACAGGCCCATGATGATGGTGCGCCCTCATTGCTGGACGCGTTGCGCGCAGGCACCGGCCTATTGCACGTAGCCTTGGAAGAACGCCTGCCGTTTTTTTCCGAGGAGCTGGATGCCGACTGGTATCGGCGCCTGATCCAGGCGTATTACGGGTTTTACCGGCCGATTGAAGCAGCGCTGTACGGCTGTGAGTTTATCCCTGAAGGCTTCGACCCGGCGTTGCGTATGAAAACGCCGACGCTGATCAGCGATCTTCACGCCCTTGGCCTGGACGCCTGCGCGATCAACGCCTTGCCGCATTGTGGGCAATTGCCCGCTTTCGACACCCCCGCCGCCTGCCTCGGCGCCTTGTATGTGCTTGAAGGCGCGACCCTGGGCGGCCAGGTACTGCGTCGGGAAATGGCTCGACGCCTGGCGCTGGACGCCGATAACGGAGGGGCATTCCTCGATGTATACGGTGCCGAAACCGGTCGGCGCTGGAAAGATTTTCTCGACTACCTGGGCCGCCTGCCGCTGGACGCGCCAGCCAAACAGTGCGCGGTGCACGCGGCCCGTTCGACATTCAGCTGCTTTGAGCAATGGCTCGACAGCCAGGAGGTACTGCTATGAAACCCGAAGATTTTGAAGAACTGCTTGCCAACTGTGCCGACGAGCCCATCCGCTTTCCAGGGGCGATCCAACCCCACGGTGTGCTGCTGACGTTGTCGGAGCCCGACCTGAACATCATTCAAGTCAGCACTAACGTCGCCAGCCTGTTCAACCGCGCCCCCGAGTCGTTGCTGGGCCAGCCACTGCACACGCTGATCGGTGCCGAGCATGCCCAGGCCGTGCAGGCCATGGCCGAACACAACAGCTTCTTTGATGCGCCGCCTTTGCACGTCACCCTCAACGGCGCCGAGTTCGAAGGCCTGTTGCACCGCCATCAGGACGTGCTGGTGCTGGAATTCGAACCGCGGCTCAAGGACTTCCGGCCACGGGCCCTGAAAGGCCGCAGCAGTGACTTGGGCAAGATGCTGCAACGTTTGCAATCAGCGAAAACCCTGCAAGCGCTGTACGAAATCAGCGTGACTGAAATCCAGGCCATGACCGGTTACGACCGGGTGTTGATCTACCGCTTCGAAGAAGAAGGCCATGGCCAGGTGATCGCGGAAGCGTCGGCACCGTCCATGGAGCTGTTCAACGGGCTGTTCTTCCCCGCGTCCGACATCCCGGAACAAGCCCGCGAGCTGTATCGCACCAACTGGTTGCGCATCATCCCGAATGCGGCCTACGAGCCGGTGCCATTGCTGCCCAAGCTGCGCCCGGACACCGGCGAACCGCTGGATTTGAGCTTTGCCACCCTGCGCAGCGTGTCGCCGATTCACTGCCAGTACATGCAAAACATGGGCGTGCTGTCGTCCATGAGCATTTCGCTGATGAAGGGCGACAAGCTCTGGGGCCTGATCAGTTGCGGCAACCGCGAGCCGCTGCTGGTACCCAATGATTTGCGCATCACCTGCCAGACCATCGGCCAGGTGCTGTCATTGCAGATCAGCGCCATGGAAGCCCTGGACCTGAGCCGTCAGCGGGAAGAAAAAGTCGAGGCCCTGGCGTTGCTGGATAAAGCCATGAAGGCCTCCGAAGAAAACGTGTTCGATGGCCTGGCCCAGCGCGGCCAGGTGCTGATGGACCTGACCTTGTCCGGCGGCGTGGCGATCATCGAAGACAAGCAATTGCACCGCTACGGCAACTGCCCGGAACCGGCGCAGATCCGGGCCTTGCACAAGTGGCTGCAGGACAGCGGCGAGCCGGTGTTCTCCAGCCATAACCTGGTGTCGATCTACCCGCCAGGCGCCGAGTTCCAACAGGTGGCCAGCGGTGTCCTGGCCATGAGCCTGCCAAAGCCTGTGGATAACGGCGTGCTGTGGTTCCGCCCGGAAGTGAAAGAAAACATCAACTGGAGTGGTGACCCGAAAAAGCCGCTCGACCTGGAAAACTCCGACGCCGGCCTGCGCCTTCGCCCACGTACCTCGTTTGAAATCTGGAAGGTGGAGATGGCCGGTATTTCCACCAAGTGGAGCCATGGCGACCTGTTCGCCGCCAACGACCTGCGCCGCTCTGCCTTGGAAAACGACCTGGCCCGCCAGGTGCTGCGCGAACAACAGGCCGTGCGCGCCCGCGATGACCTGGTGGCGGTGGTGTCCCACGACCTGCGCAACCCGATGACGGTGATCTCCATGCTCTGCGGCATGATGCAAAAGGCCTTCAGCTCCGACGGCCCGCACACCTCGCGACGCATTTCCTCGGCCATCGACACCATGCAACAGGCCGCCGGACGCATGAACGTCTTGCTGGAAGACTTGCTCGACACCTCGAAAATCGAGGCCGGGCGCTACGTGGTCAAACCCGTGGCCCTGGACGTCAGCCAAATGTTCGAAGAGGCCTATTCCCTGCTCGCGCCGTTGGCGATGGAAAAAGGCATCGACCTGTCGTTCAACGCCGAGCCTGGCCTGCAGATCAACGGCGACCCGGAGCGGCTGTTCCAGGTGCTGTCGAACCTGATCGGCAATGCCATCAAGTTCACTCCGCGCCAGGGCAATATCGGCATCAGTGCGATGACCAATGGTGAAGAGATCGTGTTTTCGGTGCGTGACTCAGGCGAAGGTATTGCGCCTGATCAACTGCCCCACGTGTTTGATCGCTACTGGACCCAGTCGGAAAACAATCCCACCGGCACCGGCCTGGGGCTGTATATCACCCAGGGGATTGTCCAGGCCCATGGCGGCAAGATCATGGCTGAAAGTGAAGTGGGGCGTGGCAGTGAGTTCCGGTTTACGGTGCCGAAGGTGATTGAGGACTCCCATACCTGACCGCCCCTGTGGCGAGCGCCGGTTACACCGGCAACACCACCACCGCCTCCAACCCACCACCCTGGCGCTCCGACAGGGTGAGTGTGCCGCCGTGTTCCAGCACAATCGCACGGGCGGTAGACAGCCCAAGTCCGACGCCGCCGGTGCTTTTGTTGCGTGAATTTTCGAGGCGGTAGAACGGCAGGAACACCTGTTCGCGATACTGCGCCGCAATCCCCGGGCCGCGATCCAGCACGCGGATCACCACTTCAGCCGGCCCTTGTTGCAGTTCGATTTCCGGCGCCCGACCGTAGTGAATGGCATTGTCCATCAGGTTGGTCATCACCCGCTTGAGGCCCAGGGGCCGGCCAAAGTACACCAGGCGCGGCGGTCCGCTGAAAGCCAGTTCAATCGCCTGGTCGCGGTAGTCGTCGATCAGGGTTTGCAGCAGTTCCGCCAGGTCCAGCTGGGTGGCCTGCTCCAGGCGTGCGTCGTCGCGGAAGAACGCCAGGGCCGTGTTGATCATGGCCTGCATTTCATCGACATCATTGAACAGCCGGCGTTGCTGGTCGGCATCTTCGATGAATTCACCGCGCAGGCGCAGGCGGGTCAGGGGCGCACGCAGGTCGTGGGAAATGGCCGCGAGCATTTGCGTGCGGTCCTGGATAAAGTGCCGCAACTGCGCCTGCATGCCGTTGAACGCGAGGATCGCCTGGCGGATTTCGTGGGGCCCGACCGGTTCGATGGGCGGCGCGCGGAAGTCGGCGCCAAAGCGCCGCGCGCCCTGGGCGAAGTGTTGCAGGGGGCGAGCCAGGCGACGGGTCGCGACCAGGGTAACCAGCGCAGTCGAGATCAGCACCAGCAGCACCACAATCACGCTGCGCACGCCCTCGTCCAGCCCCCAACTGCGGGCACGGGCGCTGAACATCAGCCAGGATTGATCGGCCAGTTGCATCAGGAGCACATACTGCCCGTTGCCACCTGGCCAGTCGGACGGTTCGTAGGCTTCCATGGGCCGGGTCGGTCCCTGAAGCAGGTGCTTGAACGCTTGCTCCCCCGAATCAAAGTCCGGGTCGTTCAGCACGGGCAAATCAAAGGCCGCGCGCTGCGCTACCCACGTCACGCTGAAGGACTCATCGCCCATCACCTGAGCCAGGTGTGCTCGCTGGGCAGGCTGCGACGCCTCGACCGCGCGCACCACCACGGCGATCTTTTCCAGCAAGCCGATTTCGGTCAACGGTGGTCGTGCCCACACGCCCGCCAATTGTACGAACAGGGCGTTAAGCGCCAGCGCGGTAAACATCGCAACCAGGATGGTCAGGGCGATCCAGCGCGCTACGGTGTCACGCGGGCGGCGGCTCATGAACGGCTCACGCTGGCCGTGAATTGGTAACCGCCATTTCGCACCGTGCGGATCATGGCCGGGCGCTTGGTATCGAACTCCAGCTTGCGGCGCAGGCGGCTGACCTGCACGTCGATGCTGCGGTCGAACGCGTCATGGCTGTGGCCCCGCGCCAGGTTCAGCAGTTGTTCGCGGGTCAGCACGCGCTGGGGGTGTTCGACGAAGACCAGCAGCAGGTCGAATTCGCCGGATGACAGCGGGATCATCACCTCGTCGGGGGAGCGCAGTTCACGGCGCGTAACGTCCAGTTGCCAGCCCGCAAAGCGAATCAAGGGACGGGCAGACTCGCCCAACACCGGCCGCCCCTCGCCTGCCCGACGCAATACCGCACGCACCCGCGCCAGCAGTTCACGGGCGTCGAAGGGTTTGCTCAGGTAATCGTCGGCACCCATTTCCAGGCCTACCACGCGGTCACTGAGTTCGCCCATGGCGGTGAGCATGATCACCGGTGTTGCGTACTGCTGGCGCAGGCGCTGGCACAGCAACAAGCCGTTCTCCCCCGGCAACATCAGGTCAAGAATGATCAGGTCGGCGGGATGACGCTCCATGGCGGCCCACAGCTCGGTGCCACCGGCGACGGTCTCGACCGCATAGCCATGTTGCATAAAGAATTTCTTCAGCAGCGCGAGGACTTCAAGGTCATCGTCCACGATCAAAAGGTTGCTCACAGGCGGGCATCACTGGGTGTTGTCGATGCGCCATCTAAAACCATTCGGCGCAGCCCGTCATATATTTCAATCGTGCAATAAAGCGTCAGCGCCGCAATAAACCAGACATCTTTGCGCAAGGGACGGCTGCCAGCATCGGCCTCCCTTTTGCGGAGACCGTGCTTATGCGCTCGCTGACCTATCCCCGGCACCTGGCTCGTCAGGTCGTGCTGTTGTTGACCGTGTCTTACCTCACGGGCTGCGCCAGCCCGGCCCCCTCGGGCACCACCACCCGCTGCGCACAGGTGAATTACCCGGTGTATGACCCGGCCGAACCGCTCAATCGCGGGGTGTTTGCCTTCAACCGGGCGGTGGATAACTACGCCCTGGCGCCGGTAGCACGTGGCTACCGCTACCTGCCGGATTTTTTCCAGCAGGGTGTGCATAACTTCGCGAGCAACTTCAGCGAGCCGAAGGTGTTTATCAATGACCTGTTGCAAGGCAACCCAAGGCGCTCGGTCAATACCCTTGGGCGTTTTGCGCTGAATACCACAGTAGGGGTGGTGGGACTGATCGATGTATCAGACCGCGTGGGCATCCCGCGCCATAGCGCCGACTTCGGCCAGACATTCGGCGTGTGGGGCATCGGCAACGGGCCGATTGTCGAACTGCCACTGCTGGGTACCGGCAACAGCCGCGATGCGGCAGGCAAAGTCTTGAGTTTCCTGGTCTCGCCGTTGGGAGACAGTGACACCGTGCAGACCCTGGGCACCCTCAGCCTGGTGGGGGGCACCGTGGACACGCGGGCATCGCTGTTGCCGCTCACCGACAGCCTGCAAAAATTGCCGGACTACTACAGTGCATTACGTAACGTGGTGGCGCAAAACCGCGCGGCCTTTGTGCTGGAAGGCAAGGAAGGCGCGACCTCTTCCGCGACTGAGGGTTGCTCGAAAAGCGCGACCGATGACTTCTGAGGCGAGTTGCCACAGGGCGTCATATCTTGCAGCAGGGCGTTTATAGCTCGCCAGCACCCTGCTCTATAAGTTTGGCTGCACTTCGCTCCAAGGGGTGAAGTAACAGTCGACTAATAGGATAGAAGGACACGTCCATGCTCAGCTCTATCAACGCCACACCGCTCCCTCCCCTTCCCCCCACTGCGCCGCAGGACGCCACAGCCCTGCACCGCAAGAAACGCAGTATTGAAGAACCCCAGGCGCAACTGGAGCGTCAGGAGGCTGATGGTTCATCGCGCAGCCGACCCAGAAGTGGCGGCCTGGATACCCTGGGCAAAGGGAACTTGCTCTGAACCGCAGGAAGAAGGGCAGCGTATTGCCCTTCTTCCTTTTGCATACCGTCCCGCCTTAACAAAACACTGACATCCGTTGCGCTAACCTTGCCGGTTCAACCCTGGCCGGAGCCTGTTACTGCATGCCACATCCCGACACCTTGCCCGCCGTACTCGCCGGCCCTCTGCTGCGGCGCCTGGAACCCCGGCGCCTGGTGCTGTGGCTGGTGGGGAGCCGGGCATTGCCCCTGACCCTGAAACTGCACTGTGCCGAACAGTGCGTGGACATACAGCTGGGCCAGGATCGGTGCCAGATCGTGCCGGTGGGGCGCCAGGCGTTCATCCATCTGATTGATGTACGGTTGGACGAGGCGCTGCCCCAGGACGTAGTCATCCACTATGACCTGCTGGTCGACGACGCCGGCATTACCGAATGGGCACCGCACCTGCTGTACACCGACACACACTGCCCAAGTTTTGTACTGCACAGCCACATCCATCAGTTGGTACACGGCTCCTGCCGCAAACCTCACCACAGCGCCGACGAAGGCCTGCTCTGCGTCGATCGGCTGCTGGCCGATGCGCCGACCCCGGCCGACCGCCCAGCCTTGCTGATGATGAGCGGCGACCAGGTGTACGCCGACGATGTGGCCGGGCCGATGTTGCGGGCGATCCATGGGCTGATTGCGCGCCTGGGCCTGTTCGACGAGTACCTGGAAGGCGCGGTGGTAGAAGACAGCGCCAGCCTCTACGGGCATCACGCCAGCTACTACCACCGCGCGGACCTGCTACCCGCGCTGGACAGCAACGAGACCCTGCGCGAACGTTTTTTTGGGGGCGTGAAAAAGCCGATTTTCACCAGCAGCACCGCCGACAATCACCTGGTGACGTTCGCCGAAGTCATGGCAATGTACCTGCTGGTGTGGTCGCCCACCCCCTGGTCCCTGATCACCGTACAGCCACCGCAACTGAACGCCGATGAAACTGCGCGCTATGCCCGCGAACAAGTGCAGGTGGATAAATTTCGCGATGGCTTGCCGGGCGTGGCGCGGGTATTAGCCCATCTGCCCACCTTGATGATCTTTGACGATCACGACATCACCGACGACTGGAACCTCAGCGCACAATGGGAAGAAACCGCCTACGGCCATCCGTTCTCCAGACGCATCATCGGTAACGCCCTGCTGGCATACCTGCTGTGCCAGGGCTGGGGCAATAACCCGGACGCCTTTGATGAGCTGGTGGGCCACTCCCAGGCACTGGCCACCCAGGCGCAGAACAATCATTTGGACGCCCAGGCACAGGATGCTTTGCTCGCGGCGCTACTGAAGTTCCAGCAGTGGCACTACGTACTGCCCACCACCCCGGCCCTGGTGGTGCTCGACACCCGCACCCGGCGCTGGCGCAGCGAATTCACCCTCAAGCAACCGTCCGGCCTGCTGGACTGGGAAGCCTTGAGCGAACTGCAACAGGAACTGCTCGACCATCCCTCGGCCATCATCGTCTCCCCCGCGCCGATCTTCGGCGTCAAGCTGATCGAGACCGTGCAGAAAATCTTCAGTTGGTGCGGTCACCCGTTGCTGGTGGACGCAGAAAACTGGATGGCCCATCGCGGTGCGGCCCAGGTGATCCTCAATATCTTTCGCCACTCGCGCACACCGGGTAACTACGTGATCCTCTCGGGGGATGTGCACTATTCGTTCGTCTATGAAGTGCTGATCCGCCATCGCAACGCCGGCCCCAGGATCTGGCAGATCACCAGCAGCGGCATCAAGAACGAATTCCCGCCGCGCTTGCTGGAATGGTTCGACCGCCTCAACCGCTGGCTGTACTCGCCGCGCTCGCCCCTCAACTGGTTCACTCGCCGCCGCACCATGCAGGTGGTGCCGCATATCCCGGAGCATGCCGAGGCCGGTGAACGGTTATGGAATTCGGCAGGCATCGGCCAAGTGTTCTTCAACGAGCGGGGGCAGCCTGACACGATCTACCAGCACAACGCCGATGGGAAGGCACGTACGAGGATGATCGCGCCGAAGCAATAGCCCATGGCCCCCTCCTGTAACCGTCCATCCGCCCTATTCAAAGCGCACAAGCTCCGTTGTACAGTAGCTCCAGCCACGGAGTATCGGCATCAATATGACTGGCCTTGGACGCCAGCCCATGCAAGGAGCGCACAGATGGACGATACCTCCGACAACGGTAATTTCTCCCACCTCAATGCCGACATGCTGCATACCGTGCTGGAGCTGGTCAGCGACGGGATCTGGGACTGGAACGCCAATACCGGGTTCGTCTACCGCAACCCGGGCTGGTACGAAATGCTGGGCTACCCCCGCCACTCCCTGGAAAACAGCGTGTTCACCTGGGAGACCGTCATCCACCCGGAAGACTACCCCCACGTGATGACGCTGTTCGATGACTACATCCACCGTCGCGCCCCCCATTATCAAATCGAATACCGTTGCCGCAAAAAAGATGGCAGCTACCTGTGGATCGAAGACCGGGGCTACGTGATTGCCCGTAACCCCGATGGCTCGGTGGCGCGGATGGTCGGCGCCCATCGCGATATTCATATACGCAAGTGCTCCGTCGAACAGCTGGAGCGACGCAACCAATCCCTTGAGGCACTGGTGGCCGAGCGCACGCGCGAGTTGTCACGGGTCAACCAGCAGTTGCAATTACAGCTGGACGAAAACCGCTCCCTGGCCGAACGGGATGCCCTGACCCTTGTTGCCAACCGCTATCGCCTGGAAAAAGTCCTGCTGGAAGAATGCGACCGCGCCCAGCGTTTTCGCCTGCCGCTGGCATTGATCGCGATGGATATCGATGACTTCAAGCCCATCAACGACCGGCACGGGCACGGCGTCGGCGACCAGACCCTGGTGCAGGTCGTGGAATGCCTGGAAAGCTGCCTGCGCCAAGGCGACCTGCTGGCCCGCTGGGGGGGCGACGAGTTCATGGTGGTCCTGCCCAAGAGTTCGCTGGAAACCGCCACGCAGTTGGCCGAGGCCATCTGCCAGACGATGCGCAAGCGGCCGATGCGCGGCGACCTGCCCGTGACTCTGAGCCTGGGTGTGGCCGAGCGCCATATGGATGAATCCCCCGCCGCCCTGATGGCGCGTGCCGATCAGGCGTTGTATCGCGCCAAAGCGGCGGGGAAAGATGGCGTGTCGGCGTAAGCCGAGCCTGTCAGCGCACCGGTGGCGCGTACTGGA
The DNA here is from genome assembly GCF_059416305.1 of Pseudomonas sp. GW821-FHT09D08. Lineage (NCBI taxonomy): Bacteria > Pseudomonadati > Pseudomonadota > Gammaproteobacteria > Pseudomonadales > Pseudomonadaceae > Pseudomonas > Pseudomonas sp. GW821-FHT09D08. The sequence continues at coordinate 21,522 of NZ_JBWKOX010000022.1, forward strand.
TGCCGCCGTTGCTCCACAGGGCATTGAGCCCGCGCTTGATCTTCAGCACACTGCCTTGGCCGATGTTGCGCTCGAACACTTCACCGTAGTTACCGACCTGCTTGACGATCTGCACCACCCAATCCTTGCGCAGCTTGAGGTCCTTGCCGTACTCGCCGTCGGCGCCCAGCAGTCGCGCTACATCCGGATTTTTCGTGGTCTTGGCCTGCTCTTCGACGTTCTGCGAGGTGATGCCCATCTCCTCGGCGTTGATCATCGCAAACAAGGTCCACTTGACGATGCTGAACCACTCGTCATCGCCCTTGCGCACCAGTGGCCCCAGCGGCTCCTTGGAAATCACTTCCGGCAACACCACGAACTCATCCGGGTGGGCCATCTTGATCCGTTGGGCATACAGCCCCGACTGGTCGGTGGTGAGCACATCGCAACGCCCGGCTTCAAGGCCCTTGGCGCTTTCGTCGGCGGTGTCGAAGGTGATCGGCGTGAACTTCATGCCATGGGTACGAAAATAGTCGGAAACGTTGAGTTCGGTGGTGGTGCCGGCCTGGATGCACACGGTTGCACCGTCCAGTTGTCTGGCGGCGGTGACCCCCAGTTTGTTGTTCACCAGAAAGCCGATGCCGTCATAGTAGGTCACCCCCGTGAACACCAGGCCCATGCCCGAGTCGCGGGAGCTGGTCCAGGTGGTGTTGCGCGAAATCACGTCGATTTCGCCGGACTGCAGGGCAGTGAAACGCTCCTTGGCGGTCAATTGGGTGAACTTCACTTTGGATGCGTCACCAAATACGGCGGCCGCAACGGCGTGGCACACGTCCACATCGATGCCGGTCATCTTGCCCTGGCTGTCAGGCACGCCAAAACCTGGCAACCCGTCGCTGACCCCGCACTGGATAAACCCTTTTTTCTGGATCGCGTCCAGGGTCGAACCGGCGTGCGCGGTACCGGCCAGGCCAAACATGGCGGCGGCACTGATCATGGCCAAGGTAATGTTGAATCGGTTCATGCGAGGCTCTCCCTGTCGTTTCTTGTTATTCGGCGCCACACCGCCCGCGCCGGCTTCTGATGCTGCCGGGGGAGTATCGACGGGTTTACCGCGTGGCCACAAACGACCTTTTGGCAACAGCTCCTTCCGATTTGGAATGACCCGGCGACTTTATTTCGTTTGCGGCAGGGCGTGGCCCACGGCTTAGATAAAAATACACCCGCCACTGCCGAGTCCGAGATTCATGAGCCGCGAAACCATCAGCCAGTCGATTTCCATCGTTCATCCCATCAGCCTCAGCCATGGCAGCAACGCCGAGGTCTGGGACACAACGGGCAAACGCTATATCGATTTTGTCGGCGGGATCGGCGTGCTCAACCTTGGCCATTGCCACCCGGGCGTGGTGGCGGCGATTCGTGAACAGGCGACGAAGTTGACCCACTATGCGTTCAACGCTGCACCGCACACGCCCTACATCGAACTGATGGATCGCCTGACCGGGTTTATCCCGGTGGACTACCCCGTCAGCGGCATGCTCACCAACAGCGGTGCGGAAGCGGCAGAAAACGCCTTGAAGATCGTGCGCGGCGCCACCGGCCGCACGGCGGTGATCGCCTTTGACGGTGCCTTCCACGGCCGCACCCTGGCCACCCTCAACCTCAATGGCAAGGTGGCGCCCTACAAACAAAAGGTCGGCGTCCTGCCCGGCCCGGTGTATCACCTGCCCTACCCCAGCGCCGATAACGGCGTGAGCTGCGCTGAAGCGCTGAAAGCCATGGACCGCTTGTTCAGCGTGGAAATCGACGTCGCTGACGTCGCCTGTTTCATCATCGAGCCGGTGCAGGGCGAAGGCGGTTTCCTGGCGCTGAATATCGAGTTTGCCCACGCCCTGCGGCGCTTTTGCGATGAACACAATATCCTGCTGATTGCCGATGAGATCCAATCGGGCTTCGGGCGCACCGGCCAGCGTTTCGCCTTCTCACGCCTGGGCATCGAACCGGATCTGATCCTGCTGGGCAAAAGCATCGCCGGCGGCGTGCCGCTGGGTGCGGTAGTCGGGCGCAAGGCCTTGATGGACAACCTGCCCAAAGGCGGCCTCGGTGGTACTTACTCGGGTAACCCCATCGCTTGCGCGGCGGCATTGGCCACCCTCGATGCGATGACGGACGAACACTTGCAGGCCTGGGGCTCGCAGCAGGAAGAAGCGATCGTCGCCCGCTATGCCGCCTGGCGTTCGCAGCACCTGTCGCCGTACCTGGGTCGCCTGACCGGCGTCGGTGCCATGCGTGGCATCGAACTGGCCAACGCCGACGGCACGCCCGCGCCCCGGCAACTGGCCCAATTGCTGAGCCTGGCGCGAGACGCCGGGCTGTTGTTGATGCCCAGCGGCAAGTCGCGGCACATCGTGCGCTTGCTGGCACCGCTGACCATCGAGCCTGCGGTGTTGGAAGAAGGACTGGATATTCTCCAGGCGTGCCTGAAGCAGTTGGTTTGACGCCCTGCATTCGCCGGTCGGCAGCCTTGACCTGATCCCCCTCCCCGCTGAAAATGCGCGACGCTTTTTTGTCTTCCGTTTACTGAAGTAGTGAAATTTCAATGTCCGATTCTTACACCGAACACTCCGCCGAAGAATCCGTAGTCGCCTTGCACGCCAAAGCTGAATACGAAAACGCCATCAATCTTTCACAGCATGTGCCAGCCGCCAAGATCATCAGCGAGATGGTGCTGGACGCCTTTCACACCTCCAAGGAAAGCGACCAGATCCGCGAACTGCGCGTGGCCATCCGCCAGGCCCACGACGCCTTCGACGACGACAAGGCCTACGACCTGATGGGCCAGCTCAAGCAGCTCAAGGACGCCGAAGCCGCTGACAACCTTGCCCTTGAAGACCTGAGCGGCAAGTTCTCCATCAGCCGCATCCTGTCGAGCTTCAAGGATGATCCTGAGTTTCAGGAGCTGGTCTACGGGCTGGCCCTCAAAGTGCTGAACCAGTCTCACCAGGCCATCAGCAACCCAAGCGCCGGCAAAGGCAAGGCCGCTCGCCCCAAGAAAGAAGCCGAAGTGTTTGTGATCAGCAAGGACGGCACCAGCGTCACCCTACCGCTGCGCACGCCACGCTCGCGGTTGAACGTCGACCGTGAGGCGTTTGAGTTCCTGGGCTTCAGCTTTGTAGGCGAAGGCGACGAAGCCGAGCTGGAGGTTGAAAGCTTTGTGGATAACGCCGGCGTCGAGCAGCCGCTGAGCCGCAAGAGCGTGATTACTGCGCTGCAACAGCAGACGGCGTTTGAGGGCTACAGCATCGCGCAGCAGTGACACCGAATGTGGGAGGGAGAAAGCCCCCTCCCACATCGGCGCTAGACCGTCGCCGCAAACACCTCGCGAAACCGCTCCATCTCCCGCTTGTTCCCCAACGTCACGCGCACCCACTGCGGCCAGTTTTTCCACACCCGCCCGATGAATACGCCCTGTGCGGCAAGCTTGTCGATGACCTGCTCGGCCGGTTGCTTCACGTCGATCATGAAGCAGTTGGCCTGGGAGGCCGTGCAGGTGAAGCCACGGCCCTTGAGCCAGGTGATTGTTTCATCACGCAGCTGGGCATTGAGTGCCTTGCGTTGTGGCAGCAGCTTTACGTCTTCCAGGCTGGCGAGGCCGCCGAGCAGGGAAGCACCCGCCGGGACATTGTCACCGCCGAATACCGCCAGCCGTTCCAGCAGCGCCGGGTGGCCGATCGCCAGACCCAGGCGGGCGCCGGCCATGCCGTAGATTTTCGAGAAGGTGCGCAACACCAACAGGTCGTCATGGTCCTTGACCCAGCTCACCACGCTTGGGGTGTCGGCGAAGTCGATGTAGGCCTCGTCCACCACCAATACGCTGCCTTTGGGCTTGTTCGCCAGCGCCTGGCGAATAGCCTCGGTGGAGGTGAGGGTGCCCGTCGGATTGTTGGGATTGCAGACATAGAGCATCCCCGCCTGGGGATCGGCGGCGAGCATCGCGGGAACGTCGTGGGCGTGGTCGGCGTCAAGGTCCACTTCGCGCACCGGCGCCTTACGGGACTCGGCGGCCTGGCGCGGTACTTCGTAGGACGGCGTGGCCATCACCAGGCCGCGGGTTTCGCTGGTGAACGCCAGCACCGCGTAGCGCAGCGCGGCCATGGAGCCGGCGAATACCGCCACCTGCTCTTCGGCAATCCCGTGCTGCTGGGCAAACAGGCCGGCCAAGGCGTACATATGTTTGTACGGATACCGCCCGGCTGTCGCGATGCCGCGCTGCATCGCTTCGCGGGCCGCCGTCGAAGGCCCGTAGGGGCTTTCGTTGTAGTTGAGCAGTACCTTGTCAGTCTTGGTCGGCGCGGGTGCGGCGAGCGCCCAATCCAGGCGCCCGAGCAAAGGCAGGGCGGCGCCAAGAGCGAGAAGGGATCGACGACTAACGCTGACCATGGTGACTACTCCTTGTAGACGGGTGAGGAATTCGCACAGCTCGTATAGAAGGGTATGACGAGACAAGGAACGAAGGATTTAACCGAGCCACCATGAAAAAGCCCCGTACAACGTGCGAAGACGGGGCTTTTTTCGAGCAGGGCGCTTCAGCGTTCCCAGTAGCCGGCGATGGGATATTTCGCACACAAGGCTTCGAGTTCTGCACGCAGTTGTTGCTGCAGAATCGGTTCGAGGCGGTACGCGTGCTCCCCCAGCGGAGTGACATTGTCCAATACCCGGCACACCAGATCGATGATGTGCCGACAGCCCTCGGCATCGACACCGCGTTGCGCCATGGAGCCCGTGCCGATACACAAGCCACTGGCGACGGCAGACGAACGCGTCTCACCCGGTATGCGGTTTTTATCCACCACGACACCGCAGCTTTCCAGCGCCGACTCGGCGATAGCGCCGGTAACGCCGCCGCGCAAGCGAATCAGCACGGTATGGTTTTCACTGCGCCCGCCGACCACTTCATAGTCATGGGCCTGAAACGCGCTGGCCACTTCATCGGCCAGGGCGCGAATCCGCCCCATGCACGCGTCGAACTCCGGCGTCATCGCGTAGCCCAGCGCAGCGGCTTTGGCGGCGATCATATTAACCGCCGGCGCGCCCTGCATGCGTGGGAACACGGCTTGATCAAGTACACGGCTGAAGGTCGCCCTCAAGCCGGGCACCTTGGTATGGGCATCGCGGCCGGACAGGATCAAGCCTCCGCGCGGCCCACCCAGCTGCTTGTGGGTACAGGTGGTGGTGACATGCGCGGCATTGATCGGACTCGGGTGCCGCCCCGTCACGACCAGCCCGGCAATATGAGAAATGTCGGCGAGCAGGATCGCACCCGCTTCATCGGCTATGGCGCGAAACCGCTCGAAATCCACAACCCGCGAATAAGCCGATGCACCGCAGATGATGATGCGTGGGCGATGGGCAAGCGCCAGACTACGCACCTGCGCGTAATCGATCAGTCCGTCGGCGGTGGTGCCGTAGCGAATGGCCTTGTAGTAGGCACCGGTAAATACAGCGGGGCTGCCATGGGTAAGGTGCCCACCGTGATCGTGGGCCATGCCCAGCAGGGTATCCCCCGGTTCAAGCAGAGCGGACAGCACTTGGGCGTTGGCGTTGGAAGCCGAGTGCGACTGCACGCCGGCGTAGTGGGCATCGAACAATTCACGCGCCCTGCGGATAGCCAGGGACTCGACCAGATCGACATTCTCGCAGCCCGCCCGATGGCGTCGGCCAGGCGCGCCCTCGGCAGTGATGTTCACCAATGCAGACGCGGAGGCCACCAGGGTGCGGGGTTCGACCGCACAGGAGGACGCGACCAGTGACAGTGTGCGGTGCTGGCGCGCCACTTCCGCGTCCAGCAGCATCGCCAACTCCATGTCCTCGGCGTGCAGATCCGCCATGCCTCGGCGCAACAGGTCAGCCTGATCCTGCAGGTGTACGGTATTGACTGCCATGGGGAGTGTCCTTTCCTTGGTCGCTGCGTAGCGGTTCGTCCTGAACCGTGGCGCCCAATTAAACAGGAAATTAAACATTTTCCAAATTAAATGTTCGCTTTTGTCCCCCTTTGCCGAGTAACTGGCCATTTGCCTTTCCGCCTGACAGGGTCGAGCATCTTGGGCTTTATTGTTAAGCCACGCGCGTGCAACACTTGCGCCCGCCGCAAAGCCTGAACACCCTGGATGGGTACTTCAGTGCTGAAACAGCCTGCGTGGCGTCTTCAAGGATCAACGGTTTTTACTAAAGGGAAGTGGTGAGCACGTGATGCACAGACGAGAAAAAACCGAGCACTTGAAGAGCAACATCAAGTACTTGATCAAGAGCCGCGGCGAGACCCAACTGTCGTTGTGCAGCGCGGCCGGCCTGACCCGCACCACGATCTACAACATCCTCGAAGGCAAGGTCGTCAACGTTCAACAGTCGACCCTGCGCAAGATTTCCGATTTTTTCGGCGTGTCTTACGAAGAAATCGAGACCATCGACTTTGAAGCCAAGGAAATCATCGAGAGCAGTGTTTCGCCCCAGGGCAATATGAACCCGGCAGCCGTGCCTGTGCTCAAGCAAAGCCAGGTCATGCAGCACCTGGACAAGCGCATCGGCGAACTGGCCACCCTCTTCCCGCTCACGTACTACTTCGGCGCGTCCCATAACCTGATCGGCGTGCAGCTGGAGCATCCCATCGCGGGAGTGAACGAGCCAGGTGATCTGCTGATCATCCAGAAGGGTTCATCGAGCGATACCAAGGAAAAGCTGGTGTTCGACAAGGTCACTCAGGCGCTGTTGATCAGCCGTGAGGCCTGCGCCAACTCAGAACGCCTGTGTGTACTGGGCGATATCATTGAGGAGCGCTTCAATGACCACGCATGAAAGCGAGATAGAAAACAGCAAGTACAAACTGCTTGGCTTCGAAAATGACAAGAGCCTGGCCGTGATCATGATCATCGCCACGGGCAAGATCATCCGGGTCAAGTTGAGCGAAGTCATCAACAGCGAAATCATGGACAACTTAAATAAAATGGAAGTTAAAAACCTGTACAAGAAGTTCTATTCCCAAGGCGGCTCGGTGACCGCGTACGACCTCAATGACCGTAATGAAAACTCATGGATGATCTACATCATCCTGAACCTGCTGCTCTTCACTTTTTATATTTTCACCAGCATCGCCGCGACCAAACCGATCTACATCGAGTCACTCGACATCATCGTCACGCCCGGCACTTTCCTGTATCCGTTGACCTTTTTGATCGTGGACCTGCTCAACGAAAACTTCGGCCTGAGACTCGCCAGAAAGGCCATTCTGTTTGCCTTTGCCAGCAACGCGATGATCATCATCCTGCTCTACGGCTCGACCTTCCTGCCCGGCCTGCCAGGTTGGAAGCTCGACGGTCCTTACAACGACGTGATCGTCCAGGTATCGTCGGTATTGATCGCCTCTTCGGTGTCGTTCCTGGTGTCGGAAAATATCAACTCGTATTTACTGTGCAAGATCAAAGAGCTGACCAATTCCAAATACCTGTACCTGCGCATTTTCCTCAGTACGTTCTTTGCGGTGATTATCGACAGCTTCCTGTTCTGCTTCATCGCGTTCTACGGCGCCATGCAGACCAGCGACATCCTGAGCATGATCTATGTACAGATCGCGATCAAAGTCGGTTTTGCGTTCTTCAATATCCTGCCGGCCTACGGTGCGCGCTCGTTGTTCAAGCGCTACCTGACCAACGCCACTGCCTGATGCGTAGCAGCTGTCGAGCCTTGTCGAGGCTCGACAGCTGCGTGTTGGGAGTCAGTTCAGCTGCAATTTCTGCTTCAGGCTCTGCATGACCGCTGCCTTGTTCTGCAGGTAGTCATTCAAGCCACGTGCACGCAGGTTGCACGCATCGCACTCGCCGCAGCCGGTACCGATAATGCCGTTGTAGCAGGTCAGGGTCTGCTCGCGGACCAGGTCCAGTTGCTGGTGGTAATCCGCCAATGCCCAGGTCTCGGCCTTGTTCAGCCACATCAACGGGGTTTCCAGGCGTACGTCGTACTCCATGCCCAGCTTGAGCGCCTGGTTCAAGGCTTTGACGAACTCATCGCGGCAATCGGGGTAGCCGGAGAAGTCGGTTTCACACACGCCGGTGATCACCGTCTCGGCCTTGACCTGATACGCGTAGATAGCCGCCAGGGTTAAAAACAGAATATTGCGGCCCGGCACAAAGGTGCTCGGCAGGCTTTCTCCGGAGCTGTTCACGGTAGGCACCGGGATGTTGTCGCGGGTCAGGCTGCTGATCGCCAGTTCGTTGAGCAGCGACACGTCCATCACTTTGTGAACGGTGGCCCCCAGTTGCTTGGCCAACTGCCGGGCGACTTCGATTTCCGCGACATGGCGCTGACCGTAATCGAAGGTGATGCAGTGCACTTCGTCATACAGCGGCAGCGCCTGGATCAGGCAGGTCGTCGAATCCTGACCGCCACTGAACACCATAACGGCTTTTTTACTCATCACTTTGCTTCCTGCAGGGGTAGGGTTTGGTCGTAGTTTAAAGGTCACTCAATAAAAAACCCCGCGCTTCTTTCGAAGGCGGGGCCTTTTTATTACTCAGACACTCAGTGGGCGTAGGTCAGCAACAGCTCTTTCGGCACTTGGAAATCCAGGGACATCATCACGCTGAGCGCGGTGATGGTGAAGATCGAGAACACGAACAGCTTGCGCGCCCAGACGGTGTCGTCCACCGCCTTGTAGCCGGTCCAGGCCATGTACAACCAGTACATGCCCATGGCCGCAGCGACGGCAAGGTAGCTCATGCCGGCGTAGCCACTGAAGGTCAACATCAAGGTCGCCACGAGGAAGGCCAGGATGTAGAGCAGGATGTGTTTCTTGGCGACCTGGATGCCACGCTTGACCGGCAGGACCGGAATCGAAGCAGCCAGGTAGTCGTTAAAGCGGAAGATCGCGATGGCGTAGGAATGCGGCATCTGCCACAGGCTGAACATCACCAGCAGCACCAGCGCAGCCATGTCGAAGCTATTGGTCACAGCCACATAACCAATCACCGGCGGCATCGCCCCCGACAGACTGCCCACCAGCGTGCCGTGCACCGACTTGCGCTTGAGGTACAGGCTGTAGAGACCGACGTAGATGACAAAACCGATCACGGCAAACAACGCCGCCAGCGGGTTGGCCACCTGGTACAACAGGGCCACACCGGCAACACCCAGGACGGTCGCGAAGATCAGTGCCAGCTTCAGGGAGATCAGGCCCTGGACCAGCACGCGATTCTTGGTGCGCTCCATCTTGATGTCGATGTCACGGTCGATGCAGTTGTTGAACACACAACCGGAAGCTACCACCAGGGACGTACCGATCATCGCAGCCAGGAAGATGGCCAGATCGACATGTCCCTTGGAGGCCAGGAAGAAACCGCCCGCCACAGAAAGCACGTTACCGAAAATGATCCCCGGTTTGGTGATTTGGATAAAGTGCTTAAGCGACATCGGGTCTTACCTCACTTCGCCATCATGAACGTATGGATGCTGAACATGATCCATATCGACAGGCCAACCAGCAGCAGGATTACTAAGCCTGCGAACACGAACGCAATCACGTTATCGCGCTGCTCTTTAGAGCGATCCAGGTGCAGGAAGTACACCAGGTGAACCAGAACCTGAATCACCGCGAACGCCAGTACGATCATCAAAGTGATCGACTTCGGCAGGGTCGGGTACATCACCAGACCGAACGGGATGAGCGTCAGGATTACCGACAGGATGAAGCCGATGGCGTACGACTTAACGCTGCCGTGGCTCGCATCATGGCTGTCATGGTCATGGGAGTGTGCATTAGCCATTACAGAGTCCCCATCAGGTAAACAACGGTGAAGACGCAGATCCAGACCACGTCCAGGAAGTGCCAGAACAGGCTCAGGCAGCTCAGGCGAGTCTTGTTGGTGTTGGTCAGGCCGTGTTTATTGACCTGATACATCATCACCGCCATCCACAGCAGGCCGGCCGTCACGTGCAGACCGTGGGTACCAACCAGCGTGAAGAACGCCGACAGGAAGCCGGAACGGTGCGGGCCGTAGCCTTCGGAGATCAGCAGGTGGAACTCGTTGATCTCCATGCCGATGAAGCCCAGGCCGAACAGGAAGGTCAGTGCCAACCAGCTCAGGACGCCTTTCTTGTTGCCCTTGTAGAAGGCCAACATGGCGAAGCCGTAGGTGATCGAACTGAACAACAGCAAGGCGGTTTCGCCGAGCACGTAAGGCAGTTCGAAGATGTCGTGGCCCGACGGGCCACCCGCAACGTTGTTTACCAGTACCGCGTACACCGCGAAGATCGACGCAAACAAGATGCAGTCGGTCATCAGGTAGAGCCAGAAACCGAAAACGGTCATCGGCCCCGAGTCGTGGTGATGGTCATCGTGCCCATGGTCATCGACATGGGCGTGTCCAGCATTGGTCACTAAGTTCGACATGGTTTAAGCCTGTTCCAACGAGGTTTCTACACGGTTGGCCGGGATTTTCTTCTCGGCGACCAGGCGAGCGTGCTGCTCGGCTTCGATGCGCTCGATCGTTTCGACCGGCACCATGTAGCCTTGATCATCACGTGCTGCGTGGACAATGAAGTAGCCGATGGTGCCCACCAGGCTCACGATTGCCAGCCACCAGATGTGCCAGATCATCGCGAAACCGAACACGGTCAACAGCGCACCCATCACCACGCCAGTAGCGGTGTTGCTTGGCATGTGGATCGGTTCGTAGTGCTTAGGTTGCTGGTACGCAGTACCGTCTTCCTTGGCTTCGGTGAACGCATCGATGGTGTTCGCAGTCGGGATCACGGCGAAGTTGTAGAACGGAGGTGGCGACGAGGTCGACCATTCCAGGGTGTGGCCATTCCATGGGTCGCCGGATTCGCAAGCGTTCTGCTTACGGTCACGGATGCTCACGTACAGTTGGATCAACTGGCAGGCGATACCCACAGCGATCATGAGTGCACCAAACATGGCGACGTACAGGTACGGCACCCACTCAGGGTTGGTAGTGGCGTTCAGACGACGGGTCATGCCCATGAAGCCCAGTGCATAGAGCGGCATGAACGCAACGAAGAAGCCCGAGATCCAGAACCAGAACGCAGCCTTGCCCCAGCCTTCGTGCAGCTTGAAGCCGAACGCTTTCGGGAAGTAGAAGCTGAAACCAGCGATGTAGCCGAATACCGCACCACCGATGATCACGTTGTGGAAGTGAGCGATCACGAACAGGCTGTTGTGCAGGACGAAGTCAGCACCCGGAATGGCCAGCAGTACGCCGGTCATGCCGCCGATGGCGAAGGTCACCATGAAGCCCAGGGTCCACAGGACCTGGCTGGTGATGCGCAGACGGCCGTGGTAGATGGTGAACAGCCAGTTGAATAGCTTCACCCCCGTCGGGATGGAAATCAGCATCGTCGCAAGGCCGAAGAAGGCGTTGACGCTGGCCCCCGAACCCATGGTGAAGAAGTGGTGCAGCCACACCATGAAGCCCAGTACGGAGATTGCGCCCGATGCGTAGACCATCGAGTGGTGACCGAACAGGCGCTTGCCGGTAAAGGTCGAGATCACTTCGGAGAAGATACCGAACGCTGGCAGGATCAGGATGTACACCTCAGGGTGACCCCATGCCCAGAACAGGTTCACGTACATCATTGGATTGCCACCAAGTTCATTGGTGAAAATGTGGAAATCCAGGTAACGGTCAAGCGACAGCAGCGCCATGGTAGCGGCCAGGATCGGGAACGACGCCACGATCAGGACGTTGGCCCAGGTGCAGGTCCAGGTGAAGATCGGCATGTCCATCAGTTTCATGCCAGGGGCGCGCATTTTCAGGACGGTGGCCAGGAAGTTGACCCCTGTCAACGTCGTCCCGAGTCCTGATAACTGTAGCGCCCAGATGTAGTAGTCCACACCCACGCCAGGGCTGTACTGGATGCCCGACAATGGCGGATACGCAACCCAACCGGTCTTGGCGAATTCGCCGACACCCAGGGAAACGTTGATCAGCACCACGCCGGAAACCAGCAGCCAGAAGCTCAGGGAGTTCAGGAACGGGTAGGCAACGTCACGCGCACCGATCTGCAGCGGCACTGCAAGGTTCATCAGGCCGGTGAAGAAAGGCATCGCCATGAAGATGATCATGATCACACCGTGGGCGGTGAAGATCTGGTCATAGTGTTCAGGCGGCAGGTAGCCAGGCGAACCTTCGGTGGCCATGGCCAACTGGGTACGCATCATGATGGCGTCGGCAAAACCACGCAGCAGCATGACCATGGCAACGATGATGTACATCACGCCGATTTTCTTGTGGTCGACCGACGTCAACCACTCGGTCCACAGGTAGGTCCACTTCTTGAAATAAGTGATTGCTGCAAACAGTGCCAGACCACCCAGCGCGATCATGGCGATGGTAATCATCACAATCGGCTCGTGGAACGGGACCGCATCCCAACTTAATTTACCAAACATCGTTTACTCCTCTGCCCCAGCAGTTGAATGCGAGCCCGTGTCAGAACCTTCAACCGCGGCCACTTCTTTCTTCTCGTGCTTGACCGGCTTGCCTGGCTTCATACCTTCGTACTTGTCGACGATTTTCTGAAACAGGTTCGGCTCATACGCGGAGTACAGGGCGACAGGGTTGTTCTGGCTTGGTTTGGTCAGGGCGTCGTATTCAGCTTGATCAAGCTGTTTAGGTGCGGCCTTGACTTCGGCTACCCAGGCGTTGAAATCTTCCTGGCTCGTCGAGATCGCTTTGAATTTCATGCCGGTGAAGCCAGCGCCGCTGTAGTTCGCGGAGATGCCTTCCATTTCAGCTTTTTCGTTGGCGATCAGGTGCAGTCGGGTCTGCATGCCTGCCATCGCGTAAATCTGACCGCCCAGGGCAGGGATGAAGAACGAGTTCATCACGGCGTCGGAGGTGATCCGGAAGTTAAGCGGGGTGTTCTCAGGGAAGCGAATCTGGTTAACCGTGGCGATACCCAGGTCCGGGTAGATGAACAGCCACTTCCAGTCCAGCGCGACCACTTCGATGTTGATCGGCTTGACGTCGGACTCCAGCGGACGGTACGGGTCCAGCTCGTGGGTCGACTTATAGGTGATGTAACCCAGGGCGATGATGATGAGGATCGGGACCAGCCACACCGCGATTTCGATCTTGGTGGAGTGCGACCACTTCGGCGCGTAGGTCGCGCTGGTGTTCGACGCGCGGTATTTCCAGGCGAAGGCAAAGGTCATGATGATCACAGGCACCACGACCAACAACATCAGCAGGGTGGCAGTGATGATCAGGTTTCGTTGATCCAGACCGATCTGTCCTTTTGGGTCCATCAAGGTCCACTTGCAGCCTCCCAGCATTAACATCATGCCAAGCAGCGGCAAAAAGCCTAGTAATCGGGGGTACCTGTTTTTACTCATCTCACGACCTCTAAAGCAGCTTGCGCAATGCAGTTGGGTTTTGATCGCCAACACTTCACCCTGCCAAGGGTTGGCATTTCTCTTCGATTGAATAAGAGCCTGCCCGGCACGCCATATAACGGAGCGTTTCACGGACCTGCGGTGAGTTCTTATTCGATTTCGTGGTTAAAGGCCTTGTTACAGACCAATTCCATTTGGTGCGGATAGTTGAAAGGCTGCCGGAACCTTGGGGTCGCACAGAGCCGTCCATCTGCCCCTCGACCGCTCCAGTGCTCAAATATTGAGCAGCACCGGACATTCAGTGCGGGCGATTGTAGTTAGCTAGCGATGTATAAACCATGTCTTATAAAGAAATAATTTTTATCGATTACAGCAATAATCCTTCACCAATATTGCAATGGTTCGCGATCTTATCGCGTTCAATTCTCAACAAAAACCACAAAAATTGCCGTGTTATAGGGCAAACGGTCACAGCCCTTACCCCCCGTAAGGGCCTACGAAACCTATGCAACCCCCCATAAAACAAGGCATTCGGACATCACTCAAAGCCTTGTACGACGTGAGGTACGTGGCGTCGTCCAAACCACGAACTGACAGCACATCCTGGAGGCTTTTTGCAAATTTAAGCGTTGGTTTGGCGGGTCAGAAACGTCCTGCGGCGGCTTCCGTGTGACAACATGTCGCACACTGCGCGCAGCCAAAATTGTCCGGCGTCACGCTCTGTTCACAAAAGCCTACATGCAAAAACGCCCCGGCCTACCTTGAGGAAAGACCGGGGCGTTTCACTGATGGGTTCAGCCTTTGTGGCGGCGATTACGATAGATGCCCAGGGGCACCAGGATGACCGTCAGCACGAACGCCACCAGCGCCCATTGCGCCAAAGACAGGCCCAGCACCGGCGGGTACGGGGTGCTGCAGAAGCCATCGACCTGGAAGCCCAGCGGGAAGACCTTGGCCAGGGGCAGGTCGTCGACGATAGGTTGCAGCACATCGACGCCGCAGCTCACCTGCGGAAAGAACTGGGTGTACACATGGTGACCGGCCGCGGCCACCCCACCGAGAGCGCTGAGTACCACCAGGCCTTCGAACAGCGTGAGGGCGCCCTTGGTGCGCATGGCGGCACCGATGAACGCGAAGATCGCAATCAACAGCAAGGCATAGCGTTGCAGGATGCACAACGGGCACGGCGCCTCGCCCAACACCACCTGCATGTACAACGCCCCACCGATCAGCGCCAGGCAGATGATGCCCAACAACACCAGAAAGCGCCGCTCCCTGCCTAAACGCAATTCGTCACTCATCCCCGTATCCCTTTGTTTGGTTGTGCCAATGGCCGCAAGTTTACACACAGAGAGTGGTTTAAACAGAGAGGGGTTAACAGGGGATTAATCGAGAGGAACAGAGATCCAAATGTGGGAGAGGCAAGCCCCCTCCCACATTATTTTGAACAGTGTGAACCTTCAGGTCTTATTCCAAGGCAGCCGCCGGGCCGAAGAATTCGTAGCGACTTTGCTTTTCGGGTACGCCCAGAGCCTTGAGGTGGCGCTTGATCGCCGCCATGAAGCCTTTAGGTCCCAGGAAGTACGCATCCACGTCACGCTGCTCCGGCAACCACGCCGCCAGTTGCTCCTGGCTCAACAGACCGACTTTATCCGCCGCCGGGCTCACGCCGTCGTCCTCGGCATAGCAATAAAAGCGCTTGAGCTGCGGGTGCTTGGCCGCCAGTGCATCCACCCAATCGCGGAACGCATGCACCCCGCCATTGCGCGCGCAGTGGATAAAGTGCACCGGGCGCTGGGTGGCCAGCGCAGCCTCCAGCATCGGCAAGGTTGGGGTGATCCCTACCCCGCCGCTGATCAGCACCAGCGGCTTATCGCTGGCCGCCAGGGTGAACTCGCCCGACGGCGGAAACAGGTCAATCGTCGCACCGACCTGCAACTGGTCATGCAGGTAGTTGGAAACCCGCCCGCCGGCCTCGCGCTTGACGCTGATGCGGTATTCACCCGCATCACTCAGGGCCGACAGTGAATAGTTGCGGCGCACTTCCTCACCGTCGAGCACCAGCCTCATGCCGATGTATTGGCCCGGCGCGGCCGCGAGGATCGCCCCGTTGTCCGCCGGCGCGAAATAGAAGGAAGTGATCTCGGCGCTCTCCTCCACACGCTTGACCACAGTGAACGCCCGCGCACCGCGCCAGCCGCCGGGGGCCCGGGCTTTCTCTGCGTAAATAGCGGCTTCGGCACCGATCAGGATGTCCGCCAGTTGGCCGTACGCGGCGCCCCAGGCATTCATCACCTCAGGGGTGGCGATCTCACTGCCCAGCACCTCGGAAATCGCCCGCAGCAGGCAAGCGCCCACTATCGGGTAATGCTCCGGCAGGATCTGCAAGGCGACGTGCTTGTTGATGATCTTCGCCACCAGGTCGCCCAGTTGGTCGAGCTGGTCGATATGCCGCGCGTACATCAATACGCCATTGGCCAGGGCCCGGGGCTGGTCACCGCTGGCCTGGTGAGCCTGGTTGAACAGCGGGCGAACCTCAGGGTACTCGGAGAGCATCATGCGGTAGAAATGGGTGATCAGCGCTTCGCCGCCGCTTTCCAGCAGGGGCACGGTGGATTTGACGATGGCACGGTCTTGGGCACTAAGCATGGGAGCCTCCTGGGCTTCTTTACTGATTGCCCTTAGCTACTCAGTATTCATGCCAACTTATAAATCCTTTAATTTCAATAGGTTGAACATTATATAGTCAGTATGACCTCCTACACCTTATAGTCATATGGACTACAAGGAGTCATTATGACTGCACACTCGCTGCTCACCACCCTGCTGCCGCTGGTCGCCGACCTGTCGCGGGAACTGCCCGAAGGCGAACGCTATCGACGCCTGCTGCAAGCCATGCGCGCCCTGTTGCCGTGTGATGCGGCCGCCCTGCTGCGCCTGGACGGGGAGTCGCTGGTGCCGCTGGCGGTGGATGGCTTGAGCGCAGACACCCTGGGCCGCCGCTTCAAGGTCAGCGAACATCCGCGCTTCGCCGTGTTACTCAGCAGCCCTGGGCCCACACGCTTTGACAGTGACAGCGAATTGCCCGATCCCTACGACGGCCTGGTCGATGGCGTGCACGGCCACCTGGAAGTCCACGACTGCATGGGCTGCCCGCTGTTCGTCGACGACCTGCCCTGGGGCCTGTTGACCCTGGACGCACTGGACACCGAACGCTTCGAACGCGTGGAACTGGACGCCCTGCAAGCCTTCGCCAGCCTCGCCGCCGCCACGGTCAACGTGGCCGAACGTATCGAACGCCTGGCGTTGCGCGCCGAAGACGAACACCAGCGCGCCGAGATCTACCGCCAGGCCAGCGGCCAGCAGCACAAGGAAATGATCGGCCAGAGCAAAACCCACAAGCGCCTGGTGGAGGAAATCAAGCTGGTGGGTGGCAGCGACCTCACGGTGCTGATCACCGGCGAAACCGGGGTGGGCAAGGAACTGGTGGCCCAGGCCATTCACGCGGCGTCGTCCCGTGCGGACAAACCACTGATCAGCCTCAACTGCGCGGCCCTGCCGGAAACCCTGGTGGAAAGCGAGTTGTTCGGCCATGTGCGTGGCGCCTTCACCGGCGCGCTGAATGAACGGCGCGGCAAGTTCGAGCTGGCCAATGGCGGCACGCTGTTTCTGGACGAAGTGGGCGAACTGTCCCTGAGCGTGCAGGCCAAGCTGCTGCGGGTGCTGCAAAGCGGCCAGTTGCAGCGCCTGGGCTCGGACAAGGAACACCAGGTGGATGTGCGCCTGATCGCCGCCACCAACCGCGATCTCGCCGACGAAGTGCGCAACGGCCGCTACCGCGCCGACTTCTACCACCGCCTGAGCGTGTACCCGTTGCAAGTGCCGGCCCTGCGCGAGCGCGGGCGTGATGTGTTGCTGCTGGCCGGCTTCTTCCTCGAGCAGAACCGCTCACGCATGGGCCTGGGCAGCCTGCGCCTGACCAGCGATGCCCAGGCGGCGCTGCTGGCCTATAACTGGCCGGGCAATGTGCGGGAGCTGGAACATTTGATCGGCCGCAGCGCGCTGAAAGCCCTGGGCAACTGTCGCGAACGCCCGAAGATTCTGAGCCTGAGTGCCCAAGACCTGGACTTGCCCGACGTCAGCACGCCGGTGATCGAAGCAGCGGCAGAAACCGCCCTGGCCGTCACCGGTGACCTGCGCCAGGCCACCGAGGACTACCAGCGCCAAGTGATCAACGCCTGCCTGGAACGCCACCAGCACAACTGGGCCGGCGCCGCCCGCGAACTGGGCCTGGACCGCGCCAACCTCGGCCGGATGGCCAAGCGTTTAGGGCTCAAATAAACCAGACAACTCGGTCAAATGTGAGAAATGCAGGAAATGTGGGAGGGAGCTTGCCCCCTCCCACACTAGACCTGCTTTGCCTGAAGGATCGGATTCACCGGCTGAGCCACCTTAGGCTTACGAAACACCAACACATTCCCCAGCATCACCAGTACCAACCCCGCCAACGCCGGCGCGGTCCACTGGTAGCCTTCGGCAAACGCCGACACATTCAGCGCCACCACCGGGAACAGCACCGTGCAATACGCCGCACGCTCCGGTCCCATGCGCCCGACCAAGGTCAGGTACGCGGTAAAACCGATCACCGAACCCGGAATCACCAGGTACCACAACGCACCGATGTAACGTGCGCTCCAGTCCATCTCAAACGGAATGCCGCGCACCACGCAGTAGGTCGCCAGCATCAACGAACCATACAACATGCCCCAGGCATTCGTGGTCAACGGCCTCAAACCGGCCTTCTGCTGCAGGCTCGAGAGCATATTGCCCGCCGAGAAACACATCGTCCCCAGCAACGCCAACCCCAACCCCAGCAAGGTCTGCGGACTGGCGGCATGCCCCACCAGCTCCGGCCAGAACAGCAGGCCCAAGCCGGCCAAGCCCAGGCCACCGCCCATCAACACATTGCGTGCCACCCGCTGGCCGAAAAACACCCGGGCGTTCAGCGCATTCCACAGCGTGGCCGTGGAAAACACCACCGCCACCAGGCCGCTGGGGATCCATTGGCTGGCCGTGAGAAAGCACATGAAGTTGACACAGAAAAGGCACAGCCCCTGGGCCAGGCAGATGAGGTGCCCGCGCCGGTTCATCACCTGCAACTTGCGACTGACCAGCAACAACGCAAACAACACCAGGGCCGCCAGGCCGAAGCGGTAGACGATGGACACGGGAATCGCCACCACGCCCAATTGCCATTTGAGGGCGATCCAGGTGGTGCCCCAGATCAGCACGGTGAGTAAATACAGGGAAAGGTTCATAGCGGGCTCCATCGATTGAGCCACAGTGTCGCCTTCAACCCGGGCAAGGCTCTTGCACAATCTTGCGCTTTTGTCGGGCGATGGGATCACAGCGCCAGCCTCGCGGAGTAGGATGCAAGGCGTCGGAGAACACACACCATGCCAGACCTGGAATCCCTGCAAGTCTTCCAAGCCCTTAACCGCTCGCCCAACGCACGCCTGGAAGCCTGCGCCGAGCTCGGTGACGGCTTGTCCGCAGCCTTGTGGAGCAACCATCACGATTCCCAGGACTACCAGGCGCCCAGCCATCACACCTTGTCCTGCTATGTCGGTGGCGGCACCGGCACGTTTCGGCGCGACCGTCCGGGCACCAAGGGCGGCCCCGACAAGCTGTGCATCCTGCCTGCCGAGCACCAATCGGCCTGGGTGATCAACGGTGAAATCCGCCTGGCCCACGTGTATTTCAGCCCGGAACAATTTGCCCTGGGCTGCGTTACCCTGCTTGACCGCGAACCGCGCACGCTGGAGCTGCGGGAAAGTACCTTCCTGGAAGACCAGCGCCTGGCCCGACGCTTCCACCAGTTGATCGCCCTCAACTGGGATGAACCCGCCGAACGCCTGCTCACCAGCAGCCTCGCCCATGAAATGCTCAGCCACACCCTGCTCAGCCAGGTGGGCGCCCGCGAAGGCCTGCGGTTGAAAGGCGGGCTGGCCGCCTACCAACGACGGTTGCTGGTGGACTACATCGACCAGCACCTGGAAGACCCCATCAGCCTTGGGCAACTGGCTGGGTTGTGCGCGTTGTCGGAGTACCATTTCGCCCGGATGTTTCGCCAAAGTTTCGGCCTGCCGCCCCATCAGTACCTGCTGGCGCGCCGGCTGACCCGCGCGCAGAGCCTGCTGCGTGGCGGCGCCCTGCCGTTGGGCGAGATTGCCCTGCTGTGCGGTTTTTCCAGCGCCAGCCACTTTACCCATCGCTTCCGCCAGGCCATGGGCGCCACGCCCGGCGACTACCGTCAGGCGTTCATCTAAACCATCAGGCCCAAGGTCTTGGCCTTGGCCACCGCCTGGGTACGCCGCTCTACGCCGAGCTTGCTGTGAATGCGCCGCGCATGGGTCTTGACGGTGTGCAGGGAGATAAACAGGCGGTCGGCAATCTCCAGGTTGGAACTGCCGAGGGCGATCAGTTGCAGCACTTCCAGTTCGCGCTGGCTCAAGGGGTTTTCCACCGTGCCCGGGGTTGATGCCTGAGGTTCCAGGCCCAGCTCACTCAGCAGTCCCGGCGCGCGTAGACGCAATTCGCGAATCGCTTGCTGCACCTGGCAACGCGCCGCCAGCTCCAGGCCGGCTTGCAGCGAGCGGCGCGCCAAGGCCGGATCACCCAACTGCCAGGCGACTTCGCCCAGCACCAGGTGCAGTTCGATTTCCAGGCACAGCATGCCGCGCTGATGGGTGGCTTGCAGCAAGGCGTGGAGCCGTTCCAGCGGTTGCTCGGCGCAGCCCAGCTTCACCTCCGCCAGCACCAACAGGTATTCAAGACGCGGGATCAGTTCCAGGGTCGCCGGCGGTGCTTGTTTGGCCTGGGGCCCACGGAAGTGACGCAGCACGCGGCGCACCGCTTCCACGGTCAATTCGGCGCGCCCCTGCTGCAACCAGAAATGCCCGCTGACCAACAGCAGCACCGCGCGGTACACCGTGTCCGGCACCTGGCGTTGCTGCATCAGCCGCTCGGCCTCACGCAACTGGACAAAGGCCTGGGCGTAATCGCCACGGTTGGCAGCCAACAGTGCCAGGCCGAGAAAGCCGTAGAGCACGCGCTTGTCCTGGCTGTGCAGGCACATCTTCAAGCCCGTGTCGAAACACTCGGCGGCCAGGCTGTCCTGGCCCTGGCGCAAGGCCAGGTGCCCGCGCCGCAAGGCGATACGCCCCACCAAGGGGCCGGCCTTGAGCCGCTGCTCAAGTAACATGGCCTGTACATTTTCCAGCAGGCTCTGGGCCCGGTACGGGGCACCGCGCTGTTCCAGCAGTTGAGCGTGATCCAGCTCAAGCAGCGCCTCCAGCAACAACGAACCCTGGGCGCGCGCCAGGCACAGCGCTTCGCGGTTCAGGCTTTGGGCCACGTCCAATTCGCCGCGCAACAAGGCTTGCTGGGTCAGGCCCGACAGGCACATCAGCCGCGAGGTCCACGCGCTGTCGGGCAAGGCCTGCAGCGCCTCCAGAAAATGCAGGCGCGAGCCCTCGGCATCGCCGCCCAGGTGCAGCAGCCAGCCCCATTGCGCCTGCCAGCGCGCCAATAAATACCGCTGCTGCGCCGCCGTCGGTTGCGGGGCAAACCGGGCCAGTTGATCGATGCACACCGCTGCCTGCTCGAAGCGCCCGGCAAACAGCAACGCCGCCGTCACCAGCCCCACCAGTTGTGCCGAGCCGAGCATCAACTCATCGCCATGCTGCTCATGCAGGTGCAACAGCAAGACGGCGTTCTGCTGGCGGAACAGGTCCTCGAAACTGAAATGCTGCAACAGGCTCACTGCCATTTCATATTCTTCGGCCAGCAGCGCCTGTTCGAAGGCGGCCTGCCAGTCCTGTTCGGCGCAGAACCATTGGCAGGCGCGGCGATGCCAGGAGCGTTTGGCCGGCCAGGGCTCGTTTTGCATCAACTGCGCCAGGGGCGGAAAAACCTGCAGCCAGTCGGTGTCTTCCCACGGCTGGATAAAGGCGCCGAGCACCTGCAGATCCCTCAGGTACTGGTCACCGTCACCCGCGCCGAACAAGTGCTCGCACAGGCCGGCGTTGAAGCGCGGCAGATGGGCCAGCACGCGCCAGGCCTCCGCCAGCTCCGGCGGCAATGTGCTGAACAGTTCGTGTTGCAGGTAGTCGAGCAAGGTCTTGTCGGGGTGCCCATCCCCCAGCAGGGCGATGCGCACGCCCGCGCACCAACCGGCGCTGAACTGCTGCACGCTGTCGACCGAATGCCCGGGGGCATGGCTGAGCAGTTGCTGGATTTCCCCAGGGCTGAAGGCCAGTTCGGCGCCACATTCGAGCAACTCATCGTCGAGCAGCAGGCGCGGCCAGTTGCACGCCGGTCGCCGCCGTGCGCCCAGCCACCAGGTCAGGGCCGGGCTGCTGGCGGTGAGCAGGCGGTCGAGCAAGGCGTCGGTGTCGGGCGTGGGCAAGCGGCAAAAATCATCGAGGAACAGCCACGCCGAGGCCTGCCAGCGGCTAAGGTCGAGCAGCAAGGTGGTTTCATCGGTAAACGTCAGGCCCAGGTTTTGCGCCAGCCGCAGGCACAGATCGAGGGGGCTGAGCACCGCGCCATTGAGGGGCAACCAGTACACCTGGCAACCCGCTGGCGCCTGCAACGCACATTCGGCGAGCAGTGCGCTCTTGCCACTGCCGCCGGGGGCGCAGAGTAATTTGACCCTGGCCTGGTCCGTCAGCAACGGCTCGGCCAGGCGTGGGCGCAGCAGATGGTGAGCGGACAGCCGGGGCATGAATCCAGGACGGTCCAGGCAGCGTGTCATGGCAGTCATTGCTGCATCCTGCTTTTTTATTGTTATGCAACCTGGTGCTTACCCTAGTCCTGTGGCGGGTGGTTGTTGAAGAAGTATTCAGCACAATGATTGAAGGCCATGCACAGAACCCCATGTGTACAAAACCCACTGTGGGAGGGGGCTTGCCCCCGATGAGGGACTGTCAGTCACTGGATTGGTTGACTGATACACCGCCATCGGGGGCAAGCCCCCTCCCACATTTGATTGCATTTCATATTGGGATCAGCGCACGCCTTCAGCCCTCAACGCCGCCGGGGTGTAGTCCGCTGCCTTGGCCGCAAAGCCGAACACGAAGCTGCTCTTCTCCTCGTTCTTCATGCCCAGTGCGATGTAGCGCCCGGCAATGATGTCGTACAGGGTCTCGACGGTGTAGGCCGGCACCTGGTGGTCGTAGTAGAACTGCGCATGGCCTTCGGCGACGCGCCACAGTTGGCCACGACCGTCGTAGTGATCCACCAGCGCGACTTGCCAGCTGTCTTCGTCGATGTACATGTGGCGCTTGGCGTAGATGTGCCGCTCGCTCGGCTTGACCGTGCCGACCACTTCCCACACGCGGTGCAGTTCGTAACGGGTCAGGTCCTGGTTGATATGACCGGCCTTGATGATGTCGTCGTACTTGAGCGACGGCGAATCGAGCTTGTAGCTGTTGTAGGGGATGTACATCTCTTTCTTGCCCACCAGCTTCCAGTCATAGCGGTCGGGGGCGCCGGAGAACATGTCGAAGTTGTCGGTGGTGCGCAGGCCGTCGGACGCGGTGCCCGGGCCGTCATAGGACACTTGCGGCGCGCGGCGCACGCGGCGCTGGCCGGCGTTGTAGATCCAGGCCAGGCGTGGCTCCTTCACCTGGTCGAGGGTCTCGTGCACCAGCAGTACGTTGCCCGCCAGGCGTGCCGGGGCGGTCACCGATTGCTTGAAATAGCTCAGCACGTTGGCCGCCTTGGCCTGGTCGATATCGGGAATCGCCTGGGGCACCGCCACTTCCTCCTCGAAGCGGATCGGCGTGTAGCTGCCATTGGTCTGCGGGGTGGCCTGGGTGATGATGCGGCGCAGGTTGCCGCCGTGGTAACGGGTGATGTGGTTCCACAGCACTTCCACGCCATTCTTGGGAATCGGGAACGCGTAGTAACGGTTGCCGGTGAAGTTTTCCAGGCCGTTGCCGTCGTTGATCGTCTTGACGTTCAGCGCGCTGCGCTTGATCGACTCGTAGATATCCGGTGGCAGGTTGACCGTACGGTGGCTCGGGTACACCGGGATCTTGTAGGTCTCGGGGTAGCGCTTGAACATCGCCACCTGGCCGTCGGAGAGTTTGTCCTTGTACTTGTCCACCGTGGCGGCGGTGATCACGAACAGCGGTTTTTCATTGGCGAACGGGTCGGCGAGGAAGCCTTTGCTGTCTATCGCGCCAGCGTTTTTCGGGATACCGCCGGTCCACGCCGGGATCGAGCCATCGGCGTTGCCGGCTTTTTCGGCGCCGACCGGTGTCAGGGTGGTGCCCAGCTTGGCCGCCTCTTCCGGCGACACCGCCGCCATCACGTGGGAAGCCAACAGGCTGAGGGCCAATACTGCAATTGTCTTACGCATGGATTCTTGTCCTTCTTTTTTAAGCCAAATCAGAAGTTCACGCCGAAGCTGAGGGCGAGGAAGTCGCGGTCGGTCAAGGTGTTGTAGTCGCCGCCAAAGAAGTCGGTGTAACTGAGGCTGGCGGTGTAGGTGCTGCGATAGTCCGCATCCACGCCGACGCTGATGGCCTTGGCGCCTTTATTGAAGATCCCGTTGGGCCCGTAGCCGGCCACGTCATGGGACCAGGACAGGTTGGGCTTGAGGTTCACCCCGGCAATCGCATTGTTGTAGTCGAGGATCGCCCGCGCGCGGTAGCCCCAGGAGGTGGAGGTGACGAAACCGTCGGTGTCACCCTGGAAACCATAGGCGCCGTACACCGAGTCGCGGCCGTAACGCAGCTTGGATTTATCCTCCAGGCCGGCCACATGCACCACGGCCGCTTCGCCCACCAGGGTCAAGCGTTCAGCGCCCAGCACCTGGTCGAAGAACTGAGTCATGGTGCTTTGGATCTGGGTGATTTCCTTGCGGCGGTAGCCCTTGTTGTCGGCGCCGAAGGAGGAACGGATCGGCGATGCCGCATTGCCGGCAATCGGGTTGATCAGGGCCAGGGTCAAGTCAGTGGTGTTGAGCTGCACCGGTGCATTCGGGCGGTAGCTGATCTCGCCGGTCCACGCCGTGCCGGTGGGCAAGGTGGTGGAGAAACTGGCGCCGAACAGGCGGATGTCTTCCGGATAGTCGAGGTAGTACTGGCCACGGCCGAGCATGGTGCTCTGGGCCAGGGCCGAACCGAAGCCCGCCGGAGCGGCCGCCGCGATACCACCGATGGTCGCCAGATTGGTGTTGGCGGTAATCGTGCCCACAGTCGGGGTGCGGCTGTGGTAGTTCATGAAGTACAGGCCGTACTCCGTGTCATCGCCCAGCCAGCGCAAGGCTGCGCCGAATTGGCCGGAGTCCCGTGCATCGCGATCACCGGCACGCTGCACCACCACACCTTCGCGGGTCACCACAAAGCCTTGGCCGCGAGCCGCTGCGATCGGTTGGAGCGGTGCAATCGCCGGACTACCCACCGTGTAGTTGCCGGTGCAGCCATCCGCCGCCACGTCATTGCCAAAGAAGGTGCCGCAGTTATCCAGCACCGTCTGATCCCACTCCAGCTGGTAGAAGCCTTCCACGGTCAGTTGGTTGGTCAGGCTCTGGGACGCGAACAGCATGTTGACCGGGATCAGCCCTTCCTTGATCTCGGCACCGGGCCGACGGAACGCCGACACGTCAATCGGGTTGATGCTGTTGATGGAGTTGCCGATGAAGGTACTTTCGCCCCAACTGACCACCTGCTTGCCTGCGCGCACGGTGCCCGGCAGGTCGCCCAGGGAGTAGTTGTGGTAGACGAACGCATCGAGGATCTGCGCGCCGCTGGACTTGGCGCCTTCCTTGCGGTTGTGGTCACTGATCTGCTTGAACTCGCGGTCTTCGTCCTTGAGTTCGAAGTCGTACCAGTACTTGCCGCGCACGAACACACCGGTGTCGCCGTACTTCAGCTCCAGGTCATGCAGGCCTTTGAAGATCTTGGAGAAGGTCTCGCCCTTCTTGAAGTTGAGACGCCCGTCATCCCCCGTGGAAGCCTGCCCCGTGCCGCCATTGACGGTGCCCACGAGTTTTTTATCGGCATCGCGCATGCCCCAGCTCGAGCCGACCGACAGCGAGGAGTCGAATTGCCCTTCGATCTCGCCAATGTTGAAGGAAACAGCCTGTGCCTGGGCACAGCAACCCAACGCAACCGCAGCGGCCAGCGCCTGTGGCGTGAAGATGGCGCGCATTGTTGTTTTTGTCATGCGTCTTCCCCGGTGAGTGACAGAAGGCCTCACCCTACTGCCGCGCATCAGGAGCGATAAGCGCACCAAGGAGGGATTCGCTCTATCGCTCGAAAGGATGACAAGCCGCTCTGGCCGGGGTGCGGGCGGGCCCATGGATTGGGTGGATGGCGGGTTATCAGGGGAATGGATGGCTTGCCCTGAAACTGTTGCGCTTTCAGTAACAGTCCTTGTCATGAATCGGGATTACTCATTTTGTAACAACCGACTATTCTTGCCTGGCTTTCAGGGCAGACAGCCCGCTTCCCCTCGGGAAGAACAGCCAGACTTGAATGGATTGATGCCTGTTTTCAATCTGTTACCCGTGTTCACTGACGTTGATTTGTCGCTCCTTGATCCAACGTCTGACTTCAGCCGCTGCGTTTGCAGCGGCTTTTTTTTGCCTGAAATAAAACGGGGCGCCATCAGCGCCCCGTGGGATTCAAGCTTTTTCAAGCAACGATCACAGGCTGTACTTCTGCAAGTTCGCCATCATCTCCTTCAGCGCTTCGATGTTGTCGTTGGGGTGGGCTGCGCCTTCAAAGTCGCAGATCTGCGCCCAATGCGCCGCCACGTCATCGGGGGAGAACCCGGCTTCAGGGTCGAAGCCCACGCCCAGGCTGCGTTCCCAGCGGGTCTTGCCGATCCAGCCACCACCCACCTCGAACAGCCCGGACGTTTCCTGGCACGCTTCGCTGCCCAGGTACACCACCAGCGGGCTGACCAGTTCCGGCTTGAGGCGCTCGAACACTTGCGGCGGGATCAGGCCTTCGGTCATGCGCGTACCGCCGGTGGGGGCAATCGCATTGACCAGGATGTTGTTCTTGCGCCCTTCCAGGGCCAGGGTGCGGGTCAGGCCGTACAGCCCGAGCTTGGCCATACCGTAATTGGACTGGCCGAAATTGCCGTAGATGCCCGAGGTGGACGCGGTGAAGATCACCCGGCCATAACCTTGCTCACGCAGGTGAGGCCAGGCGGCGCGGGTGACTTTGTAGGCACCTTCGACATGCACGCGGTAAACCAGGTCCCAGTCGGCGTCGTCCATTTTGTGGAAGGTTTTGTCACGCAGGATGCCGGCGTTGTTGACCACTACGTCGATGCGGCCGAAAACGTCGAGGGCGTTCTGGACGATCTTGTCACCGTCGGTGACAGAGTCATGGTTGGCCTCGGCGACACCACCCGCAGCACGAATCTCGGCGACCACCCGGTCGGCGGCGGAGGCATTGGCGCCCTCGCCCTGGGTAGAACCGCCGAGGTCGTTGACCAGGACCTTGGCCCCGTGCCTGGCGAACAGCAGCGCATGGGCCCGGCCCAATCCGCCGCCGGCACCGGTGACGATCACGACCTTATCCTGGAACTGCACTGACTCACTCATACCAAACTCCGCTGGCGACAATGGGAATGGTTCGAGTGTCCGGCAACGCGCCTGCGGTCACAATAAATACGGCGGAGGCTGAATGGTGCTCGATAAGGCTGGGGGATGATGACTCGTCTCTCTGTAGGAGCGAGCTTGCTCGCGAAAAATCCCAGAGCGCCGCGTGGTGTCAGGATTCCCACGTTATCGTTGACGATTTTCGCGAGCAAGCTCGCTCCTACAGAAAAGGATTCGGGATCAGGAATAGGCCACTTGCGAGGCCGGCTGCCCGAGCCGATCACGAAAGGCCTGGTAGTGCCTGAGCACCTGCACCGGCGCCTCGATCTGCGGGTAGTGGCCGATATTGGCCAGCAACACCGTGTCGGCGTCGGGCACCAGTTGCTGGTAACGCTCGACCATATGCGCGCCGGAGATCGGGTCCACTTCGCCGTCGATCACCCGCAACGGCACTTCGCCGCGCTGCATCGCGCCGACCCAGCGATCACGCAGGCGACGGCGCTGGGGGACGTAGGCGATCAGTTTGTGCAGGATGCGCGTGCCGCCGTTGGCATTGATCAGGCTCCAGAAATCATCCAGGGCACTTTCACTGGGGCGGGTGTCGGGGCCGAATATCTGGCCGAAACTATCAGACAAGGCACTGCGCCCAAAGGCGCGGCCGATCATCCAGCCCAAGGGGCTGAGCAAGAGTTTTTGCACCAGCGCCAGGCGATGGGTTTCGGGGAACAACCCGCCATTGAGGAACACACAGCTGGCCATCTCAAACCGGCCTTCGTAGTGCCGGGCCAGGAGTTCCTGGGCGACGCTGTCACCATAGTCATGGGCCAACACATGCACCGGCTGTTCCACCCGCAGGTGTTCGAGCAGGGCCTGTTGCAAGTCCGCCTGCTCCAGCAGGCAATAATCGTGGTCCAGCGGCTTGGCCGAGTCACCGAAGCCGAGCATGTCGCAGGCGATCACCAGGTGCCGCTGGGCCAGGGGTTGCCAGAGGTAATGCCAGTCCCAACTGGCCGTGGGGAAGCCATGGATCAGCAGCAGCGGTTCGCCCTGCCCGGCCACCCAATAGCGAAGGGTACGGCCGCGAAAGACGAAATCCTGGCCACGCTTGCGCCAGACTCTGAGCGGGATTTCGGCGAGTGGCATCAGCGGTTATACCCTGGGTCTTGCAGGTCCAATTTGCGCAGCAAGGCCGGCCAGGCCAGCGCGCCGCCCATGCCTTGGGCGCTCTTTGTAACAGCCGCCACCATCGCCTTGGCACCGGCAAGAATCTGCGGCCCGATGGCGATCAATTCGGCGCCGCCGCTCTGCGCCAGCACCTGAATATCGCAGGCACGCTGGAAGGTGAACATCATCAGAAAGGTGTCGGCAATGGTACTGCCGCAGGTCAGCAGGCCATGGTTGTGCAGCATCAGGAAATTGCTATCCCCGAGGTCGGCCTGCAGGCGGGCTTTTTCTTCGTGGTTCAAGGCCACGCCTTCGTAGGCGTGGTAGGCCAGGCTCGACAGCACGAAAAGCGATTGCTGGCTGATGGGCAACACGCCCTGCTTCTGCGCAGCGACGGCCACACCCGCAGCCGTGTGGGTGTGCAGCACGCACGTCACATCATGGCGAACTTCATGGATGGCACTGTGGATGGTGTAGCCCGCCGGATTGATGTCGTAGGGGCTGTCCATCAGTTTGTTGCCGGCCAGGTCGACCTTGACCAGGCTCGACGCGGTGATCTCGTGGAACATCAGCCCGTAGGGGTTGATCAGGAAGTCATCGGTGTCCGGCACCTTGGCCGAGATATGGGTGAAGATCAGGTCATCCCAGCCATGCAGCGCCACCAGGCGATAACAGGCCGCCAGGTCGACGCGGGTCTGCCATTCGGCAGCGCTGACCTGGTCTTTGACATTCTGCGGCGATAGAACGGGGGCTAGGCTCACGGCGATGACCTCCTTGGCGCACTGTCTTATTGTTGTTTTTTTGTGTGATGGGCCAGTCTAGTCAGACCTCATGGCCGCCGGAGTTGCCTTGGCAGCCAGCTTGATGACCGAGCGGGTCAGTTCAGAGAATAGTTGAAGTTTGTTTAAAGCGCGTCATAGAAGCGCCGCCAGAAAAGGCACGGCAAACAGGTTGAGCAAACCCGTCAACACCATCACCAGACCGGCGACCGAGCCCTCTTCGCCCCCCACTTCATGGGCGCGGCTGACACCCGCACCGTGGGCGCCCACGCCAAACAACGCGCCACGTGCCAGGGGTGTCCGCAGCGGCAGCCATTTGAGCAATACACCACCTAGCATGGCGCCGAACACACCGGTGAACATCACAAACACCGCCGTCAGCTCCGGCACGCCACCCAGGTCGGAAGACACCGGCATGGCGAACGGTGTGGTGATCGAGCGCGGCACCAGCGACATCGTCACCGCGCTGTCCAACGCCAGCGCCTTCGCCAGGCCGAACGAAGTCGCGATCGACGCCACGCTGCCCGCCATCATGCCCAGCAGCAACGCCGGCCAGTGCCGCGCCAGCAATCGGCGTTGCTGCCAGATCGGCACAGCAAACGCCACAGTCACCGGGCCCAGTACCAGCATCAGCCAGTGGGTGTCGGTGGCGTATTCGGCATAGGCGGTGTGCATCGGCAAGGCCACCGCCAGCAACAGTGCCGGCACCAGGATCAGCGGCGACAGCAGGTAGCGCCCGGTACGCCGGTAGAGCCAGCGGCTGAACACGTAGGCGCCCAGGGTCAAGGCGAGCCAGAACACCGGCATCAGCTCAAGCTTCATGGCGCAACCTCCAGCGGCACACCGCTTCTACCGTAAACGCCGTGACCAGCATCACCGCCAGCGTGCTGAAGCCGATCACCAACAGGATGCGCCAGCCATCGTTGCGCAGCAGGCCACCGTAATCGAGCAGGCTCATCAGGGCCGGGATGAAGAACAGCAGCATCTCGGCCATCAACACCCCGGCGCCCAATTGCAGTGCCGCCGGTTTGACCAGGCCGCTGGCGAACGTTGCCAGCAACAGGCCCAGGCCCACCACGCCACCGGGAATGGGCCAAGCTAGCCAGCTCGCCAACTGGGTGCCCAGCAGATAAATCGCGAGCAGTACGACCAGTTCAGTCAGCAAACGGCCAAGGTGTTTGAAGGGAAAACGTTTCATGGGCTTTGGGTCCTCGCAGGCCCCCATTTTAGAGTGCGGCCTTCCATCCCCACAGCGAATTGTTAGACTGCCAACCATTCCAAACTGGAATCAGGCCGATGGAATTCAAACAGCTGCGCAGCTTTGTCGAAGTGATCCACCGAGGGGGCTTTACCCAGGCGGGGAAAACCCTGCATATCAGCCAGTCCGCCGTCAGCAAACAGGTGGCGCAACTGGAGCAAAGCCTTGGCACACCGCTGCTCGACCGCATCGGCTCGCAGACCCGCCTGACCGCCGCCGGCCAGGTCGTACTGCAACGCGCCGAAGCCATGTTGCGCCTGCAAACCGAACTGCTGAGCGAGCTGGACGATATGCAGCAGCTCACCCGCGGCGAGTTGCGCCTGGGCCTGCCGCTGCTGGCGGGTGACACGCTGTTCGCCGGGTTGTTTGCCGAGTACCGCCGGCGCTACCCGAACGTCATCATCCAGTTGCTGGAGGGCGGCAGCCGCAATATCGAACAGGCCATCCTGAGCGGTGAGCTGGAAGTGGGCGGCAGCTTGAAACCCAATGACCCGGCGTTTGCCTGGCAAGCCTTTTGCGATGAACCCCTGGACGCACTGCTGCCGATTGACCATCCCCTGGCGGACAACGCCCAGGTGCGCCTCGAGGAATTGGCGGACACACCGTTCCTGATGTACCAGCGCAGCTTTGTGCTTAACGACCGCCTGATGCAGGCGTGTCAGCAGTTGGGTTTTACCCCGAAGGAAATCGGCCGCAGCGGCCAGGCGGATTTCCTCGCAGCCTTGGTGGCCGCCGGCCAAGGCGTGGTGCTGCTGCCCAGCGTGGTCGCCCGTGGGCTGGTGCGACCTGGGGTGGTGCGCCTGACGTTGAAGGCGCCCGACTACCTGCGCTGGGACATTGCCTTTATCTGGCGTGAGGGCGCCTACCTGTCGAGAGCCGCCCAGGCCTGGCTGGCGTTGTTACGCGAGTTTCCGGTCAAGCGCGCAGTGCAGTGACCAGCTCGGCCAGCCATGGCTCGGCGTCGGCTTCCGGGGTGACGCTTTCGCTGGCGTCCAGGCGCAGCATCGGCAGCACTTCACGCACACCCAACTCGCCGAACAGCTCGCGCATTTGCTCGCCACCGCCACAGAAGGTATCGCCGTAGCTGGCATCGCCCAGGCCGATCACTGCGCCGGGCAGGCCGCGCCAAGCGGCGGGCAGTTGGTCGCGAATGGTTGAATACAGGGGTTGCAGGTTGTCGGGCAATTCCCCCATGCCGGTGGTGGAGGTCACCGCCAGAAAGGCTTGCGGACTGAAGGCTAGTACATCCGCCAAGGTCGCACGGGGATTGTGCCAGGCCTCAAAGCCGGCCTTGTTGAGGAGGTCGGCGGCGTGGCGCGCGACTTCTTCAGCCGTGCCGTACACCGAGCCGGAAAGGATGGCGACTTTCATCAATCTGATCCTGTAGTTGAGCGAAAGCCTGGGATATTAGCAGCTGGCGCAAATATTTCGGCGCCCGCCGTGCAAGATTCAAGGCATGTCTTAAACTGCCCACTCCAACCACAAGCCATGGACCGCTCAATGATTAACGCCAAGCTGATGCAAATGGTGATCAACGCTTCCAACGACGGCATCGTCGTCGCTGAAAGAGAAGGCAAGGACAAGCCGCTGATCTACGTGAACCCTGCATTCGAACGGCTGACCGGCTACACCCTCGACGAAATCCTCTATCAGGATTGCCGCTTCCTGCAATCCGGCGACCGTGACCAGCCGGCCCTGATGGCCATCCGTGAAGCGCTGGAGAACGGCGGTGCCTGCCGGGAAACCCTGCGCAATTACCGCAAGGACGGCAGCCATTTCTGGAACGAACTGTCCCTTTCAACGGTTTACAACGCCGCGGACAAGCAGACGTATTTCGTCGGTGTACAAAAGGACGTCACGCTCCAGGTCAAGGCCCAGCAGCGTGTCGCGCAGCTGGAAAGTGAACTGGCCCAGGTCAAGGCCGAGCTGGCAGCGCTCAAAGCGACAAGCGGATTAAACAAAATTTAGAAACTGCGGCCATAACAGCGGATAATGGCACTTTAATACCTCTCCATTGAGCAAGCACGATGCAACGCAATGCGCTTCTGACCCAGGATGAGCTGGATTTCATTCAGAGCATGCAGCACAACCCGCAACTCAACCTGCGGGATGCTTCGTCGAGCCTGACCGTCAACGGCGGTGCACAGATTCGCGACTTGCTCACCCGCCTGGCCGCCCATGACCACCTCACCATCCAGGCGCAGTTCGACAACCAGCAACTGACCTTCCCCCTGCATCTGGTAGAGGATGAGTTCAATGCGGTGCATCTGCGTTTGGGGGTGCCGAGTATTTTCGAAGACGGGCCGATGATACGCCCGTGGCGCCTGGCGCTTGAAACGCCGGTGGCGCTGGAGAACATCCGCGGTGCTGCTGGCGCCCTGCGGGTGCATGAAGTGTCATTCAAGGGTGTGCTGGTGGAGATTCGCAGCCGGATCAAGCCGCCAAAAACCTTTTCCCTGTGGTTCAGCCCGTCGGGCTACGAACGCATCGCGCTGCGCGGCTCGTTCGAGCGGGAAACGGCGCGAGGTTTGTTTGCCTACCGCTTGAGCCAAAGCGACGTGGATGAAACCGAGCGCCTGCGTCAGTTCATCCTGCACCAGCACCGCCTGGTCCACCCGCACATGCATGCCTGAAATCAGGTATCCAGCGCGCCGCTGAGAAACTGTTGCAAGCGCCGCCGCATCAAGCGACCTTCATTGCCCAGGCAACCGATGGACGTGCCGGCCAGGCCGTCCTCGGCAAGATCCGACGCCGCACCTGCAAGCAGCAGCGGGCAATCCAGGGTCAACGCCAAGCGGTTCAAGCGCCCGGCAAGATCATGGTTATGCGAGTAATTGGAGAAGAGGATCAGCGCCTGTGGGTGAGTCTTCTCGCAGACCAGCGTCAACTCGTCAAACGGCTGTCCCATGCCCAGCACTTTCACGGCCAGGTCATCCCGGCTCATCAAGAGCGCCGCCACCAGCAACTCCAACTTGCGGCACTCACCCGCCATGGCCGCCAGCAATACCCGCGGCACGGTTGAAGCACACGCCAGTTGCAGGCGCTCCAGGGCACGCACTCGCAGGAAGTTGTCGAAGAACAGCCACTCGCTGGCCTGGCCGAAACGCCCCTGATGACGCAACAGCTCATTCCACAGGGGCATCAGAATGTCCTGGAACACCACGTCGAGTGGGTAGGTCGCCAGGACCTGCCCATACACACGCTCCAGTTGACGGTCATCGAAGTCGCTGACGGCCTGCATCAACCGCGCCTGCCACTGCGGCCATTCGCTTTGCTCGACGGTATCGCGCTGCGCACGAACGGCTTCGGCCTGCTGATCGTCGCGAGCAAGGATCTTGCCCACTTTGCTCACGGCCACGCCGCGCTCGATCCAATCGAGAATACGATGGACTGTCTGTATATCGGCCTTGGAATAGAGGCGATGCCCACTTTCGGTGCGCGTGGGCTGTATCAGCCCATAACGGCGCTCCCAGGCACGCAGGGTGACCGGGTTGACGCCTGTCAATCTCGAGACTTCACGGATCGGAAACAGCTCATCGGAATCAGTGGAATCCAGATGCGAAACACTTTCAAGCGGAGCAGTAATCACGGGCATTTTTGACCAAAAAAGCAACGTTAACTGGGCGCTCATTTAACGCCTTTACACCTGTCTTTTTCAAGTTTCCCGCTTTTCGGACCAATGTCGCTGGTGTATTCGGGTAAAACAGGAATAATCCTTGCCTGCTTTTTACACGTCGCTGCAACACCCCGCAGCTTCGTCTGTGCGCCACCTACACGGTCCAGTGCACCCGTACATTTGGAGATACACAATGTCTACCTCTCCCGTCACCTTGATGGTTGCGCGCCGCGTGGCCAAAGGGCGCTATGAAGAACTGATGGCCTGGCTGCGCGAAGGCGAGCAATTGGCCACCGACTTCCCCGGTTACCTGGGCTCCGGCGTGCTGGCCCCACCGCCCAATGACGATGAATTCCAGATCATTTTCCGCTTCGCCGATGAGAAGACCCTGCACGCCTGGGAGTTTTCCGCCTCACGCAGTGCGTGGTTGAGCCGTGGCAGCGATTTGTTCGCCGACCCGTCCGAGCACCGTGTACGGGGCATCGATGGCTGGTTTGGCGCAGCGGGTGCCCGTCCGCCACGCTGGAAGCAGGCGGTGGCGATCTGGCTGGCGTTTTTCCCGGTGTCGCTGCTGTTCAACTTCGTCCTGGGGCCGCTGCTCAGTGAACTCGAGCTGGGGCCACGGGTGCTGGTCAGCACAATGGCACTCACGCCCTTGATGGTGTACTGGTTCATTCCGCTGTCGACCCACCTGCTGGCGAACTGGCTGCACCCAGCGCCAGCCCCGCGCAAGGCCTCCGAAGCGGCGGCGTGAGTACAGGGGCGGCCCGTCGCTGGTATGATTTGCGCCTGCCAGCGACGCGAGCCTCCCATGACTGCAACGAACGCCCCGATCCTGATCACCGGTGCCGGCCAGCGCGTCGGCCTGCATTGCGCCGAGCGCCTGCTGGACGAAGGCCAGCCGGTGATTTTCAGCTACCGCAGCGAACGCCCCGGCGTGCAGGCCCTGCGTGAGCGTGGCGCAGTCGGCGTATTTGCCGACTTTTCCACCGAAGCCGGGATTCTCGCGTTTATCGCTGAACTGAACAGCCACACCCAAAGCCTGCGTGCGATCATCCATAACGCTTCGGCCTGGGTCGCGGAGGCGCCGGGCGACGAAAGCCGTGCCTTTACCGACATGTTCAGCGTGCACATGCTTGCGCCGTACCTGATCAACCTGCATTGTTCACCCTTGCTGCAACGCTCGACACCTGCCGACATCGTGCATATCAGCGATGACGTGGTGCGCAAGGGCAGCCGCCAGCACATCGCCTACTGCGCCACCAAGGCCGGGCTCGACAGCCTCACGCTGTCGTTCGCCGCGCAGTTTGCGCCGCTGATCAAGGTCAACGGCATCGCCCCGGCGATGGTGATGTTCAACGAAGGCGACGACGCGGCCTATCGCACCAAGGTGCTGGCCAAGTCGGCCCTGGGCATCGAGCCTGGCCCCGAGGTGATCTACCAGAGTGTGCGTTACCTGCTGGACAACCCCTATGTCACCGGTACCACCCTGACCGTCAACGGCGGGCGGCATATCAAGTAAGCCGTTTGTGAGGATGTTGTATGACCTTATCCCTGCCCCACCATTACCGCGAGATCCTCAAGGGCCTGGGCGAAGACCCGGAACGCGAAGGCTTGCTCGACACCCCCAAGCGCGCCGCCAAGGCCATGCAGTACCTGTGTCATGGCTATGAACAGAACCTCGAGGAAATCGTCAACGGCGCACTGTTCGCCTCCGACAACGACGAGATGGTGATCCTCAAGGACATCGAGCTGTATTCGCTGTGCGAGCATCACCTGCTGCCCTTTATCGGCAAGGCCCACATGGCCTATATTCCGACCGGCAGGGTGCTGGGCCTGTCGAAGCTGGCACGCATCGTCGACATGTTCGCCCGGCGCCTGCAGATCCAGGAAAACCTCACCCGGCAAATCGCCGACGCCATCCAGGACGTGACCCAGGCCGCCGGCGTGGCCGTGGTGATCGAAGCCAAGCACATGTGCATGATGATGCGCGGCGTGGAAAAACAGAATTCAACCATGAACACCTCGGTGATGCTCGGCGCGTTCCGCGAGTCGAACACCACGCGCATGGAGTTCCTGCAACTGATTGGACGGAGCAAGTAGCAATGCCACAACTTCAACCAGGCATGGCGCGCATCCGGGTCAAGGACCTGTGCCTGCGCACCTTCATCGGTATCAATGAGGACGAAATCCTCAACAAGCAGGATGTGCTGATCAACCTGACCATCCTGTATGCCGCCCAGGAAGCCGTGCGCGACAACGACATCGACCACGCGCTGAACTACCGCACCATCACCAAGGCCATCATCGCCCACGTGGAAGGCAACCGCTTTGCCTTGCTGGAGCGCCTGACCCAGGAACTGCTGGACCTGGTGATGAGCAACGAATCGGTGCTGTACGCCGAAGTCGAAGTGGACAAGCCCCATGCGCTGCGCTTTGCCGAGTCGGTGTCGATTACCCTGGCGGCCAGCCGCTAACCCCTGAATTGTCAGTGAGCCCTATGAACGATCAACAACGCCTCGAACTCGAAGCCGCCGCCTTCCGCCGCCTGGTGGCGCACCTGGACAGCCGCAAGGATGTGCAGAACATCGACCTGATGAACCTCGCCGGTTTCTGCCGTAACTGCCTGTCCAAGTGGTACAAGGCCGAGGCCGACGAGCGCCAGATCGAGCTGAGCCTCGATGACGCCCGTGAAGTGGTGTACGGCATGCCGTACGCCGAGTGGAAAGCCCAATTCCAGCAAGAAGCCAGCGCCGAGCAACAGGCGGCGTTCGCCAAAGGAAAAACCCATGACTGATTTGAACACCCTGCGCGCCAGCCTCGACAGCGGCGCACACGTTTTTGCCGACACCCTGGCGTTTATCGCTGCCGGTTACGATTACCAGCCGCAGGCCTTCACCAACGGCGATGTGGAAAACGCTGCCGGGCAGAACGAAGGTTCGTGCAAGACCTTGGGCCTGGCGCTGCTGGAAGGCTTGAGCGACCAGGAAGCGCTGCTGGCGTTTGGCGAGCATTACCGCTCGGTGGTGGCCACGCCTGAGGGCAGTGACCATGGCAATATCCGCGCGTTGATTGCCCATGGGTTGGCAGGTGTGAAATTCGCCGCCCAGCCACTGACCCGCAAATCCTGAGTCAGATGCAGATCAAAATGTGGGAGAGGGCTTGTCCCTCCCAGATTTAAATTGCACCCATAAAAAAACCGGCCTCGTAGCCGGTTTTTTTATTTCAACAATTTAGAACGCAGCGTCCTTCAAACCGTCGAGGTAACGCTCGGCGTCCAGGGCCGCCATGCAACCGGCGCCGGCCGAGGTGATGGCCTGGCGGTAAACGTGATCGGCCACGTCGCCGGCAGCGAAGATGCCTTCGATGTTGGTCGCGGTGGCGTTGCCTTCACGACCGCCTTGCACCACCAGGTAACCGTCTTTGGCTTCCAGCACGCCTTCGAACAACGACGTGTTCGGGGTGTGGCCGATGGCGATGAACACGCCGTCGACTTTCAGCTCGTCGAAGCTGCCGTCGTTGTTTTTCAGGCGAGCGCCGGTCACACCCATGTTGTCGCCCAGGACTTCATCCAGGGTGGCGTTGAGCTTGAGAATGATCTTGCCTTCGGCGACACGGGCGTGCAGCTTGTCGATCAGGATCTTCTCGGCGCGGAACGTCTCGCGGCGGTGAACCAGGGTCACGGTGCTGGCGATGTTGGCCAGGTACAGCGCCTCTTCCACGGCCGTGTTGCCGCCACCGACCACGGCGACCGGCTTGTTGCGGTAGAAGAACCCGTCACAGGTGGCGCAAGCGGAAACGCCCTTGCCCATGAACGCTTCTTCCGATGGCAGGCCCAGGTAGCGAGCGCTGGCACCGGTGGCGATGATCAGTGCGTCGCAGGTGTAGACGCCGCTGTCGCCGGTGAGGCTGTAAGGCTTCTTGGAGAAGTCGACCTTGTTGATGTGATCAAACACGATCTCGGTTTCAAAGCGCTCGGCGTGTTCTTTCATACGCTCCATCAGCACCGGGCCGGTCAGGCCGTGGACATCGCCCGGCCAGTTGTCGACTTCAGTGGTGGTGGTCAACTGACCGCCCGCCTGCATGCCGGTGATCAGCAGCGGCTTGAGGTTGGCCCGGGCAGCGTAGACGGCAGCGCTGTAACCGGCAGGGCCGGAACCGAGAATAATCACTCGCGAATGACGGGTATCAGACATGACTCACTCCTATCGACCGCCCGGACTACAAGACGGCTGGAATAAAAAAGGGACCACGAAGCACTTGGGGAAGGCTTTAACTCGCAGGCCCTGAAAAATAATGGGTGCAGCGTATCGAGGGGGGCAAGATTAAGGAAATACGGAATAACAATCCAGCTCATAGGCGGTCTCTATGCAGTCAGGCCGATTAATCGACGCCTTTGTTACCGTTGATGTCGTCACACCGACCACGCTTTCGCCTTGAAGGCAAAGCCGGTAAGGTCGGCGCGTTCGTCATCCTGCTCGGAGTTCTCCATGCCCGCCCCTGTTCTTTCCGGCCCGCAATACCTGCGTGAAGGCCTCAAACTGGTGCTGAGCCCCGGCCTGCGCCTGTTTGTACTGCTGCCGCTGGCGATCAACCTGGTGCTGTTCGTCGGCTTGATCTACTTTGCCGGCCATCAGTTCAGCCTGTGGGTCGACCACTTGATGCCGACCCTGCCCGGCTGGCTGAGCTTTCTGAATTACCTGCTATGGCCGCTGTTTGTGGTGCTGGTGGTGCTGATGGTGTTTTTCACCTTCACCATGCTCGCCAATATCATCGCGGCACCGTTCAATGGCTTTCTTTCCGAGAAAGTCGAAGTGGTGGTACGGGGTACCGATGACTTCCCGGCCTTCAGCTGGGGCGAACTGATTGAAATGGTTCCGCGTACCCTGGCCCGGGAAATGCGCAAACTGGGCTATTTCCTGCCTCGGGCCATCGGCCTGTTTATCCTGTCGTTCATTCCGGTGGTCAACCTGATCGCCGCGCCACTGTGGTTGTTGTTCGGCGTGTGGATGATGGCGATCCAATACATCGACTACCCGGCCGATAACCACAAGCTGGGCTGGAACGAAATGCTCGCCTGGCTGCGCCAGAAGCGCTGGCAGAGCATGAGCTTCGGCGGCATCGTCTACCTGGTGCTGCTGGTGCCGGTGGTCAACCTGTTGATGATGCCGGCGGCAGTGGCCGGGGCGACCTTGTTCTGGGTGCGCGAACAGGGCGCCGAGGCCATGGCGACGCCGAAAGTGGCCAAGTCATAAATCCATCATCTGCATGACACAATGGCGACATGGCCCATAGCGACACTGTGGGTCATGACGACAGCTTCGCTCCACATCACTCTCATCACCGAAACCTTCCCGCCAGAGATCAACGGGGTGGCCAATACCCTTGGCCGCCTGTGCGAAGGTTTGCGCGCGCGCGGCCATCAAGTCGAACTGGTCCGCCCGCGCCAGGGCGCCGATGCAAGCCGGCCCAGCGATGATGGCTTGCTGCTCTGCCGTGGCTGGCCGCTGCCGGGTTACCCAGGCCTGCAATGGGGCCAGTCGTCGATGCACAAGTTGCTGCGCCGTTGGACCCGCCAGCGCCCGGACGTACTGTATATCGCCACTGAAGGGCCGCTGGGGCTGTCGGCGCTGCGGGCGGCACGGCGCCTGGGAATCAGCGTGGTCAGCGGTTTTCACACCAATTTCCAGCAGTACTCCAACCAGTACGGCCTGAGCCTGTTAAGCCGCATGGTCACGCACTACCTGCGCTGGTTTCATAACCGTTCGACCTTGACCCTGGTGCCCAGCGCCAGCCAACGCCTGGAACTGGAGCGTCGGCATTTCGAGCGCCTGGGGATGCTGGCGCGCGGGGTGGACAGCCAGTTATTCCACCCGGCCAAGCGTGACAACGCACTACGGGAAAGCTGGGGCCTGGAAAACGACGATATTGCCGTGCTGCACGTGGGGCGCCTGGCCCAGGAGAAAAACCTCGGGCTGCTCAAGCGCTGCTTTGACGCGCTGCAGGCAACTTATCCACAGCGTCGGCTGAAGCTGATCATCGTCGGCGATGGCCCGCAACGCCCGATGCTCGAGCGCGACCTGCCCGACGCGGTGTTCTGCGGCACCCAGCGCGGCGAAGAACTGGCGCGGCATTACGCATCAGGGGATGTGTTCCTGTTCCCCAGCCTGACCGAAACCTTCGGCAATGTGGTGCTCGAAGCCATGGCCTCCGGGCTGGGTGTGGTGGCGTACGACCAGGCGGCGGCGACCCAGCATATCCGCCATGGTTACAACGGTGTGCTGGCCATGCCGGGTGATGAGGACGCGTTCTGCGATGCGGCCAGATGGTTGCTGGAAGACAGCGAACATTTGCGCAGGGCCCGCCTCAATGCACGCCAACATGCGAGCCGCCAGGGCTGGCCGGCGATTATCGAGCAGTTCGAGAACCAGTTACGCGATGTGTGCGCAGAACATTTGGCAGCTCCAATACTGCCTGACATTCGTTGAACGCTCTACGAATGACGTAGGCCAATTCCCCGCCCTGCCTGCCTACCCCTTGAATATTGGTTTCAACGGTAGGAATCCCTGCCTGAGACTGCCTGAATCGGCACGCCACAACAGGATATTTCCGGAACGTCGAGGGAATTATCGCCACTTATATGGCACCTGCCGCAAGAGGGGTGTCTTCCTGTGAAACACACTCGAACGAGGCAGGTCATTCATGCTGAAAAACTAATAGAGAGCACTATGTCGACACTGATAAATGGATCAATGGCGCTGAGATTCCAACCATTCACCCCATCCGGAAGCGGTCACAACCACCAGAACCACGCAAACACTGGCTGGAACCGCCCGCAACCTTCGCGCCCGCAAAACAACTGGCAAACGGCGCAGAATGACTGGCAACGCCCATCGCACAACCATGACAACCGCCCGCAGTCCACACGCCCGCAAAACGCCTGGCGGCCGGCGCAGAACGACTGGCAACGCCCACTGCACAACCCTGACAACCGCCCACAGTCCACACACCCGCAAAACGCCTGGCAACCGGCGCAGAACGCCTGGCAACGCCCGCAGCCCACTGACGGCCTCCCACGACCTGGCGGTACGCGCCCAAACCAGGAGCAATGTTCCGTCAGGCCACCTCAATGGGCACGTTCCGACCAGACGGACAGCACTTCTAGCTTTAACCAATATGGACCAAGGACAAGGCAATAAGCATTGAGGCGAATGATGGTCTGAACACAAGCGGAAGGCCGGGTACTCAATACCCGGCCTTTCGCCTGAAACAGCTAAACCTTCACGCTCAGCCGTCGATAGTGACCGCAGGCCTGGGCTCCCCCCTACACCAGGGTCGTCAACGCCTCGCGACTGAACGGCAGAATGTCGCCTTCACGACCTTCACGCACCTTCACGGCCCAATCCGGATCTACCAGCAGCGCACGGCCAACAGCGACCAAGTCGAACTCGTCGTTGTTCAAGCGCTCCAGCAGTTTTTCCAGACTGGCCGGTTGGGCGACCTTGTCGGTATTGACCATGAACTGCAGGAATTCGCCATCCAGGCCGACACTGCCCACGGTGATCGTCGGTTTACCCGTGAGTTGGCGGGTCCAGCCGGCGAGGTTGAGGTCGGAACCTTCGAACTCCGGCTCCCAGAAACGGCGGGTGGAGCAGTGGAAAATATCCACACCGGCATCAGACAACGGCTTGAGGAATTCACCCAACGCCTCGGGGGTTTGCACCAGGCGTGCGGTGTAGTCCTGCTGCTTCCATTGGGAGAAACGCAAGATGATCGGGAAGTCCGGGCCGACGGCGGCGCGGGTGGCCTGGATCAACTCGATGGCAAAGCGCGAACGGTTGGCCAGGCTGCCGCCGTATTCGTCGGTGCGCTGGTTGCTGCCTTCCCAGAAGAACTGGTCGACCAGGTAGCCATGGGCGCCATGGATTTCCACGCCGTCCATGCCGATGCCCTGGGCATCCTTGGCGGCTTGGGCGAACGCGGCAATGACATCCTTGATGTCCTGGGTGGTCATGCCGTGGACGACCACGTTGCCATCCTTGAGTTTTTCCATCGGGCCGTAGGCCGGCACACTGGCGTCAGGCTCGGTACCGATGCGGCGCACACTGCCCACGTGCCAGAGCTGCGGGACAATCTTGCCACCTTCGGCGTGCACGGCATCGACGACCTTCTTCCAGCCGGCCAGCGCCGCCTCGCCGTAGAAATGCGGGACATTCGGGTAGCCGTTGGAGGCCGGGTGACCGACCACGGTGCCTTCGGTAATGATCAGGCCCACGCCGGCAGCGGCACGGCGGCGGTAGTACTCGATGACCTTGGAATCAGGCACGCCACCGGGGGAAAACGAACGGGTCATCGGCGCCATGACTACACGGGTCGACAGCTGCAGTGCACCGAGCTGGAACGGTTTGAACAAGGCTTGGACAGGCATGGGAGCACTCCGCGGAAGACGAGGTTTATGATGCGGATAATATGAGGAGTGCAGCGTGCCGAATAGCACTATTGATTTGGGTGATTAAGGGGTATGAAAGCAGCGGCTAGCTGCAGGTTTAAAGCTGCAAGAGCCGCGCATGTGCTTCTACTTGCAGCTTCAAGCTTACAACTTGAAGCTGCACCGGCAGGTGTTCAACTCAGGGCTTTTTCGATGGCCTGCACGACCGTCGGATCATCCGGTGCAGTGCGCGGCGAGAATCGCGCGAGGACCCGGCCATCCTTGCCCAGCAGGAATTTCTCGAAATTCCAGGTGATATCCCCTGGAAACTCGGCGCCCTCGCCCGCCAGCAACCGGTACAGTTGGTGACGCTCAGGGCCGTTCACATCGAGCTTGCTGCCCAGGGGGAAGGTCACGCCGTAGTTCAGGCTGCAGAACTCGCGGATTTCTTCCTCGGTGCCCGGCTCCTGGCCTGCAAACTGATTGCACGGCAGGCCAAGCACGGTAAATCCCTGGTCCTTGTACTGCTGATATAGGTTTTCCAACGCCGCGTACTGCGGGGTCAAGCCACATTTGGAGGCTACGTTGACCACCAGCACAACGTGTCCCTTGAAGGGCGCCAGCGGCAGCTCTTGTCCGTCCAAAGCTTTGAGTTTCAGGTCGTGGAAAGCACTCATGACGAACTCCAGATTTCCCATGTTCTTAGCAAAGCAGCGCTTCGAGATTACAACCCGCAAGCCTGCAATCATAGACGCCGATTGCAAAACTCGCCTGCGGATTACTGAGCGGTCGGCCACGGCAGAATAGGAATCGCCGTCACCGCGTTCTGCGGGCTGCCTTCAATC
The DNA here is from genome assembly GCF_059416305.1 of Pseudomonas sp. GW821-FHT09D08. NCBI lineage: Bacteria > Pseudomonadati > Pseudomonadota > Gammaproteobacteria > Pseudomonadales > Pseudomonadaceae > Pseudomonas > Pseudomonas sp. GW821-FHT09D08. The sequence continues at coordinate 64,626 of NZ_JBWKOX010000022.1, forward strand.
AAGCGGTCACTGTAGACCAGGTACACCAGGGTATTGCGCTTCTTGTCGAGGAAACGCACCACCTGCATGGTCTTGAACACCAGCGAGGTACGTTCCTTGAACACTTCGTCGCCGTCCTTGAGCTCGCCCTTGAAGCGAATCGGGCCGACCTGACGGCAGGCGATCGAGGCTTCGGCACGGTCTTCGGCCAAGCCCAGGCCACCTTTCACGCCGCCGGTCTTGGCGCGCGACAAATAGCAGGTCACGCCGTCGACCTTGGGGTCATCGAACGCTTCGACCACAATCCGGTCGTTGGGGCCGACAAACTTGAACACCGTCGACACCTGGCCAACTTCTTCGGCCGAAGCCAGCAGCGGCAGGGCCAGCAGCAGGCCGAGCAATCCCTTCATCACGCGCATCGTGTATTCCCTTTGTTTAGACCAGGATCAGGTTATCGCGGTGAACCAGTTCCGGTTCCGCCATGTAACCCAAGAGTCCGACAATCGCGTCAGACGATTGTCCGATAATTTTCTGCGCTTCCAGGGCGCTGTAATTGGCCAGGCCCCGGGCGATCTCACGACCGTCAGGCGCCACGCATACCACCATCTCGCCACGGCGGAAGCTGCCCTGCACCAACTTGACGCCCACCGGCAGCAGGCTCTTGTTGCCCTGGGACAACGCCGACACCGCGCCATCGTCGAGCACCAGGGTGCCACGGGTTTGCAAGTGCCCAGCCAGCCATTGCTTGCGCGCCGCGAGCATGCCGCGTTCGGGCGACAGCAACGTACCGATGCGCTCACCCGCCTTGAGGCGATCCAGCACACGCTCCAGGCGCCCACCGACGATGATGGTGTGGGCCCCGGAACGTGCTGCCAGGCGCGCTGCGCGCAACTTGGTCTGCATGCCGCCACGGCCCAGGGCACCGCCAACGCTGCCGGCCACGGCGTCGAGCGCCGGATCATCGGCGCGCGCTTCGTAGATCAGTTGGGCATCGGGGTTGTGGCGTGGGTCGGCGTCGAACATGCCGTCGCGGTCGGTGAGGATCACCAGCAGGTCGGCCTCCACCAGGTTGGCCACCAACGCGGCCAGGGTGTCGTTGTCACCGAAACGGATTTCGTCGGTGACCACGGTGTCGTTCTCGTTGATCACCGGGATGACCTTGAGTTCCACCAGCGCACGCAAGGTGCTGCGGGCATTGAGGTAGCGCTTGCGGTCGGACAGGTCATCGTGGGTCAGCAGGATCTGCGCCGTGTGGCGGCCATGCTCGGCAAAGCTGGATTCCCAGGCTTGCACCAGGCCCATCTGGCCGATGGCGGCGGCGGCTTGCAGCTCATGCATCGCGCTGGGTCGCGCGGTCCAGCCGAGGCGGCTCATCCCGGCGGCAACTGCCCCGGACGACACCAGCACCAACTCGACACCTGCTTCATGCAAGGCCACCATCTGCTCGACCCAGACGCTCATGGCTGCACGATCCAGGCCTTTGCCATCTGCCGTCAGCAGCGCACTTCCGATCTTTACGACCCAGCGCTGCGCACCTGTCACTTTGCTCCGCATCATCTTCAACCTTAGATTGAGGGCCGCGCGACCCAGCGCCGCCCATAACGTTATACCCGGATACCAAAACGCCGCTCCTGGGAGCGGCGTTCAAGTTTATCGCAACGGATCAGTCGCGCACGTAAATGATTTCCGGACCGTCTTCGTCATCCACGTCTTCTTCGTCCCAATCATCGTCGCCGATGTCATGGACCGACTTCACGCCGCTGCGGCGCAGGGCACGCTGGTCGTCCAGGGCCTGCAACTGGGCACGGGCCTCGTCTTCGATCTGCTGATCGAGTTCGGCGAGTTCGGCCTTGAATACCGGGTCGGCCGCCAGACGGTCGGCACGGTCTTCCAGGTAGCGCATGATGTCGCGGGTCAGGCGCTCGGTGCCTTCTTTGGCGATCGCCGAGATCACGTAGACCGGACCGGTCCATTCCAGGCGATCGACGATTTCCTTGACGCGCTCCTCGTGCTCTTCTTCGAGGATCTGGTCGCATTTGTTCAGCACCAACCAGCGATCACGCTCGGCCAGGGCCGGGCTGAACTTGGTCAGTTCGCTGACGATCACTTCGGCGGCGTCCGGTGCACTGGTGTCATCCAAGGGCGCCATGTCGACGAGGTGCAGCAGCAAACGGGTACGGGACAAATGCTTGAGGAAGCGAATCCCCAGGCCTGCACCGTCGGAAGCCCCTTCGATCAGGCCGGGAATGTCGGCGATCACAAAGCTTTTCCAGCGGTCGACGCTGACCACGCCCAGGTTTGGCACCAGGGTGGTGAACGGGTAGTCGGCGACTTTCGGCTTGGCGGCCGACACCGAGCGGATGAAGGTACTTTTGCCGGCGTTCGGCAGGCCCAGCAGGCCCACGTCAGCCAGTACCTTCATTTCCAGCTTCAGGTCGCGCTGCTCGCCCGGCTTGCCCGGCGTGGTCTGGCGCGGTGCACGATTGGTACTGGACTTGAATCGGGTGTTACCCAGACCGTGCCAGCCGCCTTGTACAACCATCAGTTTCTGGCCGGCCTTGGTCAGGTCGCCAATCACTTCCTGGGTCGCGGAGTCGATGATCGTGGTGCCGACCGGTACGCGCAGTACCAGGTCTTCACCTTTTTTACCGGTGCAGTCGGTGCTGCCGCCGTTGGAGCCACGCTCGGCATCGAAATGCCGGGTGTAACGGTAGTCCACCAGGGTGTTGAGATTTTCGTCGGCCATCATGTAGATGGAACCGCCGTCACCGCCGTCACCGCCGTTGGGGCCACCGTTTTCGATGAATTTTTCGCGACGGAAACTCATGCAACCGTTACCGCCGTCGCCTGCTTTTACTCGGATGGAAACTTCATCAACGAACTTCATAACAAAACGCCTCTCGCCGCACGGACGAGCTTAAGAAACCAAGACATAAGACTCTTGCAAAAATGAGCGCAGCGACCTCAATCAACAGCCGCAAATCCAGCTGCTTGAGCCCATTACAAACAGCTTTGCAAGAGACTCACTCCACAAACGAAAAAGCCCCGTCGCAAGACAGGGCTTTTCCAGCGATCGCGCAATTAAGCGGCGACAACGCTCACGTAACGGCGGTTGAACGCGCCTTTTACTTCAAACTTGATCACGCCTTCGATTTTCGCGAAGAGGGTGTGATCTTTACCCATGCCAACACCGTAACCGGCGTGGAATTGGGTGCCGCGCTGACGCACGATGATGTTGCCCGGAATGATTTTCTGGCCGCCATACATCTTAACGCCAAGGCGTTTGGCTTCTGAGTCGCGACCGTTACGGGTACTACCACCAGCTTTTTTGTGTGCCATGAGTCAATTCTCCTAGTGAGGAATTAGGCTGAAATTAAGCCTGAATACCGGTGATTTTGATCTCGGTGTACCACTGGCGGTGGCCCATACGCTTCATGTGGTGCTTACGACGACGGAACTTGATGATGCGGACTTTATCGTGACGACCTTGGGAGATCACTTCAGCCACAACGGTAGCGCCAGCAACAACTGGAGCGCCGATGTTCACGTCATCGCCATTGGCGACCAACAGAACGCGATCAAAGGTAACGGATTCGCCGGTTGCGATTTCCAGTTTTTCGATCTTCAGGTATTCACCTGGGGCGACCTTGTATTGCTTGCCACCAGTAACAATTACTGCGTACGACATGGTATTTCTCCGATAATCCTGCTCACCCAGCGCTTTATAAGAAGAGGTATTGGCTGGCATGGCTGCATGGGATGGACGTCCCGAATGCAATTGCGTAAGGCAGGTGCTGCCCAGGAAGTTCAGGGTGCGCGATTGTACGCAAGGTAAATGGGTGTTGCAAGTGGCCGTCTATCGCGCCTTGACACCCGGGGGTCAGGGTCCTAGCATGCCGCGCAACCCTTCTGGAGCGACTGTCGCTGATGCAACCCCAAGCTTTCTACCGCGCGGTCGCGGACGATTTTAGCGCCGTCGACGGCATCATCAAGCAGCAGCTGACGTCTAAAGTGCCGCTGGTCTCCAAAATTGGCGACTACATTACGTCGGCGGGCGGTAAACGCCTGCGTCCTTTATTAGTGCTGCTGTGTGGCAAGGCCCTGGGCCGCGAAGGCGATGACCTGCGCCTGCTGGCCGCCACCATCGAATTCCTGCACACCGCGACCCTGCTGCATGACGACGTGGTCGACATGTCCGGCATGCGCCGTGGCCGCGAGACCGCCAATGCGATGTGGGGCAATGCCCCGAGCGTGCTGGTGGGCGACTTCCTGTACTCGCGCTCGTTCGAAATGATGGTCGAGCTCGGCTCGATGCCTGTGATGAAGATTCTTTCCCAGGCCACGCGCATCATCGCTGAAGGCGAAGTGCTGCAGCTGTCCAAGGTTCGCGACGCCAGCACCACCGAAGAAACCTATATGGAAGTGATTCGCGGCAAGACCGCGATGCTCTTCGAAGCCTCCACACACAGTGCCGCCGCGCTCTGTGGCGCGACCGCCGAGCAGGCCGAAGCCCTGCGAACCTTCGGTGATCACCTGGGCGTGGCATTCCAGCTGGTGGACGACCTGCTCGACTACCGTGGCGATGCAGAGACCCTGGGCAAGAACGTCGGCGACGACCTGGCCGAAGGCAAACCGACCTTGCCGCTGATCTACACCATGCGCGAAGGCACGCCGGAACAGGCGGCTCTGGTGCGCAAGGCGATCCAGAAAGGCGGGATCGAAGACCTGGAGGCCATCCGCGCTGCCGTGGAAGCGTCCGGTTCCCTGGAGTACACCGCGCAACTGGCGCGTGACTACGTGGCCCGTGCGATCCAGTGCCTGCAAGCCCTGCCGGCCAGCGAGTACCGGGATGCCCTGGTTGAGCTGAGTGAGTTTGCGGTCGCGCGTACTCACTAAGACATACCTGCAAGCCCCCTCTCACATTTGGATTTCATACAGCCTGCAACATCACAAAACCCTATATAATGTGCGACTTTTAGTCATCCCTGAATCTCAAGGAGCTTTAGTGAGCACGTTGCCACCCTGCCCGAAATGCAATTCCGAATACACCTATGAAGACGGCGCCCAGCTGATCTGCCCGGAATGCGCCCATGAGTGGTCCGCCAATGGCGAGGCCGAAGCAGCCGGCGATGAAACCGTGAAGAAAGACTCTGTGGGCAACGTCCTGCAGGATGGCGACACCATCACCGTGATCAAAGACCTCAAGGTCAAGGGTACGTCCCTGGTCGTGAAGGTCGGCACCAAGGTCAAGAACATCCGCCTGTGCGACGGCGACCACGATATCGATTGCAAGATCGACGGTATCGGCCCGATGAAACTCAAGTCGGAGTTCGTGCGCAAAGTCTGAACCTGCTGGATCCATCCCGCGCCCGCGCGGGATGGCTTTTTGCCCTCCCCGTTGACCCCTCGCAATATCCACACAGAAAAACCAGGAAACTGCCAATAGGCACTTGCTATTCTACGAATAAGAATTATTCTCATTGAAACCCATCAAGGAGATGTACCCATGACTTATTTGATAGATGCCTGGCTCGACCGCCCACACCCTTACCTGCGCATCCTTCATCGGGAAACCGGCGAAGTCTGTGCGGTGCTGGAAGAAGAAGCGCTGAATGAATTGCAGGATCAGGGTGACCTGGACGTCAACGGCCTGAGTTCGAGTGAACCAGGAGTGCTCAAGGAAGTGGTGCGTAATCTGTTTCTGTTCTGCTATGCCCGAGCGTTGCGCCCGGCGACGGAGCTCAATGGCAAGTTCCATCCATGAACACACCGGCAAGACACTGTGGGAACGAACGGCCCCGTTCCCACAGGTAAGCAGCAGCAGGTCTTACAGAACGTCGAGCAGTTCGACGTCGAATACCAGCACGCTGTGCGGCGGAATGCTGCCAACGCCTTGAGCGCCGTAAGCCAGTTCGCTCGGCACGTACAGGCGCCATTTGCTGCCGGCATTCATCAGTTGCAGGGCTTCGGTCCAGCCGGCGATTACGCCACCCACCGGGAATTCTGCAGGCTGGCCACGCTCGTAGGAGCTGTCGAACACCGTGCCGTCGATCAGGGTGCCGTGATAGTGAGTGCGCACCTGGTCTTCACGGGTGGGCTTGGCGCCATCACCGGCCGTCAGCACTTCAAATTGCAGGCCGGAAGCCAGGGTGGTGATGCCCTCACGCTTGGCGTTTTCAGCCAGGAACGCCAGGCCAGCGCCGGCAGCGGCTTCAGCCTTGGCAGCGGCCTCGGCTTGCATGATTTCGCGGATGACCTTGAAGCTGGCAGCCATTTGCTCCTGGTCAACACGGCTTGGTTTGCCGGCGAATGCGTCGGTCAGGCCAGCCAGGATCGCGTCCAGGCTCACACCCGGTGGCGGGTTGTCACGCAGTTGGTCGCCCAACTGACGGCCGATACCGTAGCTGACGCGGGTTTCGTCGGTGGACAGATTAACTTCGGACATGAAGAGGCTCCGCTGTAGGGCAGCACTGGAAACAGTGATGTGCGCGCCGCCCTGAACTAAAAGGGCCAGCAGACTAGCACACAAGACCTGCTGGTGATGAGCCCCCCACCGCGGCACGGCACCGGGATCGCGACCCTTCGTCGCACGCGCAATAAAAGCGCTTCAGATTCAACCCTCCCCGCCGATACAGCGCTACACACTTTGGCTGGCTCAAACAACAACACCGTCCAGCAGACAAAAAATCACCTTCGCGGAGCATTCGATGAACAGCTGGTTCGGTAACATCAGCGTCAACCTCAAACTGGGCCTGGGCTTTGGCCTGGTACTGGTTCTCACCTCGATCCTGGCCTTCACCGGCTGGACCAGCCTGGGCAGCCTGATCGACCGCAGTAACTGGATGAGCGACATTACCCAGCTCAACGCGTCGCTGACCAAACTGCGCATCGTGCGCCTGCAATACATGTTGGCCAACGGTGATGAAGCCGTGGCGCAGAACGTGCAGACCAGCCTGGATGCCTTTGCTGCCCAGCAACAGAAACTCCTGGACAGCTTCAAGAGCCCGGAAAACGTCAAGCTGCTCAACGAGCAGAAAGCCATCATCACGGCTTATCAGCAATCCCTGAACAAAATGCGCGAGGCTTACCGTAACGGCAACGCTGCTCGCCAGGTCATGGGGGACAAGGCCGATATCGCCAACGCCCAGATCGATGCGCTGGACACCAGCGTGCAGCAGATACCCGACAGCCCGGAGCGCTTCACTCAGTTCCAGGCGGTGACCAACGCCAAGCAGGCGTTCCAGTTGGCCCGCTACGAAGTGCGTGGCTACACCAACAACGTCAACCCGGACACCGAAGCCCGCGCTGCGGCACAAATCGAGAAAGCCATCGGCGGCTTGAAAGGCCTCAGTGTCGCATTCGGCGCCAGCCAGCAAAGCGCGCTGAGCGCCCTGGAAACCGCCCTGGGCGCCTATCGCACAGCCGTTCAAAACTACAAGACGGCCAACGCCAATATCGTGGCTGCCCGTGCCGAAATGACCACCCAAGGCGCCGATATCGTCACCATCAGCGACAAGCTGTATGACATCCAGCTGGATCGTCGCGACGCCGAAAGCGCCCAGGCCCGCAGCCTGCAGCTGATCAGCACGTTGCTGGCACTGCTGGTCGGTATCATCGCGGCACTGGTGATCACCCGCCAGATCACCCGCCCACTGCAGGAAACCCTGGCTGTGGTTGAGCGCATCGCCTCCGGCGACCTGAGCCACAATATCCAGGTCACCCGTCGCGATGAACTGGGCGTACTGCAACAAGGCATCCAGCGCATGGGCACCACCTTGCGTGAACTGATCAGCGGGATTCGCGACGGCGTGACCCAGATCGCCAGTGCCGCCGAAGAGTTGTCGGCCGTCACCGAGCAGACCAGCGCCGGTGTGAACAGCCAGAAGATCGAGACCGATCAGGTCGCCACGGCAATGCACGAAATGACCGCCACCGTGCAGGAAGTCGCACGCAACGCCGAGCAAGCCTCTCTGGCCGCCGCCGACGCTGACGGCCAGGCCCGAGCAGGCGATAAAGTGGTGGCCGAGGCCATCGCCCAGATCGAACGCCTGGCCGCCGAAGTGGAGCGTTCCACCGACGCCATGGCGCACCTGCAACAAGAGAGCAACAAGATCGGCAGCGTGATGGACGTGATCAAGGCGGTGGCCGAACAGACCAACCTGCTCGCGCTCAACGCAGCGATCGAAGCGGCGCGTGCCGGTGAAGCCGGTCGTGGCTTTGCCGTGGTCGCCGACGAAGTGCGCGGCCTGGCCCAGCGCACGCAGAAATCCACCGAAGAAATCGAAGGCCTGGTCGCCGGTTTGCAGAACGGCACCCAGCAAGTCGCCAACGTGATGAACAACAGCCGCAGCCTCACCGACAGCAGTGTCGAACTGACGCGTAAGGCCGGCGTGTCCCTGGAAAACATCACCCGCACGGTGTCGAACATCCAGTCCATGAACCAGCAGATCGCCGCTGCCGCCGAGGAACAAAGCGCCGTGGCCGAAGAGATCAGCCGCAGCATCGTGAATGTGCGTGATGTGTCCGAGCAGACCGCCACCGCGAGCAATGAAACGGCGAAATCGAGCGTGGAACTGGCGCGTTTGGGTAGCCAGTTGCAGCAGATGGTCAGTCACTTCCGGGTGTAAGAAATCAAAAAGCCGCCTCGGCATATACCGAGGCGGCTCCACCTCTCAGACGTTAGCAGTCATCGAAGCTGTCCCGCAGGAACTTCCATACGTGATAAGCACGTAGGCAGTTCACTACGAGGTTCCATGTACGTCGTGCAAACCTAGACATACTCGGCCCTCCGTGAGTTGGGCCTTACCTCCAGCACACTTACCGGAACATGTGGGCCTTTGGACGCACGTCAGTGCTCCTGTGAGGCGGCTGGGTTGATGGTCCTCCCGCATTAATCCGGCACGGATTGCAAGCCCGTGGCAGTCGGTCCAAAATTTGCGCGCGAACCCAGCCAACCTTCCTCACGATGAACACAGAACGCGGGTGATGCTAGCTCAGCCATCTACGCCAAGGTGTTACAAGTAACAACTAATCGCCCTCAAAAGTTGTTGCTGTTCTTTGCAATTGAAAACCAATAAAACCAGTTATCGTCAGCCCTTGTAAAAAACCTTAAAGCAGCAGTAGTATTCTCCAACACGTCAGTGCTCCTGTGAGACAGCAACCCCAGCCGCAAACTGGGATTGCAATAAAAAACCGCCTACCAAGGCGGTTTTTTATTGCCTGCGATTTACCTCTCAGCCCTCACCTTCCTCAACAAACACCACCCGATTCCCAAACGGATCCTTGATGCTCATCTCCCGCGATCCCCAAGGCGTTTCCTCAACCCCAGGCTTGGCGTAACGGTAATCCTTGCCCGCCAACTGCTGCTGATACGTGTCCACCCCTTGCGCCTGAATCCGCACCGCCGCGCCCGGCGAAGCATCGCCATGATGTTCGGACAGGTGCAGTACACAATCGCCCAGCGACACCTGCAGATAGAGTGGATAGTTCGCCTCAAAGCGATGCTGCCAATCGACCTTGAACCCCAGAAAGTCGACGTAGAACTCCAAGGCCTTGGCCTCATCGAAAATCCGCAGGATGGGGGTGACTTTTCCTAAGTGCATGACAATCGCTCCGTGTATGAAAGCGCCCACTATAGAGTCGAAAACCCACCACGCAAATCCCCACTGCGCGCCAGGAAGCGCCCCGGTCGCTGACCGTTCGCTTGGCCATCGCTGTAGCTCAATACGCCGTTGACCCACACGCCATCAATGCCTTGCGCTGCCCGCTGTGGCTCATTGAAATCCGCCACATCCCGCACCCGCAACGGGTCGAACAACACCAGGTCGGCCCAATGCCCTTCACGAATTTCACCACGCTCGGATAACCCAAAACGCGCTGCCGACAAGCCGGTCATCTTGTGCACGGCGGTGTGCAACGGGAACAAGCCGACATCCCGGCTGAAATGCCCCAGCACCCGTGGAAACGCCCCCCACAAGCGTGGGTGTGGAAACGGATCTTCGGGCAACCCATCAGACCCCACCATCGACAATGGATGCGCAAGGATGCGTCGCACATCCGCTTCATCCATCCCGTAGTACACCGCTCCCGCAGGCTGTAGACGACGAGCGGCATCCATCAACGAGACGTCCCATTCGCCGGCAATGTCCTGCAAGTCGCGCCCCCCCACTTCCGGGTGCGGCGTCGACCAGGTAATCGTGATGCGAAATGCGTCGGTCACCTGCTTGAGGTCCAGGGTCGAAGAACTGGCCGCGTAGGGATAACAATCACACCCCACCGGGTGGGTTTTCGCCGCCGACTCCAACGCTGCCAACAGCTGCGGACTACGCCCCCAGTTCCCCGCGCCCGCACATTTGAGGTGGGAAATGATCACCGGTACCTGTGCGTGCCGGCCGATCAGAAAAGCCTCGTCCATGGCCTCCAGCACCGGTTCGAATTCGCTGCGCAAATGGGTGGTGTACACCGCACCGAAGGCCGTGAGTACTTCACTCAGTTGTAGCACTTCATCGGTCTCGGCATTGAACGCGCTGGCGTAGGCCAGGCCGGTGGATAAACCGAGGGCGCCGGCCTCGAGACTCTCGTGCAACTGCACACGCATGGCGGCGATTTCATCCGGTGTGGCGGTGCGATGCAGGTCGTCCATGTGGTTACTGCGCAGCGCCGTGTGACCGATCAATGCCGCGACGTTGACCGCTGGATGAGCGCTTTCAACGGCGCTGCGATAGTCGCTGAACCGCGGATAAACAAACGCCGCAGCGCTGCCCAACAAGTTCATCGGGTCCGGCGGATCGCTGCGCAAACTCACTGGTGAGGCGCTGATGCCACAGTTGCCGACAATCACCGTGGTCACGCCCTGGCTGAGCTTGGGCAGCATCTGCGGCTGGCGGATGACCACCGTGTCGTCATGGGTGTGGACATCGATAAAGCCCGGCGCCAGTACACGGCCAGTCGCATCGATTTCATGCGAGGCCACCGCCGTCGACAAGTCGCCAATGGTCTCGATGCGCCCGGCACGCAGCCCCACATCGGCGACAAACCCTTCGGTGTTGCTGCCATCGATGATCAGCGCCTGGCGAATCAGCGTGTCGTACGTCATATCAATCTCCAAGCGGCAGGCGGTCAGGGCCGCCGCGATAATCGTCGAGGGCCAGCTTGATCCGGCGCAGGCGTTCCTGGTTGTCGTAGGGCAGGGCCAGCGCCAGTTCGGTGGCGAGCAGGTCGATGGCCAGCAACATGCCGTAGCGCGCCGCTGTGGGTTTGTAGATAAAACTGGTTTCCGCCGGTTGCAGCGGCAGCAGTACATCCGCCAACCGTGCCAGGGGTGAGTCGGCCAAGGTGATGGCGACAATGCGCGCGTCATAGCTGCGGGCCAGCGCCACCACATCGAGCAATTCAGGGGTGAGGCCCGTGAGCGAGCAGACAATCAGCGCGTGTTCCGGCCCCAGGGTTGCCGCCGTGACGCGCATCATCACCGGGTCGTGGCTGGCGGCAATCGGATAGCCCAGGCGAACCAGGCGCACCTGCAATTCATCGCTGCACAAACTCGACGGCCCGCCCATGCCGAACGCGTGGATCATCCGCGCCTTGCCCAGCAGGTTGACCGCATCGACGAAACTCGCCTGGTTGAAACCCGACAAGTGCTGGCGCAACGTCGCTTCGATATCGCCGAGAATCTGCCGATGAAACGCCGACTGTTCAGGCAACCCCGCCGGGTCCAGGAAGCGGCTGCCGACGCCGCTGGCCTGGGCCAGTTGCAGGCGCAGGTCGCGCAAATCCCGGCAACCGACACTGCGGGCAAACCGCGACAACGTCGCGGTACTGACCTCGGCCCGTTGGGACAGCTCTTCCAGGCTGGCCGAGGCGGCAAAGCCCACATCCTCCAGCATCAGCCTGGCGATACGCCCTTCGCCGGCGCTGAAGGAATCCTGACGGGCGCGGATCTGGTAGAGGATGTCCATGAAGGCTCCGGGTTACAAAATACAGGACAGGCCGTAAGTCAGACCGAAGGCGACCACCGAAATCAAAGTCTCCAGCACGGTCCAGGTCTTGAAGGTCTGGATCACCGTCATATTGAAGTATTCCTTGATCAGCCAGAAGCCGCCGTCGTTGACGTGGGAAAAGATCACCGAACCCGCGCCAGTGGCCAACACCAGCAATTCCGGGTGTGGATAACCCAGGCCCAGGGCGACCGGCGCAACCACGCCGGATGCGGTGGTCATGGCTACCGTGGCCGAACCTGTGGCGATGCGCATCAGGGCCGCAAACAGCCACCCCATCACCAGCGGCGACAACTGAAACGCGTGGGCCAGGCCGAGGATCTCATGAGTGACGCCTGCATCCACGAGGATCCGGTTCAGGCCACCGCCCGCGCCCACCAGCAAAGTGATGCTCGCGGTCGGTGCCAGGCATTCATTGGTGAACCTGAGGATCGACTCGCGGTTGAAGCCCTGCGCCAGGCCCAGGGTCCAGAAACTCACCAGGGTCGCCACCAGCAGCGCAATCACCGAGTTGCCGATAAACAGCAGGAACTGGTTGAAGCCGCTGCCTGGGGTGGAGATCACGTTGGCCCAACCGCCGATCATCATCAGCACCACCGGCAACAGGATGGTGCCCATGGTCAGTGTAAAGCTCGGCAAACGCTCACGGGGTTCGCGCTCGATGAACTGGCGTTCCAGCGGGTTTTCCGCCGGCAGGTGAATACGCGGCACGATGAATTTGGCGTACACCGGGCCGGCGATGATCGCCGTGGGTATACCGATGAGGATCGCATAGAGCACGGTCTGCCCCACCGACGCGTTATACGCCAGCACGGCCATCATCGCCGCCGGGTGCGGCGGCACCAGCGCATGCACCACCGACAGGCCGGCAACCATCGGCAGGCCGACCATCAGGATCGACACCCCCACGCGCCGCGCCACGGTAAAGGCGATTGGCACCAGCAGCACAAAGCCCACTTCGAAAAACAGCGGCAGCCCCACCAGGAAGGCGATGCACACCATGGCCCAATGGGCATTACGTTCGCCGAAACGGTTGATCAGGGTGCGCGCCACCTGCTCGGCGCCACCGGACTCGGCCATCATCTTGCCGAGCATCGTGCCCAGTGCCACGACCAGGGCGATATGCCCCAATGTTTTGCCGACGCCCGCCTCGTAGGAGCCCATGATGGTGTCCGCCGGCATCCCGGCCATCAGCGCCAGGCCGATGGACACCAGGGTGATGACGATAAACGGGTTGAGCCGGTAACGTGCGATCAGCACGATCAAAGCAATGATGGCGATGGCAGCGTATGCCAACAGCCCGAAGCCCGGTGATGCGGCCATGCGGTACTCCTCGGAAAGGGTCACGTCGAATTGGTTGTGAAACTCATAAATCATTACCGAGGAGCATTTTCAAATTTCATGAAAGTAACTTTCGCCCACAGATAAGCGCTGTCGCGTTGGGACATGCCCAAGGGCCGTGCATGAAAATCCGGGGGGTGTTCTTACATGAAGATCGGAGAAGGCTGGAAACTCAACGCATACCCTTGAGTCATAGAATGCACATCCACCGATGCCAGGAAAATCGAGCATGATTCGTACGACACTCGCCGCCGGCGCCCTGCTTCTCGCCGTGTGCGGCACTGCCGCCGCCGCCGACAACCCGGCGCTGAAAAAATGCATGGACGGCGCCAATACCACCGCTGACATGGTTGGTTGCAACGTCAAGGAAACCAAGGTGCAAGACACGCGCCTGAACAAAGCCTACAAAACCGCCCTCGCCGCACAGGAAGGCAACCGCAGGCAGCAACTGCAGGACCTGCAGCGCCTGTGGATCAAGTACCGTGACGCCAATTGTGCCTTCGCCGGCTCGGCTACCGGCGGCACCATCGACCAGGTCAACGGCACCGGCTGCGTGCTGGACATGACCCAGACCCGCGCCCAGGAACTGGAAGACCTGGTCGGGCCATAAAATCAGTCGTGATGCACCCTCGCACGCTTGAGCAGCTTCTTGCAGCGTTCGGACAAATGCAGCACGCGCAAATGCTTGCCGGCCTTGCTGTAGCGCTCGCGCAGGGTCATCAGCGCGGCAATCGCCGAGTAGTCGACAAAGCTCAGGTGACGGCAATCCAGCGTCACCTGGGCCGGGTCGTTGGCCGGGTCGAACTGGTTCAGGAACGGCGTCGTCGAGGCAAAGAACAGCGTGCCGTGCAGGCGATAGAGCTTGCTGCCATCCGCTTCCAGATGCTCATCGGCGTACAGCTCACGGGCCTGTTGCCAGGCAAAGTTCAGTGCTGCGATCACGATGCCGCACAGCACGGCGGTGGCCAGGTCGGTGAACACCGTGATCACCGTTACCGCGATAATCACCAGCACATCATTGAGCGGCACCTTGTTGATCACCCGCAGGGACGCCCAGGCGAAGGTCTGCTGGGACACCACGAACATCACCCCCACCAGCGCCGCCAGCGGGATCCGCTCGATCAGCGGTGACAGAAACAAAATAAACAGCAGGATCATCACCCCGGCGAACACCCCGGAGAATCGTCCGCGCCCGCCGGAGCTGAGGTTGATCACGGTTTGCCCGATCATCGCGCAACCGCCCATCCCGCCGAACAGGCCCGAGAGCATATTCGCCGCGCCCAGGGCCACGCTTTCGCGGTCGGGGTAGCCACGAGTCTCGGTGATTTCGTCGGTGAGGTTCAGGGTCAGCAGGGTTTCCAGCAGGCCGACCATGGCCATCAGGAACGCATAGGGGGCGATGATGCCGAGGGTTTCCAGGGTCCAGGGGATCTGCGGCAGCGCGAAGCTCGGCAGGCCGCCGGCGATGTGGGCCATGTCGCCGAGGGTACGGGTCGGCAAGCCCAGCAGGTACACGGCCAGGCCCACGCCAAGGATCGCCACCAGGGCCGGCGGCACCGCACGGGTGATGCGCGGCAGCAGGTAGACGATGGCCATGGTCACCAGCACCAGGCCGGTCATCACGTACAACGGCATGCCGCTGAGCCAGCTTTCACCGTTCTTGAAATGTTCCAACTGGGCCAGGGCAATGATGATCGCCAGGCCGTTGACGAACCCCAGCATCACCGGGTGCGGCACCATGCGCACCAGCTTGCCCAGGCGCAACAGGCCGAACGCGACCATGATCAGCCCGCCCAGCAGCACCGTGGCCAGCAGGTAGTCCACGCCGTGCTGCACCACCAGCGCGACGATCACCACCGCCATCGAGCCTGCCGCCCCGGACACCATGCCGGGCCGGCCGCCGAACAAGGCGGTGAGGGTGCAAATGATAAAGGCGCCGTACAGCCCCATCAGCGGGTTGAGGTGAGCCACCAGGGCAAAGGCGATGCACTCGGGCAGCAGCGCGAAAGACGTGGTGAGGCCGGCCAGGGCATCGGCGCGCAGACGGGTGAGGTTCATGAGGCACCAGGGCATTGCGGGGGATAAGGCGGGGAATGGTACGGAATTGAGCGCGGTGGGGCCAGATTTTTAAGGCAAGCACACACCTTGTAGTGAGCGGGCTTGCCCCGCGTTGGGCTGCGAAGCAGCCCCAAAACCATTCACCGTATTTCTGTCTGAATGTATGCGATTACTGACAGGGGGCCGCTTCGCAGCCCGACGCGGGCAGGCCCGCTCGCCACAACTAAACGCGGAAAACTTAGACCATCTCCTGACGAATCCACTCCACCACCGACGTACGCTTCGGCGCCCAGCCCAGCAACTCCCGGGCATGCCTGCCACGCACGCGGCTGTTGGAGCCCAGGCCATAGTTGGCCATTTCATAGCCCCACTCGGCCTCAGCCTCGGCCAATGGCCAATCCTGCGGCCGGCCCAGGTTCAGGGCTTGGGCAATCGCCGTGGTCATGTCGATAAACGAGGCCTCGCCGCTTTCCACAAAGTAGAAGGTGCCCGGCACGTTGCGGGTCAGTGCCAGCAGGTACAGCGCCACCACGTCTTCAATGTGCACATTGGACCAGATGTTCTGCCCGGTGCCGACATGGCGCACCACGCCGCTCTTGCGTGCCTGCTTGAGCAAGCGCGGCAGTTGCACGCTGTCGCGCTTCACACCGAGGCTGTGGCCGTAGATCAGGGTGTTGCAGATCACCGCCGAATTCACCCCGTCTTTGGCCGCTGCCAGGATCAAGTTGTCGATGGCCACGCGGGCAGCCTTGTCGACGGTCGGTTCCGGCAGGCTGTCTTCGAAATAGATGACATCGCTGGACTTGCCGCCCGACGCATCCCCCACGATGCTCGAACCGCTGGTGTGCAGGAATGGCTTGTCCGAACCTTTCAGTGCGGCCAGCAGGGTTTCCACTGCGGCACGATGATCGCTGCTCGCGGCATTGATCACTGCATCGGCTTTGTGCGCTTGCTCGGTCAACACAGCAGCATCGTCGAGGGTGCCGATCACCGGGTTGATGCCCAGGGCAGTCATTTCAGCCGCTTGCCCGGCGCTGCGTACCAGGCCGGTAACCGTGTGACCAGCCTTGACCAGGCCGGTGGCGATGGAACCGCCGATAAAACCGGCTGCGCCGGTAATGAATACGTTCATGGAGAGTGCTCCTGACGGGGTAAGTGATGGGTCCATTGTTACGGACTCATCCCTGACGAATAAGCCCGCACCACCCAATTCACTCTTGCGCGACAGTCACGAATCAGCACGCATACCGCGCCAGCTTGGCCTGGATAAAGTCCAGGAAGCACTGGATGCGCAACGCCAATTGCGAGTTGCGGTAGAACACCGCGTGGATCGGTTGGCGATACCCGCTGTTGAACGCCTCCAGCACCGGCACCAGGCGTCCGGCATTGATGTCTTCGACGGTCATGAAGTTCGACAGGCAACAAATGCCCTGCCCTTCCAACGCCAACTGGCGCAGGGTTTCACCACTGGACGCGGCCACGCTGGGCTCGATCAGCCAGCGGTCACCCTCCACATGACGCAGCGGCCAGTGGTTGAGGGTTTCGGTCTGGGTAAAGCCCAGCAGGGTGTGGTCAGCCAACTCGGCGACCGTCGTCGGCGTGCCGTACTGCTTGAGGTAGTCGGGGCTGGCGAGGATATGCAGCGGCGTACAGCCCAGGGATCGCGCATGCAAGGTGGAGTCGGCCAGGGCACCGATGCGAATCGCAATATCGGTACTCTGCTCCAGCAGGTCGATGATCAGGTCATCGCTGTTCAACTCCAGCTGGATCTGCGGGTACAAACGGCGGAATTCGGCGATATAGGGCACGATCCCATGCAGCATGAACGGCACGGCGGCATTGATGCGCAGGCGCCCGGCGGGGTTCTTCTGACGTGACGACAGGCGCTCCTCCAGCTCGTCCATCTGCGCCAGGATCAGCTTGGCCTGCTCGAAGAAGTACTTGCCCTCCTCGGTCAGGTCCATGCGCCGCGTGGTGCGGTTGATCAGCGTGGTCTCAAGCTTGGCTTCCAGGCGCGACAGGGTGCGGCTGACCGCCGACGGCGTCTGCCCGACCTGCTCCGCGGCGGCGGAAATCGAGCCGCACTCAATCACGCTGACGAAGATCTGTAGCTCATCGGATCGGGCTTTCACGGGCGGTCCTCGTTATCGGTGTACCGCAGCTTACACCGAGAGGTTGAACACCCGCGCCAGATGCTGTTCGTAGCGCGCCACATCCACCTCGATGGCCGGGCGTTTCATCACGTCCACGCACAGGAAGGTCGGCAGGCCGGTCATGCCGAGGAACTCGTTGGCTTTGTGGAACGGGAAGTACACCGCATCCACGCCCTTGGCTTCGAAGAAGTCGGTCGGGTCGTCGAAGGCTTGCTGCGGTGCATTCCAGGTCAGTGACAGCATGTAGTGCTTGCCCTGGACCAGGCCGCCGCTGCCGTATTTCTGCGAGGCGTCGGAACGGGTGCGACCATCGCTGGCATACAGGCTTCCGTGGCCTTCGGTGAAGACTTCGTCGATGTACTTCTTGACGATCCAGGGCGCGCCCATCCACCAGCCGGGCATCTGGTAGATGATCACATCGGCCCAGAGGAATTTGGCGACCTCTTCGGCCACGTCGTAGCCTTCGTCGATATGGGTGACCTTGACGTCGATACCGCCTCGGTCCAACACCGCCAAGGCGGTGTCATGCAGGGTGGCGTTATAGCGGCCGTCGGAGTGGGCGAACTTTTTACCGCCGTTGAGCAGGAGTACTTTTTTCATGGGAGGCATCCAGAAGGTTGAAAATGTCTGGACGCAGACTATCCACCTCGACCCTTCGGAATAAGCCGCCACCGGGCAAAATACCTTTGACCACAAGGAACGAATGGATCGCTAATTGTTAACCGCCGATCAGCAAATGCCCGCCCAGCAGCGCCATGCCGATAAAAAATACCCGCTTGAACAGCACCGCACTGATGCGCTGGCGTACCACCTGGCCCAGCCACATGCCCAGCAGCGCCGGCACCAAGGCCAGCAACGAGGCGTTGATTGCGCCAGCGCCCAAGGTGCCGCGCCAGGCTAGACCGGCGGCCAGGGCCAGGGTCGATACCGTGAACGACAACCCCAACGCCTGCACCAGTTGATCGCGGTTCAATCCCAGCGCCTGCAGGTACGGCACGGCAGGAATCACAAACACACCGGTGGCCGAGGTGATGAGGCCAGTGATCAGCCCGCACACCGGTCCCAGCCAACGCTCGGTCCGGGCCTTGACCTTGAACGTGGGCAGGAACAGTCCGCTCAGTGCATACACCAGCAACGCGGCGCCCAGTGCGCGCACCACCCATTGCCCGCCGTCCATCCCCAGCCACACCGTGCCCAGCCCGGTGCCGAGGAAAATCAGCAGCAACATCGGCCATAGCCGCCGGAGCAACGCACTCAGGTGCCCGCCGAATGCCAATTGCCACAGGTTGGTGACGGTCGAAGGGATGATCAGTAATGCCGCTGCCTGCGCCGGTAGCATAGCCAGGCCGAGCATGCCCATGGCGACAGTGGGCAGGCCCAGGCCGATAACCCCCTTGACCGTACCGGCCAGCAGGAAGGTGCCGATCACCAGCAAGGTAAGGGCGGGACCGAGGTTCTGGTAAAACGCGAGGAAGATATTCATGGGCAGAGTGTGCGACTTTTCGATGCGCTCTAAAATTCGCCATATACTGAGGCAGCCTCTTGTTTTGCGTGAGCCTGAGGCCAATCCAGTTACCCGAGCC
Source organism: Pseudomonas sp. GW821-FHT09D08 (assembly GCF_059416305.1). Classification (NCBI taxonomy): domain Bacteria; kingdom Pseudomonadati; phylum Pseudomonadota; class Gammaproteobacteria; order Pseudomonadales; family Pseudomonadaceae; genus Pseudomonas; species Pseudomonas sp. GW821-FHT09D08. Next base: position 83,736 of record NZ_JBWKOX010000022.1, read on the forward strand.
ATCAGCCATGCACTTTGACCTGATCGACCTGCGCCTCTACCTGCACACCCTCGACACCGGCAACATCACCGCCGGCGCGGCCCGCAGCCATTTATCCCTGGCCGCCGCCAGTGCCCGCATCCGGGCGATGGAGGCGTCGTTGGGCATCGAGTTTCTCCAGCGTGGACGTCGCGGCGTCACCCCCACACCGGCAGGCAAGGCCCTGGCCCGTCACGCCCGCCTGTTGTTGCAACAGGCCGAGCACCTGCAACAGGACCTGGCGGAATACGCCAACGGCGTCAAAGGCCAGGTGCGCCTGCTGTGCAACACCACTGCGCTCAGCGAATACCTGCCGGAACTGCTCGCGGACTTTCTGCGCGAACACCCCAACCTCGATATCGACCTGCAGGAATTGCCCAGCCTGCGCATCACCCAGGCCTTGCGCCAGGGCACGGCGGAGTTGGGGATCATCTCCGACGCGGTGGACACCCACGGCTTGCAGACCTTGCCCTTTCGCGACGACCCGCTGGCGCTGATCATGCCGCACGACCATCCCCTGGCGGGCGGCACGGTGAGCTTTGTCGACAGCCTGCAATACGACTACGTGGGTTTGGCCGCCGCCAGCGCACTCGCGGTGTACCTGGAAGAACAGGCGCTGCACGCGGGCTTTCGTGTGCAGACGCGCATCCGCGCCGACGGTTTTGACGGGCTGATTCGCATGGTGGCCCGCGGCGCCGGCCTGGGCATCGTGCCCCAGGCGGCGCTGGCGCGCTGGCCAGCGCCGCGCCGCTTCCTCGCCCAACCGTTGCAGGAAGAGTGGGCTTGCCGAACGCTGCTGTTATGCGCGCGTTCGTTCGAACAATTGCCGGGTTACGCCAGGGCCTTGTTCGATGCCTTGGCCCTGCCCTTGCGGAAAACCCCGTAATACACCGCCGACAGGATCAGCAGGAACGGCACGCCAAACACCAGGGTCATCTTGAACGCTTCGGTGAAGTACGTGGTGATCATCACCGCGCCCATCAGCACCAGGCCCAATAACGTGCTGTAGGGAAACAGGCGCAACTGGAACGACAGCTTCGCGCCGCCATGACGCTTGCGATAGCGCCGGAAGAACAGGTGCGTGAGGAAGATCATGAACCAGGTGAAGATCGCGCCAAACATCGAGATCGCCATCATCAGGGTGAACGAGCTTTCCGGGTACACCAGGTTCAACAGCGTCGCCAGGGCGATGCCCGAGCTGGACAACAGCAAGGCATTCAGCGGAATGCCGCTCTTGCTCAAGGCCCCCATGGACCTGGGCGCAAAGCCGGCGCGGGACAGGCTGAACATCATGCGCGTGGTGATGTAGAGCTGGCTGTTCATCGCCGACAAGGCCGCAATCAGGATCACGAAATTCATCACCCCGGTAGCGCCGGGAATGCCGATGGTCTGCATCACCGTGACGAACGGGCTCTGGGCCTGGCCGGCCTGGTTCCACGGCACGATGGCGAGCATCAGCGCCAGGGTCAGCAGGTAAAACACCACCAGCCGCACGATGGTCGCGCGAAAGGCTTTCTTCACGGCCTGCTCCGGGTCCGCCGCTTCACCGGCGGCCACGGCGATCATCTCGACGCTCAAGTAGCTGAAGATCGACACGATCACGGCGATCCACATGCCGCTCACGCCATGGGGGAAAAACCCGTCGTGGGCCGTGTAGTTCTGCACCCCGTATTGCGGGTTGCCGGAGCCGAATACCACGTACACCGCGAGGAGGATGAAGCCGACGATGGCGCTGATCTTGATCGTCGAAAACCAGTATTCGAAGTTGCCGAAAGTCTTGACGCTGATGGCGTTGAGCAGGATCAGCACGCTGGAAAACGACACGATCCACACCCATTCCGGCACGTGGGCGAACCAGTATTTCATGTACATCGCCACCGCCGTGACCTCGGCCCCCACCGCCAGCACAATCGCCGCCCAGTAGGCGTAACGCACCAGGAACCCGGCCAGCGGGCTGATGTAGAACTCGGCATAGGCGCCGAAAGAGCCCGAGGTGGAATGGGCCACCGTCATCTCGGCCAGGCAGCCCATCAGCAGCAAGGTGATCAACGCGCCGATCGCGTAGCTCACCAGCACGCTGGGCCCGGCGTAACCGATGGCATAGGCGCTGCCCATGAACAGCCCGGTGCCGATGGCGCCACCGATGGCGATCATGCTCATCTGGCCGGAAGTGAGCTGGCGCCTCAGGCCCAGTTCGCGGTGGGTGATCTCGGCAAAGCCGTTGTCTGGCGTGGTCACGTGGTGTGCCCCTTTATTATTGTGGTTGTACTGTCTAACCGTTGTCGCAGATCCCCTGTGGGAGGGGCTTGCCTCCTCCCACAGGGGATCTGCGTTATCTTCAGGTGACGCTGTGGCGCACTTTGAATTGCGGCTGGTCCCAGGTGGTGTTATCGAGAATCTCACCGAGGATTTCCACCGCATCCCACACCTCGGTAAAACTCGTGTACAGCGGCGTAAACCCAAAACGCATGATGCGCGGCTCGCGGTAATCACCGATCACGCCACGTGCGATCAGGGCCTGGATCACCGCATATCCCTCCGGGTGTTCGAAGCTCACATGGCTGCCACGCCGGGCGTGTTCACGGGGAGTGATCAGCACAAGGTTGTGGGCGGCGCAGCGGCTTTCGACCAACTCGATAAACAGGTCGGTCAGCGCCAGGGATTTGCTGCGCAGGCGGGCCATGTCGGTCTGTTCGAAAATCTCCAGGCCGCATTCCACCATCGCCAGCGATGTGATCGGCTGGGTGCCGCACAGGTAGCGGGCGATGCCGGCGCTCGGCGCATAGCTGGATTCCATGGCGAACTGCCGGGTATGCCCGAACCAGCCCGACAGCGGCTGGTGCACCAGGTCCACCAACGCCGGGTTGACCCACACGAATGCCTGGGAACCGGGGCCGCCGTTGAGGTATTTGTAAGTGCAGCCAATCGCATAGTCAGCACCGGCCCCGTGCAGGTCGATGGGCACCGCGCCGGCCGAATGCGCCAGGTCCCAGATGCTCAGCGCGCCGCATTCATGGCTCAAGGCCGTGAGCGCCTGCATGTCGTACATGTAGCCGGTCTTGTAGTTGACGTGGGTGAGCATCACCACCGCCACGTCCGCATCGATGGCCTCGGGCAATTCATCCGGGCTGTTGACCAGGCGCAGGGAGTAGCCCTGATGCAGCAACTCGGCGAGGCCCTGGGCGATGTACAAATCGGTGGGGAAGTTGTTCGCTTCGCTGACGATCACCTTGCGCGCCGGCTCACGTTGGCGCTGCACGCTCAAGGCGGCGCTGAGCACCTTGAACAGGTTGATCGAGGTGGTATCGGTGATCACCACCTCACCGTCCCGCGCACCGATCAGCGGCGCCAGGCGGTTGCCCAGGCGCTGGGACAAGTCGGCCCAGCCGGCGCTGTTCCAACTGCGGATCAAGCCATTGCCCCACTCTTGCGCGATGACCGCCTGCGCCCGCTCCAGCGCCGCCACCGGACGCGCACCGAGGGAGTTGCCGTCCAGGTAGATAACGTCCTGCGGCAAGGCGAACTGCTGACGTAGCGACGCCAGCGGGTCCTGGGTGTCGAGGGCTTGGCAATGGCTGCGAGGGGTCATGGGTTGTCCTGGTTTTTGTCAGTGAGGATGCAGCAAATAATGAACGAAGATTTAGAGAATTTTCGTGCAAAGTGGTGGGTAACAGGCTAATTAAGCTGTAGGAAATTCGAAGTTAACCCCTAAATACGCGGATTTATTCTAACCATGATCCTTGACGCCACCGACCTGCGCCTCCTGCATTTCCTGCAACAGGATGGCCGTATCAGCAACCAGGAACTGGCGGAAAAAGTCGCGTTGTCGCCCTCTGCCTGCCTGCGTCGTCTACGCCTGCTGGAGAGCGAAGGGATTATCAGCGGCTACCGTGCGGTGTTGAATGCCGAGCAGTTGGGGATTGAACTGGAGGCCATCGTCCACCTGTCATTGCGCCAGGATGTGGAGGATTGGCATGAGACGTTTATCAAGAAGGTGCAAGGCTGGCCGGAAGTGGCCAGCGCCTACGTGATCACCGGCGCCAGCAACTATGTGCTGCGGGTGCAGGCACGCAACCTCAAGCACTTTTCGGACTTTATCGTGAACCACCTGAACCGCACGGCGGGGGTGATGGATATCCGCTCGGAGATTGTGCTGCAGAAGATCAAGGATCGGGATGAGGTGCTTGATCTGGTCGTTCGCAAATAGTCAGCCACAATACCGATCAAATGTGGGAGGGGCGGTGCGACGATTCGCCTTGCCCTCGATAGCGGTGTGTCAGTCACTTAAATGTTTACTGATCCGCCGCTATCGGGGGCAAGCCCCCTCCCACATTTTTGACCGTGTTGATCAATCCTCCAACGCGCGAACCCGCTGCATGCGTTTTTGCTCTACCGGCGCTGCGGCGGTTTGCAACTCAAAGTCAAAATCAATCTGTGCAAACCGCCCCTCCACGCCAAACTCCCGTGCCAGTTGCTGATCGTCACTGAAGCGAATCTCGGCAATCAACTCATCCCGCGTCGCGTAGGCAAAATCATCATGCAGGTAGGGGTCATCCGACAGGTTGATCTGGGTGGTCAGGTGCCGATATCCCGGCGCCGAGATAAAGAAGTGGATATGCGCCGGGCGCTGCCCGTGGCGCCCCAGTTGATCGAGCAACTGCTGGGTCGGCCCGGTCGGCGGGCAGCCGTAGCCCGACGGCACGATGCTGCGAAAGCGGTAGTTGCCCTGGGCGTCGGTCTCGATGCGGCGGCGCAGGTTGAATTCGGATTGCGTCGGGTCGAACCACGAATACGTACCGCCGGTATTGGCCTGCCACACATCGACAATCGCCCCGGCCAACGGCTTGCCGTCGGTGTCGCGCACCTGCCCGCGCATAAACAGCGGCACCGCGTCGTCCTTGCCATCGTCCAGCCGCGCCTCGTACTTCGACAGCGGCGCGCCGGCCACATACAGCGGGCCTTCGATGGTGCGCGGGGTACCACCGGACTTGCCGGCTTCCTCGTCGGCGGCGTCCATCAGCATATCCAGGTAATGCTCCAGGCCGAGCCCGGCGGCGAGCAGTCCGGCCTCCTGGTGCTTGCCCAGTTCGTTGAGGTAGTTGACCGCCTTCCAGAACTCTTCCGGGGTCACGTCCAGGTCTTCGATGATGTTTACCGTATCGCGCAGGATGCGGTAGATCAGCGCTTTGGCGCGCGGGTTGCCGCCGTCAGTGAGGTTGCCGCTGGCTTCTTCGAGAAAGCGTTGGGCGTGGGCAGTCTGGGACAGTCGGATGGACATGGTGCATTCCTCATCTTGTAGTTATCAGGGTGAAAACCGGCCTAGCGGTCGTCTTCATGGATCGACGAAGGGTGCCGGCACAAGGCATTCACTTCGATGGCCATGTAGGGGTAAAGCGGCAGTTGCATCAGCAGGTCATGCAGCTCTTGCACGCTGTCGACGTCGAACACGCTGTAGTTGGCGTAGAGCCCGGCGATGCGCCATAAGTGGCGCCATTTGCCCTGGTGCTGCAGACGCTGGGCAAAGGCCTTTTCGTCGGCCTTGAGGCTGGCGGCGCGCTCGGGGTGCATGTCGACGGGCAGGTTCACGGTCATTTTTACGTGGAACAACATGGGCGGCGCCTCTTAGTGTTCGTCACGACGGAAGAACGCCAGGCGCTCCTCATCGATGGCCAGGCCCAGGCCCGGCAAGTGGGAGACATGCAGCTGGAAATCGCGGTACAGCGGCGGCTCGGCAAGAATGTCTTCGGTCAGCAACAGCGGGCCGAACAACTCGGTACCCCACGCCAGTCTGTTCAGCGTGAGGAAGGCATGCGCCGACGCCAGGGTGCCGATCCCCCCTTCCAGCATGGTGCCGCCGTACAGGCCGATACCGGCGGCTTCGGCAATCGCGGCGGTGCGCAATACCGCACGGGGGCCGCCGTTCTTGGCGATCTTCAGGGCGAACACCGAGGCCGCGCCTTCACGGGCCAGGTTGAAGGCCTCTTCGACACACTCGATGGATTCGTCGGCCATGATCGGCGCCGGGCTCGACAGGTTGAGCCGGGCCATGCCGCCACGGTTGTTACGCGAGATCGGCTGTTCGATCAGGTCGATGCCGTGGTCGCCGAGCACCTTGCACGCCCGCAGGGCCACGGCTTCGTCCCAGGCCTGGTTGACGTCGACGCGCACGCTGGCACGTTCGCCCAGGGCCTGTTTGATCGCGATGACATGGGCCAGGTCCTCGCCCACTTCACCGGCACCGATCTTCAATTTGAAGATGCGGTGGCGGCGCAGGTCGAGCATCTTTTCGGCCTCGGCAATGTCCTGGGCGGTATTGCCGCTGGCGAGGGTCCAGGCCACCGGCAGTGCATCGCGCACACGCCCACCGAGCAGTTCGCTGACCGGCAGGTTCAGGCGCTTGCCGAGGGCGTCGAGCAAGGCGCTTTCGATACCGGATTTGGCAAAGGTGTTGCCGCGAATGCTGCGCTCCAGGCGCAACATGGCCGCGTTGATATTGCTGGCGTCCTGGCCAATCAGCAGTGGGGCGAAGTGACGGTCGATGTTGACCTTGATGCTCTCGGGGCTCTCGTTGCCGTAGCTCAGGCCGCCGATGGTGGTGGATTCACCGATGCCTTCGATGCCGTCGGCGCAGCGCACGCGGATGATCACCAGGGTCTGGTTTTGCAGGGTGTGCATCGCCAGCTTGTGCGGGCGAAGGGTGGGAAGGTCGACGATAATGGTCTCGATCGACTCGATGGCGCAAATCGGCATGGCAATACCCGCTGGGTTCTTTATAGATTTACGTCGATTCTGTGCCGCATTTTTCCTGGCTTCCAATATAGAATTAGTCTCGATCAATACCCTTGAGGTATGAAAGGAGCCGTTATGGAACTGCGTCATCTGCGCTACTTCCAGGTGCTGGGGCAGACCCTCAACTTCACCCGTGCGGCCGAACGCCTGCACATCGCCCAGCCACCGTTGAGCCGGCAGATCCAGCAATTGGAAGAGGAATTGGGCGTAGTCCTGCTGGAGCGTGGCCGACCGCTGCGGCTGACCGAAGCCGGGCGGTTTTTCTATGAGCACGCCAATGTGTTGCTCGAACAATTGGCCACGGTCTGCGACAACACGCGCCGCATCGGCCAGGGCGAGAAGACCTGGCTGGGCATCGGCTTTGCGCCGTCGACCTTGTATGGCGTGCTGCCGGAGTTGATCCGGCGGTTGCGCACCCATGAGGCGTTGGAGCTGGAACTGGGGTTGTCGGAGATGACCACCTTGCAGCAGGTCGAAGCGCTCAAGGCCGGACGTATCGACGTGGGCTTCGGGCGCATTCGCATCGACGACCCGGCCATCGTCCAGCGTGTGCTGGTGGAGGATCGGTTGGTGGCCGTGCTGCCCGCCGGCCACCCATTGCTCGATGCACCCGCGACCCTCGCCCAACTGGCCGCCGAGCCGTTTGTGCTCTACCCCGGCAACCCGCGCCCCAGCTATGCCGACCATGTGATCGCACTGTTCGACGCCCACGGCCTGAGCCTCAAGGTGGCGCAGTGGACCAACGAACTGCAGACCGCCATCGGCCTGGTCGGTGCGGGCATGGGCGTGACACTGGTGCCGGCGTCGGTGCAGGTGCTGCATCGCGCGGATATCGGCTACACGCCGGTTGTGGAAGCGACGGCGACCTCGCCGATCATTCTCAGCCGACGGGTGAATGATCAGTCGCCGGGGCTCAGTCATTGCCTGCAGTTGGTTGAAGAACTGATCTGAAATCGCCCAGGCACCGCCCCTCCCACAGGTTGATCTTCATCAGCTTCAAGTACTGCGCATACGCATGCGTTGCAGCGTCTGGCTGGGGGATTCATCGAACAGTTTCCGATACTCCGCCGAGAACCGCCCCAGGTGGGTAAAGCCCCAGCCGAAGGCGATCTCGGAGATGGTGCGGATCGATCCATGCTCGAGGATTTCCTGGCGCACCGCACTCAACCGGTGCTTCTTCAGGTAGGCCATGGGTGACAGGGCAAAGTACTTGCGAAACGCATCGAACAGCTTGAACCGCGACACCCCGGCAGCGGTTTCCAGGTCTTCCAGGTGCAGCGCCTCGCGGGCGTTGTCGTGAATGTACTGGCGCGCACGGATCAGGTAATGGGGCAGTTTCACCCCCAATACGTCGCGCAGTTCTTCCGAGTAGTTGTTCGGCTGGGCGAGGATCAGGCCCTTGATCAATGAGCTTTCCAGGTCACGGGTGAACGCCGCCTGTTCATACAATTCGCTACGGCACTCCAGCTCCGCGATGAAGTAGCGCGCCATGCGCCACCACGACGCCGACGCCCCCTCCACCGCATCCATCACCGGTTCAAATTGCAGCGGCGCCTCGATCGGCCGTTGCAGCAAGCCCTCCAGCGACTCGCTCATCGCCGCCCGCGTGATCACCACCTGCAACTTGCGACAGTCACCGGATATGGCCAGCACCTGGTGCTCATTGGGCGCGATGATCACGCCCTGGTCGCGGTTGGAACTCAGGCGTTGGCCGTTCTTGCTCAGCTCCTGCTCCCCCACCAACGGCAGCGTGAGGCTGTAGCTGCTGAAGTGCTCGGCGTCTTCGATATCGATGGTCACGTCGGTGCCGTACTCGATCACCCCCAGGGTGGTGGCCCGGGACTTGAACACGTTGGCACTGTGATGAAAACGCAGGCGCTCGGGCGTGGCCGTCACCAGGCGGTGCGGTCCGCAAATGCCGGACATCCAGCTGCGGGCGCCTTCGAGGTCGAAGCGTTGGACATGGATATCGCGTGTAGGACTATTCATCAGTGTGCACCCACGGCGGTCAGGCGGTTGCGCGCTCTGGCGGCGCGTCGTTGTGGTTCCACAGCAAGTTCTACGCCACGCCGACCCGATTGCAACCGGGTGGATAGCAACGGCCAACTATGTGGATAAACCACAGGTTTTGCCGCCCCTGGCCGCACCGGACAGTGGCGCGTTGCGTCACCGCCCCGCACCGCCGTGGGTATTTGCTGCCCAACTTTGCGGCCCACCTTCCCCCATTAAGCGGATAGCCCGCCACCTTGTCGCAGCCTCTTAATGGCTCACCTGTTCAGCCATTATCAAAAGGTGCCTCCCATGAGTGGTGCAAGAAGCGTCGAGCAATGGAAAAGCTTTATCGAGAGCTGCCTGGATTTTCGCCCGGCAGACGCCGTGTTCCGCATCGCCCGCGACATGTTCACCGAGCCGGAACTGTTCAATCTTGAGATGGAGTTGATCTTCGAGAAGAACTGGATCTACGCCTGCCATGAAAGCGAACTGGCCAATAACCACGACTTCGTGACGATGCGCGCCGGGCGCCAGCCGATGATCATTACCCGTGATGGCGAGGGCCGGCTCAATGCGCTGGTCAACGCCTGCCAGCATCGCGGCACCACCCTCACCCGGGTCGGCAAAGGCAACCAGTCCACCTTCACCTGTCCGTTCCACGCCTGGTGCTACAAGAGCGATGGCCGGCTGGTGAAGGTCAAGGCGCCGGGGGAATATCCGGAAAGTTTCGACAAGGCAACACGCGGCCTGAAAAAGGCCCGCATCGAGAGCTACAAGGGTTTTGTCTTCATCAGCCTGGACGTGAATGGCCGTGACAGCCTGGACGACTTCCTCGGCGATGCCAAAGTGTTCTTCGACATGATGGTCGCGCAGTCGGCCACCGGTGAGTTGGAGGTACTGCCGGGCAAGTCGGCCTACACCTACGACGGCAACTGGAAACTGCAAAACGAAAATGGCCTGGACGGGTATCACGTCAGCACCGTGCACTACAACTACGTGGCCACGGTGCAGCATCGCCAGCAGGTGAATACCGAGAACGGCAGCGGGTCCGCCAGCACCCTGGACTACAGCAAGCTCGGCGCCGGCGACGCCAACACCGATGACGGCTGGTTCGCTTTCAACAATGGCCACAGCGTGCTGTTCAGCGACATGCCCAACCCCAGCGTGCGCTCCGGCTACGCCACCATCATGCCCCGCCTGGTGCAAGAGCACGGCCAACAGAAGGCCGAGTGGATGATGCACCGCCTGCGCAACCTGAATATCTACCCGAGCCTGTTCTTCCTCGACCAGATCAGCTCGCAGCTGCGCATCATCCGCCCGGTGGCGTGGAACAAGACCGAGATCATCAGCCAGTGCCTGGGGGTGAAAGGCGAATCCGACGCCGACCGCGAAAACCGTATTCGCCAGTTCGAAGACTTCTTCAACGTCTCGGGCATGGGCACACCGGACGACCTGGTGGAGTTCCGCGAAGCCCAACGTGGTTTCCAGGGCCGCCTGGAACGCTGGAGCGATATTTCACGCGGCAGCCATCGCTGGGAAACCGGGCCGACGCCGAACAGCGAAGCCATCGGCATTCAACCGGCCATGACCGGCACCGAGTTCACCCATGAAGGCCTGTACGTCAACCAGCACCGCAACTGGCAGCAGTTCCTGCTCAAGGGTCTGGACCAACAAGCGCTGACACTGCGGGAGGTGAAGTGATGAATGCGCCATTGCAGTACCGGATCGAGCAGTTTTTCTACCGCAAGTCCGAGCTGTGCGACGCCCAGGACTGGGACGCCTATGTGCAGTTGTTCGACCCGCACAGCGAATTCCACCTGCCGCAATGGGACTCGGAGCACGTCTACACCCGCGACCCCAAGCGCGAGATGTCGCTGATCTACTACGCCAATCGTTCGGGCCTGGAAGACCGCGTGTTTCGCCTGCGCACCGGCAAGGCAGCATCCGCTACACCGATGCCGCGCACCTTGCACCTGATCAACAACGTACGCATTGCCGAGCAGGCGGACGGCACGCTGGAGGTCCGGTTGAACTGGCACACGCTGTTCTATCGGCTGGCCACATCGGAGCAGTTCTACGGGCATGCCACCTATCGCCTCAAGCCCCATGGCGACAGTTGGCTGATCACTCGCAAGCATGCGCTGCTGCTTAACGACACCATCAATTCGGTGCTGGATTTCTATCACCTTTGAAGCACATCACACCTTGTGGCGAGGGAGCTTGCTCCCTCGCCACAGGTGATGTGCCAGCCCTACACGCGTGGAGTTTCCGTGAATGAATCACAAAGTGGCCTTCAGTTTTGCCGACGGCAAGACCCTGTTTTTCCCGGTGGGCGCAAATGAAATCCTGTTGGATGCGGCGCTGCGCAATGGCATCAAGATCCCCCTGGATTGCCGCGAAGGTGTGTGCGGCACCTGCCAGGGGCGGTGCGAGTCGGGTGACTACACCCAGGACTATGTGGACGAGGAAGCCCTGTCCAGCCTCGACCTGCAACAGCGCAAGATGCTCAGTTGCCAGACCCGGGTGAAGTCCGACGCGGCGTTCTACTTCGACTTCGATTCGAGCCTGTGCAATGCGCCGGGGCCGGTGCAGGTGCGTGGCACGGTAAGCGAGGTGCAGCAGGTGTCGGCCAGTACGGCGATCTTGACGGTGCGGTTGGACACGGAGCTGGATTTCCTGCCGGGCCAATACGCGCGCATCTCGGTGCCCGGCACCGACTGTTGGCGTTCCTACTCGTTCGCCAACCTGCCGGGCAACCGGCTGCAATTCCTGATCCGCCTGCTGCCGGATGGGGTGATGAGCAATTACCTGCGGGAACGTTGCCACGTCGGCGATGGGTTGCTGATGGAGGCGCCGCTGGGTGCGTTCTACCTGCGCCATGTCAGCAAACCGCTGGTGCTGGTGGCCGGCGGCACCGGACTGTCGGCGTTACTGGGCATGCTCGATGAACTGGCCGCCACGGGCTGTGATCAGCCGGTGCACCTGTACTACGGCGTGCGCGGGGCCGAGGACTTATGTGAAGCGCAGCGTATCCATCAATACGCCTCGACAATCCGCGGTTTTCGCTACACCGAAGTGCTGAGCGCACCGGCGCCTGAATGGCCCGGCAAGCGCGGCTACCTCACCGAGCATTTCGACCTGGCCGAATTGCGCGACGGATTGGCGGATATGTACGTGTGCGGCCCTCCGCCAATGGTCGAATCCATCCAACAATGGCTGGCGGATCAGGCACTTGATGGCGTTCAGCTGTATTACGAAAAGTTTACGCAGAGTAATATCTGACTCCTCAGCACTTCTGAGGGGTTCTACCCCGAGAAAAACAAGTAGAAGGGAATGTTAATGGCGGATGACATGGTTAACCCGGTAGGCCTCAAGCGTGGCCTGAAGAACCGGCATATTCAGTTGATCGCCTTGGGCGGGGCGATAGGCACGGGGCTGTTCCTCGGTTCGGCCGGGGTACTCAAGTCGGCAGGGCCGTCGATGATCCTGGGCTACGCGATCGCCGGTTTCATCGCGTTCCTGATCATGCGCCAGCTCGGCGAGATGATCGTAGAAGAACCGGTGGCCGGCTCGTTCAGCCACTTCGCGCACAAATACTGGGGCGGTTACGCGGGCTTCCTGGCCGGCTGGAACTACTGGGTGCTCTACGTGCTGGTGGGCATGGCCGAGCTGACTGCGGTGGGCAAGTACATCCAGTTCTGGTGGCCGGAGATCCCGACCTGGGTCAGCGCCCTGGTGTTCTTTGTCGCGGTGAACCTGATCAACACCCTGAACGTGAAGTTCTTCGGTGAAGCGGAGTTCTGGTTTGCGATCATCAAGGTGGTGGCGATTGTCGGCATGATCGTGCTCGGCTGCTACCTGCTGTTCAGCGGCACCGGCGGCCCGCAGGCGTCGGTCAGCAACCTGTGGAGCCACGGCGGGTTCTTCCCGAATGGCGGCATGGGGCTGTTGATGTCCATGGCCTTCATCATGTTCTCGTTCGGCGGCCTGGAGCTGGTGGGTATCACCGCGGCCGAGGCCAGTGAGCCCCGCAAGGTGATCCCCAAGGCGATCAACCAGGTGGTGTACCGGATCCTGATTTTCTACGTCGGCGCATTGACCGTGCTGCTGTCGTTGTACCCATGGGATCAACTGCTGCAAACCCTCGGCGCGTCGGGCGATGCCTACAGTGGCAGCCCGTTTGTGCAGATCTTCTCGCTGATCGGCAACGACACCGCCGCCCACATCCTCAACTTCGTGGTGCTGACCGCGGCGCTGTCGGTGTACAACAGCGGCGTGTACTGCAACAGCCGCATGCTGTTCGGCCTGGCCGAGCAAGGCGATGCGCCGAAAGCGCTGATGAAACTCAACAAGCAAGGCGTGCCGCTGCGGGCCCTGGCGATCTCGGCGCTGGTGACGATGCTGTGCGTGGTGGTCAACTACGTGGCGCCGCAAAGTGCCCTGGAGCTGCTGTTCGCGCTGGTGGTTGCCTCGCTGATGATCAACTGGGCGCTGATCAGCATCACCCACATCAAGTTCCGCAAAGCCATGGGCGAGCAAGGCGTAACGCCGTCGTTCAAGACCTTCTGGTTCCCGTTCAGCAACTACCTGTGCCTGGCGTTCATGCTGATGATCATCAGCGTGATGCTGGCGATCCCGGGGATTCGCGAGTCGGTGTATGCGATGCCGGTTTGGGTGGGGGTTATCTATGTGGCCTACCGGTTGCGAATGAGCAAGACGAAAGCGGTCGCCGCTGCGCAGTAATATCCATGTGGGAGGGGGCTTGCCCCCGATAGCAGTGTGTCAGTCACTTATGTGTCCACTGACCCTCCGCCATCGGGGGCAAGCCCCCTCCCACATTTGATTGCGTTTACAGCGTGGAGCGCACTCGCCACAGCTCGGGGAACAGCACCGTATCGAGCATCTTGCGCAGGTAACCCACGCCCTCGGTGCCGCCGGTGCCGGGCTGGAAGCCGATAATCCGCTCCACCGTGGTCACATGCCGGAAGCGCCATTGGCGGAAAGAATCTTCCAGGTCGATAAACTTCTCGGCCAACTGATACAAGTCCCAATACCGGCTCGGATCGCGATACACCTCGCGCCACGCCGCCTCCACCGACTCATCGTGCACTGTCGCCGCCGTCGGGTCGCGCTCGGCACGCTTGGGGTCAATCGCCAGCCCCGCCTTGACCATCAGGTTGATCGCCTCGTCATACAGCGACGGCGTGGCAATCGCCACCTGCAACGCCTGCAACAACTCAGGCCGATGGGCATGGGGGCGCAACAGCGCCGGGCTCTTGTTGCCGAGGATAAATTCGATCTCGCGGTACTGGAACGACTGGAACCCGGAGGACTGCCCCAGGAACGGGCGAATCGCCTTGTATTCCGACGGCGTCATGGTCGCCAGCACGGCCCAGGCGTGCACCAGTTGATCGAAGATCCGCGACACCCGCGCCAGCATCTTGAACGCCGGCGGCAACTCGCCCAGGCGCACGTGTTCGCGGGCGGCCTTGAGTTCATGGAGCATCAGCTTCATCCACAGCTCGGAGGTCTGGTGCTGGATGATGAAGAGCATTTCGTTATGGTCCGGCGACAGCGGGTGCTGGGCACTGAGCACTTTGCCCAGGTCCAGGTAGTCGCCGTAGCTCATGGACTCGGAAAAATTCAGTTCGGCGTTATGCCATTCTTCCGGTGGCTGGTAGTCGGCAGAGAAAGGACATTGGCTCATCGCGTGGGCTCCTTGAGCTGGCGGAGAATGGCTCGGACCGGGCTGGCGTCCAGGTTGGCGAAACGCAGCGGCAGGGCAATCAGTTCGTAGTCGCCCTCCGGTACGTCGTCGAGCACGATGCCTTCAAGGATCGCCATGCCATGCCGCGCCACGGCGTTGTGGGCATCCATGGTCTTGGACTGTTGCGGGTCCAGGGAGGGCGTGTCGATCCCGATCAGGCGCACACCCAGGCTGGCCAGCAGTTCAATGGTCTGCGGGGCGATGGCGGTGAAGTTCGCATCCCATTCGGTCAGCGGTGCTTGTGGATAAGTACGCAACAGCACGCGCTCCGGCAGGTTATCCACACGCCCGTCCAACTGATGGGGCTGGACCAGCGCGCCGCTGTCCAGGCAATGCAGCACCCGGCACGGGCCCATGTACACCTCCAGCGACACCTCGCCAATCGGCGCTCCGTCGGCGCTGTAATGCAGCGGCGCATCCACATGGGCGCCGGTGTGCGGCGACAAGGTGACGCGCCCGACATTCACCGGGCACTCCGGGCCGAACTGCCACACACGCTCTTCCTGGAACGGCGTATCGCCCGGCCAGGTCGGGGTTGCCGTGCTCAAGGGCGGGCTGATATCCCACCACGTTTTTATTGAGGTCATTTGAAGGCTCTCGGCGGTTACTGGGGTGAATGATACGAGGGCCAGATGTGAATTTTCTTGCGAATTCGTGCGCCGCGAGTGACTTCTTTCGCACTTACTGCGAGGAAACGACGGATTCACGCTCAAAAGTGTCGGCTGACCTGGCGCCATCGGGGGCAAGCCCCCTCCCACACTGATTCGCGATGCCCCGACAATCGTGTTCACCTGCGCTTCTGGGCATCCCGATGTCGAGTTCAGACCACTGGCGCAACGCCCCAGGCCTTAGGGTGCATCTTTCCATTCCCTGCCTCGGAGTCATCATGTCCAAGCCCATCACCGTATTGCGCGACACCCATCCCCTGCCGGTCCTGGATGCCTGCAAATGGGAAAAGCTCGAAGGCGACCCGCACACCGTCAACCTCAACGCCTACACCAGCGAAGACGGCAGCAAGATCATGGGCACCTGGATCTGCACGCCGGGCAAGTGGTATGTCGAATACGTGAAATGGGAATACTGCCATTTCCAGGAAGGCTACTGCGTGATCACGCCTGAGGGGATGGAGCCGATTCACTTGCGGGCTGGGGATATCTTTGTGGTGGAGCCAGGGATGAAGGGGACGTGGGAAGTGGTCGAGACGGTACGTAAGTATTTTGTGTTTGCTTGAGCCGCCTCTTCCAGTGAACTGATTTTTTGTGGTGAGCGGGACAAGCCCGCTCGCCACCGTCAGTTTATTCGGGTTTGCGATAGCTGTTGATGATCGCCGAAAAGTCCTTGCCCCCTTCGCCGCGCTGACTCATCGATTGATATAACTGCTGGGCCACGGCGCCCAGAATCACCGGTTGCTTGGCCTGGCGCGCCGCTTCGGTGGCCAGCCCCAGGTCCTTGAGCATCAAATCGGCGCCGAACCCGCCGGTATAGCCACGGGACGACGGCGCGGTTTCGATCACGCCCGGCCATGGGTTGTAGGTGTCGGAACTCCAGCAGCGCCCGGTGGAGCTGTTGATGATCCCGGCCAGCACCTGGGTGTCGATGCCCAGCGCGTCGCCCAAGGCCATGGCTTCGCTGACGCCGACCATGCTGATGCCGAGCAGCAGGTTATTGCAGATCTTGGCGATTTGCCCGGTGCCCACATCGCCGCAGTGCACGATGTTACGGCCCATCTGTGCCAGCACCGGTTGCAGGGTGGCGAACAGTTCCGGGGTGGCGCCGACCATGAAGGTCAGGGTCCCGGCCTGCGCCCCGCCGGTGCCGCCGGAGACCGGTGCGTCGGCCATCACCACGCCTTGCTTGGCGGCAGCAGCGGCGACGTCGCGCGCGGTCTGTGGGTCGATGGTGCTGCAATCCACCGCGGGCACGCCGTTGCCGATCCCCGCCAGTACACCGTCTTCATTCAGCCAGACACTGCGCACATGGGCGGCGGCGGGCAGCATGGTGATCACCAGCTCGGCGCCTTGGGCAGCGTCACGCGGCGAGTCGCTGATGTTGCCGCCCAATTCGGCGAGTTCCTTGAGCACCGTCTGGTTCAGGTCGAACAGGTTCAGCCCATGGCCGGCCTTGATCAGGTTGCGGGCCATCGGTGCGCCCATGTTGCCCAAGCCGATAAATGCAATCTTCATGGTCGTCTCCCGAATCAGCGCAGGTTGATGGTGGTGTTGACGCCATCGTTGACCGTGTCGTCGTCAAACCAGCGGCTGGTGACGGTCTTGGTCTGGGTGTAGAACTGCACCACTTGCTTGCCGTACGGGCCGAGGTCACCGAGCTTGGAGCCACGGGAACCGGTGAAGCTGAAGAACGGCACCGGCACCGGGATCGGGATGTTGATACCGACCTGGCCCACATCGATTTCGCTCTGGAATTTACGCGCCGCCGCCCCGCTCTGGGTGAACAGGCCGGTGCCGTTGCCGAACGGGTTGGCGTTGACCAGCGCAATCGCCTGATCGAGGGTGTCGACTTCCAGCACCACCAGCACCGGGCCGAAGATTTCCTGGGTGTAGATCTGCATATCGGTGGTCACGCCCGAGAACAGGGTCGGGCCGACGAAGTTGCCGTGCTCGAAGCCCGGTACCTTGATGTCGCGGCCGTCCAGCTCGAGCTTGGCGCCTTCTTTCACGCCGCTTTCAATCAGCTCCAGGATACGGGCCTTGGCGCGCTTGGAGATCACCGGGCCGACATCCGTGCCGGCTTCGCTGCCGGCGTTGACCTTGAGCTTTTGCGCCAACGCTTTCAGATCCGGCAGCCATTGCTTGGCCGCGCCCACCAGCACCACCACCGAGGTGGCCATGCAACGCTGGCCCGCCGCGCCGAAACCGGCACCGACCAGGGCATTGAGGGTGTGTTCACGGTTGGCATCCGGCAGCACCACGGCGTGATTCTTGGCGCCCATCATCGACTGCACGCGCTTGCCGTGCTTGCCGGCCAGGTCGTAGACGTGAGTGCCGACGGCAGTCGAACCAACGAAGGACACGGCCTTGATGTCTTTATGGGTGCACAGCGCATCCACCACGTCCTTGCCGCCGTGCACCACGTTGAGCACACCCGCCGGTACGCCCGCTTCCAGCGCCAGCTCCACCAGCAGCAGGGTCGACAGTGGGTCCTGTTCGGACGGTTTGAGAACGAAGGTGTTACCGCAGGCGATGGCCATCGGGAACATCCACAGCGGAATCATCGCCGGGAAGTTGAACGGGGTAATGCCGGCACACACGCCGATGGGTTGGCGCAGGGTGTAGGTATCGACGCCGCCGGCGACGTTCTCGGCGAACTCACCCATTTGCAGGGTGCCGATGGAGCAGGCGTGCTCCACCACTTCCAGGCCACGGAAAATATCGCCCTCGGCATCGGCAATGGTCTTGCCCTGCTCGGCGCTGAGGACCACCGCGATGCGCTTGGAGTGTTCGCGGATCAAGGCTTGCAGCTTGAGCATGATGCGCATGCGCGCGCCGATCGGCGTCAGCTTCCAGGTCTGGAAGGCTTGATGGGCGGCGTCGATGGCGGCATTGACTTCATCAGCCGTGGCGAACGGGACTTTGGCCAGCACTTGCTGGGTGGCCGGGTTGACGATGTCTTGCCAATGGGTGGTCCTGGACTCGACCCACTCACCATTGATGAGCAACTTGACCTGTTGCACGGAAATATCGGCGGATGCGTTCATGTGGTCTCCAACTCTTATATTTATACAGAGACAAGGCGCTTGAATCGCCTTGAAGAATGAGGCGTTCGGACTGTTTTTGGAGTATAGATGTGCAAATCTCTAATAAGAACGCACATAAAAGCCGGTCCAATATGCAAAAAAACATCACATCACTGGGCTCCCTGAACTGGGATGACCTGAAGTTTTTCCTCGAAGTGGCCCGCACCCGCAAGGCCAGCGTCGCTGCCAAGCGCCTGGCGGTGGACTACACCACCGTGTCGCGGCGCATCAGCTCATTGGAAGTGTCCCTCGGCACGCTGCTGTTCGAAAAATCCCGGACCAACGGCTTCGTCCTCACCCCCGAAGGCCAGCGTTTGCTTGGGTATGCCGAGTCCATCGAAAGCACCCTGCACATGGCCTGCGAACAGGTGTCCGGCTCCGGCGTGGCGCTGTCCGGCCATGTGCGCATGGGCTGCACCGAAGGCTTCGGCAGCTTCTTTGTCACCCCGCAGTTGAGCCACTTCGTCGACACCTACCCCGCCATCTCGGTCGATATCCTGCCCCTGCCCCACTTCATCAGCCTTTCCAAGCGCGAAGCCGACATCGTCATCGCCCTGGAACGCCCGGAACACGGGCCCTACGTGTGCTGCAAACTGTGCGACTACAAACTGCAGTTGTACGCGACCCAGGAATACCTCGACCAACACCCGCCTATCCAGCGCCCGGCCGATTTGGCCGAGCATCCGTTTATCAGCTATGTGGATGATCTGGCCTTCAGCTCGGAGCTGCTGTACCTGGCCAACGTCGTGCCCGGCGCCAGCGCCAGCCTGCGCAGTACCAGCGTGATTGCGCAGTACGTGGCGGCGCAGCAAGGGCGGTCGATGGCGATCTTGCCGTGCTTTCTGGCGGCGCAGGATCCACGGTTGCTGCCGGTGCTGGGGGAGCAGATTTCGATCACTCGCCAGTTTTGGATGTATTGCCGGGAGGATCTGAGGAAGTTGAAGCGGATTACCTTGTTGTGGGATTACATCCGGGAAGTGACGGAGCAGAACCAGGGGTTGTTGATGGGGGAGACAAGGGAGATTCGGTTTGCGGATTAAAGGGCTGGGCTGCGCGGTGTCTCTGAGAGATGGGCAAGGCCGTGGTGGGTGACTTGACGCAGGCGATGACGCCGGGCAGTTAAGCGAACATCGTTCAAATGTGGGAGGGGGCTTGCCCCCGATAGCGGAGTGACAGAACCAGATGGACTGGCTGACACACTGCTATCGGGGGCAAGCCCCCTCCCACATTTTGATTGGATTTCAGATTGAAATCGGGCTGCCGGCTCAGTCCGCGATCACCACAATCGACACCCGCCGATTCTCGGTACGCCCTGCCGCTGTGTCGTTGGCGGCCACCGGTTTACTGCTGCCCAGCCCACGCAGCTGGATGTTTTCTTCTTTCATGCCCACGCCTTGCAGCACCGTGGCCACGCTTTTCGCGCGGCGCAGGGACAGTTGCTGGTTGTAGGTTTCCTTGCCCGAGCCGTCGGTGTGGCCATCGACGCGTACGCGCTCGATGCCTACACCCAGCAGGGCCTTGCCGATGCGCTGGACGATGTCGGTGCTGGGTGGGTTAAGGGTTTCGACGTCACTGCCAAACAGCACTTTGCCGGACAGGCCGAACGCCCAGCCGTCATCGGTAAGCTCGAAGCCCTGTTGCTTGAGGACGGCGACTTGCGCCGGGGTCAGGCCTTTGGGAGGCGCCGTCTGGCAGCCGCCCAGGGCGAGCAAAGCCACCAGCAGGGTGATAAACATAAAACGCGCGGTCGAGAACAAGGGATCAACTCCTGTGTTGAACGTTGACGACGGGGCTCTCCGGCTCCGCCGTTTGCTGGCCGCCCGAGGACAAACGCTTGGCCTGGTACATCGCGGCATCGGCGGCATTGAGCAAGGTGCCGGGTGTGACGCCATGTTCGGGGTAGATGGCGATCCCGATACTGAGGGAGGTCAATACCTGGGTGCTGCCGGGCACGGCAATCGGCATGTCCATGCTGGCGATGATTTTTTCGGCGATGCGCTGGGCGTCTTCGACCTTGTGCAGCGGCGCCAGCAGGATGGCGAACTCGTCACCGCCCAGGCGCGCCACCAGGTCATCTTCACGCAATTGCGCACGCACCCGCTCGGCGACAGCCACCAGCACGGCATCACCGGCGGCATGGCCGAAGCTGTCATTGATCTCTTTGAACCGGTCGCTGTCGAGGTACAGCACGGCTACCTGCTCCTTGGCTTTGGCGGCGCTGCGCAGCGCGCGAATCAGGCGGCCTTCGAAGTACGCGCGGTTGGGCAGACCGGTAAGGCTGTCGTGGTTGGCCTTGTGGGCGAGGGTTTCGTTTTCGCTTTGCAGGTGGTTTTGCCAGGCTTCCATCTCGCCGAGCAGGGCATTGAAGTCGCTGCCCAGGCTGTCGAGTTCGGCGATGCGGGCCGGCGGCACGCGACGGTCGAAGTCCCGCTCGCTGCGGGCGGCGTGGGCCACGGCGGCGAGGCTTTGCAGTGGGCCGGTGATGCCGGTCAACAAGCGACGGGCCAGGTGCAGCGCGACCCAGGCACTGAGGACGGTGCAGATCAGGATCCCCGCCAGGCCGCTGAGCAGGAAGCGCAGCAGGCTACCGCCGTGGCCGGTCAGGTGAATGCTGCCGATGGTGCGCCCCTGGTGGAGGATCGGTTGGCTGATGGGTTGTTCGAGCAGCGTATGCGCCAGCGCCAGTTCAACCCGGGAGAGCATGCCGGTTTCCGGGCGTTCCCAGTGCGCCAACAGCCGGCCACTGCTATCGAACACGTCAGCCTGGGCGACTTCTTCGGTGGAGGCAATCAGGCTGAGGGCTTCGGTGGCCGCGCCGCGGTCGTTGAACACCACGGCCGCTTCCACGGTGTAGTTGATGGACCGGGCGATCAGGTGCAGGTTGTGTTCGGCGTAGACCCGCAGCGCCAACACGCCGAGCAGGGTCAGGGAAACACTGGCCAGCGTCACCGCCACCAGCGCCAGGATCATGTGCCCTCGGCCGATGACGGAACGCAGGGTAGGTCGTACGTTCGCCGCTTTCATGTGGCGGGTGCCCGGCGCCGGGACAGTTGCAACACGCTGGGATGAATGCGCACGCCACTGCGCGCCACCGAGTCGAGATTGACCTCAAACGACACTTGCTCATCGCCCACTCGCAGGCAGAACAGGCTGCCCACAGTGCATTGGTCGCCGCCTTCGCTGATGCTGAGCACCGGGTGGCCGATCAACGAGGCAAACAGGCGGCTGCGTTCGTCATTGCTGAGTTTGCCGATGTACACGGCATCGCAGGCATTGACGATATCGGGATGGTCGGCCAGCAGGCGCCGCACCACAACCGGACGGCCGGTAGCCTGGGTGGTGCCTTTAATCAGGTCGTCGGTGTATTGGGTCGGGCCGACGATGCACAGGCGCAGTTGCGCAGGCTCTACTGGCCAGCGGGCATAGCTGAGGATACCCAGTACTACCTGGGTGACCGCCTGGGCGCGCTGATCAGCCGGGCCTGGGGCCTCGGCAAATACCCGGGGTGCCAGCAGGCATAGAACCGCCACCAGCAGCAGGCGTCTCCAGCTCAAACTACGCTCTGTGGGCGAGACGGCCAGGTTCATGCAGCGATTCTCTCAGGTGTTTTCGGGGTGATGCCGCAACGATAGCACAGCGTCAGATATTTCTGACTCCTGACCCAACTCCAGCATTAACCCACTCAAGCGTTTGACCTTGCGGCGCACGGCCTCTTCAAACACCCCGCCACGGGGTTCGATCAGGCTGAACCAGCGCTTGGCGCGGGTGATGCCGGTGTAGATCAACTCTTTGGTGAGCACCGGGTTCAGCGCGTCCGGCAGGATCAGTGCGGTGTGGGTGAACTCCGAGCCCTGGGATTTGTGCACGGTCATGGCGTACACGGTTTCCACATCATTGAGACGGCTGGGCAGGACAAAGCGCACGCCACCCTGGCCATCGTTACGTGGGAAAGCCACCCGCAGCACCTGGGGGCCGCCGTCGCTTTCAGGCAGTTTGAGGGCAATGCCGATATCGCCGTTCATCAAGCCCAGGCCGTAATCGTTGCGCGTCATCAACACCGGACGGCCTTCGTACCATTGCTCATCCCCCTCGATCAGCCGCACTTTGCGCAAGGCGGCCGTGATGCGCAGGTTCAGCCCCTCCACACCCCAAGGCCCCTTGCGCACGGCGCAGAGCAATTGGAACGCATCGAAGGCTTGCAGCAGTTGCTGGGCCCAGTGGATCCAGGCGAGGTCATCGCGCGGGGTGTCGACGGCGGGGCGTGCGCTGTGCAGCAGGTTGAGGTAATAGCGATAACCCTGGGCGCCGTCGCCCTGCCCGTCCAGCACCAGGCGCTCCAGGGCGTGGTCGTGCTCACCTTTGAGGCTGACGCAGAACAGGTCGCTGTGGCTGCGCGCGGCCAGCAGCTTGCGCGCCTCGTCGGCGTTTTGCTGGTTGACCCAGCGCGCCAGTTGGCCGATGCCGCTGCCTTCGCCGAAACGCCGTGAGTAGCGCAGCATCACCACTTGCTGAGCCAAGGGATGGCTGCCATCGAGGTCTTCGTGCAGGCCACTGGCGCTGAGGTCTTCGCCGCTAACGGTTTGCAGCCATTGGCGGGTGTCGGGGCTGTACCAGCCGGCTTCGGCATCGCGGCACAAATCACCGAGTACGGCGCCGGCCTCCACCGAGGCGAGTTGGTCCTTGTCGCCCAGCAGCACCAGGCGGGCATGGGGCGGTAACGCATCCAGCAGGTTAGCCATCATTTCCAGGTCGATCATCGAGGCTTCGTCCACCACCAGCACATCCAGGGGCAACGGGTTGCCAAGGTGATGGCGGAAGTGCCGAGTGCCCGGGCGACTGCCCAGTAAGCGGTGAACCGTGGTGACCTGGGTCGGGATCTTTTCCTTCACGCTTTGCGGCACTGTCAGCGACAGCACTTGCTGGCTGATGGATTCGGTCAAGCGCGCCGCGGCTTTACCGGTCGGCGCGGCCAGCCGGATGCGCAACGGGCTGCCGGACTCTACGGCCGGCGCCTGCAACAGCGCGAGCAGGCGCACCACGGTGGTGGTCTTGCCGGTGCCGGGGCCGCCGGTGACGATGCTGAATGCACCGCGGGTGGCCAGGGCGCAGGCGAGTTTCTGCCAGTCGATCACGCCATCGGGCGCCGGTTGGTCAAACAAGCCATTCAAGCGCTGGGGCAAATCGGCGGCGACGCGTTCCTGGGTGGCGAGACGCAGGCGCAGGGCGCTGTCGATGCGTCGCTCGTAGGTCCAGTAGCGGCGCAGGTACAGGCGTTTGCCCGACAGCACCAAGGGGCGACTGTGTGCCGATTCGCTGCCGTCCATCGCCAGGGCAACCAATGGGCTGGCGGCCAGGGCGTGGCACCAGCGGGCGCCATCAAGG
The DNA here is from genome assembly GCF_059416305.1 of Pseudomonas sp. GW821-FHT09D08. Lineage (NCBI taxonomy): Bacteria > Pseudomonadati > Pseudomonadota > Gammaproteobacteria > Pseudomonadales > Pseudomonadaceae > Pseudomonas > Pseudomonas sp. GW821-FHT09D08. Next base: position 107,438 of record NZ_JBWKOX010000022.1, read on the forward strand.
CCATCGAGCAATTGCGACGGCAGCAGCATGGCGCCGCTTTGCAGGTCGCCTTCGGGCGGCAGGGACAGGGCAAAATCCGGCGCGTTGAGGGTTTCGAACAGGTCCAGGCACACATGGCCGTGGCCGAGTTGATGGCTGGTCAGCGCCGCCGCCAGGAGCACCAAGGGGTCCGCGTGTGGATCAAGCTCGTGCAGGAAGCCCACGAACGCCTTGTCCAACGCCCGCAGCCACCCCCGATCAACCCAACGCTCCAGCAGGCTCACCAGGTCGGCGGCGCGGCTCAAGGGCGCTAACGCCTCAAGCGGTAACGGCGACAGGCTCATAACAACACTCCTTGTTCCCAGGCAGGCTCAGCCTTGGGCGGGATGGGCTTGCCCTGGAACAGCAGGTCCAGGCCTTCGATCAGGTCCCGTGGCGGCCGGGTGAAAAACGCCCCTCGGCTGACAGCCTGGGTGCCGCGCAGAAACAGGTACAGCGCGCCGCCGACATGACGGTCGTAGTCATAGTCCGGCAGGCGCGCCTTGAGTTGACGATGCAGGGCGAGCAGGTAAAGCACGTATTGCAGGTCGTACCGATGTTCGAGGATCGACTGTTCCATGGCGTCCTGGGTGTAGGCCGAATCGTCAGGACCGAGCCAGTTGGATTTGTAGTCGGCCACGTAGTAGCGGCCGTCATGTTCGAAGGTAAGGTCGATAAAACCCTTGAACATGCCGTTGAGCAGCACTGCTTCGGCGGCGACGCGGGACACACCGTTGTGGGTGTACTGGCACACCAGCTTGTCGAGGGCGAGCACGTCGACTTTATGGCTGGCGAACCAGAACTCCATTTCGATCTGGTAGTGCTGCAGGTTGCTCAGGGCGACCTGGTCGTTATCCACCGGCAGCGGCGTGTGCAGCACATGGCCCAGCCAATCGCTGAGGGTGACGATCCAGCCTTCCCAGTTGCGGCGATTGCAGCGCGCGCCTACGGCGTGTTCGATGGCTTGGGAGGTCACGTTGAAGCCTTCTTCCCCGGCCCACTCCAGCAGGCCGTGAAGGAAGGTGCCGGGGTTCGGACCGCGTGGGAAACGGTGAATGTCTGCGCCGGACGCCGCCACGTCACGCGGTGCGTCGGGATCGAGGCGTTCGTCATCGAACAGCTTTTGCGCCTGTGGGCTTTCGGGCGCTTCGAGGTGGGCGACGCTCATGCTGTCGCCAATGCGCAAGGCACTGTAGGACGCGATCCACCAGTTCTCGGCGGCCTTGCGCTTAGGTAACAAGGGCGCGAGCAAGTGGGCAGTGTTGCGCGGCGGGTGGAACAGGATGTCCTGGGCGTCGGGCACTGGGGCGTAGTGGATGGTCGGGCAGCCGTCCTGCAGATCCAACAGCCAACGCGCGAGGCCGGCGGATTCACTCAACGACGCACCGGCGCCGAGCAGGTAACCCAGCGCCGACAGGTGCAGTACCGAGCTGCTGCTGTTGCCACGCTTGAGGTCGGCAACGCCGAGCCAGCAGGCATGTTTGGCGCGGGTCAGGGCTACGTAGAACAAACGCAGGTCTTCGGCCAGGCGCTCATCGTCGGCCTGGGCGATCAACTCGGCGGTCGGGCGCAGGCTGACGTGGGATTTGCCGTGTTCATCGTGGTAATGCAGCGGCAGGCGACTGCCGTCGACCGGCTTGGCCGAGCAGATGAAAGGCAGGAAGACCAGGTCGTACTCCAGACCCTTGGATTTGTGAATGGTCACCACCTTGACCAGTTGCTCGTCACTTTCCAGGCGCAGGATTTGCTCTTCGCCGGCCTGGCCGGACAACGCCAGGTGTTCGGCCAGGTGGCGGATCAACGCCTGTTCGCCGTCCAGTTCCGACGCGGCTTGCTGCAACAACTCGCTGAGGTGCAACAGGTTGGTCAGCACACGTTCGCCGTCGCTGCGGGCGATCAGGGTTTGCGGCAGTTTGAAGTCGTGCAGCAGGCGACGCAGCATCGGCAACACGCCTTGGGTGCGCCAGATCGTGCGGTAGCCTCGGAACTGCATCACGCGGCTTTCCCACGCCAGTTCGTCCTGGTTCAGACGCTCCAGTTCCGGCAGTGACAGGTTCAAGGTGACGCAAGCCAGGGCCGCCCGCAGCGGCCGCTCGACGTCCGGCTCGGCGCAGGCCTTGAGCCAGGCGAGCAGGTCGTGGGCTTCCTGGGCGGCGAAGACGGAGTCCTTGTCGGACAGGTAGACGCTGCGCACGCCACGGGCGGCCAACTCGACGCGCACGGCCTGGGCTTCCTTGCCGTCGCGCACGAGGATGGCGATGTCCGACGGCAGTACACCTTTGAAACTGTCATCCGGTTGCAGGAAACCGGCCGTGCCTTGCTGGCCGCCGTTGAGCAATTCGACAATCCGGGTGGCGCAGGCGCCGGCCAGTTGTTGGCGGTACACCGCGTTGGAAACCGGCTGGTCGGTGGGCAGGTGCCACAGGTTCAGCGCCGGCAACGTTTGGCCGTCGACCTGCAGTTTTTCCTTGCGGCCTTGGGACAACACCGGGTGGAACGGCACCGGGTTGTCGCCGTTCGGCTCCCGGAACAGGAACGCGCCGCGGCCGGTTTCCGCCCGCAGGAACACGTGGTTCACCGCCTCGACCATCGCATGGCTGGAACGGAAGTTGGTGCCCAGGGTGTGATGACGGCCGAGCGTGGATTTGCGCGCGCGCAGGTAGGTGTAGATATCGGCGCCGCGGAAGGCGTAGATGGCTTGCTTGGGGTCGCCAATCAGGAACAGGCCGCTGTCGAGGTGGTTCTCTTCGATGCGGTAAATGCTGTCGAAGATGCTGTATTGCACCGGGTCGGTGTCCTGGAACTCGTCGATCAGGGCCACCGGGAACTGCTCGCGGATCACACTGGCCAGGCGCTCGCCGCCATCGGCCTGCAGGGCGGCGTTGAGGCGGATCAGCATGTCGTCGAAGCCCATTTCGGCACGCCGGCGCTTTTCCTCTTCGAAGCGCTTGCCCACCCAACCGGCAGCGTGTTGCAACACGGCGGCGTCAGGGGTTGGCAGCGCGTCGAGGGCGACTTTAAGGCCGGCCATGGCGTCGATGCCGGGGTGTTGCGGCGGGTCGCCCTTCCAGGCTTCGGCCATGCCGTCGGGGGTGAGGCGGGTGAAGCCGGTGCCGATGTCCAGTTGCTCGAGGGTTTCGTCAGCGGCCCAGGCGCTGATCTTTTCGAACCAGGGCTCGAAGTAACGCGCTTGCATCTTGCGGCCGTCGACGGCTTTGGCGGCTACGGCGTGCAGGCAGATTTCGCGCAACTCGGCGGCCCATTGTTGCCAGGGTGCCTTGATGTTTATCAACGCTTCACGGCGTTCTTGCAGGCAAGCGTTGATCAACTCGGCGGGTTCACGGGTTTCATCCGTCGGCCGTTCGCTGCCGAACAGTGCGCGTACCCGTGGCATCAACGCGGCCGGGCCGCCCCAGTTGCTGCGTACCCAGTTGAGCGCGTCGTCGTGCATCGGGTAGCAGAACAGTCGCCAATAATCGCGCAGCACTTCGCCAAGCAGGTCACTGTGGTCGGTTTCCAGGGTCTGGGTGAACAGGCTGCCGCTGTCGAACGCGTGTTCGCGCAGCATCCGCTGGCACCAACTGTGAATCGTGGAAACCGCCGCTTCATCCATCCACTGGGCGGCGATGTCCAGGCGGTTGGCGCAGGCGGGCCATTGCTCGGGGAGGTATTGCGCACGCAGGTCGGCGATCAGCGCGTCGGGCTGTTCAATTTCCTCGCGGAAGAAACGTGCAGCTTCGGCCAAACGCATGCGGATGCGTTCGCGCAGCTCTTTGGTGGCGGCGTCGGTAAAGGTCACCACGAGGATTTGCGGCGGCAGCAGTTCACGGCCAAAACCGGACTCACCGTCACCGTGGCCAAGGACCAGACGCAGGTACAAGGCGGAGATGGTGAAGGTTTTGCCGGTACCGGCGCTGGCTTCAATCAGCTGGCTGCCATTCAACGGGAAGGCCAGGGCCAAGGGTTTGCTGCTCATGGGCCGGCCTCCTCGCCTGTGAGTGATCGCCATGGGGCGTTGATGAGCGGTCGATACAAGGTTTCGCACCAGCCTTCGAACTCTTCGCTGGCGACCAGGGCGGCGTAATCGGGGAACTGTCGGGTGAGCGCCGGGGTTTCGCGACGCTCGCCGTCGGTGGTCAGGCCGTCACCTTCATAGGCTTTGCTCGCGGCGGCGTGGGCTTTGACCGGATCGGTCTGGCTGAGCCAGGCGAAGGCGGTCTTGACGGCTACCGGCAGCGGCTCTCTCATGCCGCTGTGCCAGGCCAACAGCAGGTTGCCGAGGATTTCCCGGGCGATGGGCTTATCCAGCGGGGCCAGTAGCAACGTATCGTCGCTGGCCACCAACCCCGTGCTCAACGACAGGCCGCAGGCGCAGGCCACCACATGATTGACCCAAGGACGAATCAGGCGATGCCATTTGCGTGTTTTGATCGAGCCGATGCTATTGGGGATGGTGGTGACACTCAGCAATCCGCCATCACTGCGGCGATGCAGGCCGCTGATCCAGCCTTCCAGCGCTATACCTTGATGCTCGAAACTGATCGGCTCTGCGGCAGTGTGTGGCGTTGGCCAGAGCGCCAGCAACTGCTGGTAGCGTTGCAACAAGTCGGGCAGGGGCTCAATGAGTTCGTTGCGCAGGCACTCGCCGAAACCGACCATCGGCAACAGGCCACTGCCTTGCAGCCGCAGGGCCTGGGCGTTGAGGGCCTGGTCGAGGTGTTCGGGCTGGGACAGCGCAGCGTTCAACAGGCTGTCGCTCAGGTTGTAGCGTTGCAGCGCGTCAAGCACGAAGGGTTCTTCATCGGCCAAGGGTACTTCAGCGGCTTCGAAGAACACTTTCAGACGCTGACTGAAGAAGTGTTTGACCGGGTTGCGCAGGAAGTCCTGCAACTGACCGAGACTCAGGGGCTCTTCCTGTTGGTGCTGCGCCAGTTGATCCTCTTTGGGGACGTTGTCCACAGCTTGGTGGAGTAACTGCCATTCGCGGGCATAGCTGAACAGCGCATCACCTTCGTGGAAGTAACGGGCACTGAAGGGTTGGAGCGGGTGTTCCTGGGTCATCGCGTCCAGTAGCGGTGTTTCTTGTGCGTTGTGCCAGCCACTGGCGATATGGTCGCGCAGTTGGCCGATGAGTACAGAGGCCGGGCGCTCGCTGTTATCGCGGATGCTACGGCCGACCCAGCTGATATAGAGCTGATCGCGGGCGGACAGCAGGGCTTCGAGCAGCAGGTAACGGTCATCTTCACGGCGCGAACGGTCGCCGGGACGGTAGTCGCTGCCCATCAGGTCGAAATCCAGCGGTGGCTGGGCGCGTGGGTAGTCGCCATCGTTCATGCCGAGCAGGCAGACGAGTTTGAAGGGGATGGCGCGCATGGGCATCAGGGTGCAAAAATTGACAGCTCCGGCGAGGAAGCGCTGGGACAGACGGCCTTGATCCAGGCCGGCCAGCCAGGCTTCGCGGACTACGGTAAGCGGTAACTCATCCTGCAGGCCGACGGACTCGCAGGTTTCCAACCAGGTTTCCCTGAGTTGCTCAAGCTGACCCAACAGGTAGTCGTCGTGCTCGCTGCTGGGTAGGAAGAAGAGTTGCATCAGGCGTTGCAAACGCTCACCCCATTCGTGGGGCGGTGCGGGTTGTGACAGCGCTTGATGGGCATCGCCGAGGGCATCGAGCAAAGCGACTAGCGGGCCGATCAAGGCCGCATCAAGCCCGCCGATTTCGTCGTAAGGCTCAATGCCTTCGCAGGCTGCACCGGTGCCGACGGCGTAGCCTAGAAGCATACGGCGAAGGCCGAATCGCCAGCTGTTTTGTTCCAGCTTACTCGGCAGACCGAGACCCGCGCGCTGCTCGGCGTTGAGGCCCCAACGGATGCCAGCGCCTTCGATCCAGCGGTGCAGCGTGGGCAGATCGCGCTCCTTGATGGCGAAGCGTTCGCGCAAGGCCGGGACGTCCAACAGGTCGAGAATCTCGCTGACGGGGAAACGGCTGTCGGGGAGTTTGAGCAGGTGTTCAACGGCGATCAGCAGGGGATCGCGACCGCGCTGGCCTTGATCGGTCAGGGTGAAGGGGATGAAGCGGGGATCAATTCTGTCCAGCTGACCGAATACCGCGCGGATATGCGGCGCGTAGCTGTCGACGTCGGGGACCATGACGATGATGTCCCTTGGGCGAAGCGTGGGGTCGGCACTGAAGCGTTGGAGCAATTGGTCATGGAGAATTTCCACTTCGCGTTGGGCGCTGTGGGCAATGTGGAAGCGGATGGATGTATCACGCTCCAGATCGACAGCCGGCCATTGTTCCCGAGTCTCATTGAGCGGGCGCAGTTCGAGGATATCGTCCTGAAGCTGGTTGAGCAGTGTGGTGGGCTCGCTGTCGCTGAACAGGTCGATTCGACCATCGCGAAAAGCGGCGCGGTAGCTGTTGGGATCGTCGTAACTGTCCAGCAGGCTGATGTAGTCGCGACCTTGTTTGCCCCAGGCAGCCAACAGCGGATGGGCGTGTTGGTGCAGGGTTTGTGGGTCGATGGTAACGGGCATGCCGGCTTTGCGCGCCTGGCGTTTGTATTCGTTACGCAGCAGGTCTTTGTCGGCCACGATGTCGGACCAATGGTGGCGACACGGGTTGTGCACGCACAGCAGGACTTGGCTGAAACGGGCCAAGCCGGCCAGCGCCTCCAGCGCTTGGGCGGGCAAGGAAGAAATCCCGAAGACAATCACCCGGGAAGGCAGCCCCTTCGGCGCTTGCTCAAGCGCATTGATACGTTCGATAAAGCGCTGGTGCACGCCGGCGCGGCTTTCAGCCATGCCCTCTTCACCGACGTCCAATAACAGCGCACGCCATAACTCGGCCTGCCAGCAGTTGGCCGGGTTGAGTGGCTTTGATTCGCCTCGACCGTTACGCAGTTGATGGCGGCCGGCAGCCCAGTCTTCCAGCCAGTCAGCGCGGTAGACCTGGTATTGGTCGAACAGGTCAGCCAGTCGTTCCGCCAGTTGGTAGCGTTTGCGCAGGTCGGAGTCGTGGGTCAAGAAACGTTGCAACGGCTCGAAATGCTGTTGATCAATGAGTTCCGGGAGCAGGCGCATCAGGCGCCAAGTGAGCGGGGCTTTATCGAGCAGGGATTTTGGAGGGATTTCGTCACGTCCCAGGACCATGCGATAGAGCTGCCACATGAAGCTGCCGGGGAGCTGTACATCGATGGCGGCGGCAATTCCGCAGCCTCCCATATCGTCGTCTTGCGGGTCTTCAGCCAAGGCCAGTTTGAGCCACTGGGCAATGCCGTTGCTTTGTACCAAGGCGATTTCGTTTTCCAGAGGCGCCAGGGGATAACGGCGCATCCAACTCACCACCAGGCTGCGCAGTTCGTCCAAGCGGTTGCCGTGAACCACCATGAATCCAGCGCTGAGGGACGTCGCATCCGGCATAACGGCTTCCTTGGGAAAAGCAAAATCGAGGGCATGGACTTTATCACTGAAGCCCCTCCCGAGGCGCCTCTTCGCACTTTTCGACCGCCCAAAACAAAACCCCATCTGCTTTCGCAAATGGGGTTTCGGAATTTAATCTTGACGATGACCTACTCTCAC
>NZ_JBWKOX010000023.1:0-110873 GCF_059416305.1 Pseudomonas sp. GW821-FHT09D08
TGGAAGGCGCGCAAGGGCGACCCCTGCGGCGCCGTCTACGCGCCAATCGGCACGTTGCTGGGCAACCGCAGCGGCTACGTGCTCGACGCTCAACTCAACCTGCAACCCATCGGCGTCGCCGGTGAGCTGTACCTGGGCGGCGAGGGCGTGGCCCGTGGTTACCTGGAACGTCCGGCGCTGACCGCCGAACGCTTTGTGCCGGACCCGTTCGGCACGCCGGGCAGCCGCGTGTATCGCAGCGGCGACCTGACCCGTGGCCGTCCGGATGGCGTGGTGGATTACCTCGGTCGCGTCGACCACCAGGTGAAAATCCGTGGTTTCCGCATCGAACTGGGGGAAATCGAAGCGCGTCTGCGTGAACAGGACGGCGTCGGTGAAACCGTGGTCGTCGCCCAGGATGGCCCGACCGGCAAGCAGTTGGTGGCGTATGTCGTGCCGGCCGATGGTTCGCTGGCCAACGACACCGAGTTTCGCGAAACCCTGCGCCGTGGATTGAAAACCCATCTGCCGGACTACATGGTCCCGGCGCACTTCATGTTCCTGGCCCGGATGCCGCTGACCCCCAACGGCAAGCTTGACCGCAAAGGCCTGCCGCAACCGGATACGGCGCAGTCGCAAGGCGCCTGGGTGGAGCCGGTGACGCCGTTGCAGCAGCAGGTCGCGGCGATCTGGGCACAGGTGCTGGGGGCCGAGCGTATTGGCCTGAACGATCACTTCTTCGAGCTGGGCGGGCATTCGTTGCTGGCCATGCAGGTGATCTCCCGTGTGCGTCAGTTGCTTGAGCGGGAAGTGGCCCTGCGCACCTTGTTCGAGCAACCGCAGCTGGAAAGTTTCGTACTGGCCTTGCAGGCGACAGACCAGGCGCTGGCGCCGCCGATGCTGGCGATCGGGCGTGAGCAACCGTTGGCGTTGTCCTTCGCCCAGGAGCGCCAGTGGTTCCTTTGGCAACTGGATCCGCGCAGTGCGGCTTACCATATTCCCAGCGTGCTACGCCTGACCGGGCGCCTCGACCAGCAGGCCTTGCAGCGCAGCTTCGACGCTCTGGTGGCGCGGCATGAGAGCTTGCGTACCCAGGTGTACCAGGACGGCGAGCGCGCGTTTCAGTTGATTCGCCCAGCGACCGCCCTGGTGATCGCGCGGGTGGAGGCCGACGCCGAGAACCTTCAACAGCAGGTCGAAACCGAGATTGCCCGGCCATTCGATTTGCAGGCGGGCCCACTACTGCGCGTTACCTTGCTGCGCCTGGCCGACGATGAGCATGTGTTGGTGCTGGTGCAGCACCACATCGTGACCGATGGTTGGTCGATGCAAGTGATGGTCGACGAACTGGTGCAGCTGTACGCCGCCCACTGCCAGGGCCAGGCGCCGCAATTGCCGGAACTGGTGCTGCAATACGCCGATTACGCGCACTGGCAGCGCCAATGGATGGCGGCGGGCGAGCGCGAGCGTCAACTGGCGTATTGGCGGCAATTGCTCGGCGGCGAACAGCCGATGCTGGAACTGCCTACCGCGAACGCGCGGCCAGCGGTGCAAAGCTATCGCGGTGCAAGCCTGCAACTCGAATTGCCCCAAGCGCTGGCAACCGGGCTCAAGGCCTTGGCCCAGCGTGAGGACGTGACGCTGTTCATGGTGTTGCTGGCGTCTTTCCAGAGCCTGTTGTACCGCTACAGTGGTCAGCCGGACATCCGCATCGGGGTTCCGATTGCCAACCGCAACCGGGTTGAGGTGGAGCGCGTCGTCGGTTTCTTCGTCAACACTCAAGTGCTCAAGGCCGATATCGACGGGCAGATCACCGTCGGCCAGTTGTTGCAGCAGGTCAAGCGCCGCAGCCTGGATGCCCAGGGCCATCAGGACCTGCCGTTCGAACAGTTGGTGGAAGCCCTGCAACCGGAGCGCAGCCTGAGCCACAACCCCTTATTCCAGGTGATGTTCAACCACCAAAGCGATGCTGGCCTGATGACCTCGGGGCACTCACTGCCGGACCTGCGTGTAGAAGGGCTGGATTGGGGCAGCCACACCGCACAGTTCGACCTGAGCCTGGACACCCAGGCCTCGGCGGATGGCATCCACGCCACCCTGACTTACGCGACCGACCTGTTTGACCCTATCGTGCTCGAGCGCATGCTTGCCCATTGGCAGAACCTGCTGCAGGGCATGCTCAATGACCCGCAGCAGCGTGTCAGCCAGTTGCCGTTGCTGGACCCTTGCGAACAGCAGGTGTTGGTAGCGCAATGGAATGCCACCGCTCGCGATTATTCGCGCCAGCCGGTGCATCATTTGATCGAGGCTCAGGCGGCGCAGACCCCGGACGCTCCGGCACTGGTCTTCGCTGCCCAGCGCCTGGACTATGCCGAGCTGAACCGGCGCGCCAATCGCCTGGCCCACCGCCTGATCCGTGCGGGCGTCGGCGCGGATGTGTTGGTCGGCCTGGTCGTGGAGCGTTCCGTCGAAATGGTCGTCGGCCTGCTGGCCGTGCTCAAGGCGGGCGGCGCCTATGTGCCGATGGACCCGGACTACCCGCGTGAGCGCCTGGCGTACATGCTCGAAGACAGTGGCGTGAAACTGCTGCTGACCCAATCCCATCTCCTGCAACAGCTGCCGATTGCCCAAGGCGTCGAATGCCTGGTGCTGGGGGAGTCGGCGTTCGAGGATTACCCCGACACCAATCCTGACATTGTGCTGGACGCTGAAAACCTCGCGTATGTGATCTACACCTCCGGCTCCACCGGCCAGCCCAAGGGCGCGGGCAACCGTCATTCGGCACTGGCCAACCGCTTGTGCTGGATGCAGGAAGCCTACGCCTTGAGCGCCAGCGATACGGTCTTGCAAAAGACACCGTTCAGTTTCGACGTCTCGGTGTGGGAGTTTTTCTGGCCACTGATGACCGGCGCGCGGCTGGTCGTTGCGGCGCCGGGTGATCACCGTGACCCCGCCAGGCTGGTGGCGCTGATCAACGCCGAGCACGTGACGACGTTGCATTTTGTGCCTTCGATGTTGCAGGCGTTCATGCAGGATGCGGCAGTGTCCAGTTGCCACAGCGTGCAACGCATTGTATGCAGCGGTGAAGCACTGCCGGTGGATGCCCAGCAACAGGTATTTGCCAAATTACCCGCAGCCGGCTTGTACAACCTGTACGGGCCGACGGAAGCCGCCATCGACGTGACCCATTGGACCTGCATCGATGAACGGCGTGACACGGTGCCCATCGGCCAGCCCATAGCCAATCTGCAGACCTATGTGCTGGATGCCCAGTTGCAAGTGGTGCCCGCAGGCGTGGCGGGCGAGTTGTACCTGGGCGGCAAGGGGTTGGCGCGTGGCTACCATCGCCGTCCCGGGATGACCGCCGAGCGTTTCATTGCCTCGCCGTTCGAGTCGGGTGCCCGCTTGTATCGTACCGGTGACCGTGTGCGCCAGCGCAGCGACGGTGTGATCGAATACCTCGGGCGCCTGGATCACCAGGTCAAGTTGCGGGGCCTGCGGATTGAACTGGGTGAAATTGAAGCGCGCCTCCTCGAAACCGCTGAAGTGCAGGAGGCGTCGGTGCAGGTTGTCGATGGCAAGCACTTGGTCGGCTATCTGGTGTTGCAGGCGCCCAGTGAACACTGGCGCGAAGCGCTCATTGCGCACCTGGCTGCGCATTTGCCCGACTACATGGTGCCGGCCCAGTGGGTGCTGTTGGAGCAGATGCCTCTGAGCCCCAACGGCAAGTTGGACCGCAAGGCACTGCCCAAGCCCGATGCGCGCCAGCACGAGCAGGTATTCCGCGCCCCGCAGAACGAGTTGGAGCAACGGCTCGCGACGATCTGGGGCGAGGTGCTGGACGTCGAGCGCGTTGGCCTGGATGACAATTTCTTTGAACTGGGCGGTCATTCGCTGTTGGTGTTGATGCTCAGGGAGCGCATCCGCAAGGCCACCGGCAGGGTGCTGTCGGTCAGCCAATTGATGCTTAACCCGACGGTTGCCGGGCAGGTGAATTGCCTGGGTAACGGCGCGGGGCCTTCGTTGATCGTCAAGCTCAACAGCCAGACGCAAGGGACGCCGTTGTTCCTGTTCCACCCCAGCTATGGCTCGGTGCATTGCTATAAGGCCATTGGCTTGGCGCTGCGCGAGCAACGGCCGGTGATGGGCGTGATCTGCCGTGCACTGGCCGAGGAGGGCAGTGCGGTACCGAGCTGGCAAGCGATGGTCGAGGATTACACCGGGCAATTGCTCGCTGCCTGGCCCGAAGGCCGTTATCGCCTGGCTGGCTGGTCAATGGGCGGCAACCTGGCCATGGAAGTCGCTTATGCGCTGGAGCAAGCCGGGCGCGAGGTGGAAGTGGTCGGTTGGATCGACGCCTCGCCACCGTATTGGCTCAAGGCCTATTGGGACGCGGCGGTGACGGCGGATGACGATGAACTGTCGGTCAACCAGCGGCGTGTAGAACTGTTGCAGGTCATGTTTCCTGCCTCGAGCCAGCAGATCCACGCGGCGTGGCAGGACAGCCAGGCGCTCTTCAGCGATGAAGTGCAGCAATGGCAGGCGCTGGGTGCCTGGGCTGAAGACGCGTTGGGTGAGACGTTCCGGGAGATCAAGGCAAGCTTGCTTGAGGGGGACGAGGCGCAGATTTCCTGGGAACTGGACCGCACCCTGGGCCAGCGCCTCAAGGATGCCGACTTCAAGCCGCTCAAGGCGCCGATCAGGTGCTGGTGGGCCGCCGCGAGCCGTGCGGGACAGCATCGCCGGTTGATCGAAGCGACCATGGAGCAGGTGGTGGGCCGCGCGTGCGTACAGCAGTCAGTGATGATCGACTCCACCCACGACCGCATCATCGATAACGCCGCGTTCGTACAGAGCTTCGCCGATGCCATGAAGTAACTGTCCGCGTTATCCAACGCCCCTGGCCCAACGGCCAGGGGCGTTTTTTTTGCCTTGCCTGCGTGTTGTGCGGGCAGCAAAAAGCCCCTGGTCATTGCGCATGGCCAGGGGCTTGGGGCGGTGCGTCTAGCGTCTATGCATCAGAAGTTCCAGCGAGTGCTGAGCATGATGTTACGCGGGTCACCGTAGTAAACCGAGTTGTAGAAGCCGATGTTGGTGTAGTACTTCTTGTCGAAGACGTTGTTGACATTGAGGCTGGCCGATACGTTCTCGGTGACCTGGTAGCGAGCCATCAGGTCCACCAGCCACAGGGGATCCTGGGAGAAGTTATCCTGGCTGCCGGTGGTGTAGTTGTTGGTCAGCAGCTTCCAGCCCGTACCCTGCCAGCGCACGCCGCTGCCCAGGGTGAGTTTGTCCAGGGCGCCGGTCAGCTTGTAGCTGGTGTAGATATTGACCTGGTCTTCCGGTTCCCAGGTGGAGAGTTTTTCACCCTCTTTGTCACGCATGATCTTGTGCGTATAACCCGCCTGCAGCTGCCAGCCGGGGGCCAGCTCGCCGGAGATTTCCGCTTCGTAGCCCTTGGTCTTGGCCTTGGTGCCCTTGGACGCATAGTCGAGGCCCGGGTAGCTGTCGGGAATGTAGTCGTTATCGTCGATGGCGCGGTTTTTCTCGTGCACTTCGAAGTAGGCGAGGCTGGCGTTGAGGCGTCCATCGAAGAATTCGCCTTTGAAGCCGACCTCGTAGTTCTTGCCTTCATCCGGCTCGATCGGCTTGTTGTTGCGGTCGCGGTAGTCGTCCTGTGGCAGGTAGATCTCGGTGAAGCTGGCATAGGCCGAGAGGTTTTCGGTGAAATCGTAGGTAAGGCCGGCGTAAGGCACGACCTTGCCGGTGTCCTTGACCTGGCTGGTGCCGCTGACCTCGTAGTTGTTGACCCGGGTACCCAGGATCAGGTGCCAGTCATCAGCGAGGCTGAAGCGGCCGGTGATGTACTGGGCGCTCTGGCGGGTGAGCTCGTCGTTGCGTTTGGTCTGCGGGCCACGGTCAGGTTTGGGAACCTCGCCGTTCCAATTGAAATAGTCGTAGTTGTTGTTGATGGCGCGGGTGTAGTCGCGGCCCAGCCAGCGGGAGCGCGAGACCGAGGCGCCGATCACCAGTTCATGGTCACGTCCGAACAGGCTGAAAGGCCCGGTGGCATAGAGGTCGCCGGTGTCGCTGGTGGTCTCGCCATTGTAGGTCCGCGTGAGCAACATGGACTGACCGGTGGTGACGTTGGGCGCCAGCAGGGCGGACAGCGGTGCCTTGTAGCCATTGATCTGGTGGTTGTACTGGGCCTTGCCGACCCAGCCGTTATCGAAGGTGTGTTCCAGGGTCGCGAAACCGGTACGGGTGTACTGCGCCCACTTGCTGAACTTGGCGCCATTGTTGAACGAACGCGAGGTGCTGATGCGGTTGCCGGCGCTGTCATACAGCGAGGCCGAGCCCGACCAGCTGGAGCCTTGCGGGTCGCTGTCCTGGTAGTCGCCGCCGACGGTCAGCAGTGTGTCCGGTGACAGGTCGAACTCCAGGATGCCGTAGTACACGTTGGTCTTGCGCTGGTAATGATCGAGGAACGTGTGCTTGTCCTGGTAGGCGGCCACCGCCCGACCGCGCACGTTACCGGTCTCGGTGAGAGGACCGCCGACGTCGACTTCCGAGCGGTAGTTGTCCCAGGAACCGGCGCCCAGATCGACGTAGCCCTTGAATTCCGAGGTTGGCTTCTTGCGCACCATGTTGATGGTGCCGCCAGGGCCGCCGGCACCGGTCAGCAGGCCGGTAGCGCCCTTGAGGATCTCGACGCGGTCGTAGATCACCGTGTCGGTCAGGGTGTGGCCGGACGAATACTGGGCATCCTGCAGGATCGGAATGCCGTCGTACTGGAAGTTCTGGATGGCGAAGCCACGGGAGTAGTAGCTGGTCCGCTCACTGTCGTACGCGGCAACGGTGATGCCGGGGGTATGGCGCATCACGTCGTCGATCGACTTGAGGTTGAAGTCATCCATGGCCTGGCGCGTCACCACCGAGATCGATTGAGGCGTCTCCCGGGGCGTCAGCACCATTCGGGTCGCGGTCGCGATGGTGCCGGGGGTATACGAGCCGGAGCCCTCGGTAATGGTGCCGAGCTGGTTGGCGGTCACCTGGGTGGCGCCCAGTTCCAGGGCGGACGAACGCCCGGCCGTGAGCGTCATGGTGTTGCCCTGCAGGTCGTAATCGACCCCCGTCCCGGTCAGCAAGGTGGTCATGGCCTGGCCAGGTTGCATCTTGCCCTTGACCTTGTGACTGCGTTTGCCTTCTACGTCGGACGGGCTGTACAGCACTTGCAGGTTGGCCTGCCGACCAAATTCTTGAAGAGCGCTCCCCAGTGACTGGGCGGGGACATTCAGCTCGATCTCCTGCGCCTGAACATAACCTGCGACTGGCAGGGTCAGCGCAACGGCAATGGCGCCAGGGAGCACGTGGGTGTTCAAGAGGCGGCGCATGGAGAGTGCCTTGCTCAAGGGACTCAGACCAAATGTTGCTGGCATGGGTGAATTCTCTTCTAGGTATTTAGTGGGCAGATTATAAATATTTGTTGTGGTTGGTTCTCATTACCACTAGTGAGACGTTCCTACCTGTGGAAACCGGAAAAGAATTTTCAGGCCGGCTCCATTTCGTGCACCACCTGGCCCGCACGTAGCCGTACCAACTGGTCGGCGATATCGAAATAGCGGTCGTCGTGGCTGATCACAATGATGGTCTTGCCCAGGCGCTTGAGGTCCGGCAGCAGCTCGGTGTAGAACACGCGGCGGAAGGCCGGGTCCTGGTCGGCGGCCCATTCGTCGAACACCAGCACCGGGCGCTCTTCCAGCCAGGCGTTGACCAGTGCCAGGCGCTTGCGCTGGCCGGTGGACAGGTCGGTGGTGCTGAATACGCCGTCCTTGACGCTGACCTTGTGCGCGATTTCCAGGCGCTCCAGGTACTTGGCGGCGCTGTCCAGCGATTGGGTGGCGCTGCCCTGGACCAGGTCGTCGAACAGGTAGTAGTCGGCGAACACTGTGGTGAACAGCTGGCGATAGTCATCACGCGCCGGATCGGTCACCGTTTCGCCATTGAGGCGGATTTCCCCGGCCTCGGGTTGATACAGGCCCAGCAGCAGCTTGATCAGGGTGGTCTTGCCGCAGCCGTTCTCGCCGACGATAAACACGATATCGCCCTGCTTGATGCTCAGGTTGATCGGCCCCAGGTGGAACGGTTGGCTGCCTTCCACCGGCGGCGGGCTGTAGCTCACGCCGCGCAGCTCCAGGCTGTGCACCACCGGTGTCGGCGCTTCGCTGCCGTCCATCAGTAGGTGCGGTTCGGGGGAAGAGAAGCGTTCGGACAGTTCGGTGATGCGCGCAAACGCAATGCGTGCCTTGCCGATGATCGGCAGGTAACCCACCACGTGTTCCAGCGGGCCCTTCATGTACAGCAGCACCAACACAAAACCGGTGATCACCGCCGGGTCCGGGTTCGGGTTGTAGGCCTGCATCGCCAGCGCCAGGCCGATGACCACAAAGAACAGCATCGAGCCGAAGGTCTTGGCGACGATATAGATGTTCACCGAACGCACCTGGATATCGCTGATACGGTCGGCGGTTTCCTGGATGCGGTGGGTGTTCATGCGGTAGCGGCGGGGCCGGTGGATGCGCAACTCCTTGGCGCCGGAAGCGATTGCCGAGTAGTAGCGTTGCAACTCGTCTTCCTGGTCGCGGGCCTCGTCGAAGCCGCGAATGCCCTTGGCGCCGGCAATGAATTGCACGCTGCTGCCGATGACGATCGCCACCACCATCATCAGGAACATCGGCACCGACAGGTACGCCAGGTACCCCAGGCAGCCCAGGGTCACGGTGGTGGCGATGGCCAGCGGGGTGAAGGCAAAGGAGAAGTCGCTGATGGTGTCGACGTCATGGGTCAGCACCGGGATCAGGCGGTGGGAGCGATACTGTTCGATCTGCTCGATGGGCGCCGACAACACCTTTTCGCCGAGATCCTTGCGCAGGGCGGCAATGATCCGCTGGCCCACATAGTTGGTGCCGATATCGGAGACGATCGAACTGGTCAGCGCCAGCACACACAGCGCCGCAAAGCTCAGGATCACGCCCTGGGTCATGCCGGTGGAAGTGTGCAGCGCGTTATTGATGGTCGCCAGCAACAGCGTGATGGCCAGGCCGCCGGCCATGCCCAGGGCGATGGAGACCGTCACGATGGTGCGAAACGGCCTGAGCAATGCAAGCAAACCTGTGAAGGCGCCGCGCTTGGGGTCGGTCATAAGTACTTCCCGGAAAGTGAAAAAGAGGGGGCTGGGCACACAGACCCTTACCCATGACAAACGAAGGATTGGCGCGACTATTTAGCTCGGCGTGCCCGGCGGTGGCGGTGGCGGATAAATTGCGCGTGGGCTGGTTCGTTCTTGTGGTGTAGGCGCTCGCGTATCGGCGCGTGCCTGATTTTTCCAGCGAGAGCGAAACAATGACGAAAAAGAACCTGGTGTACGTGTGGTCCCTGCGCAATGCCGCTGCCGACAAGGCCGGCCAGCCGGTGGCCTACAAGGACCACGAGCGCTACATGAAGTCGGTGCTGGAGTTTCTGGTGGGGTCGCTCAACGACACGTCACTGGGCGAGGCCTACAACCTGGTGGGCGTGGTGTATGACGACGATGAGCAGAACCCGCGGGATCAGCAGTTGGTGGCCGACTACGGCTTTGCCTATAAGCCCGGCCGCCAGTGGCTGTACCCGGCCGACCTGCGAGTGCAGGGGCGCCTGGTCAACGATCTGCTGCTGAGCGTGCCTTCCACCTATCGGCGCCTGCCCCGGGGCAGCGCCGAACATCTCGCCGGCAAGCAGGATTTCGAACGCCGCCTGCATGACACCTTGGTGGAGCTGAAAGCCGATATTGTGGTGCTCGATGGCCTGCTGGTGATCCTGGACGAGCTGGTGCGCCCCGGTGCGCCGTTTGCCCGTCGTATCATGAACATCCACCCCGGTATCACCCGCATCGAATCGCCCTATGAACGCCGGGGTGCCTACGCCACCTGGAATGCCTTGTACGGTGCCCGCGGACAAGCCGTGGTGGACTGGGCGACCAAGCAGACGCAGCCGTGTGAGCCTCTGTACCTCACTGGTGCCTCGTTCCACTACGTGGACAACGGCATCGACTCCGGCGAAGTGTTCCACGACGTGCTCAAGACCGAGATCTCGCCGGACGACACCATCCTCGAACTGCGCTGGAACAACTTCAACAACAGCCTGTTCCCGGCGTTGCATGAAGGCCTGGAGTTGTTGGCGCAGAAGGGGGTCTAAGCCGCGCACGATTTGACTGTGGGAGGGGGCGCTTGCCCGATGGCGGAGTATCAGTCAATGGCGATGTCGACTGCCGCACCCCATCGGACGCAAGCCCCCTCCCAGATTAAATCCCGTCAGCTTCAGAGATCGCGCACGACCCTGAAGCCGATCCAATCACCCCGCGTCTGCGGATAGATCGTGTTGCGGTTCCCTGAGCGCGAAAACACTGGCGCCTCGCCCCAGTCATTGCCGCGAATCATGTAGCCCTCACAGTTTGGCTCCATCCATGCGCTACCGTCGGTGGGGGCGCCGATGTAGCTGGAGTGCTCGCAGTCCGCCACGCGCTCATAGACGTTGCCATGCATGTCATACATGCCAAACGCATTCGGCGGGTAGCTGCCCACGGGCGAGGAATAGCTGTAGCCGTCCGCCGGGCCGTAGGTGTTGGCATGCTTGGCGATGCTGTAGCCCTTGCCCTCGTCGAACGGGAACGGGAATGGCCCGGTGGAGCCGGCGCGCGCGGCGTATTCGCGCTGGGCCTCGCTGACCATGTGGTACTGCTGGCCGGTCTTTTTCGACAGCCAGGCCACATAGTGCTTGATGTCGTCCATGTCCATGCACACCGCCGGCTGGCGCGGGCCCTGGGGATAGCGCGGCTTGCTGGCGATGCATTCGCGGCCGGGGCGGGTGTCGCCGTCGGCGATCTTCACCCCGGTCTGGCGGATATAGCTGTCCCATTCACCGGCGGTGATGTGGAAGCGGCTCATGGCGAATGGCTTGGCGAAGGTCACTTCATGCATCGGGCCTTCGTCCGGTTCGCGGCCGACTTCGTCTTCCGGCGTCCCCATGGTGAAGGTGCCGGCGGGCAGTACCACCATTTCCGGGCAGTCCTTGCAGTCCTTGAACACTTTGCCCGGTTGCGGCGTGGCAGCCTGAACCAGGCCCGGCAGCAGCGCGCCGCACAGGGCGGTCAGTGCCAGGGTCGTCAGGGGTTTGAGTCGCAGTGGCGTCATAGGGGCCTCTCGTGCAAAGGGAAAAAGGCGCGTCACAACCGCTGGCTGAGCAGGGTCATGAAGCGCTGGATTTCGTCGGAGTTGTTGAGCAGGCCGGGCGCCGTGCGGATCACCGGGCCGACGTCGCGGTCCACCGCGTCGATCACCACGCGGTTCTTCTGCATGTAGGCCGCCACCCGATCACTGTCCTGGCCCTTGACCCGGAAGAAGGTAAAGCCGGCAGACAGTTCGGGGCTGCGCGGCGTGACCAGTTCGATCTGCGGGTGCGCCAGCAATTGCGCCTTGAGTTCGGCGTTCAGCCCATGGATGCGCGCCTGGACCGGCGCCTTGCCCAGTTGCAGGTGCAGCTTGAAGGCCTCATCCGCCGCCCAGCGATGCTCGAAGGCGTGATAGCCGCCGGGGGTCATGATGGTGGCGAAGTCCTTGTCTTCGGAGAAGGTCGGCACCATGGGCGTGACGTAGGTGTTTTCAGGGTTGCGCGCGCACACCAGCCCGGTGCCCCGCGGACCGAACATCCATTTATGGGTGCCGGCGATAAAGAAGTCGCAATGCATGTCGGGGAAGTCGAGGTTTTCCACGCCGAAACCATGCACGCCATCCACCACATAGAGGAGGCGGTCCTTGTCGTCGCGGTTGCGGTTGTGCGCCGCCACCAGCTTGCCGATCTCGCCGATGGGCAGTTTCACGCCGCTGCCGGACTGTACCCAGGTCATGCCCAGCACCCGGGTATTGGGGCGGATATTGCGCTGGATATTGCCCAGCACCTCGTCGACAGAGACCTGGCTGGCCCGCTCGAACAGCTTGATCCGGCGCACCTGGGTGCCTTCCTTGAGCACGCGAAAATCCAGCACGTTCTGGGTCGCGTAATGCTCATGCACGGTGGTGAGGACTTCCTGGTCCGGGCGCACCTTGATGCCGCCATAGATCATCGCCAGGCCTTCGGACGTGCTGCCGGTCAGGGCGATCTGCGCCGGGGTGGCCTTGAGGTAGCGGCCGGCCCATTCGCGTACCTGGCCTTCGCGTTTCCAGGTTTCCTCCAGGTCCCAGTCCATAGCGAGCCCTGGGTTGCGGTCGATCTGGGCGCGGTAACGCTCGATGGCCTCGCGTACCGGCCTGGGGTGCGAGGCCACCAGGAAGTTGGAGAAGTGCAGGTAATCCGGGTCCTGGTTGAATAGCTGCTTGAACCCCGTCCATGGGTCATCCGTGGTGGTGGCAGCCAGTGCCTGCGGGATGAGTGCAGCGCCCAATGGCAGGCTGGCGGCGAATACCCCGGCCTGCTTGAGAAACGTACGACGGTCAGTCATGGACTTGCTTCTAGGTGATTAGCGGTTGGCCAAGGGTCTGGCGGCTTTTTGTACCTGGTCCCAGACCCGCAGGAAGTTGCCTCCCCACAGCTTGGCGATGTCGGCTTCGGAGTAGCCGCGCTGGAGCAGTTCGGCGGTGACGTTGCGGATTTCGCCGACGTTGTTCCAGCCGTCGATACCGCCGCCGTCGTTGAAGTCTGAAGCGATGCCGACGTGATCGATCCCGATCTTGCGCACGGTGTAGTCGACGGCGTCGCCCCAGTCCTTGAGCGTGGCCTTGGGTTCTTCCTCAAGAATCCCGTACAGCCCTTGGGCGTACTGGCCGAACTTCTGCTCCGGCCAGGCCGCGATGATCGCGTCCCCCGGCATCAGGGCCATGGCCAGGTTGGGCAGCGGCGGCAGGTCGAAACGCGCGCGCAGGGTGTTGAGCTTGTCCTGGGTCGGCTGGCTCAGGGGGCGTATATAGGCCGGGAAGCCCACCACCTGCACCACGCCGCCGCTGTTCTTGATCAGTTGCAGTTCCTTGTCGCTGAGGTTGCGCGGGATGTCCACCGACGCGCGCGGTGCCGAGTGGGACGCCACCATCGGCGTGCGACTCAGGTGCGCGACTTGCTCCAGGGCCTTGGTCGACATCTGCGACACGTCAATGATCACCCCCAGGTCATTGAGGCGCTGCACCGCTTGCTTGCCGATGTCCGACAGGCCTTCGAGGGCATCGACGGAATCATTGAAAAACGGCAGTGGGCGCGACGAGTCGGACCAGGCGTTATTGCCGATATAACTGAAGCCGAACATGCGCATGCCACGGGCGGCCCACAGGTCCAGCTGGTTCAGGTCATTGCCCAGCGGGTAGGCGTTGAGCATGCTGATAAAGATCGCGAACTTGCCTTCGCCATGCAGGCGTCGAAAGTCATCCGGGGTGTAGGCGATGCCGACCTGATTGGGAAAATCACGCACCATGCCGGAGATGATCTTGTAGCGCACCTCCTGCTCATGGCGGGCTTCCTCGACGAAGCCGTCAGTGGGCTTGTGCGGGGCGTTGGGGCCATTCCAGATTTCCGGCCAGCCGAAGATCGTCAGGGCTGCGCCGGACAAGCGCCCGCGTGCCGCCTTGGCCAGGTCGAACTGGCCGCTGCCGTCCTTGTCCGCCTCGTTGCCGGCGGTGCCGAAGTCCATGGGCACAGTGATGTGGCTGTCGAACGACAGCAGGCGGTCCTGCAGTTCATTGGCCTGCTTGATCACTGCGAGCGGGTAGCCGGCATTGCCCTTGAACCAGTGATCCCAGATCAGGAAACCGGCCCCGGCGCCGATGGCCAGTGCCAGCGGCAAGCCGATGTACAGCGCCTTTTTCGAACGTGGTTTTGTCATTGCCATCTCAGTCAGTTGAGGCCTTCGCTATCAGGGAAGAACGAGTGGTGCGCGGGGAAATTTAGGCGGCGCGGGCAGGGCGGTAAATTTCCCCGGCCTGCAAACGTTCTAGCTCTGATAAAGCCGTTTCCTAAGGTAGACAATGACCATCTCTCGACGTGGGTTCATCGCAGGCCTGGCGCTGACCGGCGCGGCTGTGCCGGCCGCCTTCTATGCCCATCGCGAGTTGACGCGCGAAGAAGAATTCCCCATCACTCCCGGCGAAGCCACCGTGGACCTGGCCGACACCGCCGGGCAGCATCTGGCCAACACCTTGCGCGGGGTGTGGCGCCTGCGCCTGGGAGGCCGCGATGCCGGCCTCAAGGGCCTGCCGCTGCAAGGCCTGGAACTGTTGCTCGACATCGCCCCCCGTGGCCGTGGCCTGCGCGGCTACCTGGACACCGCCGCCAACCTGCGCAGCGAAGGCGAACCGCGCTACCGCGTGCTGGGTGACCTGCTGACGGGCGAGGGCGCCTTGCTCTACTGGCGCCTGATCGATCGTGATGCCGTCGACGGCAGGCCCGCCTATGAGTTCAAGATGACCCTTGATGAGGTATGGGCCGACTTCGCCAACGCCGGCAGCGGCACCCTCAGTGGGCAGATCCTCGACCTGGATCGCCCCCTGGCCTTGACCGAACGTGACAACCGCTTTATCGCCCACAAACAGCTGTTTCCCGAAGCCCGCCAACGCATCGGCCTCAACCCGACCCTGCTGGCCTGGCTGATTGCTCCGGAGCACCGCCTGTTTCACCAGCTGTGGCACGCCACCCGTGACCAGTGGCACAAACTCTCCGAAGAAAAACGCGACGCCCTGCGCGGTATCGGCTGGCAACCCGGCCCGCGCGGCAAGGAGCGTGACGCCCGTGGCAAACACAAAGACCGCAACGGCTCGGGCATCGATTTCTTCTTCATGCACCGGCATATGCTCGGCACCGCGCGTTCCATGCAGGATCTGCCCTCGTGGCCCGTATTCCCCGAGCCGCAACCGGCGCTGGAGCGCGACCGCCTAGGCTTCCTGCGCTACTTCGACAACCACGACGGCTTCGCGCTGCCGCCCACCTGGTCAGCCCCGGACGACAGCGAATACACCCAGTGGGTCAGCGACATCAAGGCCGCCGAGACCTACCACAGCAACTTCCAGGTCTGGGAATCGCAGTACCGCGACCCGCGCTACCTGGCCAGGCTGACCTTGG
This sequence comes from Pseudomonas sp. GW821-FHT09D08, assembly GCF_059416305.1. Lineage (NCBI taxonomy): Bacteria > Pseudomonadati > Pseudomonadota > Gammaproteobacteria > Pseudomonadales > Pseudomonadaceae > Pseudomonas > Pseudomonas sp. GW821-FHT09D08. The sequence continues at coordinate 15,112 of NZ_JBWKOX010000023.1, forward strand.
GCCAACTCGGTTCCGAAATGGAACTGGGCCTGCACGACTGGCTGCACATGCGCTGGGCCTCGGTGCCCCGCGACCCGTCCAACGGCGCGCCGGTCCCCCTGGCCCGCGACCCGGCAGATTTTGCCCCGCGCTGGTACGCGGCGGAAAACGACTTCCTCGGCGACCCGTTTTCATCCCATGTAAACCCGGTGTTCTGGCACTTCCACGGCTGGATCGACGACCGTATCGAGGACTGGTACCGCGCCCACGAACGCTTCAACCCCGGCGAAGTCCGGCGCCTGGACGTCAACGGCGTGGCCTGGTTCGCCCCGGGGCGTTGGGTCGAAGTCGACGACCCGTGGCTGGGCCCGGACACCCATGGCTGCAGCACCACCCCGGGGTTGCAGATGGGCAAGTCGATGGAGATGGACCCGGAGACCATGAAGCTCGCCTTGCGCATTACCTTTGGTGAGGACGAGCACCTGTTGCAGGGCCTGTTCAAGCGCGTGCCGAAGCGGCCCTGGTATGCGCGGCATTTGAAGGTGAAGACCGTCTAGCGACGTTCTCGCTCCCGTTCGGGAGCGATTACCTGCCCTGAAAAAACGTTGAACCCTCGCTGCCTCCCTCTTGTCCCCGCTTCCCATGTCACCCCCCAGCGCCCAAATCCCTTAATTTTCCAACCCTGCCGGAAGCCCCTCCAGGCCTGCGGCTGCGCCTGCATTTTTTTCACCGGGCGCTCCAGCACACCCGATTCCAAACGGCAGCTGAAAACGGACTTTCTTCTCCACCGTGACTTATCAGGCAGGTTACCCCCATGCAGTTCAGCGAATTATTGGCAGCGATTTCCACCCACGCGATCCGTCTGCAAAGGGAAGAAGACGACCTGATTGTCCTGGGTGACGATGAGGCATTGGACGATGCGTTGTGGGATCAACTGATCGCCCACAAACCGCGCTTGCTTACGCTGGTGACCGAGCATGGCGGGGACTGGTTGAGCCCGGCCTATCGCATCACGCCGGACATGGTGCCGCTGGTCAATCTCGACCAGCTGGCGCTTGACCGTATCGTCGCGGCGATCCCCGGTGGGGCGGCGAATGTGCAGGATATCTACCCGCTGGCGCCGTTGCAGGAAGGCATGCTCTATCACCATCTTTCGGCAGCGCAGGGCGATCCCTATGTGTTGCACGCCCAGTTTGTGTTCGATAGCCGTGCACGTTTGGCGGCCTTTGTCGAAGCCTTGCAATGGGTGATCGATCGCCACGACATCCTGCGCACCTCCATGGCCTGGGAACGCCTCGATGAACCACTGCAAGTGGTGTGGCGCAAGGCAACCCTGGCCTGTGAAGAGGCGCACTTCAGCGGTGGCGATGCCCTCGACCGCCTGTTGACGCGCTACGACGCGCGCACTTACCGCATGGACCTGGGCCAGGCACCGCTGCTGCGCCTGGTATTCGCCGATGACCCGGCCAACCAGCGTGTGGTTGCCATGCTGTTGTTCCACCACACCATCCTCGATCACACCGCCCTGGATGTGGTACGCCATGAAATCCAGCTGTACTTGGCCGGCCAGCAAGACCAGGCCCCTGAGCCCGTAGCGTTTCGCCGTTATATCGCCCAGGTGCGCCACGGGGTCAGCGAGCAGGCCCATGAGGCGTTTTTCCGCGAGATGCTGGCGGACATCGACGAGCCGACCTTGCCGTTCGGCTTGCAGGACGTACAGGGCGATGGGCTGGGCATCGACGAGGCGCGTATTTCCGTCGACAGCGATCTGAGTCGCCGCCTGCGCAGCCTGGCGCGGCCGCTGAGGGTAAGCGTGGCGAGCCTGCTGCATCTGGCCATGGCCCGTGTCCTGGGCGTGGTTTCCGGTCGCGATGCGGTGGTGTTCGGTACGGTGATGCTCGGGCGCATGGGGGCGGGTGAGGGCGGTGAGCGGGCCTTGGGCATGTTCATCAACACCTTGCCGTTGCGGGTGGATGTGGGCGCGCAGGGCGTGCGCGCCGGGGTGCAGGCAACCCATGCGCGACTCACCGCGTTGCTCGAGCATGAACATGCCTCCCTGGCACTGGCCCAGCGTTGCAGTGGTGTGGCCGCGCCGACGCCGCTGTTCAGTGCGATGCTCAACTACCGGCACAGCGCCGCGGGCGACATGGCCGCGGTGATTGAGGTCGCTGAGGGCATCCAGGTACTGGGCGCCGAAGAACGTACCAATTACCCGCTGACGGTCAATGTGGATGACCTGGGCGAAGACTTTGCGCTGACGGTGATGGTCGATGGGCACATCGGCGCGCAGCGTGTCGCCGGCTACCTGCACACGGCGCTGGAGAGCCTGGCCCAGGCCCTGGAACACCATCCGGACACGCCCCTCGACCGCCTGGCGATCCTGCCCGACGAAGAGCGCCACCACCTGCTGCACAGCCTCAACCCTAGCCCTCGCACCTACGCCGACAGCGCCTTGATCCACCAGCAGGTCGAACTCCAAGCCGCCGCCCAGCCGGAGGCCATTGCCCTGCGGTTCGACCAGCAGCGTCTGAGCTACCGCCAGCTCAACGAGCGCGCCAACCAGGTCGCCCATCGCCTGCTGGCGCAAGGCATCCGCCCCGACGACCGCGTGGCCATCTGCGTCGAACGTGGCCCGGAGATGATCATCGGCCTGCTGGGCATCCTCAAGGCCGGCGCCGGCTATGTCCCCATCGACCCGGCCTACCCGCTGGAACGCATTGCTTACACCCTGCGCGACAGCCAACCCCTGGCCGTGCTGGTGCAAGCCAACACCCGTCACCTGGTGGGCGAGCTGGCGCCGATCGACCTCAACGGCCTGCGCGGCGAGTCCATCGTCAATCCGCATGTGATGCTCGACCCGCACAACCTGGCCTATGTGATCTACACCTCCGGCTCAACCGGCCAGCCCAAGGGCGTGATGGTCGAGCATCGCCAGGTGGCGCGGCTGTTCAGCGCTACCGAGCACTGGTTCGGCTTCAACCGCAACGACGTGTGGGCATTGTTTCATTCCTTCGCGTTCGATTTTTCGGTGTGGGAAATCTGGGGGGCGCTGCTGCACGGCGGCCAGTTACTGATCGTGCCGCAACTGCTCAGCCGTTCGCCGGACGAGTGCTACACGCTGCTCTGCGAAGCGGGCGTCAGCATCCTCAACCAGACCCCCAGCGCCTTCCGCCAACTGCTCGCGGCCCAGGGCGACAGCCCCCAGGCCCATTCCCTGCGCCAGGTGATTTTCGGCGGCGAGGCCCTGGAGCCGGGGATGCTCAAGCCGTGGTACGCACGGGCGATCAACGCCGGTACGCAGTTGGTGAACATGTATGGCATCACCGAAACCACCGTGCACGTGACGTACCGCGCCCTGGAAGCGGCGGACGCGCAGTTGGTCGGCGTCAGCCCGATCGGCGGGCCTATTCCCGACCTGCAACTGTATGTGCTGGACGCCCACCACGAGCCGCTGCCGGTTGGCGTGGTCGGCGAGTTGTACGTCGGCGGTGCCGGTGTGGCGCGGGGGTACCTCAACCGGGATGGGTTGACCGCCGAACGCTTCCTCAGCGATCCGTCCACCGGACTGCGGATGTACAGGACCGGCGACCTTGGACGCCGGTTGGCCGACGGCAGCGTGGAGTACCTGGGGCGCAATGATGACCAGGTGAAGATCCGCGGCTTCCGGATCGAACTGGGCGAAATCCAGGCGCGCCTGGCCAGCGCCCAAGGGGTGCGCGACGCGGTGGTGATCGCCCGTGAAGATCAACCGGGGGACAAACGCCTGGTGGCCTACGTGATTGCCGAGGGCGACACCCGCGTCGCGGCGCTGCGTGATCACCTGCTGCTGAGTCTGGCCGAACACATGGTGCCCAGTGCCTTCGTGCTGCTGGAACGTTTCCCGCTGACCACCAACGGCAAGCTCGACCGCAAGGCCTTGCCTGCACCCGACGCCGATGCCGTGGCCCGGCGCAGCTACCAGGCCCCCCGGGGGCACGTGGAAACCGCCATCGCCGGCATCTGGCAAGACCTGCTCAAGCTTGATCGCATTGGCCGCGATGACCATTTCTTCGAACTGGGTGGCCACTCCCTGCTGGCGGTCAAGCTGATCGAACGCATGCGCCAGGTGAGCCTCAGCGCCGACGTGCGCGTGTTGTTTGGCCAACCCACCCTGGCAGCACTCGCGGCGGCGGTGGGCGGGCAAGCGGAAGTGCAGGTGCCGGCCAACTCGATCCATGCCCACAGTCAGGTCATCACCCCGGATATGTTGCCGCTGATCGATCTCGACCAGGCCGCCATCGATCACATCCTCCACAGCGTGCCCGGCGGTATCGGCAATGTGCAGGACATCTACGCCCTGGCGCCCTTGCAGGCAGGCATTCTCTATCACCACCTGGCGACCACCGACGGTGACCCCTATGTGTTGCAGGTGCAGTTGGGCTTTGACGATCAGGCTGCGGTGGATGCCTTTATCCTGGCGCTGCAGAGCGTGATCGAGCGCAATGACATCCTGCGCACCGCGATCCTCTGGGAAGGCCTGGACGTGCCGGCACAGGTGGTCTGCTGCCAGGCGCCGCTGGCCGTGGAGCGCATTGAAGCCCCGGGCGTCGATGCCCTGGCGTACCTGCAACAGCGCTTTGACCCACGCCACTATCGCCTCGACCTGTCCCGCGCTTCACTGATGCGCCTGGCCTACGCCGAGGATCAGGGACGTTTCGTCGGCATTCTGCTGCTGCACCATATCCTGCTCGACCACACCGCCCTGCAAGTGCTGGTGCAGGAAATGAGTGCCAGCCTGGCCGGGCGCAGCGCGCAACTGCCGGATGCGGTGCAGTACCGCAACTATGTGGCCCAGGCGCGCCTTGGAGTCAGCCAGGCCCGGCACGAAGCGTTCTTCAGCGAGATGTTGGGCGATATCGACGCGCCGACCCTGGCCTTCGGCTTGCAGGACGTGAATGGTGACGGCAGCGGCATTGTCGAAGCGCACTTGCCGCTGGAGCCGGCATTGAGCCTGGGCCTGCGCGAGCAGGCGCGGCAATTGGGCGTGAGCACGGCGAGCCTGGTGCACCTGGCCTGGGCGCACGTGCTGGGGCAAGTCTCCGGGCAGCAGGAGGTGGTGTTCGGCACCGTGCTGCTTGGGCGCATGCAGGGTGGCGAAGGTGCCGACCGCGCCCTGGGGATGTTTATCAACACCTTGCCGCTGCGGGTCAGCGTCGGCACCGTCGGCGTGCAGGCCGCGGTGCGCGCCACCCATGCGCGCCTGGCAGACTTGCTCGTGCATGAGCACGCGCCGCTGTCCCTGGCCCAGCGGTGCAGTGGCGTACCGGGTTCGTTGCCGTTGTTCAGCACGCTGCTCAACTACCGTCACAGCGCGCCGGCGGACGTGCCGGGAGACAGTCCGTTTGCCGCTTCAGGCATCCGGATCCTCAGTTCCGAAGAACGCAGCAATTACCCGCTGGTGCTTAACGTCGATGACCTCGGCAGCGGCTTCGCCCTCACGGTGCAAGGCGTGGCCAGCCTGGACGCGCGGCGTGTCGGCGACTATATGCTCACCGCCTTGCGTCACCTGGTGACCGCGCTGCAACAGGCGCCCACCACGCCGATGCTGGCCGTGTCGATCGTGCCGCCGGCCGAACGTAACCAACTGCTGGTGGACTTCAATGCCACCGCCCGGGACTACCCGTCGCAGCTCACCGTGCCGCAACTGTTCGAAGCCCAGGTCCTGGCGCGCCCCGAAGCGGTGGCGGCGGTGCAGGGGCCGTTGTCCCTGAGCTACCGCGACCTTAACCGCCGTGCCAACCGCCTGGCCCATCACCTGATCAGCCAGGGCGTGCAGCCAGGGGAAAGCGTGGCGATTGCGTTGCCGCGCAGCCTCGACTTGCTGATCTGCCAACTGGCGATCCTCAAGTGCGGCGCCGTGTATGTGCCGTTGGACATCAATGCGCCGCTCGAGCGCCAGGCGCTTATCGTGCAGGACAGTGGTGCGCAGCGGGTGCTCAATACCTTGGCCGACCTGAATCTGGAGGCGCAGTCGCCGCACAACCCGCAAGTATTGCAGTCATCGGAAAGCGTGGCGTACATCCTCTACACCTCCGGCTCCACAGGCGCACCGAAAGGCGTGCAAGTGCCCCACCGCGCCATCTCGCGCCTGGTGCTCAACAACGGCTATGCCGAGTTCAACCCGCGCGACCGCGTGGCCTTTGCCTCAAACCCCGCTTTCGATGCCAGTACCCTTGAGGTGTGGGCACCGCTGCTCAACGGCGGCTGTGTGGTGGTGGTCGAACAGGCGGTGCTGTTGTCCCAGGCGGCGCTGGCGTCGTTGCTGCAGGAGCAGGCCATCAGTGTGTTGTGGATGACCGCCGGGCTGTTCCACCAATACGCCGATGCACTGATGCCGGTATTGGCGCAGTTGCGTTACCTGATCGTCGGCGGCGATGTGCTCGACCCGCTGGTGATCGACCGCGTGCTCAAGCACGGCAAGCCCCGGCACCTGCTCAACGGCTACGGGCCGACCGAAGCCACCACCTTTGCCACCACCCATGAAATTACCCAGGTGGGCGAGGGCGGTATTCCGATTGGCCGGCCGATTGCCAATGCCCAGGCCTACGTCCTGGATGCGCACCGTCAACTGCTGCCGTTGGGCGTGGTCGGCGAGCTGTATATTGGCGGCGCGGGCGTGGCCAAGGGGTACCTGAACCAGCCGCAACTGACCGCCGAAACGTTTATCCCGAACCCGTTCGGCGCGGGCCTGCTGTACCGCACCGGAGATCTGGTGTGCTGGCAGGCCGACGGCACCTTGCTGTACCGGGGGCGCAATGACCTGCAAGTGAAGATCCGTGGTTTCCGCATCGAACCCGGCGAAATCGAAGCCTGCCTGGCCGCCTTCCCTCAGGTGGACCACGCCGTGGTGCTGGTCCGTGAAGACGAGCCTGGCGACAAGCGCCTGGTGGCTTACTACACCGCTGACGCGCCGCTGCCGATCGAAGCGCTGCGCGCCCATCTGCAGGGGCGGCTGCCGGACTACATGGTGCCGTCGGCCTATGTCTGGCTGGCACTGTTGCCCCTCACTGCCAATGGCAAACTGGACCGCAAGGGCCTGCCGGTACCGGATGCAGGCGCGCTGCTCAGCCGTGGGTATGAGGCGCCGGAAGGCGAGGTGGAAACCCTGTTGGCGCAAATCTGGCAGGATGTGCTCAAGCTTGATCGCGTCGGCCGTCATGACCATTTCTTTGAGCTGGGCGGGCACTCGTTGCTGGCGGTCAGCCTGATCGAGCGCATGCGCCAGGCCGGTCTGAGCACCGATGTGCGTGTGCTGTTCAATCAGCCGAGCCTGGCGGCGCTCGCGGCGGCAGTCGGCAGCGGCCGTGAGATTGCGGTGCCGGCCAATGGCATTCCTGCGGGCTGTACCCGGATAGTGCCGTCGATGCTGACCCTGGTGAGCCTTGATCAAGCGGCCATTGACCGGGTCGTCGCCAGCGTCCCTGGCGGTGCGGCGAATGTGCAGGATATCTACCCGCTGGCGCCGCTGCAGGAAGGCATTCTGTACCACCATATCAGCGCCGAGCAGGGCGATCCGTACCTGCTGCAATCGCGCATGGCCTTCGACAGCCTTGAGCGGTTGCAACGGTTCATGGGCGCGCTGCAACAGGTTGCGGCCCGTCACGACATCCTGCGCACCAGCGTGGTCTGGGAAGGCCTCGACAGCCCGGTCCAGGTGGTCTGGCGTGAGGCGCCGCTGGTGGTTCAGGCGATTGACCTGGACCCGGCGCACGGCGATATCCTCGAACAACTGCATGGGCGTTTCGATGCGCGCCACTATCGCCTGGACATTACCCAGGCGCCGTTGCTGCGTATGGTCTACGCCCCGGACCCGGCCAACCGGCGGGTGGCGGCGATCCTGCTGTTCCACCACCTGGCGCTGGATCACACGGCGATGGCGGTGGTGGGGCGGGAGATGGACGCGTTCCTGTTCAACCAGGCACAGGACTTGCCGCTGGCCGCGCCGTTCCGTAACTATGTGGCCCAGGCGCGTCTTGGCGTGAGTGTGGACGAACACGAGCAGTTCTTCCGCGCGATGCTCGCCGACGTCGATGAGCCCACCTTGCCGTTCGGCGTGCAGGACGTGCAGGGTGACGGGCGCGCTATCGAAGAGGCCGAGCAGGCCGTGGACGCCGCGTTGGCCCAGCGGCTGCGGGAACAGGCGCGATTGCGCGGCGTCAGTGCGGCGAGCCTGATGCACCTGGCGTGGGCGCTGGTGCTGGGGCGTGTCTGTGGGCGTGACGAGGTGGTATTCGGCACCGTCCTGATGGGCCGCATGCAGGCGGGCGACGGCGCCGACCGTGCCTTGGGGATGTTCATCAACACCTTGCCGCTGAAGGTGAACGTGGCCGTCGACGCGGTGGCCGCGCTCAAGGCGACCCATGGGCGCTTGAGCGCCTTGCTCGGTCACGAACACGCCTCCCTGGCCCTGGCCCAGCGCTGCAGTGGCGTGGCGGCTTCCACGCCGCTGTTCAGCGCCTTGCTCAACTACCGTCACAGCCACCCCGGCGAAATGGCCCGCGACGGCCATGGTATTTGGGAAGGTGTGCAGCTGTTGGGCGGTGAAGAGCGCAGCAACTACCCGTTGACCCTCAGTGTCGATGACCTGGGTGAGGGCTTCGGCCTGAGCGTGTTGGCGCTGCCGCGCATCGGCGCGGGGCGCGTGTGCGCTTACATGGCCAATGCCATCGAGCAACTGGTCGACACCCTGGAAAATACCCCGCACACCGCGCTGGACCAGCTGGATATCCTCCCGGCCAGCGAACGCGAAACCCTGCTGCGCGAGTTCAATGCCACGGTGGCGGATTTCCCCACCGGGCACACCGTGCATGGCGCCTTCGAAATCCAGGCCGAGCGCCAGCCCCATGCCATTGCCGTGGTGCAGGACGGCACATCCCTGACCTATCGCCAGCTCAACCAGCGCGCCAACCAGTTGGCCCATCACCTGCTGGCGCAGGGGGTGCAACCGGATGACCGCGTCGCCCTGTGCTGCCGGCGTGGGCCGCAGATGCTGGTGGGATTGCTGGGTATTCTCAAGGCGGGCGCAGGTTATGTGCCGATTGACCCGGCCTATCCCGCTGCACGCATTGCTTACTTGTTGCAGGACAGCGCTCCTGTGGCGGTGCTGGCGGAAGCGAGCACCCGCGAGCTGCTGGGTAATGTCGCCAGCATCGACCTGCATGAGCACCACCATCCCAACGTGAGCAATCCGCAGATCGCCGACCTGACCCCGGCGCACCTGGCCTACGTGATCTACACCTCCGGCTCCACCGGCCAACCCAAGGGCGTGATGGTGGAGCACCGCAGCGTGGAAAACCTGGTGCATTGGCACTGCGAAGCCTTTGGCCTGAGCGCCATCAGTCACACCAGCAGCGTCGCCGGTTTTGGTTTTGACGCAATGGCCTGGGAGGTGTGGCCGGCATTGTGCGTGGGCGCCACCCTGCACCTGCCGCCTTCCGAGCTGGGCAATGAACAGATTGATGACCTGCTTGCCTGGTGGCTGGCGCAGCCCCTGGACGTCAGCTTCCTGCCCACGCCGGTGGCCGAATATGCGTTCAGCCAGGACCTGCACCACCCCACCTTGCGCCTGCTGCTGATCGGCGGCGACCGCTTGCGCCAGTTCAGCCAGGAGCGGCGCTTTGCCGTGATCAACAACTACGGGCCTACCGAGGCCACGGTGGTTGCCACCTCCGGCCGCGTGCGTGCCGGGCAGGCGCTGCATATCGGCCGGCCCATCGCCAATGCCTGCGTCTACGTGCTGGATGAGCACTTGCGGCCGGTGCCGGTGGGTGTCGCCGGTGAACTGTATGTGGGTGGCAGCGGCGTGGCTCGCGGATATCTGAACCGTGCGCAGATGACGGCCGAACGCTTCCTGCAGGACCCGTTCAACGCCGGTCGCATGTACCGCACCGGCGATCAGGTGCGCTGGTTGCCCGACGGCAATCTTGAGTACCTGGGACGCAACGACGAGCAGGTGAAAATCCGTGGCGTGCGCGTCGAGCTGGGCGAAATCGAAAGCTGCCTGGCGGCGTTGCCAGGGGTGGGCGAAGCGGTGGTGCTGGTGCGCGAGGGGCGCATGGTGGCCTGGTTCACCGAACACCACCCGCTGTCCATCGAAAGCCTGCGTGAGCAACTGCAGGCGCACTTGCCGCAGGCCTTGGTGCCGGTGGCCTACGTGCGGCTCGACGTGCTGCCCCTGACCGCCAACGGCAAGCTCGACCGCCAGGCCTTGCCGGCACCGGACCAGACCGCCGTGCTGAGCCGTGAGTACGAAGCTGCGCAAGGCGCCGTGGAAACCACCCTGGCAAGGCTCTGGGCCGAAGTGCTGCAGGTCGAGCAAGTGGGGCGCCACGATCACTTCTTTGAACTGGGGGGCCATTCGTTGCTGGCGGTCAGCCTGATCGAGCGCATGCGCCAGGTTGGCCTGAGCGCCGACGTGCGCGTGCTGTTCAGCCAGCCAACCCTGGCCGCCCTGGCCGCGGCCGTGGGCAGTGGTCGCGAAGTCCAGGTGCCGGCCAACCGCATCCCGGCTGATTGCCAGCGCATCACCCCGGACCTGCTGTCCCTGGTGACACTCGATCAATCGAGTCTGGACCAGGTCGTCAGCTGCGTGCCCGGCGGCGCCGCGAATGTGCAGGACATCTACCCCCTGGCACCCTTGCAGGAAGGCATTCTGTACCACCACCTCACGGCCGGGCAGGGCGACCCCTACCTGCTGCAGTCGCACCTGGCGTTTGACCGTATCGAGCGTCTACACGCCTTCGCCCAGGCGCTGCAGCAGGTGATCGATCGCCACGATATCCTGCGCACCGGGGTGGTCTGGGAGGGCCTGGTGCAACCGCTGCAAGTGGTGTGGCGCAAGGCCCGATTGCCACTTGAACACTTGCACTTGCAAGGCGATGTACTGGCCGGCCTGCATGAGCGCTTCGATGCCCGGCGCTACCGCCTGGACATCAGCCAGGCGCCCCTGATCCGCCTGGCCTATGCCGAAGACCCGGCCAACCAGCGCGTGGTGGCGGTGTTGCTCTATCACCATATCGTCCTCGACCACACCGCCTTCGACGTGGTGCTGCGGGAAATGCAGGGCTACCTGCTCGGCCACCCGGCGCCCACCGCCGCGCCGATGCCGTACCGCAACTACGTGGCCCAGGCACGCCTGGGTGTCAGCGAGCAGGAGCACGAGGCGTTCTTCCGCGACATGCTTGGCGATGTCGATGAACCCACCTTGCCCTTCGGCCTGCAGGATGTCCGCGGCGACGGCAGCGCTATCGAAGCGCACAGCCTGCAATTGGACAGCGACCTTAACCGCCGCCTGCGGGCTCAGGCCCGTTTGCTCGGCGTGAGTACGGCGAGCCTGTTCCACCTGGCCTGGGGCCAGGTCCTGGCGGCCACCTCCGGGCGGCACAGCGTGGTCTTCGGCACGGTGCTGGTGGGGCGCCTGCAAGGCGGCGAGGGCGCCGACCGTGCCCTCGGCGTCTTTATCAACACCTTGCCCCTGCGCCTGGATATCGACGCCCAAGGTGTGCGTGCAGCCGTGCGCACCACCCACGCACGGCTCAGCGCGTTGCTCGGCCACGAGCATGCCTCCCTGGCCCTGGCTCAGCGTTGCAGCGGTGTGGCGGCACCGGCGCCGTTGTTCAGTTCGATGCTCAACTATCGCCATCGCGGCGCCGCCACCCGTTCCCAGGACGCGCAACACGCCTGGGAGGGCATGCAGACCCTGGTCAACGACGGGCGCACCAACTACCCGCTGACCTTGAATGTGGACGACTTGGGCGATGGCTACGACGTGACGGCATTGGCCCACGTCGATGCGCAACGGATCTGCGGTTATATGCAAGTGGCCTTGGCCGGGCTGGTCGAGGCCCTGGAGCAGGCGCCGCACCAGGCGCTCCATCGGCTGCCGATCCTGGGGGCCGAGGAGCGGCAAAAACTGCTGGTTGAATTCAACGCCACGGAGGTGAACTACCCCCTCGACCAGACCCTGCACGGGCTGTTCGAGGCCCAGGTCATGCGCACGCCGGATGCCGTTGCCGTGAAAGCGCACGAGCAACAGCTCACCTACCGGCAACTCAACGAACGCGCCAACCGCCTGGCCCATCATCTGCGTGAATTGGGTGTCCAGCCGGAATCGCGGGTGGGGATTTGCCTGGAGCGCGGCCTGGACATGCTCATTGGCCTGTTCGCCATCCTCAAGGCCGGTGGCGGTTATGTGCCGCTCGACCCGGCGTACCCGCTGGAGCGTATCGCCTACATGCTGCACGACAGCGCGCCGGTGGTGGTGCTGGCGCAACGTGCGACTCGTGGTGTGCTCGGCGAGGTGCCGGTGATCGACCTCGACCAGCCCACCTGGCAGCACCAGAGTGCGAGCAACCCCGAGGTGCCGGGCCTCACCGCCCGTAACCAGGCCTACGTGATCTATACCTCCGGCTCCACCGGCCAGCCCAAAGGCGTGATCAATGAGCACGCCGGGGTGGTCAACCGCTTGTTGTGGATGCAGGACGCCTACGGCCTCAAGGCCCATGACGCAGTGCTGCAGAAAACCCCGTTCAGCTTTGACGTGTCGGTATGGGAGTTCTTCTGGCCGTTGTTCACCGGCGCCCGCCTGGTGATGGCGCGCCCCGGCGGGCATAAAGACCCGGCCTACCTGTGCGATGTGATCGAAGCTGAGCAGATCACCACCTTGCACTTTGTGCCGTCGATGCTCGATGTGTTCCTGGCCCACGGCGATGTCAGCCAGGCGGCGGGGTTGCAACGGGTGATGTGCAGCGGCGAAGCCCTGCCGGGCAGCCTGGTGCGCCGCTTCAAGCAGCAGTTGCCGGGGATCGGCCTGTACAATCTGTACGGCCCCACCGAAGCCGCGGTGGACGTGACCGCCTGGAACTGCGCGCGCCCCAATGCAGCGGACAACACCCCGATCGGCAAACCCATCGCCAACACGCGCCTGTATGTGCTGGATGGGCAGTTGCAACCGGTGCCGCTGGGCGTGGTCGGCGAGCTGTTTATCGGCGGCGTGCAGGTGGCGCGGGGTTACCTGAACCGTCCCGAGTTGACGGCCGAACGTTTCCTCAAGGACCCCTTCACCCCCGGTCGTCTGTACCGCACCGGTGATCTGGGGCGCTACCTGCCGGACGGCAATATCGAGTACCTGGGCCGCAATGATGATCAGGTCAAGATCCGTGGCCTGCGCATCGAACTCGGGGAAATCCAGGCGCGCCTGCTTGAGCATCCTCAGGTCAACGAAGCGGCGGTGGTCGCCCGTGAAGACCGGCTCGTCGCGTACTACACCGGTACCCCTGCCGATATTGAGCAACTGCGTGCCCACCTGTTGCAGCACCTGCCGGACTTTATGGTACCCGCGCTGTTCGTACACCTCGACGCGCTGCCCCTGAGCCCCAACGGCAAGCTCGACCGCAAGGCGCTGCCGGCGCCTGGCATGCAGGCGCTGCAGGGGCGTGAGTACCAGGCGCCGGAAGGTGATACCGAGATCCTGCTGGCGCGGCTGTGGGCCGAGCTGCTGAACGTGGAGCGGGTAGGGCGCCTGGATAATTTCTTTGAACTGGGCGGGCACTCGCTGCTCGCCGTGAGCTTGATCGGGCGCCTGCGCCAGGAAGGCATGGAAGCCGATGTGCGGGCGCTGTTCGAACAGCCGACGCTGGCCGGCTACGCCGCAATGACCGAACGAATGGAGATCGTCCTGTGAGCCTCTTTGAGCTGCTGGCAACCCTGAAAACCAAGGACATCCAACTGGCGCTCAAGGGCGAACAGTTGTCGGTGCAAGGCAACAAGCAGGCCTTGAGCGACCCGGCGATCCTGGCCGCGTTGCGTGAGCACAAACCGGGGCTGATCGAGCTGATCAAGGCCGGCGAATACGCACCGACCAAGGCCGGTGAAGTCGCGGTGCCGGCCAATGGCATTGCGCCGGGTACCGAACGCATCACGCCGGACATGCTGACGTTGTCATGCCTTGACCAGGACGAGATCGACCGCATCGTCGCCACCGTCGACGGCGGCGTGGCGAATATCCAGGACATCTACCCGCTCGCGCCGCTGCAGGAAGGCATTCTGTTTCACCATGCCAGCGCCGGACAGGGCGACCCGTATGTGATGCAGTCGCAGTTCGCGTTCGACAGCCTGGCGCGGTTCGACGCGTTCGCCCAGGCCCTGCAAACCGTCATGGATCGCCATGACATCCTGCGCACCGGCGTGGTCTGGGATGGCCTGCAACAGCCGTCGCAAGTGGTGTGGCGCCGGGCGTGCCTGCCGGTGCAGGCCCTTGAACTGGACCCTGCCGACGGCGACATCGGCGCACAACTGCACGCGTTGTTCGATGCCCGTCACTATCGGCTCGACGTCACCCAGGCGCCGCTCCTGCGCCTGGTGCACGCCGATGATCCGGCCAACCAGCGCATTGTCGCCACCTTGCTGTTCCACCATATGGCCCTGGACCACAGTGCCCTGGAGGTGGTGTGCCATGAAATGCAAGCGTGCCTGCAGGGGCAGGGCGCGACGCTGGGCCAGGCGGTGCCGTTTCGCAACTATGTGGCGCAGGCACGGTTGGGCATCAGCGAGCAGGAACACGAGCAGTTCTTCCGCCAGATGCTGGGCGACATCAGTGAGCCAACCTTGCCCTTCGGTTTGCAGGACGTGCAGGGCGATGCACGGGGCATCCGCGAACTCAGCCTGCCCTTGGCGGCGCCGTTGAGCCGACGCCTGCGCACTCAGGCACGGCAGCTGGGCGTCAGCGCGGCGAGCCTGTTTCACCTGGGCTGGGCGCAGGTGTTGAGCGCATTGTCCGGCAAGCAACAGGTGGTCTTCGGCACGGTATTGATGGGCCGCCTGCAGGGCAGTCATGACACGGAACGGGCCCTGGGGATTTTCATCAACACCCTGCCGTTGCGCGTGGATGTGGACGCCCAGGATGTAGGCGCCGGGGTTAAGGCCACCCATGCGCGGCTCACCACATTGCTGCGCCATGAGCATGCGCCGCTGGCCCTGGCCCAGCGTTGCAGCGCCGTGATTGCCCCCACGCCCTTGTTCAGCGCGCTGCTCAACTATCGTCACAGCGCACCCGCCGCCAGCGCCGAGGCCGTGTCGGCATGGCAGGGCATCGTCGCCCTGAGTGCCGAGGAACGCACCAACTACCCGCTGACCTTGAGCGTCGATGACCTCGGCGAGGACTTTGGCTTGAGCCTGCTGGCCAGTGCCCAGGTGGACCCGCAGCGTGTGTGCGCCTACCTGCAAACCGCCCTGGAACACCTGGTGACTGCGCTGGAACAGGCGCCGACCACCGCGTTGAACCAGGTGACGGTCGTCCCCGTTGCGGAGCAACGCCTGGTGCTTGAGCAGTTCAACGGGACCTCGGTGAGTTTTCCCCAAGGCACCACCCTGCATGGGCGTATCGAAGCCCAGGCCGCGCTGACGCCCGATGCCATCGCCGCCGTGCACCTCGAGCGCACACTGACCTACGCCGAGCTGAACCAGCAAGCCAACTTGTTGGCCCATCATCTGTTGGCGTTGGGGGTCAAGCCCGATGACCGCGTGGCCATCGTCGCGCGCCGGGGCCTCGATACCCTGGCCGGGTTGCTGGCGATCCTTAAATCCGGTGCCTGCTACGTACCGGTGGACCCCTCCCACCCGGCCGAACGCCTGGCCTACCTGCTCAGCGACAGCGCCCCGGTGGCGGTGCTGGCCCAACACGCCTTGCTCGAGCGCCTGCCTCCGCTGGACGTGCCGGTGATCAACCTCGATCGCTACACCTGGCACCATCATTCGGCGAGCAATCCCGTGGTCGCCGTCACACCGAGCCATCTTGCCTATGTGATCTACACCTCCGGTTCCACCGGCCTGCCCAAAGGCGTGATGGTGGAGCACCACACCGTGGCCAACCTGGTGGACTGGCATTGCAACGCCTTCGACCTCTGCGCCGGGCGGCATACCGCCAGCGTTGCCGGGTTCGGCTTCGATGCCATGGCCTGGGAAGTGTGGCCGGCGCTGTGTGTCGGGGCGACGCTGCACTTGCCACCGGCCCACGACGGCCCCGAAGACATTGATGCACTGCTGGCCTGGTGGTGCGCGCAGCCGCTGGATGTGGCTTTCCTGCCGACACCGGTGGCCGAGTACGCCTTCAGCCAGACCATCGAACATCCCACCCTGCGCACGTTGCTGATCGGCGGCGACCGCCTGCGTCAGTTCGGGCGCGCGCAGCGGTTTGAGCTGATCAACAACTACGGCCCTACCGAAGCCACGGTGGTCGCCACGTCTGGCAAGGTCGAGGCGGGACAGGCGTTGCATATCGGCAAGCCCATCGCCAATGCCACGGTCTACCTGCTGGACGCACAGCAGCGTCCGGTGCCATTGGGTGTGGCGGGTGAGGTGTACGTGGGCGGCAAGGGTGTGGCACGCGGCTATCTGAACCGGCCTGAATTGAGCGCCGAACGCTTCCTGCACGATCCCTTCAATCCCGGCCGCATGTACCGCACCGGCGACCTGGCGCGCTGGCTGCCGGACGGCAACCTCGAGTACCTGGGGCGCAACGACGACCAGGTGAAAATCCGCGGCGTGCGCATCGAACTGGGTGAAATCGAAACCCAGCTCAACCTGTTGCCCAGCCTCCAGGAAGCCGTCGTGCTGGTGCGTGAAGACCGGCTGGTGGCCTATTACACGGAAAGTCCGCAGTTCGACCCGCTGGTCGTCGGCGATATCCGCGCCCATCTGCTGGCGCACCTGCCGGACTCTATGGTCCCGGTGGCCTTCGTAAAGCTGGATGCGCTGCCCTTGACCGCCAATGGCAAGATTGACCGCAACGCCCTGCCGGCGCCGGACATGACGGCAGTGTTCAGCCGTGAATACGCAGCCCCTCAAGGCGAGATCGAAATCCTGCTGGCGCAGATCTGGGCCGATGTGCTGCAGGTAGAACGGGTCGGTCGCCATGACCACTTCTTCGAATTGGGCGGGCATTCGTTGCTGGCGATGCGCATGGTGTCGCAGATTCGCCAGCGCCTGGGCGTGGAACTGTTGCTCAGCGAGCTGTTTGCCAATGCCGAACTGACGGCTGTCGCCCAGGTGCTGGCCCAGGCGGGTCGCAGCACCTTGCCGGATATCCTGCCGGCCAACCGCGATGAGCCCGTGCCGCTGTCGTTCGCCCAGCAGCGCCTGTGGTTCCTGGCGTTGATGGAAGGCGCCAACACCGCCTACAACATTCCCATCGGCCTGCGCCTGCGTGGGCAGCTGCATGTGCAAGCGTTGCAACGGGCGCTGGCGCGCATCGTCGCGCGCCATGCCACCCTGCGCAGCCGTTTCGCCCAGCACGGCGACGAAGCCCAGGTGCTGATCGTCGCCGCCGAAGACGTGTTGCCGCTGCAAGTGCAGGACTTGCGTCGCCACCCGCAGCCGCAACAGGCCCTGGATGCGCTGATCCATGGCGAAGCCTCGGCACCCTTTGACCTTGAGCGTGGCCCGCTGCTGCGCGGGCGTCTGGTGGTGATGGCTGACGAGCACCATGTGCTGCTGCTGACCCTGCACCATATCGTTTCCGACGGTTGGTCCATGGGCGTGCTTACCCGTGAGCTGATGGCGCTGTACCGCGCGTTCAGCCATGGCCAGCCCGACCCGCTGCCGCCGCTGGCGATCCAGTACGGTGACTTTGCCGTGTGGCAGCGCCTATGGCTCAGCGGAGAAGTACTGCAACGCCAGAGCCACTATTGGCAACAGGCCCTGGCCGGTGCGCCGGCGTTGCTCTCCTTGCCCACCGACCGCCCGCGCCCGGCCCGCCAGGACTACGCCGGCAGCAGCGTCGAGGTGCACCTGGACGAACGTCTCACCGCCGGGCTCAAGGCCTTGAGCCAACGCCATGGCTGCACGGTGTACATGACCTTGATGACGGCCTGGGCCGCATTGCTGGCGCGGCTGTCCGGGCAGCAGGATGTGGTGATCGGCTCACCGGTGGCCAACCGTACGCGCAGCGAGGTGGAAGGGCTGATCGGCCTGTTCGTCAACACCCTGGCGGTGCGCATCGACACCTCGGGCGGGCTGAGCACCGAGGCGTTGCTGGCGCGGATCAAGGCGCTGACATTGGCGGCCCAGGCCCACCAGGACCTGCCCTTCGAGCAAGTGGTGGAAATCATCCGCCCGACGCGCAGCCTGGCCCATAGCCCGTTGTTCCAGACCCTGCTGAGCTGGCAGGACAGCAGCGCGCCGACCCTGGCCCTGGGCGACCTCGCCCTGGAAGGCATCGTCGAGAACAGCCACTTCGCCAAGTTCGACCTGTCGCTGAACCTGGGGGAAGTGCAGGGCACGATCCTCGGCGCGCTGGAGTACGCGGTGGCGCTGTTCGATGAGTCGACCGTGCAGCGTTACGTCGGCTACTTCACACGGTTATTGCAGGCCATGGTCGATAACGACCAGGCGGTGCTGGAGCATGTGCCGCTGGTGGACGCGCGCGAGCGCGAGCGTTTGCTGTTCGACTTCAACGCCACCCAGGCGGACTACAACCTTGACCAGACCGTACACGGGATGTTCGAAGCCCAAGTGGCACGTACGCCGGAGGCGATTGCGGTCAAGGCCGGCGAGCAGCAACTGACCTATGCCGAACTGAACGCACAGGCCAACCAACTGGCCCATCACCTGCACGCGCTGGGCGTGCAGCCGGACTCGCGGGTGGCAATCTGTGTGGAGCGCAGCCTGGCCATGGTGGTCGGCCTGTACGCGATCCTCAAGGCCGGCGCTGCCTATGTGCCGTTGGACCCGGCGTATCCACGCGAGCGCCTGGCCTACATGCTTGAAGACAGCGCCCCCGTTGCCGTGCTGGCCCAGGCTTCGACCCGCGATCTGCTGGGCGCGGTACCGGTAGTCGATCTGGACCAGCCGTGCTGGCAACACCATTGCATCGACAACCCCCAATTCGCGGGCCTGGCTGCCTATGTGATCTATACCTCCGGTTCCACCGGCCAACCCAAGGGCGTGATCAACGACCACGCCGGGGTGGTCAACCGTCTGTTGTGGATGCAGGACGAATATGGATTGACCGCTCAAGACCGCGTCTTGCAGAAAACCCCGTTCAGCTTCGACGTGTCGGTGTGGGAGTTCTTCTGGCCGCTGTTCACCGGCGCGTGTCTGGTGATGGCGCGTCCCGGTGGGCATAAAGACCCGGCGTACCTGTGCGACGTGATCGAGGCTGAACGGATCAGCACCGTGCACTTCGTGCCCTCGATGCTCGATGTGTTCCTGGCCCATGGCGATGTGAGCCAGGCCGCCGGGCTGGCGCGGGTGATATGCAGCGGCGAGGCCTTGCCCGGTAGCCTGGTACGGCGCTTCAAGCAGCAGTTGCCCGGCAGCGAACTGCATAACCTGTACGGCCCCACCGAAGCCGCCGTGGATGTGACCGCGTGGAACTGCGCAGGCGCGGTGACACCGGATAACACCCCCATCGGCAAGCCGATTGCCAATACGCGCATGTACCTGCTGGATGGGCAGTTGCAGCCGGTGCCGCTGGGCGTGGTCGGCGAATTGTTTATCGGCGGCGTGCAAGTGGCTCGCGGTTACCTGAACCGCCCGGAACTGACCGCCGAACGTTTCCTCAAGGACCCGTTCAGCGCCGGACGGATGTACCGCACCGGCGACGTCGGACGTTATTTGCCCGATGGCACTATCGAATACCTGGGTCGCAACGATGATCAGGTGAAGGTTCGCGGCCTGCGTATCGAACTGGGGGAAATCCAGGCGCGCCTCACCGAGTATGCCGCTATCAACGAAGCTGCCGTGGTCGCCCGCGACGATCACCTGGTGGCGTACTACACCGGTGTGCGCAGCGAGATCGAAGCCCTGCGCGGCCATCTGCTGCAGCACCTGCCGGAGTTCATGGTGCCGGCGATTTTCGTCCACCTCGAGGCGTTGCCCCTGAGCCCTAACGGCAAGCTCGACCGCAAGGCCCTGCCTGCACCGGGTGCGGATTCGGTGAGGGGGCGCGAGTACGAGGCGCCCCAGGGTGATACGGAAGTCACCCTGGCCAGCCTGTGGGCCGAGTTGCTCAATGTGGAGCGCGTGGGACGTCATGACAACTTCTTCGAGTTGGGTGGCCACTCACTGTTGGCCGTCAGCCTGATAGGGCGTATGCGTCGCCTCGGGTTGTCGGCGGATGTGAAGGTGCTGTTCGGCCAGCCGACCCTGTGTGCTCTGGCGGCAGCGCTGGGTGGCGGGCGTAGCGTGGCGGTGCCGGTCAATGGCATTGCCGAGGGGGCCACGGCGATCACGCCGGACCAGTTGCCCCTGATTCAACTGGATCAGGCCGACATTGATCGTATTGTCGCCGGCATCCCCGGTGGTGCGGCGAATGTGCAGGATATCTACCCGCTGGCGCCGCTGCAGGCCGGCATGCTCTATCACCATCGCGCGGTGCAGGGCGACGATGCCTACGTGCTGCAGGCGCAGTTCGCCTTTGATTCCCGCCAGCGCCTGGACGCGTTCGCCCGGGCGTTGCAGGCGGTGATCCAGCGCCACGACATTCTGCGCTCGTCGTTTCACTGGGACGGCCTGGAAGAACCGCTGCAAGTGGTGTGGCGCAAGGCGTCGCTGCGCGTCGAAAGCGGCCCGTTGCCCCAGCGCCTGGACCTGGCCCAGGCGCCTTTGATGCGCCTGGTCTACACCGAGGAGCCCCAGCGCGTGGTGGCCACGCTGCTGTTCCATCACCTGGTCATGGACCACTTGGCCCTGGATATCCTGCAGCGCGACATGCAGGCCTTCCTGCTGGGCGAGCAGGATTCGTTAGGCGCAGCGGTCCCGTATCGCAACTATGTGGCCCAGACCCGCAGCGGTGTCGATGCACACGAAGGGTTCTTCCGCGAGATGCTCGGTGACATCGACGAGCCCACGGCAGTCCCCGGCCTGGGCGCCGATGAGCCGGCCCAGTTGAGCGTGGATCCCGCACTGAGCCAGCGCCTGCGGACCCAGGCGCGCCAGGCGGGTGTCAGTGCCGCAAGCCTGATGCACCTGGCCTGGGCCCATGTACTGGGCAAGGTGTCCGGCCGCGAGCAGGTGGTGTTCGGTACGGTCATGCTGGGTCGCCTGCAAGGTGGCGAGGGGGCCGAGCGGGCCATGGGGGTGTTTATCAATACCTTGCCGTTGCGGGTCGACCTGGGCGAACGTGCGGTACGCAGTGCGCTGCGCGCTACCCATGCCCGACTTACCCAGCTGCTCAGTCATGAACACGCGCCATTGGCCCTGGCTCAGCGTTGCAGCGCAGTGCCGGTGGCGACGCCGTTGTTCAGCGTGTTGTTCAACTATCGCCACAGTGCGCCGCACGCCGGTGGTGCGGCCGACGCGTGGCAGGGCATTCAATTGCTCAAGACTCAAGAGCACAGCACCTTTGGCCTGTCGATGAGCGTGGATGACCTGGGCGCTGGTTTCAGCCTCAAGGCCAGGGGACCGGGTGCCCGGCGTCTATGCGAGTACCTGCATATCGCACTGGAGCAACTGGTGCAGGCGTTGGAACACAACAGTGACCTCGCCATCGGCCGCTTGCCGATCCTGCCCGACGCCGAACGTCGCCGGCTGCTGGCATTCAATGCGACCCGGCGCCCATTCCCGCGCGAGCACACGGTGCAACGTCTGTTCGAAGCCCAGGCCCAGGCAACGCCCAACGCACTGGCGGCGGTGCAGGGCGAGCAGGCCTGGAGTTACGGTGAACTGAACCAGCGTGCCAACCGCCTGGCCCATCACCTGCTGGGGCTTGGGGTGCGCCCCGCCGATAACGTTGCGATCCTGCTGCCACGCTCCCTGGACCTGTTGGTGGGCCAACTGGCGGTGCTCAAGTGCGCCGCCGCCTATGTGCCGCTGGACAGCAACGCTCCGGCCGAACGCCAGGGCTTTATGCTGCAGGACAGCGGCGCGACGTGGCTGCTGAGCCGCAGTGAAATGGCTGCCGATTACCCCGCACAGCGCCTGGACCTCGACACCCTGGCCCTCGATTCGCAACCGAGCCACAACCCGGCGCTGTCGCAATCGAGCGACAGCGTGGCGTACATCATGTACACCTCCGGCTCCACCGGTACGCCGAAGGGGGTGCGGGTGCCCCATCGCGGCATCACGCGGCTGGTGATCAATAACGGCTATGCCGACTTCCAGGCCGGCGACCGCGTGGCCTTCGCTTCCAACCCGGCGTTCGACGCCAGCACCATGGACGTCTGGGGCGCGCTGCTCAATGGCGGGCAGGTGCAGGTGATCGAGCACACCACGTTGCTCGATCCGGTCGCCTTTGGCCGGGCGCTGCAAGGCGTGACGGTGCTGTTTGTGACCACGGCGCTGTTCAACCAATACGTGCAACTGATCCCTGACGCCCTGGCCGGCCTGCGCATCCTGTTGTGCGGCGGCGAGCGTGCCGACCCGGCGGCCTTCCGCAGCCTGTTGGCCCGGGCGCCCGCACTGCGCCTGGTGCATTGCTATGGGCCGACGGAAACCACCACCTACGCCACCACCTATGAAGTGCGCGCGGTTGCCGATGACGCGGACAGCGTGCCGGTGGGCCGGCCCATCTCCAACACCCAGGTGCACGTGCTGGATGCGCACTTGCAGGAGGTGCCGCTGGGCGTGACCGGTGAAATCTGCATCGGCGGCGACGGCGTGGCCACCGGGTACCTGAATCGCCCGGACCTGAGCGCGGAAAAATTTGTGCAGGACCCCTTCAATGAGGGGGCTTTGATGTACCGCACCGGCGACCTCGGCCGCTGGAACGCTGAGGGGTTGCTGGAGTGCATCGGCCGTAATGACGACCAGGTCAAGGTCCGTGGCTTCCGTATCGAGCTGGGTGAAATTGAAGCGCGCCTGGCGACCCACGGAAGCATTCAGGACGTGGTAGTACTGGCCCGTGAGGACGCCCCGGGCGACAAGCGCCTGGTGGCCTATTTCACTTGGGTGGCCGAGCCCGTCGCGATCGACAGCGTACGCGCCCATCTGCAGGGGCAGCTGCCGGACTACATGCTGCCGTCGGCCTATGTGTCGCTGGAGCGCTTGCCGTTGACGGCCAATGGCAAGGTCGACCGCAAAGCCTTGCCGGTCCCGGCCCTGGACGCGTTGTCCTGCCGCGAATTCGAAGCGCCGGCTGATGCACTGGAGCAGACCCTGGCCCAGCTGTGGGCCGAGGTGTTGAAGCTGGCGCAGGTGGGCCGGCATGACAGCTTCTTCGAATTGGGTGGGCATTCATTGTTGGCGATTCGCCTGGTCAACCTGATGGAGGAGGCGGGGTTGCAGGTGTCCCTGGCCGAGCTGTTCCAGCACGCCAGCGTCGCCTCGGTGGCCGCCATGCTGCGCCAGCGCACCCAGGCGCCGGAGCGTGATACTGCAGTGATCACGGTACGCAGCAGCGGCTCGCAGGCGCCGTTGTTCCTGGTTCATGAGTTCAGTGGCATGGACGTGTATTTCCCGGCGCTGGGCCAGCACCTGCCCGGTGACTATCCGATCTACGGCCTGCCGGGCGTGGCACTCGGTGAGGCGCACCTCAACACCATGGAAGGCTTGGCGGCGCGCATGGTCGGCCTGATTCGCGGCATCCAGCCCCACGGGCCTTATCGGATCGCCGGCTGGTCGTTTGGCGGAGTGCTGGCCTACGAAGTGGCGATGCAATTGCTCGGGCAGGATGAGCCGGTGGCGTTCCTTGGCCTGATCGACAGTTACGTACCGCGCATGACCGACCAGGGCAAGGCGCGCTGGAGCGGTCCGGATGCCCTCAAGCGGCATTTGCTGTTGCAATGCACGGCCTATTGGAACGCACAGGGAGGTGTGGATGAACTGGCGAGGATTGAGCAACTTGAGGCACAGCTTGGACAGTTGGACTTTGCGGGTCTGCTGCAACGCTGTCGCGATCAAGGTCTGTTGTACGCGCAAATGGCGGCAGCGGCGGACGCGGACCTCTTGAGCTTTATCGAGCGCGAAGTGGGGCATGGGCATGCGCTGGCGCACTACAGCCTGTTTCCGTTGCCGATGGCGGTGCATCTGTTCAGCGCCCAGGAGCGCCCTACCGAGTTGGCGCGGCGCAGCGAGTCCCTGGGCTGGAACGACGCCCTGGCACCCGGGCAACTGCTGCGAGTGGAGGTGCCTGGGGATCACCAGAGCATGATGCAGGCGCCCCATATCCAAGGCTTGGGTCGCGCCATGAGCGCGGCGTTGCTGGCAAGTACGCCGGTGAGCCAGGCGCCGCACCAGCCGCTGTTGCGAATTCAAGGCGGCCGCGCCGGGTATGCGCCACTGTTCTGCGTGCCGGGCGCGGGGGACAGCGTGACCGGGTTTGTCGGCTTGAGCGAAGCGCTGGGGCGTGACTGGCCGCTGTTCGGTCTGCAGCATCGGGGCCTTGATGGCGAGGCGGTGCCCCACAGCCAGGTCGAGGCGGCCGCGCGCTGTTACCTGACGGCGCTGGAGCACGAGTGCCCGCGTGGGCCGGTGCATCTGGTCGGGCATTCCTTTGGTGGCTGGATCGCATTGGAAATGGCCCTGCGCTTGCAGGCGGCCGGGCGCGAAGTGGCATCTTTGACGGTAATCGACAGTGAGGCACCGGCTGGCGCGGGGCGGCCCTATACCACCACGGCGGCGTTGGTGCGATTGATCGAGGCCATGCAGTTGGCCGCGGGCAAGGCGTTTGGCATTGATCTCGTGGACTTTGCCGGGCGCGATGAGCGCGCGCAGCGGCAGGCGTTGCATGGGGGCATGGTCGACGTGGGGTTGTTGCCGGCCCGTGCCAGTGTGGACGCGATGACGGGGCCGGCGCGTACCTATGGCGCGGCGTTGCGCACGGTGTATCGGCCTTTGCGGCGCTATGAAGGTGCGGTGCGCCTGGTACTGGCCGAGGACCCGGCGCTGGACGCGGCGGGGAATCAGCGGGAGCAGGGGAGGATGATCGAGGGGTGGCGCAAGCAGGGCAGCGCTTTGGAGGTCTGGTATGGGGCAGGGAACCACTTCACCTTGCTCAAGGTGCCGAATGTTCACAGGCTGGCGCGCTGGTGGTTGGACGGCGTGGTGATTGGGGAGGTGGTTTCGTGAAGAGGGTTTACCCCCTCCCGCCTATGGACTCCCTCAAAAAAGCCCAACCACTTTTCATGGTCATTTATGCAAACTTCTAAGCTCCGCAAAACCGGCCTGCTTGCAGTCCTGGCCGTCGCCATCGGCCTCATCGTCTACACGGTCCAGGCGCCCGCCGACGCCCCGCAATACCTTACGGCCAGCGTCGAACGCGGCGATATCGAAAACGCCGTGCTGGCCACCGGCGTGCTCGAAGGCATCAAGCAAGTGGATGTCGGTGCCCAGGTTTCCGGGCAGTTGAAGTCGCTCAAGGTCAAGGTCGGCGATAAGGTGAAGCAGGGCCAGTGGCTCGCCGAAATCGACCCGTTGATCCTGCAAAATACCCTGCGCAAGGCCCAGGTGGATGAGGAAAACCTCCAGGCCCAGCGCCGGGCCACGGCGGCGCAGCTCAAGCAGGCCAGGTCGGTGTATGAACGCTACAAGGGCTTGCAGGATGACGAGTCGGTGTCGCGCCAGGACTTCGAAGACGCCGAGTCGACGTTCCAGGTGCAGCAGGCCAACCTGCTGTCCCTGGATGCGCAGATCAAGAGTGCGCATATCCAGATCGACACCGCCAAGGTCAACCTGGCTTACACCCGCATCGTTGCGCCCATCGATGGCGACGTGGTGGGCATCGTCACCCAGGAAGGCCAGACCGTGATCGCCAGCCAGCTGGCACCGGTGCTGTTGAAGCTGGCGGACCTGGATACCATGATGGTCAAGGCCCAGGTCTCGGAGGCCGATGTGATTCATATCAGCCCCGGCCAGCAGGTGTACTTCACCATCCTCGGCGAAGCCGACAAGCGCTACTACGCCAAGCTGCGCGGTACGGAACCGGCGCCGCAGAACTTCCTCGAAACCCAGACTGCCGGCACCCCCAAGCAGAACACGGCGGTGTTCTATAACGCACTGTTCGACGTGCCCAACCCCGACCATCGCCTGCGCATCGCCATGACTGCCCAGGTGCGCATCGTGCTCGACACCGCCCAGGCGGCGTTGATGGTGCCGGTGGCCGCGCTCGGCCCGCGCAACAACGATGGCCGCTACTCGCTGCGGGTGCTGGACGCCAAGGGCAAGGCCGTGGCGCGGGAGGTGAAGACCGGTATCAATAACAACGTCAAGGTGCAGGTCCTGGAGGGCCTGGCCGAGGGTGAGAAGGTGGTGATCGGTGACGCGTCGCCCACCGTGGCGGGGAACTGACGGATGACCCAGCCACTGTTGGAACTCAAGGGCATCACCCGCAGTTTCATGGCCGGCGAGCGTGAGTTCATTGCGCTCAAGGGTATCGACTTGACCATCCATGCCGGGGAAATGCTGGCGATTATTGGCGCCTCGGGTTCCGGCAAATCGACCCTGATGAATATCCTCGGCGGCCTGGATTACGCCACCGCCGGCAGCTACAGGATCAACGGCATCGAAACCCGCTCGCTGGGCAATGACCAACTGGCGGAGCTGCGCCGCGATTACTTCGGGTTTATCTTCCAGCGCTACCACTTGCTGGCGCACCTCAGCGCGTTGCACAACGTGGAAATGCCGGCGATCTACGCGGGCACCCCGCAGACCCAGCGCCACAGCCGCGCACGTGAGCTGCTGGAACGACTGGGCCTGGCCAGCCACACCAGCCATCGGCCCAGCCAGCTGTCGGGCGGCCAGCAGCAACGGGTGAGTATTGCCCGGGCCTTGATGAACGGCGGGGAAGTGATCCTCGCCGACGAGCCCACTGGCGCCCTCGACACCCACAGCGGCAAGGAGGTGATGCGCATCCTGGCCGAACTGCACGCGGCCGGGCACACGGTGATTATTGTCACCCATGACCCGAAAGTGGCGGCCAATGCCCAACGCATCGTCGAGGTCAGCGACGGCGAGATCATCAGTGACAAGGCCAATGACAGCAGTGGCCTGGACCTGCCTGCCGAGGCGCCGCTCGAGGCCAGGCGCGGCGGAGTACGCCGATTGGTGGCAAGCCTGGGGCTGTTCAAGGAGGCGTTCAACATGGCCTGGGTCGCGCTGGTGTCCCATCGCATGCGCACCTTGCTGACCATGCTGGGTATCGTCATCGGCATCACCTCGGTGGTGTCGATCTCGGCCATCGGCGAAGGCGCAAAACGCTATGTGCTCAAGGACATCCAGGCGATAGGCAGTAACACCATCGATATTTTCTCCGGCACCAGTTTCGGCGACAGCCGCGCCTCGGCCATCGAGACGCTGATGCCCTCGGATGTGGAGGCCCTGAACCGGCTCTACTACGTCGACAGCGCCACCCCGGTGGTGGGCCGCAACCTCTTGCTGCGTTTCGGCAATATCGACCTGGACGCCCAGGTCAATGGCGTGAGCGACCGCTACTTCAAGGTGAAGGGGCTGAAACTCGAAGCCGGCATCGCCTTCAGCGAAAGCGATGCACGGCGCCAGGCCCAGGTGGTGGTGATCGACCACAATACCCGGCAACGCCTGTTCGGGCCGAATGTGGATCCGCTGGGCCAGGTGATCCTGGTGGGCAACCTGCCGTGCACGGTGATCGGCGTGACGGCGGACAATAAGAACATGTTCGCCGCGAGCAAGGCACTCAACGTGTGGGTGCCGTATGAGACAGCGGCAGGGCGTCTCTTAGGCCAGCGCCATCTGGACAGCATCACCGTGCGCATCAAGGACGGCCAGCCGAGCAAGGTGGTGGAAGACAACGTCAATGCGCTCATGCTGCAACGCCACGGCACCAAGGATTTCTTCACCAATAACCTCGACAGCATCATGCAGACGGTGCAGAAAACCAGCCGTTCCCTGGCGCTGCTGTTGTCGTTGATCGCGGTGATCTCCTTGCTGGTGGGGGGCATTGGCGTGATGAATATCATGCTGGTGTCGGTCACCGAGCGCACCCGCGAGATCGGTATTCGCATGGCGGTGGGCGCGCGACAGTCGGATATTCGCCAGCAGTTTTTGGTGGAAGCGGTGATGGTGTGCTTGATCGGCGGGATGATTGGCATCGCGCTGTCCTTCGCCATCGGCTATCTGTTTTCGTTGTTTGTGAAAGAGTGGGAGATGGTGTTTTCCCTGGGGTCGATCATCATGGCGTTTGGCTGCTCGACACTGATCGGCATTGTGTTCGGCTTCGTGCCGGCGAGGAACGCGGCACGGCTGGACCCGATTGAAGCGTTGGCACGGGATTGACCTCCCCGCAGCTGCCGAACCTCGGCGAGGCAGCTGCGGGGAGAGGGCTTAGAGCGCGGTGTCGTCGGTGGAGTACATCCACCGCAACAACGAATGCCGCCCGCTGATCCCCAGCTTGATCGCCGCCCGCTTTAGGTAGCTTTCAATGGTGTTGACCTTTAGTGCCAGTTGCTCCGCCAACTCCGGCGCCGTGCGCCCGGCCAGCAGGCCCACGCACACCTCCAGCTCGCGGTTGGAAAGGCTCAGCCCCGATTGCACCAGGCGTTCCTGAATGCGTCGACGCAGGGTATCGATGCCCTGGTTCTGCGATAGGTGCGGGTCGCTGTCACCGCGGCATGGCTGAATCGCGGTGATGTGTTTTTCCACCAAAGGCAACAACAGCGTGGAGAAGTCCTGCAACATGCTGCGTTCCTGGGGCGAAAAGCTTTCTGACTGGTGGGAGCGGTACACCGACAGCACGTAGCGCACATCATCCTTGTGGCGTGTGAGGTGCAATTGTGCGGCCGGTTGCGCATCGCCCAGGGCCGCCACCGAATCGGTGTAGACCGGGCTGATCTTGCGGCGGGTGTGACCTTCGGGACTCACGCGCACTTGGGTGATATGGGTGGCATCCACTGCCAGTTGGGTGAGGATCAGGTCATGCAGCATGCGTGGGAAATCGCGACTGCCGGTGCTGGCGATGACCTTGCCTATATGTGGGAACAGGTGTGAGTTCATCAGTTCGTCCATGAGTGTCGAATGCAGGACGTATGCTAGTACAGCCTGGCGGCGGCAGGGGGATCCAATCGGCAAAAAACCGTATTAAACCCGGCCAACGGTGGTCGGATCCGTCCGGCCACCGTCGTGGGAAAGCAGAACCGAGGGCCTGGGGCTTATCGCGCCGACTGTACCGCCATCGGCGCTTCGCGCGGTACGGCGCGGGTGCACTTGGCCAGCGCCTGCTGCACGTCCGCCAACAGGTCGGCGACGTCCTCAAGACCCACCGATAAACGCACCAGGCCTTCGCTGATACCGTGATGCGCGCGTTCTTCAGGGGTGTAGGTGCTATGGGTCATGCTCGCCGGGTGCTGGGCCAGTGACTCGGCGTCGCCCAGGCTGACCGCGCGGGTGAACAATGTGAGGGCGTTCATGAAGCGTCGTCCGCTGTCGATCCCGCCCTTGAGTTCGAAGGCGATCATGCCGCCGGCCTGGCTCATCTGCCGCGCCGCCAATGCGTGTTGCGCGAAGCCGCGCAGCCCCGGATACGTCACCCACTCCACGGCGGGATGCGCCTGCAAGGCTTCGGCCACGGCCTGGGCGTTGCTGCAATGGCGGTCCATGCGCAGGGCCAGCGTCTTGAGGCCGCGCATCAACAGGGAGGCGTCCTGGGGCGACATCACCGCGCCGGTCAAGTCCTTGAGGCCTTGCAGGCGAATGCGCTGGGCCAGGGCCTGGTTGCTCACGGCAATGCCGGCGGTGATGTCGCCATGGCCGCTGAGGTACTTGGTGGCCGAGTGCACCACCACATCGGCGCCCAGTTCCAGCGGCCGTTGCAGGTACGGCGTGCAGTAGGTGTTATCCACCACCACGGTCACGTTCGGCTGTTGATGGGCGAGGGCGGCCACGGCGGCGATGTCCACCAGTTGCAGGGTGGGATTGGCCGGGGTTTCGCAGTAGACCATGCGCGTGGCGGGGCTGAGTGCCGCTTGCAGGGCCGCCAGGTCGGTGAGGTCCACGTGGCGCACCTTGATGCCGAATTCGCCGATACCGTGATGCAGCAGGGCGAAGGTGCAGCCGTAGAGTGTCTGGCTGACGATCACCTCATCGCCCGGGCGCAGCAGGGTCCAGAACGTCGCGGCAATCGCGCCCATGCCGGAACTGAACGCCACCGCCGCCTCGCCGTTTTCCAGGGTGGCCATGCGGGACTCCAGCAGGGCCAGGGTCGGGTTGGAAATGCGCGTGTAGAAATGGCCACCGGCCTCGCCGGCGAAACAGGCGGCGCCGTATTCGGCGGTGGGGAAGGCAAACGTGGCCGACAGGTAGATCGGCGGCACGAGTGCGCCGTGGTGGTCCTTGGGGTCGTAGCCGTGGTGGATAGCACGGGTGGAAAAACCGAATGCATTGTGTTTAGTGTTCATGTCGGATGCTCCTTATTTCCTACAATGCTATGCTTATAACCACGGCTGTATTTTCCAAACTTTGCCGACAAATCCCGTGTCCTGGGATGAAAACTCGATAAAAACAATAAACAGAGGCACGTCATGCCCATCACGCTGGATCGCACCGACAAAGCGTTATTAAACGCCCTGCAGGGTAATGCCCGTTTAACCGTGGCCGAGCTGGCCGACCGCGTGTCCCTGACCACGTCACCGTGCTGGCGACGGGTCAGGAACCTGGAGGAGAGCGGAGTGATCAGCGGCTACCAGGCGATCCTCTCGCCCAAGGCGCTGGGGTATGGGGTGACGGCGTTTGTCAGCATCATGATGGAGAGCCACACCCAGGAAATCGCCCGGGCGTTCGAGCAACGCCTGTTGGATATTCCGGAAATCGTGGCCTGTCATAACGTGTCGGGACGCTATGACTTTTTGCTCGAAGTGGTGGCCAGGGACCTGGAGTCGTTCGGCGAGTTTGCGCGGGAGGTGTTGCAGACGCTGCCGTGCGTCAAGGAGATCTATTCGAGTTTTTCCTATAAATCGGTGCGACCGTTGCGGGTGATTCCATTACCAGGTTGATCGCACCATTGGTCACCTGTTCTTCCCCGTAATTGGCTATTTCTCCCCCACGGCCCGGTGGCTAACCTAGCCACCACTTCCCACCGTTCCGGAGTTCCGCATGCAAGCCCGTACCGATTTCTACACCGCTTCCCCAGACGCCATGAAAGCCATGCTTGCCCTGGAAGCCGCCGTCGGCAAACTCTCCATCGAACTGCCATTGCTGGAGCTGATCCGCCTGCGGGTCTCACAGATCAACGGCTGTGCCTTCTGCCTGGACATGCACACCGCCGATGCCCGCAAGGGTGGCGAGACCGAGCGTCGCCTCTACACCTTGTCGGCCTGGCGCGAAACGCCGTTCTTCACCCCGCGTGAACGCGCGGCATTGGCCTGGGCCGAGAGCCTGACGCTGCTGAGCCAGACCCACGCCCCGGACGCAGACTTCACCGCGCTCGCCGCCGAGTTCAGCCCCCGGGAGCAAGTCGACCTGAGCGTGGCCATCGCCACGATCAACAGCTGGAACCGCCTCGCGGTAGGTTTCCGCAAGATGCCTGAATAAGCCTCAGAAATTCACCGAAGCACTCAGGCGCGCCGTCAGCGGCGCGCCCTGGAACAGATAGTCATCGCCCATGTACTCGCCCGCGTCGCGCCAGTAGCGCTTGTCGAACAGGTTGTCGACGCTCAGGCGAAACACCGTCTCGTAGCCGTCGACCCGGGTGGTGTAGCGGCTGCCGACGTTGACCACCGCGTAATCCCCCACCTCCACATTGCCGCTGCGATTGGCGTACTTCTTGGCGCTGTATTGCACGCCGCCGAGCACCGCCAGGCCATTGACCCACGGCAACGCATAATCGGCATACACACTGGCGCGCAGCTTGGGCACGTTGATCGCCTGGTGCTCTTCGTATTCCGGCGTGCCGCTGCCGCTGACCCGTGCACGAATCGCCGCCACGCTGGTGGAAATCTGCAGGCGCTCGGTGGCCCAGCCGTTGGCCGACAGTTCCACGCCGGTGTTTTTCTGTTCGCCCTGTTGCACGTAGGTGAACTGGCCGGCGCCATCCGGCTTGGCGTACTGATAGGCCTGGCGTGTCTGGAACACAGCGGCGGCGAAGCTGATGCGGCGCCAGTCGTATTTCACCCCGGCCTCGATTTGCCGCGAGGTGGTCGGGGCCAGGGTTTCATCGGCGTTGTTGGCAAACCACGGCGCGGTGCCGCCCAGGGACAGGCCTTTGCTGTAACTGGTGTACAGCGAGATGTTTTCCACCGGTTTGTAGATCAACGATGCCTGGGGCAGGAACACGTATTGCTGGGTATGGCGGGCCTGGTTGCCAGTGACACCGTCGAAGGCTTTTTCATCCAGGCGCACTTCACGGCCACCGAGGAGGGTTTGCCAGTCCTCGTTGAGGCGGATGCGGTCGGTGACGAACAGGCCATACTGGCGGCTGTCGAGGGTGCGATGGCTGTCGTTCAACGGCTTGTCGGTGGGCGTGAACGTCGGCGCGTCAGCGTCGATATTGGCCGTGCCGATGTACTCGTTGACGGACTTGCGCTTGTCGATCACCCGGCGAAACGCGCTGGTGCCGAAGGTCAGTTCATGGCCGATGCCTGCGGTGTCGAACAGGCCGGTCATCGCCGCCTGGACTTCATCGTCACGGCGGGTGTCGTCGGGGCTGCGGTAGTCGTAGACGTCGTAGTTGCCTTCGGGCGTGAAGTGGTTGCCGACACCGTTGGTGTCGCCGCCCCAGGCAAACGAACTGTAGTCATCGATCACCACCTTGCTGCGCGCGGCGCTGACGCTGCCTTTCCACTGGTCGCTGAAGCGGTATTCGAACGTGCCGTTGAGGTTCAGCGAATCGATGCCGACCTGCCTGGAACCGCTCTGGTGGCCGAGCAGTTTTTTCGGCGAGGCGTCGTGGGGCACCTCGGTGCCGCCCAGCAACTGGTAGCCCGGTACCGAGCGCTGTTGCTTGTTCTGGTATTCCGCGTCCAGTTGCAGCACCGCGTCGGGGCTGATGTTCCAGTCGAAGGCCAGGGACACAAAGTCGCGCTGGCCGTTGGCGTGCTCCACATAGGCATTGAGGTCTTCATGGGCGACGTTGGCCCGCAGACCGAATTGCTGCTCGCTGCCAAACCAGCCACCCACGTCGGTGGCGATATAGCCACTGCCGCGGTCATCGGTGGACACCGTCACCTGGCGCACGTCTTCCGGGCGCTTGGTCACGTAGTTGATCACGCCGCTGGGTTCGGAAATCCCGCTCTGCAAACCGGCCAGGCCCTTGAGCACTTCCACCTGCTGTTTGTTTTCCAGGGCGACGTTCTGCTCGCCGGTGATGGTGCGTCCGTTGATCTTGTAGCTGCTCGCCGCATTCAGCGAGAAGCCACGCACCACGAAATTTTCGTAGTAACCGATGGGGGCGTAGCTATCGCCCACCGAAGCGTCGTTGCGCAGCACTTCACTGAGCAGGCGCGCTTGCTGGTCCTTGATCAGCGCGGCATTGATCACCGTGATCGAGGCCGGAGTGTCCAGCAGCGGCGCCTCATTGAAGCCGCCGACCGAGGCGGTGTCTGCGCGATAGCCGGACGCGTCCTCGCCCTGGACCTGCACCGCCGGCAGCTCGAGTTGTGCCGCCCAACTGTTGCCGATCCCGCCGCTGAGCAGCAGGCCGAGGACGAAACGTGTACTGACGACGGGACGAAAACGCAAAACCATGGGGGAGGGCCTTAAAGCGCAGGGCGGGGGGCGCATAAGCTAGGCATAACCGCCCGGTTTTACAAGTGAGACGTCCCGTCTCAGCCCGCTCACTGAATGACGTGCCTCTCGACAGCCTGCGTGCCCACCTGCGATAGACAGGACTTCTCTAACCCTTGCAGGAGATCATCATGGGTATCGCTGGAAAAGTTGCGCTGGTGACCGGCGCCGGGCAGGGCATTGGTCGGGCCATCGCCCTGCGCCTGGCACAGGACGGTGCCGACATCGCCCTGGTCGACATCAATGGCGCCAAGCTCGAAGCCGTGGCCGCCGAAGTCGTGGCCCTGGGGCGCAAGGCCTCGGTGTTTATCGCCGACGTGTCCAAGCGCGACCAGGTGGTGGCGGCGGTCGAACATGCACACCAGACCCTCGGCGGATTCGACATTATCGTCAACAACGCCGGGGTCGCGCAGATCGACGCGCTGCTGGACGTCAGCCCGGAACAGGTCGAGCGCACCCTGGGCATCAACGTGCAGGGCGTGTTGTGGGGCATCCAGGCGGCCGGCAGGAAATTCAAGGCGCTCAAGCAAAAGGGCAAGATCATCAATGCCTGCTCCATCGCCGGCCATGAAGGCTTTGCGCTGCTGGGCGTGTACTCGGCCACCAAGTTTGCCGTGCGCGCCTTGACCCAGGCGGCGGCCAAGGAACTGGCGAGCGTCGGGATCACGGTCAACGCCTATTGCCCGGGCGTGGTCGGCACCGACATGTGGGTGGAGATCGACAAGCGCATGGCCGAGATTACCGGTGCCGAAGTGGGGGCGACCTACAAGCAGTACGTCGATGGGATTGCCCTGGGCCGTGCGGAAACGCCGGAGGACGTGGCGGGGTTGGTGGCCTACCTGGCCGGGCCGGACGCGGATTACATGACCGGGCAGGCGCCGTTGATCGACGGTGGGCTGGTTTATCGCTGATCTCCCAAGGCCGACGGTGTTAAATGTGGGAGGGGGCAAGCCCTAATGCCAGTCAGTTAGGGAGGAACACTGTAAATGTGGTGAGCGGGCTTGCCCCGCGTCGGGCTGCGCAGCAGCCCCAGTGCAGCCCCAGTAAAGCGGAATGCGGTGTATCAGAAACTCCATAGCGGCTGTTTTGGGGCCGCTACGCGGCCCAACGCGGGACAAGCCCGCTCGCCACAGGGGAACTCGCCGGTCTCTGAAAATTGTGTAGATACCTATGCCACGATGAGTATGGGCGAGCTCCCACATTTGGAGCTGTGTCAGATTAGAGGTATTTGAGCCAGGCCAGGTCGCGGCGGCGGGCCTTGAGCCCGGCGAACCAGCGCACCGGCGGGTAGAGCGCCAGGGGCAACACCAACGCCACCAGCCACACCGCACCGATACTCTCGAAGCCAAAGTAGTTGCCCTGGTTCAGGCCAAGCAGCGCGACACAGGCGACATACAGCACTTTCAGCACATAAAGGTGCAGCAGGTAAAAGAACATCGGCACGGACCCAAACACCGCCAACACGCCGATCCAGCGTCGATGCCCCGCGCGTTCAAACGCCAGCAACAGCAACAGTCCAATGCCCAGAGTCAACGCCAGGAACAGCAGCGAAGGCGGGTACTTGGTGACGTTGAAAAAGCTCATCAGCGTCTGCACGCCGTTGTCATATGCCTGCCAGGGTTTCTCGCCGTAGCCATTGAGCCCACGCAACAGCACAAACCCCAGCAACGCACCCAAGCCGCCGAGCAGCAAATACCACTGGCGCACGGCAGGCCGCGTGGCATTGGCAAACCACGGTCCCAGGCCGTAACCCAGGGCAATCACGCCGATCCACGGCAGTACCGGGTAGGTCGTGCGCAGGCGCAGGCTGTCGGATACGTCAATCCAATTGCGTTCATGCAGGATCGTCCACGGAATATGCAACGCCGAGCCTGGGTCGAAGTGCAGCCCATCCAGCAGGTTGTGCCCGCCGATGATCACCAGCGCCAGCACGATCAACAGCGGGCGCGGCAACCACACCAGGGCGGCGAGGGCGAGCATGCTGATGCCAATCGCCCAGATCACCTGCAGATAGATCACGCTGGGCGGCAACTGGAAGGTCCAGGCGAAGTTGACCAGGGTGAACTCCAGCACCACCAGGAACACCCCGCGCTTGAACAGGAACGCCGACACATCGCGGCGGCCCTGGTATTTCTGGCCGTATAAAAACGCGGATAAGCCCGTGAGCAACACAAACACCGGCGCGCACAGGTGGGCGAGGGTGCGGCTGATAAACAACGCGGGCTCTGTGCTGTCGATGCTCATCGGGTCGCTGACCTGGCGATGCAGCAGGAAGGTTTCGCGTACGTGGTCGAGCAGCATGAACAGGATCACCAGGCCGCGCAGGGCGTCGATGGAGAGCAGGCGTTGGCGCAGGGGAACGGCATCGGTCATGGGCGGAATCACAGGGCAGGGCGGAAAATTGGCGTTATCCTATAACATTAATCAACGTGTTGCCCTCCATTGATCCCGCTTCTGATACCTTCAGTGAACTCACACCCGGAGACCCTGAGCATGAGCACCCCTCAAACCGTCATCGACTTCTGGCAGCACGCCGGCCCCAAGCGCTGGTTTGCCAAGGACGATGGGTTCGACGCCACCTTTCGCGACACCTTCCACGCCACCCACCTGCAAGCCGCCCGGCGCGAGCTGGAAAGCTGGCTGGATTCAGCCGAAGGCGCCTTGGCCTTGCTGATCCTGCTCGACCAATACCCACGCAACGCCTTTCGCGGCACCGCGCACATGTTCGCCACCGACCCGCTCGCGCGCCTGTATGCCCAGCGCATGGTGGACGCCGGGCTCGACCAGCAGGTTGAGCCGGCATTGCGGGCGTTCTGTTATTTGCCGTTCGAGCACTCGGAAGACCCAAAAGACCAGCAACGCTCCCTGACCCTCAATCAGCAACTGGATGCCAACACTTACCGCTGGGCCAAGGAGCACGCGCAGATCATCGAGCGCTTCGGGCGCTTTCCCCATCGCAATGCGGTGCTGGCCAGGGTCACCACGGATGATGAGCGCGCCTTTCTGGACAAGGGCGGGTTTGCCGGTTAACCCGCTATTCCGCCCGGGAATGCCCCTATAAAAACCGCGCATTGTCTTTCTCGGCGCGCATCTCGTAGCGTAGGGCTTCACCCAAGGAGCCCCGTTATGAACCAGCCCCCGTTGCGCCTCTACGTTGATTCGCTCTACACCAGCCCGTACGCGATGTCGGTGTTCGTCACCCTGCGGGAAAAAGGCCTGGCCTTCGACCTGGTCACCCTGGACCTGGACACCGCGCAGAACCAGACGGCCGACTTTGCCCAGCTATCCGTGACCCAGCGCGTGCCGACCCTGGTAGAGGGCGATTTTGCCTTGTCGGAATCCTCCGCGATTACCGAGTACCTGGACCAGGCCTACCCCGAGACAGTCGTGTACCCGGCCGATCCCAAACAGCGGGCGAGGGCACGACAGGTGCAGGCGTGGTTGCGCAGTGATTTGCTGCCGATTCGCCAGGAGCGTTCGACCCTGGTGGTGTTTTATGGGCAGAAAATGCCGCCGTTGTCAGCCGACGCCCAAGGGGCAGCCCGGCGCTTGATCAGTGCGGCGCAGGTGCTGTTGGCGGGCAACCCTTCGTACTTGTTCGGTGAGTGGTGCATTGCTGACGTGGACCTGGCGGTGATGCTCAATCGTCTGATTCTAAACGGCGACAGCGTACCTGCCGAGTTGGTGGCTTATGCGCAGCGCCAGTGGCGCCGGCCGTCCGTGCAGGGGTGGGTCAACCTGCAACGTCCTGCGCTGTAGCGCTGGCCGTCATTTGCATGACGCGCCGGTCCAGGTCTTCCCAATCGGCCATGCCCAGCACCCGCGTGGTGTTCAAGCCACGCAGGTAGCCGCGCAACTGCTGGGCACTGGCGTGCACCTGGTCGGCCTCCGACGCCTCATCCAGCAGTACCTGTTCATACTCGACCAGGTAATCGGCGACCCGCTCGCGAAACTCCGGCAAGACGGCTTCGCGGATGCGGTCGAAGGTTTTCTGGTGGGGCTTCATGGCGTGGTCCTTATAGGTTTTATGTGAGCACTATCGGTTCAGATAATAGTCACCATCATGCAACGCAAGTTCTGTTTTTTCAGGAAAAGCGCAAAATCACCCCCATCGAGACGCTGTTCAAGGAAATGCGCGATGAGGACGTTGATTCAGCTGGGTTTAATGATGCTGATGCTGGGCACTGTGATCGTCAACAACGCAGCGATCGCTGATGAATTGCGTGCAGGCCATTTGCTACCTATCGTCGGTAGCGTAGACTCCCTGCAGCATGCGCAATCGGTGGGTGTGTTGTTAAGCGATAACACCCGCGACAACCTCAGCTACCTTGAACGCTACCACGACATGGCCTTGAACGGCGCCAGGGATACCCTTGACGCACGTATCCGCGAGGCGTTCGTCAACAGCTCCGACCCGGAACTGGCCATTGATTGGTTAATGGGCTCGCTGCAGGGAACCTTTTTGTCGGTGACGGTCTACGACAACCTGGATGCCCTGGTGCAGGCTCGCCCCGATGTGGTGGTGATGCTCGATACCCATAACCAATTGCTGACCCAGCGCAACGATCAGGTCGAAGCGCGTTTTATCGCACGGTTTTATGACGCGAACCTGCAATACATCGCCAAGGCCGAAGGCTCGGTGCACAGGCAGGTGCCCTCGGTGTGGGTGCACGACAAGGCCGCACCGGAGATTGCCGCGCGGATCGAACAGCAGCGGGATGTGCAGCTCGATGCGTTGAAGCAGTTCGATGCCTCGCTCAAGGCGCTGGTTCGCGCGGGTTGATGTGAACCTTTATTTTTAGACTCAGGATTTTTTCATGCGCTCTTTTTTCGTACCGGTCGCGGCCCTGTTGCTGGCCGGTTGTGTTTCCGCCCCCAATAATCCGACCTTGACCCTGCAAACCGGCAAGAGCCCGGAAGCCTATGTGCAATGCCTGCTTCCTAAGCTGGAAAAGCACGGGATCACGTCGACGGTGACCCAGACCTCGCGCCACGCCAAGCTGGTGTTGACCAGCAAGATTGCCGCCGATGACGTGCTGGAGGTCTACAAGGCGGGGGACGGCGGCAAGGTGTTTTTGTACGAGCGCAAGCCGCTGGCGTCGACCATTACGCCGTCGCGGCTTGAACAGGTGGCGCAGGAGTGCAGATAACCCATGTGGAAGAGGGCAAGCCCCTTCCACATTTGAATCTGCATAAGGCCTAAGGTCTGGCTTCGTTGCTGAAGCTGTTAACCGTTTTCACCAGCCCTTGAGCCGCCAGTGCCACCAACTCCCCACCTTTCTGCACCGTCGCCAGCGCCGGGTCCGAGCCCATGCGCCCGTCGGGGAAGCGGGCGCGGAAGTCCAGGGCCTCACGGATCGGCCCGGTGTTGGCGATCTGCGGGGAGTAGTCGGCCGATTTGATCGCGTCCGGAAACGCCCACTGCGTCACCGCGATTTCCGAAGGCGTCGCATGGCTGCCATGGCCTACCGGGAATTGGCGGTGCGCCAGGTCAGTGACGCCTTCCAGGTCCCACCAGTTCACCAGCTTCAACGCAAACCCGGCAGGGCGGCGGCCGAAGCTCGCCTCGGCGTACAGCTCGGAAAACGCCGCTTCAATCGTGGCGATATTGCCGCCGTGGCCGTTCAGAAACAGGATCTTGTCGAAGCCATGCCCGGCCAGCGAGCGCACCCAGTCGCCAATCGCAGCGATAAAGGTGGAAGGGCGCAGGGAAATGGTGCCGGGGAAACCCAGGTGGTGCTGGGCCATGCCGATATTGAAGGTCGGGCCGATGAGGATGTCGGCGTTCTTTTGCGCCTCATGGGCGATGATTTCCGGGCACATCCAGTCGGTGCCCAGCAGGCCGGTGGGGCCGTGTTGTTCGTTGGAGCCGATGGGGATCACCACCGTGCGGCTGCGTTCCAGGAACTGCCCGATCTCGATCCAGGTCGATTGATGTAGAAGCATGCGAAGCTCTCTTTTATCTGTGGGGACAGGCTAACCGCCACGGATTGTACGACTACTCGCCACCTGCTGGGGTTTGCAATTGAGGTACGTCGAGGACTTCAGCCAACGTTGGTCGGGGTACCACGAAAACATGAACTGCCCATCCTTGAGCTTGTCCACCACCTGGCGTGCCACCTGCGGGCGCACGGCCGGGCAACCCTGGCTGCGGCCGATGCGGCCTTCGCGCTTGCTCCACAAGGGGCTGACGTAGTCGGCGGCGTGAATCACGATGGCGCGGTCGCGGGCCTGGTCATTGAACCCCGGCTCCAGGCCGTCCATGCGCAGCGAGTAGCCATGGGTGCCCAGGTAGCTTTCCTGGGTGCGGAACAGGCCCAGGCTGGATTGATGGCTGCCTTCCAGGTTGGAGAATTGGGTGGCGAAGTTTTCCCCGGACTTTGCGCCGTGGGCCACCAGGTCGCGCAGCACCAGGGTTTTCTTGCGCAGGTCGAAGATCCACAGCCGACGGGCGGTCGAAGGCTGGGAGTAGTCAATCACGGCCAGGCGCTCGGAGCGTTCTTCGCCATTATTGACGGCGCATTGCACGGCGTTCAGGGCGCTTTTCAGTACCGTGGGATTGAGTTCTGGAGCCGAGCGCGCCAGGCTGCTATACAAGGAAGGAGGGTTGCCATTGGCGGCGAGCGTAATATTGCTCAGTAAAGCCAGGCCCACGGTGACCAAACCGAGGCGGCATATAAAAGTCAGCATCTACAGTACATCCCCCCACTGTGGATTGGAGCAAAGCTATTGTTCAAAAAACACGCATGTTACTTGAGCATTTGCCTGCTCGTTGCACCATTGGTCGCCACAGCCGACGTGCTGCCGGTCGAGCCATTGCCGGTCACCACGCCGGCGCCGGTCGAACTGGCCCCGCTGCAACAGGCGCTGGCGCAACTGCCGGGTGTCTGCCCCGGCCTTGCCGCGCAGATAGATGCTGCCACGCAACTGCGCCTGCAAGCGTTCTACCAGCAGCAGGGGAATGGGCCGCTGTGGTCCGCCAATGATCGCCGCGAGGCACTGCACGCCCAATTGCAGCTGCTCGCCGACGACGGCCTGGACCCCACCCACTATAGTCT
The DNA here is from genome assembly GCF_059416305.1 of Pseudomonas sp. GW821-FHT09D08. NCBI lineage: Bacteria > Pseudomonadati > Pseudomonadota > Gammaproteobacteria > Pseudomonadales > Pseudomonadaceae > Pseudomonas > Pseudomonas sp. GW821-FHT09D08. The sequence continues at coordinate 55,809 of NZ_JBWKOX010000023.1, forward strand.
GCCTGCGACGGATGCCACGGCCAATGTGCTGTGCAGCGACATCGACATCAGCCAGCACTACCTGCAAGCCCTGCAGGATCTGCATTACGGGCGCCTGCAGCAATCGCGCTTCGAACCGCTGTGGCATTCGCAGCCGCCCACCCGCGACCCCGACACCGAAGTGCTGGCCCTCTCGGCCCTCGGCCTGCAAAACATGGCGCAAGCCTTTGACCAGGCGCGCCCCAGCGCCGATCTGTACCGCAGCCTGCGCAACGCCTATTCCACGGTGCGCCTGCAACCCTTGCCCCATTGGGATCCGGTCGGCAGCGGGCCGTTATTGCGTCCCGGCATGGACGACCCACGCGTCCCGGAACTGGCCCGTCGGCTCCACAGCGGTGGCTACCTGTCCGTGGAACCCAAGGGCGCGGGCAAACAATACGGTCCGGAACTGGTCGCGGCGGTGAAGGCCTTCCAGCTCAGCCACTCCCTGCAATCGGACGGCGTGATCGGCGCCGGCACCGTGGCCGAACTCAATATCAGCCCGGCCATGCGCCGCGAACAACTGCGTATCAACCTCGAGCGTTTCCGCTGGCTGGCCCAGGACCTGGAGCCCGAAGGTGTACTGGTCAATGTGGCCGCCGCGCAACTGAGCGTGTACCAGAGCGGCATCCCGGTGTGGCAAACGCGCCTGCAAGTGGGCCGCGCCGAACGCCAGACGCCGCTGCTCAAGTCACGCATCACCCGGCTGACCCTCAACCCCACCTGGACCATCCCGCCCACCATCATGCGCGAGGACAAACTCCCGGCCATCCGCCTCAACCCCGAGTACCTGCGCCAGCAGAACCTGCAAGTGCTCGACGCCGAAGGCCACCCGCTGGCGCCGGAAAATATCGACTGGGCGCGCCCCGGCAATATCCTCCTGCGCCAGGAAGCCGGTCCGCGCAACCCGCTGGGCAAGATCGTGATGCGCTTTCCCAACCCGTACTCGGTGTACCTGCACGACACCCCGAGCCAACCGCTGTTCACCAAAGGCCCACGGGCCTTCAGTTCGGGTTGCGTAAGGGTTGAACAACCGCTGCTGTTGCGCGACCTGCTGGTCAGCCCGGCCGAACGCGCGCGCACCGATGAACTGCTGGCCACCGGCGTGACCCATGAATTCCGGCTGGCCACCCCGGTGCCGGTGCTGCTGGGCTACTGGACAGTGCAGGTCGACGGCCAGGGTGACCTGGTGTATGCGCCGGATATTTATGGGCGCGACCTGGTGTTGATGAAGGCGATGGGGAGTGTGCTCTAGGGCATTGCCGTGTGGGCAATGATTGACGCGACGGCCTCGGTAGCTGTCACGGAGGCCGTGTCCAGGGTCAACACGGGTTGGCCCCAGCGCTCGTATTCGTGCGTCGATACCGACTGCCAAGTCGGCGGCGTCAACCCAGGAATGTCGCCCGTACGGGTTTCCACCCGGCGCCGGTGTTCGTGTGCGTCTGTACACACCACCTGAATATTGACCAGCGCCACGTCTGCCGTCGCGGCCGTCGCTGCCCAGGCTGCCCGACTTTCCTGGACCGGATTCACGCAATCGGCGACGACCCTATGGCCCAACTGCAAGTTACTCAGCGCCAGCGCATTCGCCACGCCGTAGCCGCTGGCACCGACATCACCTGCCAATACGCCCGCGTCGCGAATCGCCTGTTCGATCACATCGATGCGCAGGTAAACCGCACCGGTCTGGCGCGCCAACTCGCGGGCAATCGTGGTCTTGCCGGTGCCGGGCAGGCCGCTGAAGACGATAAGCATGCTTGACTCTCGATAAGGGTGGGTCGGTTCAGGGTATCCTCCCGTTCCCCCACCGGTCGACCCCAGGACAGCCCATGACCTTGCCGTTCACAAAGATGCACGCCCACGGCGACGATTTCATCATCATCGACCGCCGTGGCCTGGACGACCCTGTCACCCCCGAGGTTGCCCGCCGCCTGGGCAATCGCCACACCGGCATTGGCTTCAATCAACTGGCCGTGGTGCTCGACTGCGAAGACGCCGCTGCGCGCATCAAGTTCTGGAACCCCAACGGCACGCCGCTGCAAACCTGTGGCAGCGCCACGCGTGGGGTGGCCGACCGCTTGATGCATGAAACCCGCAGCGATTCGGTTGTGCTGCGCACCGACCGGGGCCTGTTGACCTGCGTGCGGGTAGCGGATCGTCAAGTGTCGGTCAACATGGGTGAGCCGTCGCTGGACTGGTCGGCCGTGCCGCTGGCCGAGGCCATGGATACGTGCACGTTACCGATAGCGGGCAACCCGGCGGCGTGCAGCATGGGCAACCCCCATTGCACGTTTTTTGTGGCCGACATCAACGCCATCGATCCGGCCGCCGTCGGCCCGGCGCTGGAAATTCACCCGCTGTTCCCGGCCAGGACCAATGTGCATTTCGTGCAGGTGCTCGACCGTGGGCATATCCGCCTACGCATCTGGGAGCGTGGCGGCGGTGTGCCGCTGGGTTCCGGTTCGTGCTGCTGCGGCGCGGTGGTCAATGGCATCCGTCGTGGCTTGCTGGACGCCACGGTGCAGGTGCAGTGCGATGGCGGTACGGTCACGGTGCACTGGGACGGGCAGGGCGGTGTGGTGTTGACGGGCAGTGTGGAGCCGATCATGCAGGGCAGTGCCTACCTGTTCTGAAACGTCACCGTGAAGGTGGTGCCGGCCGTGGCACAGGAACTCACCGCCACATCGCCGCCATGGACCTTGGCCAACTCCCGCACGATATACAGGCCCAGGCCCACGCTGCGCACGTCGCTGCCCTGGTCGGTGCCGCGGGTCATGGGCTCGAACAGCCCGGCCAGCAAACCTGCCGGAATCGCCGTGCCGTGGTTGTGCACCGTCACTTCGCAAGCGCCGGCATCCAGGCGTGAGGTGATGGTAATCGGCCGTTGCAGGTCGCCATAGGCCACGCTGTTGGCGACCAGGTTGCCGATGATTTGCTGCACGCGATCGGCATCCAGGCAGGCGTCGCCACGGCCCTGTGCGTGATGCTCCAGCGTTGCCTTGGGGAACGCCACGCGCAGTTCGTCCACCGCGCGATGGATCACCTCGTGCAGGTCCAGAGGCGCCGCCTTGATAGTGATGCCGTGGCCGACCCGTGCCTGGGTAAAGTCCAGCAGGTCGGCGATCATGCGTTGCGCGCGCTCTGAGGACTGGCCGATGTGCCCCAGCAGTTGGCGCTCCTTGGGCGTGCGTTCGCCACGGCTGAGAAAGTCCGAGGCCATGCGGATCGCCGTGAGCGGGTTTTTCAGGTCATGGCTGACAATCGCCACCATCTGCTCGGCAAACAGGGCGCGATGCTGGGCGATGGCGTAGGCCTCGTTCAGTTCGGCCTGGGCTTGTTGCAGCGCGACTTCTGTGGCGGTTTTTTCCTGCAACAGCGCTTCGGCCAGGTGGCGCGCGTTGAGCAGCTCGCGCTCGTATTTGTCGCGGTCGGTGGTGCCGAACAGCGCCAGGTCGTACACCACGGCGCCGGCCTGTTCGCGTTTGTTGCCGTTGAGCAGCACGGTCAGCTTGTGGCCATCGCGGTGCAGCAGGTCCAGCTTAACCTCGGTGACGCTGCCGTGCATGCGCAGCATGGGCGCCAGGTGAGTCTGGTGGAAGATCCTCCCGCCCGTGCTCAGCAGGTCCTGGAAGCGCCGGCCCTGCAGCGCGGCGATGCTGAACCCCAGCCAGCCGCTGAGGCGCGCGTTGGCCTGCAGGATCGTGCCATCTTCCGTGGTGACGGCCAGGGCGCAGGCGGCGCTGTCGAACAGATCAGCCGGCACGTGCGGCCATCCACGGCACGAGGAAGGCGTCCATGGCCGCCGCGCAGGCCTGCGGCGCGCTCATGTGCGGGCAATGGCCGACGTTGTCCACCAGGCAATAGGTGCTGTTGGGCAGCACGCTGTGCAGGTATTCACCCACGGCCACCGGGGCGATCAGGTCGTCACTCGATTGCAGGATCAGCACCGGGGTGGGCAGGCCGATCACGTCCTGGCGGTTGTCCGACATAAAGGTCACGCGCGCGAACTGCCTGGCGATCTCCGGCTCGGTGCGGCAGAAACTCTCGGTCAACTCGTCGCTCAGCGCCGGTTGGCCGGGGGCTCCCATGATCACCGGGGCCATGGCGCTGGACCAGCCGAGGTAGTTGCTGTCGAGGGTGTCGAGCAGGTCGTCGATGTCGGCGCGCTTGAAACCGCCTACGTAGCCATCGTCATCGATATAGCGTGGCGACGGGCCGATCATCACATGGGCGGCGACACGGCCGGGGGCCAGGCGGTCGGCGAGAGTGCCGATCATGGCACTGACCGAGTGTCCCACCAGGATGACCGGGCCCTCGGCAAAGGCCTCGATGATCTCGTTCAAGTCGCGGGCATAGCCGTCCAGCGCGCTGTACTTGGCCTTGTCAAAGGCGTTGAGGTCGGACAGGCCGGCGCCCGCCAGGTCATACAGGACCACGCGAAAGCGCTCTTTGAACTGCGGCGCAAGGTAGTTCCACATGGCCTGGTTGCAGCCGAAACCATGGGAAAACACCAGGGTCGAGTGGCCGTCACCCATCACGTTGACGTTGTTGCGCTGGAGTAGGCCCATGGGGATCTCGAAGTTATGGCGTATTGCTAGGTGTGCTGCAGTTTAGATAGTCGATGGCTTTGGGTCACGCGTTATAGCGTCGATAGGGTAAAGTCAGCGCCTTCAGGAAGAAACTTCAGGTAACAAACATGATGCGGTGGTTGCGGCAATCCGTCTTGACTCTGCTGGTATTGATGTCTGCCAGCCTGTTTATCACCGCCCAGGCCGAGACGTCGCCCATCGGCGTCGCCCTCGACCAGCGGGTGATCGACCTCACCAACACCCTCGACGCCGGCACCACCACCCGTCTGCAAGACCAACTCGCCGCCCTTGAACACCGCAAAGGCGCGCAGGTGGCGGTGTTGCTGGTGCCCACCACCCGTGGCGCGAGCATCGAGGACTACGCCAACCAACTGTTCCGTGCCTGGAAACTGGGGCGCAAGGATGTCAACGACGGCATCCTGCTGCTGGTGGCCAAGGACGATCGCAAGGTGCGCATCGAGGTGGGCTATGGCCTGGAGGGCACGGTGACCGACCTGCTGGCCCATCGGATTATCGAAGAGCACATCACCCCGGCGTTTCGCCAGGGCGACTATGCTGGCGGTGTCGAGCAGGGCGTGAACGACCTGGTTGTCCTGGTGGATGGCGGTGACTTGCCGCAAGTAGCCGGGCAGGGCGGCAGTCTTGAGGCGCTTGCGGTGTTGCTGGCGTTCGTGTGCGGTGCCATCGGCGGCGTGCTGGTCGCCGCGCGCAAGCTGGGCTGGCGTGGGGCGTTGATCGCCACGGCAGTCGTTACCGTGGCGCTGGTGGCATTCGCCGGCGGCCGGGAATGGCCGATGTACCTGCTGGTACTGCCCCTGACCCTCCTGATCGGCGGCGCCACCTTCGGCGCCTTGTGGCTGGCGCGCACGGCGTTCTACTGCGTGACAGGGCTGTTGGCCTACATCGCCGGGGTGGTGATCGCCAACCGATTCGTGGAGGTCAGTTATATCCATTGGCTGGTGTGGCCGTTTGGCGGGGCGTTGGTGCTGGGCTTGTACCTCGGGTTGTTCTTCGTCATCAGGGCATCCTGGAAAAAGCGCCCGCGCTTTTTCCTCCTGCGTGCGCTGGCAGTCATGGCCATCTACGTCGCTGCGGGGACACTGCTGGGGCACGGGTATCAGGGCTGGATCGTGGCGATTCCAGTGGCCTCCTTCGTGGCGTTTATCGTATTTGTGCAGAGCATTGCCAGTTCCGGCTCGGGGTCCGGCTCGGGCGGTGGCTCCGGTTCGGGTTCCAGCGGCTCCAGCTCCAGCAGCAGTTCCTCGGGGGGCGGTGGTTCCAGTGGCGGTGGCGGGGCGTCGGGGAGTTGGTAACCGGCGGTTGTTCGGCCTGACGCCAGGCTGCAAACGGCTGCCTGGCAAAGTCCTGGACGTTACAGCCGCTTGGACAGAAACACGCGACTGCTGCCTGCCGGTTCACACGGGACCTCCCCGAACCGCACCCACCCATGTTTTTCATAAAAGCCCGGTGCCTGAAAACTGAGGGTATAGAGCACCGCGTTCGCGCAGCCGCGACGCCGGGCTTCGTGCTCAAAGGCGTGCAGCAACCGGCTGCCCAGGCCTGTGCCGCGCAGGGCCTCGGGCAGGTGGAACAGGTCGAGAAAAGCCATGCCCAGGGTGGTTTTGCCGGTGATGCCACCGACGGTCTGCCGGGTCTCGGGATCCTTGAGCAATACCGTCAGTGGCAGGCGGTCGTTGTAGCCGGCGATACCTTCGTTGAACGCAGCCAGGCCGTTGCCGAGAATACGCTCGGCGTCGGGATTGGCCTGGTCGCTGACTTCAATAAGCGCTGCGGTCATTGCAAAACCCTCCGTGGGTTAAAGCGTCATCAGCATTTCATGCCAGGCCATGCCGCCATGATCCGAGGGTGACGGCTGGACATAGGTGTAGCCCATGCGGGTGTACAACGGCACATGCTGTTCCTTGCACATCAGGTGAATCGTGCGCTTGCCCATGGCGTGCATGCGCTGCACGAACTCGGTCATCAGCACCTTGGAATAACCCTTGCCCTGATGCGGCGGGTCGACCACCACCGACATGATCACTACATTCGGCGCCTCGGCCGAATGCCCCACCAGTTCCTTGAAGGCCTCGTCCGACATCATCACTTCGTGGGCGCAGCCGCCGTTGATAAAACCCACCACCTCGCTATCGGCTTCCAGGATCAAAAAGCCTTGCGGGTATAGCGCAATACGCGTGGCGATCTTTTCCAGGGTCGCGGCTTCGTCGCCCTCGTAGGCGGTGATTTCAATTTCAAAGCAACGGGCGGCGTCGGCGGGGAGAGCGTTGCGTAAGGTGAGGGCGGGCATGGGCGTTTCCTGGGGCGTTGAGCGAAAGGCCACATCATAACGGCCTTGCTGGGACTCTGGGCAGAACACAGATCGAAATTGTGGGAGGGGGCAAGCCCCCTCCCACAGTTTTGTCTGCGCCAGGCTTGGTGGTGGGTGCTGTTTTCGATGTATGTTGGTCAGGGGCACGGCATTCAAGAGGCAGTGTGGAGCCCGCCAAAGCGGAAGCAAGCGCCCTCACCTCCGTTATTCATTCACCCGGGCGGGCAATGAAAATCCATGAAGGAAGGACCCCATGCTGGAAATAAAACGCGCCACCCCCACCGACGCCAACGCCGCTTTTGACATCCGCCGCGCAGCCATTCGCAGCCAATGCATCGGTGTCTACACCGCTGAACAAATGGCGCTCTGGACCCGTGGCAAGGCCGAGGACGGCTACAGCGCGCTGATGGAAAAACCGTTCTACCTGGGCTGGTTGAACGGTGAGCCGATCGCCACTGGCATGCTCGACCTGGCCAACAACGAAGTCGGCGCGCTGTTCGTGTTGCCCGCATTCACCGGACGCGGGTATGGCAAGGCGATGCTGGATCACCTTGAGCAGGTCGCGCGGGAACTGGCGATTGAAGAGGTGGTGCTGGACGCGACGTTGAATGCCGCGAGTTTTTATCGCGCGTGCGGCTACGTGGGCGATGAACAGGCGATTTATCACTCGCCGTCGGGGTTGCAGTTGGCGTGTATTCCGATGAAAAAACCGCTGCCGCGCTGACGCACCGACTGTAGGAGCCGGCTTGCCGGCGAAAAGCCCGAGGGCAACGCGCTTATTCAGAATGGCCGCGTCATCGTTGACGATTTTCGCTGGCAAGCCAGCTCCTACAGGTGGGCTTGTTCAGTGGAGAAAGTGGGTTCGCAAGGTTGCGATCACTTGTGTAACGGACGGCCCGTGGATCGGTGGAGGCATCAGGCTTTCACCCAACTCCCGCCACACAAACAGCGTCAGTTCAGCGCCATCGGTGAGGGTTTTTGCCAGGTCCTGGGAACCCAAGCCTTGCAGCCGCCGATAACGCTCATCCCCCCAGAACGCATCTTCCACCCAGTCATACACCGGGATGAAATGAAAGTGCAGCGGGAACCCCGGCAGATGCCCATAGCGGCTGATATACAACCACTTGGGCTTGAGTTGCGCCTCCATGACTCGTTGGGTTTTCGCCAGCAGCCCACCCAGTTCGGCCAGCGCTGCATCCGACATGTCGGCGAGGGAATCAACAGGCGCCTTGGCACCCAGCATCAGGTAACCCGGCAGCTTCGAAGCCAGGTGATGGTTGAGCAGCCAGTGCTCGGTCTCAAACAGGATATAGGCGGGGTCGATCTGCATCAGCGCGCGTCCTTGGGAGCAGGGTGGGCAGGATAACAAGCACGCTCGCCTGTATCCCACAAAACCACGGGATCTGTGTCTATCGCGCACGTTGTCAGGTGGATAGCCTCAGGCCACGTTAACTGACGACCGAGCAAACCATGGAACTCACCGCTGTCCCGTTTGGCATCACCGACTGGTCCACCCTCGAACCCGAGCTTCACCCCGGCGTCAGCGGCAGTGCCTCATGGCGCACCTGCCACTTCGGCACCACCCGTGTGCGCAGGGTGGATTACAGCCCCGGCTACCTGGCCGATCACTGGTGCCGGCGCGGGCATGTGCTGCTGTGCCTGGAAGGCGAGTTGCACACCGAGCTGGAAGACGGCCGCCGGTTCACGCTGACGGCCGGGATGAGTTACCAGGTGGGCAATGACATGGAGGCGCATCGTTCCTCGACGAGTGTCGGGGCGAAGCTATTTATCGTGGATTGAAGGGGGACCTTTGTGGTGCGGGAACAAGCTCCCTCACCACAGGAACAGGCACCCCCTTAAATCCGCTGCATCAATGCATCTTGCTATGGTCCATGCCATCCAGCCCACGCGCCGTGGCCTGAACCTCAACGGTCTGCTTCTCGCCCTTGGCGTCCTGCACCGTCAGGGTCAGCGGCACCTGGTCGCCTTCCTTGATCTGGCCGGTCAGGCCCATCAGCATCACGTGGTAGCCGTCCGGGTCGAGCTTGACCGCCTTGCCCGCCGGCAGGGCCACCGCGTCCACCGGGCCCATGCGCATCACGTCGTCCTTCATGCTCATTTCATGGATCTGCACGTCCTTGGCCACCGGCGAGGCCACGCTGAGCAGCTTGCTGTCGCTGTCGGCGGTCACGGTCATGAACGCGCCGCTGGACGGTTGGCCCGGCACCGAGGCGCGCACCCAGGCGTCGGTGACTTGCACCTGGGCACTGGCGTGGGCGGCGAGGCCCACCAGGGCGAGGCCAAGGGTGAAGCGCTTGAGGTGTTGAACGGCAGTCATTAGCAGACCTCCATGACGGTGAGCAGGTCTTCTGCGCACTCTTTAGCGGTAAGGGATGCCTGCAACCCCAGGCGCAGGTTGCCACGGGTGTCGAAGACAAAACTGGTGGCCGTGTGGGACAGGGTGTAGGTGTCGCCGGCGGGGATCTTTTCATAAAAGATCCCGAATTCCTTGGCGGCCACGGCGATTTCTTCCGGGGTGCCGTACAGCGCTTCGAAGCTGGGGTCGAAGGCCTTGACGTACTTGTCGAGGATCTCCGGCGTGTCGCGTTCCGGGTCCAGGGTGATAAAGATCACCTGCATGATCTCGCCGTCGCGGCCCATCAGTTTCTTGGCCTGGGCGGCGCGGGCCAGCGTGGTCGGGCACACGGCCGGGCACTGGGTGAAACCGAAGAACACCACCGGCATCAGGCCACGGTAGGAACTGAGGGTGACGGTGTCGCCCTCGGTGTTCTTGAGCTTGAAGGTGCGGCCCATGATCTTGTCGCTCAAGTCCTTGCCGTACTTGAAGTTCAACTTGGGGCTGTTGTCACAACCGGCCAGCAGGCCCAGGCCCAACAGGCCCATGCCGGTCAGGACCTTGCGGCGGGTGAATAACGTACTCATCAACGGTGCATCCTGTGAAACGCCCGCATTGCGCGAAATCAACTCGGCGGGCTTTGAATAGGAGTAAACGAGGAGGGCGCCAAGTCTACCAACCCTGGCCAGCCCGCGTAATCTGCGACGTTCTGCCACAGGGGCACGCTGAATTTCATCCTTTTGCACCGCTGGTGGTAGAGTCGCCGCCATGAAATCGAGCCGCCCCGACCGTTCCCTGATCGTCTGGACCCTGTACTTCTGCGTGCTGATGAACCTGTTCGTGTGCGGTTTGGGCCATGGCCAGATGACCGGCCAGCAACTCAACGGGATCGGTGGCGCGTTCTGTGGAGTGGACGGCCAACAGCTTCCACTTTCCGACAAAGGGCTGGGCGCGCCGTCTTCCAGTAACATCTCGAACTACTTTGCCTGCCCGGTGTGCAACGCCGTGACCGTCACGCTGGTGTTCCTGATCGGCCTGGCCTGGTTGCTGGGCCTGGGGCAGACCCCACGCCCGGCCCATGAGCGGCGCAACAAGGCGCCGCCGCGTTATTCCTGGCCCTCGGCCAACCCCCGCGCATCCCCCGCATTCTGACGTGTGCCTTGGGCCTCCTGTGAACAGGGGGCGTTCTATCGTCACGACTGTGAGTGCGCTTTATGAACCATCACTTGCCTGCCGGCGCCAGCCGCCTGGTCAGCCAGGCGGCCCGTCGCCTGCGCGCGGAACCGGCACGCCCGGACTACCCGAGCAATGCCCGCTGCTTTGTGCACCTGGATGCACGCCTGTTGCCGTATTGGCACACCGTGTTCGACATCTGCCCGACGCTGCTCAAGCTCGACCCGCCCGAGGGCCTGAACCTGTTTCGCAGCTTCATGACCTGGGCCTATCGCAACCAGCCGGCCCAGGACTGGACCTGGCACCTGAACCTGTGCCGTTGGCTGCTGGCGTCGCCGTATCGCGGGCGGATTGATGAAGAGCCCATCGAAACCTTCATGGCCGCCGCGGCGGCGCGTTGGATCAGTACGGATGACAGCCAGGCCCAGGGGGTGGTCCTGGCCTGGCAGGGCTTGACGGTGTTCGATTGGAAGGACGTGCGCAGTGCCGCCGCCGAACAACAGGCACTGCCCGCCACGCAATGGGATTTTGCCTGGTGTCCGCTCGCCTCCCCAGGGGTATTCCAGGGCTGGTTGCCGGTGCCTTGAACGAGCGGGATTGTTACGTAAACCGCAACAGTGATTGACGGTTTTAGCGGCTGTTTCCCCACGGCCCAAGGCTATACCGTGCGCGCACCCGTTGAATGCAGCACCACCCGACCGACAAACAACAGGGTTGGGCTGTAACGGGGTCGCCTCAATCACTTCACGGAGCCTTCATGAAACACACCACGTGCCTGGCGCTCGCCGTCTCCTTCGGCGCCGCGCAGCAGGCGGCTGCATCGGGTTTTATCGATGACAGCAAAGCCACCCTCGACCTGCGCAATTTCTATTACAACCAGGACACCCGCAACACCAGGGCGCCGTCGGACAAGGAGTGGGGCCAGGCCTTCATGTTCAACTACCAGTCCGGTTTCACCGAGGGCCTGGTGGGCTTCGGCCTGGACCTGCAGGCCATGTATGGCCTGCGCCTGGATGCCTCGGGGCGCGCCGGCAAGGCCGGAGAAGACAACACCCCCGGCAGCGTTTTCCCGTTGTCCGATGGCAAGGCCGCCCATGACTTCAGCAAGACCGGCGCCACCGGCAAGGTGCGCATCTCACAAACCCAGCTCAAGGTCGGCGCCTTGATGCCGAAGATGCCGGTGCTGATGTCCGAAGACGGCCGCTTGTTGCCGCAGACGTTCCGTGGCTATCAGGTCGATTCCAGGGACCTCAAGGACTTCAACCTGATCGCCGGCAAAATGGAGCAGGTGCTCGACCGCAACTCCAGCAACGGCCAGGGTCTGTCGATCGCCGGGGCCAATGACCCGGCCAAGGGCAAGTCCAGCAACCAGTTCTACTACGGCGGGGTGGATTACGCCGTCAGCAGGCAACTGCAAGTGCAGTACTACTACGCGACCCTGGAGAGTTTCTACCAGCAGCATTTCGTCGGCCTGGTGCACAACTGGCAGTTGCCGGTGGGGCAGCTCAAGACCGATCTGCGTTATTTCTACAGCACCGCCGACGGCAAGAACGGCAGCGCCGCCGGGCGCGGTGAAGGCTATGTGAGTTCCGGGTATTACGCGCCGGGAGTCAACTCAGGCAAGGTCGACAACCGCCTGTGGAGCGCGATGTTGACCTATGGCGTGCACGGGCACTCCGTGGGCCTGGGGTATCAGAAAACCACCGGCGCCAGTGACTTCCCCCACATCAACCAGGGCCAGGGCCGTTCGCTGTACCTGATCACCAACGCCCAGTCGTTGAAGTTCGTCAACGCCGGCGAACAGGCCACGGTGGGTAACTACACCTATGACTTTACCGGCCTGGGCGTTCCGGGCCTGAAGTCGAGCGTGACCTATATCCACGGCAGCAACATCCGTGCGGCGCGTCGCGACAACAGCGAGTGGGAGCGCGATGTGCGTGTCGACTACGTGATCCCCACGGGGACGTTCAAGGGGCTGGGCCTGACCTGGCGCAGCGCCGTGCTGCGCGGCAATGACACCGCCGACAAGGATGAGACGCGGCTGATCGTCAGCTACAGCCTGCCGTTGCTGTAAGCCAGGCAGGAGCAACGCTTGACCGGCATCAAGGCCGCCCCGTGCGCCAGCCCGCACACTGGGCTCCCCACGGCCGGTCCCTCTGCGAGGCTTGCATGCTCTACCTCCTGTTGCTATTGGCCCACCTGTTCGCTGCGCTGGTCTTTATCGGCACGGTGTTCTTCGAAGTGCTGATCCTCGGGCACCTGCACCAGCACTTGCCGATTCGGGTGATGGTGCTGGTGGAGCAGGGCGTCGCCCGGCGTGCCCGGGTGTTGATGCCGTGGGTGTTGCTGGTGCTGTTCGGCGCCGGGCTCGGCATGGTCTGGCTGCGCTACCTGCCGGCGTTGTCGGCCCCGCTGGCATCCTCGTTTGGCACGTTGCTGGGCCTCAAGTTGATCCTGGCCGCCAGTGTGCTGCTGCACTTCCTGGTGACCATGGCGCGGATGCGCCGGGGCAAGGTCAGTGCGCGCTATAGCCATTTCATTCACCTGAGCCTGTTCGTGCACATGGTCGCCATTGTGCTGCTGGCCAAGGGCATGTTTTACCTCAGCTGGTAGCGACCTTGATGCATATCAAGGTGCGCGCAGCGGTCGCACCGGACAATGGACCACCGCCGCCCGCTCCGGAGTCCGCCATGCGCAGCCATCTTCATCCCACCCGCTTTCGTCAGTACCAGGGCGTGCTGGGCCTGGCCTGCCAGACGGACACGCGCCGCTTCCATGCCGGCGTCGGTTCCCTCGACCTGCTGCGCGCCCTGCGCGACAGCCGCCAGCGCCAGCGGCCCCTGGCGCTGAACCTGCACTGGCCGGCAAGCGATGCCGGCGCTGAGTACCTGCAGAGCCTCACCCAGGAAATCCAGCTGATCGGCTGCCAGCTCGGCCCGCGCCAACCAGTCGAGCACTTTCACCTGCGCGGCACCACACCGACGATCGAGCAGGTGTGCACGGTGCTGGAACACCTGCACAGCCGCTTCAACTTTCTCGACCACGACCGTGGCGACTACCGAATCGACCTCGACCCCTGGCACACCGACTGGGCCACCATGGGCCTGTTGCGCGACCAGGGTTTCAACCACGCCAGCATCGGCGTGCCCGACGCCAACCGGGACGGGCCGCTGTCCCAGGCACGCTATCAGGACCCGGCGCCCATCGAGTCGCTGGTGGATGCGGCGCGGACCTTCGGGTTTCGCTCAGTGAACATCGACCTCGGCTACGGCCATGCCTGGCAGACGCCGGCCAGTTTCGAGCAGAAACTGGCCAGCCTGATTGCCCTGGAGCCGGACCGCCTGCAGTTGTTCGATTACGCCCAGCCACCGGTGCGCTACCTGGGCCGGCAATCCCAGGCGTTTTGCAGCGCGGCGGATAAACGCGCGATGCGCCGCCTCGGCTTTGAACACCTGGCCGCCGCCGGTTACCACTACATCGGCCTGGGCCAGTTCGCCCGCACCGACGATGACCTCAAGCAGGCCCAGGAACGCGGACGCCTGAGCCGTAACTGCGAAGGCTTCACCCTGCACGGCTACTGCGATCACATCGGCTTTGGCCTGGGCGCCATCAGCCAGATCGACACACTGTGTGCCCAGAACACCCCGGATGCCCGTGAGTACTGTGCCCAGCTGAGCAATGGCCAACTCGCCACCTGTTGTGGCAGGTTTCACGAAACCGCCGACCCGGCGCGTCTGTACGTCACCGAGCCCCTGACCGCCCCCGTCAGCGCCAACGACGAGGTGATTGACCATGACGGCGTTTGAGTTCGACCGTGCCCTGGTGCACAAATACGACCGCCCGGGGCCGCGCTACACCTCCTACCCCACCGCGCCGCAGTTCAACAGCGCGTTTGCCCTGGACGACTATCACCAGGCCGTGCGCGCCAGTCACCAACTCGCCGCGCCCAAGGCGTTGTCGGTGTACATCCATATTCCGTTCTGCCAGAGCCTTTGCTACTACTGCGGCTGCCACAAGATCATCACCCGTAAGACCCACCGCGCCGTCGAGTATGTGGCGTACCTCAAGCGCGAGATCCAGATGCAGGGCGCGTTGTTCGAGCGCTCGCGGCGCCTGACCCAGTTGCACCTGGGCGGCGGCACCCCGACGTATCTGGACGATGCGCAACTGGCCGAACTGATGGCCTGCCTGGCGGACAACTTCAGCCTGGATGACAGCGACGCCCATGAGTTCTCCATCGAGGTCGACCCGCGCACCATCAGCCTCGAGCGCATCAACACCCTGCGCCGCCTGGGCTTCAATCGCCTGAGTTTCGGCGTGCAGGACTTCGACCCCGACGTACAGGCCGCCGTGAATCGCGTGCAAAGCGAAGCGCAGATCCTGCAACTGGTGGCGGCGGCCCGCGAGGCACGCTTCAAGTCGGTGAGTGTCGACCTGATCTACGGCCTGCCCCTGCAAACCGTGGCCAGCTTCGACGTGACCTTGAGCAAGCTGATCGCCCTGCGGCCCGACCGCGTGGCCGCCTACAGCTACGCACACTTGCCGAGCCAGATCCGCGCCCAGCGCATGATCCGTCCCGAAGACATGCCACCCCCGGCGCGCAAGCTGGAGCTGCTGGAACTGACCATTCGCCGCCTCACCGAGGCCGGTTACATCTACATCGGCATGGACCACTTCGCCCTGCCCGACGATGAGCTGGCACTGGCCCGCGCCAACGGCAGCCTGCAACGCAACTTCCAGGGCTACTCCACCCATGCCGATTGCGACCTGATCGGCCTGGGCGTATCGGCCATCGGCAAGGTCGGCGACAGCTACAGCCAGAGCGTCAAGGAGCTGTCCCAGTACTACGCGCGCATCGATGCGGGCATGTTGCCGGTGCAGCGCGGTTACCGCCTCAACCCCGATGACGTACTGCGCCGCGAGGTGATCAATGGGTTGATGTGCGACGGCCGCGTCGATGTCGCCCAGGTGGAAGCGGCCCATGGCATTCGGTTCAATGAGTATTTTGCCCAAGCGTTGACGCAGCTGGACGAGCAAGTGGCGGACGGCTTATTACTGGTCCAGGACGACGCGCTGCAACTGCTGCCCAAGGGTCAACTGATGGTACGCAGCGTGGCCATGGCCTTCGACGCCTACCTGGGCGGCGCCCACAAAGGCCAATTCTCCCGTACCGTCTGACACTCCCCGTTAGCAGTGTGTCAGCCAGCACCTCTACCAACTGTGCCGCCGCCATCGAAGCCTCGCTGAAGCTCGACATCTCCCACAGGGATCAGCGGTGCCCATCAGATCGACGGCCAGACGTTTTCTACCTGGCAACAACAATCAAATGTGGGAGGGGGCTTGCCCTAATGCCAGTCAGTTAGGCGTACATCGCCTCCTGTAGGAGCGAGCTTGCTCGCGAAAAACGTCAACGATAACGCGTGCTTCCTGAATGAGCGTGGCGCCTGTGAGTTTTTCGCGAGCAAGCTCGCTCCTACAAAAAGCCTTAAGTGACTGGCATTAGGGCTTGTCCCCGATAGCGCTGTGTCAGCCAACACCTCTACCAACTGTGCCACCGCCATCGAAGCCTCGCTGAAGCTCGACATCTCCCACAGGGGACCGGCGGTGCCCATGCGCTCTACGACCTGGCTGCTTCCTGCCTGTCACCCGTGTTCAATGCGACGTCCCTTCCGCAAACTCCACCTTATTGCCCACGTTGTACTTACCCGACGGTTTATTCATAGGGATACGCTTCACCTCCTCGAGCGTCTGGCTGTCATACACAATCAGCGCCCCCTCCGTGGCCCAGATGCTCAGCAACACATATCGCCCATCCCGGGTGAATTCCACATGGGCCGCCGTCTTGCCCGGCACTGGCCTCAGGGTGTGGGCGATCTCGAGGGTCTGCTTGTCGATCAGGTGAATCGCATCATTGTCCGGCCCGAAAAACACGTCGCTCCACACATAGCGCGAGTTCACATGGCTGCGCATGAAAAAGCCCGGCCCGAGGGTGGGGATCCGTTTGATCAGGGTCCAGGTCTTGAGGTCGATCACCGAGATTTGCCCCTTGCTGATATTCGGCGTGGCAAACACCCACTGCCCGTTGCGTTGCCAGTACGTCCCCGAACCCAGGTGCGGCATGCCGGACAGCGGGATGTCGGTGACCACGCGGCCGCTGTCCAGGTCGATCACCTGGCCGCCGCCGGCCTTGCGGGAGGTGGCGATCAATTGGCGGTAATCGGGCGAGAACGAGAAGTCGTCGAGCACATCCTGGGCCTGGATGCGCCGGGGCTCGAAACTGGGCCGAGCATCGGCATAGGACAATTCCCAGACCTCGTTCACGTCCTTGAGCGCGACGATAAAGCTGTTGCGCGGTGGCGCGGTGTACACCGCACTGACCCGTGAGCCGGTGTCCAGGGTCTTGACCAGCGACAGGTCGCGGGCATCCAGCAGCACCAGGTTGCCCGGCAGGTAATTGCCCGCCAGCACCCAGCGGCCATCCTTGCTCACCGCCAGGTTGCGGGTGTTGAGGCCCACGCGGATCTCGGCGATCAACTTGAGGTTGTGCAGGTCGTACTGGCTGATCCAGCCGTCCCGCGAGGCGAAGTACACAAAGCGTCCGTCCGGGGAGAATTTCGGCCCGCCGTGCACCGCGAAATGGGTGGGGAAACGGTCCAGCACCGCAAAGGTGTCGCCGTCGAGAATATCCATGTGATGGTCGCCGGACTCCACCACCACAAACAGGTTGAGCGGGTCGGCGTGATGCTGCGGCGTGCTCGGCAATTGGCGCAGGTCCGCCAGCACGCTGTGGCTGTTGCGGATGTCATGCTCGCTCCATGTCGCCGGTGAATCAGGCGGCTGTTGCAGAAACTGCGCCAGCCTATCGATCTGCGCGGCACTCAGTTGCGGCGCGAACGCGGCCATCTGGCTGGCGGGCCGGCCTTGTTCGATGACCTTGCGCACTTCATCCGGCTTAATCCGCCCCAGGCTCTCCGGCAACAGCGCCGGGCCGCTGGCGCCGATGCGATTAAGCCCGTGGCAGCTTTCGCAATACTGGCGGTAGTCCTGCGCTGGCGTAGCGTGTGCGGCCGTCGCCCACAGCAGCGGCACCAGCAGCAGGCGTTTCATACCGCCACCGCTTCACGGGCCGGTGCCAGGCTGGCGGGGAAGTGCAGGGCGGCGTCGGCAAACAGGTTGACGACGTGGCCGATCACCGTCAGCGTCGGTACGCCGGGTTCGCAGTCGGCGGCCAGGGTGGGCAACTGGCGCAGAGTGCCACGGGCCACCTGTTGATCGGCGCGCGCACCGTTGCTGATCAGGGCGGCCGGTGTATCTGCGGGCAAACCGGCCGCCACCAGATGCTCGGCGATCAGTGCCAGGTTCGACAGGCCCATGTAGAACACCAAGGTCTGGCTCGGCTCGGCCAGGCTGGCCCATGGCAGTTTCAACGCACCGTCGCGTTGCAGGTGGCCGGTGACGAAGCGGCACGAATTGACCAGGTCGCGGTGGGTCAGCGGGATACCGGCATAGGCGCTGCAGCCGGAGGCGGCGGTGATGCCCGGCACCACCTGGCACGGGATACCGCGGGCGAGCAGGTACTCCAGCTCCTCGGCGCCGCGCCCGAAGATAAACGGGTCGCCGCCCTTGAGGCGCACCACCCGCTGGCCCTGGTCGGCCAACTCAGCCAGCAGTTCATTGAGTTGATCCTGGGGCAGGCTGTGGCAACCGCTGGCCTTGCCCACGTAATGACGGGCGCAGGTCAACGGGATCAGCGCGAGCAGTTCGGCACTGATCAGCCGGTCGAACACCACGGCGTCGGCCTGCATCAACAGGCTCCAGGCGCGCAGGGTCAGCAGGCGCGGGTCACCGGGGCCGGCGCCCACCAACGCGACTTCGCCGGGGTGCAAGGGGCTGTGCAGACTGGCTGGCAGGCCAGTGGAGAAGTGGGCAGTTGAAGTGTGCATGGGACGTCCTTGGTTCATCATCAGGTAGGCGGCCCCCGGTTGTGTCACCGGGTGGTCGAGCAAGGGATCAGGTTGAGGGGCTGGCGCGCGATCTCGGCGTCGCTGAAGTAGCAACCGGGGTCCGGGCCCCACAGGTCGCCATCGGCCCAGGCGCGGGTGCGGGTATTGCCGTTGCAGATCGCCAGCCAGCGGCACTCGGCACAACGCCCGCCAATGCTGCGCGGGTGTTCGCGCAGGCGCAGCAGCAAGGGGTCGGGCTGTTCCAGCCAGAGCTGGCGGAAGGTGGTATTGCGCACATTGCCCACCGATTGCTGCCACCAGTAGGTGTCCGGGTGCACCTCGCCGGTGTTGTCGATATTGGCGATGCCGCTGCCCGAGGCATTGCCGCCCCAGGCATGCAGCAGGTGTTCAAGCTGCGGGTAGTGTTCGGGCAGGTGCTGGTGCACCCATTGCAGCAACAGCACGGCGTCGGCGTCGTTGTTGCCGCTGACGAAATCGCTGTCCACGCCGTGTTGAATATCGCTCCAGGCCTGCTGGAAGATCAGCGCCATGGCCTCGCGGCTCATTTGCCGGTGCGCATCCAGCTGGCGGCTGCGTTTGCCGCGCCCGCTGTAGTTGAGGTGTGACAGGTAGAACTTCTGCACGTCATAGGTGCGCATCAGCGCCAGCAACTGCGGGAGCTGCCCATGGTTGTCCTGGGTCAGGGTGGTGCGCAGGCCCACGCGAATCCCGGCTTCGCGGCACAGGCGGATGGCGTGCATGGAGCGCTGGAAACTGCCGTGCAGTTGGCGAAACGCGTCGTGGGTCGCCTCCAGGCCGTCGATGCTGATGCCCACGTAGTCGAAACGGGCGTCGGCGATCTGCTGGATGTTGTGCTCATCGATCAGCGTGCCGTTGGTCGACAGTGCGACGAAAAAACCTTTGTCACGGGCATAGGCACTCAGCACGAAGAGGTCTTCGCGCAGCAGCGGCTCGCCCCCGGACAGGATCAACACGCGCACCCCGGCGTCGTGCAAATCGTCGATCACCCGCAATGCTGCCGGGGTGTCGAGCTCATCGCGAAACACGCTGTCGGCGCTGGTGGCGTAGCAGTGCTTGCAGGTGAGATTGCAGCGCCGCAGCAGGTTCCAGATCACCACCGGCGGCCGCTCACTGCCAGGGGGCGAGGTGCGCGGCGGCGGGCATTGACCGGCGAGGGTGCGCAGGTACTGACTGATTCGCAGCATGGGCTATTCCTTTGAGTGCGCCGGCGTCAGGCGCAGGCCGGTTTTTTTCAGGATGCGGCTGCTCACCAGCATCTCGTCGGCGCGGCAGGCCTCCCCCAGCAGGAAACGCAGGTGCTCGCGGTAGCTGTCGATTTCTTCGCGGCTGCGGCCATGCACCATGGCGAACAGGTTGTAGGGCCAGTCCGGGCGCCGGGGGCGACGGTAGCAATGGCTGACAAACGGCTGGGCGCCGAGCAGTTCTCCCAGGCGCGGCAGGTGCACATCGGCCACGTCCCACACCGTCATGCCGTTATGCCGATAGCCCAGGCGGTAGTGGTTGGGCACCGCGGCGATACGTCGGATCGCACCTTCGGCCTGCAGGCGCTTGAGCAGGTCGAGGGTCGACTCGACGCTGATGCCCAGTTGCTCGGAGAGCCAGGCCCATGGGTCCTCCACCAGCGGCAGGCCGCTTTGGGTGAGGGCGACCAGTTGCAGGGCCAGGGTGTTGTCAGACCGGGAAATACAGACCGACATGGTAGGTGTGCTCCTTCGGCAGGTTGAGCACCGCCAGCCCGGTCAGGGCCTCGATGCACGACAGGGTATCGGCCAGCTCCTGCGCGGTGGCGCAGGCCAGCACGAACCACATGTTCCAGCGGTGTTCGCGGCGGTAGTTGTGGGCCACCTGGGGCAGGGCGTTGAGCTGCTCGGCGACCGCATCAAAGCGCGCCTCGGGTACGGCGAGCGCGGCCAGGGTGAAGGCGCCGCCGAGACGCTCGATGTCGAACATCGGGCCAAAGCGCGTGAGCACGCCGTCTTCGAGCAGGGCATACAAGCGGTCGAGCAGTTCACTCGGAGGGCTGTGCAGTTCCTCGGCCACCTGCTGCCAGGGCTGGCGCACCAACGGCAGGCCGTGTTGCAGGCGGTTGATCAGTTGTCGATCCAGCTCATCCATGGGCCCATACCTGTGACGGCGGCGGCGCGAAACGCCCACCGCATTGCTTGAAGGCGCGGGTGCTGAACAGCAGTTGGTGGGGCAAGTCGCTGAGCAGATGCTGCTCCAGCAACGCCTGGATCTGCGCCTCGACCACCGCGCGCTCGCGCCCGTGCACCATGCAGAACAGGTTGTAGCGCCACTGCGGCAGGCGCCGCGGGCGCTGGTAACACAGGTTCACGCCGGGCGCGCGGCCCAGGCGCGCACCGACTTCATCGACCAGCGCATCCGGCACATCCAGCACCAGCATGGCGTTGGCCACATAGCCCAGGGCGCGGTGATTGAGCACCAGGCCGACACGACGGAACAGGCCCTGGTCGTGCCATTGCTGCATCTGTTGCAGCACCTGATCGTGGTGGGCACCGATCTGCTCGGCGAGCTCGTCGTAGGGCCGTGGCACGATGGGCAGGCCGCGCTCCAGGCACTGGCGCAGGTCGAGCATCTGCTCGTGGTTCAGTGGCGCGATCACGGCTGCTCTCCGAGGGAAAAACCGAGGTCGATGCGGTAGGCGGTGAGCATCGGCAGGTCCAGGGGCGTGAGGCCGGTGTCTTTCTCCAGCTCATCGAGGACTTGCTGCAAGTGCTGGCGGTGGGGCCCGGTGAGCACGAACCACAGGTTGTAACGGTGCTCGCGGGCATAGTTGTGATTGACCTCCGGGTACTGGCTGACCCGCGCCGCCACTTGTTCCAGGCGCTCGATCGGCACCGCCAGGGCGGCCAGGGTGCTGGCGCCGGCGCGGGTGTGTTCGAACACCGGGCCGATGCGCGACAACGCGCCGGCCAGTTCCAGGCGTTGCAGGCAGGCCATCACCTCGGCCTCGCTGCAGCCCAGTACCTGGGCCATTTCGCGGTAGGGCTCGGCGCACAGCGGCATGCCGTGCTGGAAGCGTTCGATCAATTGCTGGCTGAGCGAATCAAGGTCCATTTCAATACCCCATTTTTTGCGCGCGCAGGCTGAAGAAAATCCCGCTGGGACTCTGGGCCGGCAGGCTTTTCAGCAGGGTCAGGCGGTACGGGTCCCACACTTGCAACTGTTCGCCATCGCGCACCGACAGCCACAGTTGCTCGCCACGCCCGGTGAACTCCATGTGCAGCACACCGGGGCCTGGGCGCAGGTCGGCGACCACCTGGTGGGTTTCGGTGTCGAGTACCTGCACCCGGTCGTTGTCCGGGTAGGCGAAGTTGACCCACAGCTGGCGACCGTCGGGGCGCGCAGTGACAAAGATCGGCTGCCCGGCCACCGGGATCGCCGCCGTCTGCTGCCAGGTGCGCGCGTCCATCACCAGCACCTGATGGCGCCCCACCGCCGGCACGAACGCCTGGACATCGGCGACGGCCCAGCCCTCCAGGTGGGGCATCTTGTACACCGGCAGCTTGGCCTGGCCGCGCCCGTAGTCCTTGAGCACGCGCACCACGCCGCGCTCCGGGTGCCACAGGTCGAGCTGGGCCATGCCGTCTTCACCGAACAGCCCGGCCATGTAGTAGCGGCCGTCGGCGGTGATCAGCGCGTCATAGGGTTGCTCGCCGACGTCCTTGAAGCGGGTGATGCGCGGCGGGTTGCCGTGGCTGAAGTCGGCGCTCCAGATCTCGCCGGTGTCGAACAGGCTGAACACGAAGCGCTGCCCGGACGCATCCACCAGGCCGACCACCCGCGAGCGCTTGCCATCGGCCATTTCCGTCGCGGGGATGTCGGCGATGAGGGTCAGGTCTTCTGCATCGAACACCTTGACCCCGCCCGGCACGTAATTGGACACGGCGATCAGGCGCCCATCCTGGCTGATGGCGCCGCCGATGCTGTTGCCGCCCTGGACGATGCGCCGCTCGATGCGTTGGCGCAGCAGGTCGATCTTGGTCAGCCCGCCATCGCGGGCAAACACGTAGGCATAGCGCTGGTCGCGGGAAAACACCGCCGAGGCGTGGGACAGGTCGCCCAGCCCCTCGATACGGGCCAGTTCGGTCATGCCGGTGCTCTCGATAATCTGCACGCTGCCACTGGCGCGTTCGATCACCAGGCCCAGGTCGCCGCTGCCGCGCAACGCGGGTTGGGCACAGGCACCCAGCAACAGGCACAGGGATAACAGGGTAGGGCGCATCATGGTGGGGGGCTTCCTTGCAATAGGCGGTCGACCAGCCAGGCAATATCGCCGGCACTGAGCAGCGGGCCCCAACCGGGCATGGCGCGGGCGGGGCGGCCGTAGGTCACGGTTGCGATCAGGCTGTCGCGGCTGTGGTGGGCCAGGGCTTGCGGTGTGAGGGGTGGGCCCAGGCCGCCGGTGAGGTGCAGGCCATGGCAGGCCCCGCAATCCTGGGTCAACAGGTGTTCAAGGCGGGCAGCGTCCGGGGTGGCCGCTGCCCGCGCGGGAATCAGCAGGAGCAGCGCCATGGCCGTACCGATCATCGATGCTTGCATGGCGTGCTCCTTGTGCTTATTTCAAGGTCAGGACCCAATCGGCCAACACCTTGGCTTCATCATCGGTGACCTGGTTCGGCGGCATCGGCACCGGTCCCCAGTTGCCCTGGGTGCCGTTCTTGATGTGGCTGGCCAGGGTCGTGGCTGCGTCTTTCACACCGGCATTCTTGGCGGCGACGTCCTTCAAGGCCGGCCCCACCAGTTTGCTGTCAATCGTGTGGCAGCCCACACAGGGTTTGCTGTTGAACAACCCCGGGCCGTCTTGTGCCAACACCGGTTGCAGGCTGAGCGCAGCGGCGGAAGCGAGCAGTGCGAGGAGAATATTTTTCATTCGGTGACCTCGTGTTGATGGGGCTCAATAAATGTCGTGTTGGGTGTTGTAGACGTTGAATTTTCCGGTCGGCGTGATCAGGCGCTTGTCGCGGATCACCTGCTTGAGCTTCAAGGTCTTGTCATCGATCACCACCAGCGCCGACTCTTCGGTCTGGCCGTTCCACACCGAGAACCACACCTCGTCACCGGCCTTGTTGTATTCCGGTTGCACCACCCGCAGCGCGCCTTGCTTGATGCCCGAATACTCGGCAATCGGCAGCACGGTGTAGCCCTTGTCCAACTGGTTGATGTCGAACACCGCCACCGACTGGCTGAGCTTGGCGTCGGGGTTGAGGGTGGTGTCGACATACAGGTGATGGGAGTTGGGGTGGGTCTTGATAAACAGCGAACCGCCGCCCTGGCCCTTGAGGGATTCCACCTGCTTCCAGGCGTATTGCGGGTGCTTGACCGGGTCGGTGCCGATCACCGAAATACCGCCGTCGCCCAAGTGGCTGGTGGCCCATACCGGTCCATATTTTGGGTGAATGAAGTTGGCGCCACGGCCGGGGTGCGGGGTCTTGCCGACCTCTACCAACGCGGTGAGCTTGCGCTCCCTGGAGTCGATCACCGCGACCTTGTTGGCGTTGTTCGCGGCGGTCATGAAGTAGCGGTGGGTGCTGTCCCAGCCGCCGTCATGCAGGAACGGCGCGGCGTCGATGGTGGTGATGGTGAGGTTCTTGATGTCCTGGTAATTGACCAGCATCACCTTGCCGGTTTCCTTGATATTGACGATGAACTCCGGCCACTCGTGGGAGGCGATGATTGCCGCCACGCGGGGTTCGGGGTGGTATTCCTGCTTATCGACGGTCATGCCCCGGGTGGACACGATCTGCCTGGGCTCCAGGGTTTCGCCATCCATGAGGGTGAACTGCGGCGGCCAGTAGGAACCGGCAATCGCGTACTTGTCTTCATAGCCCTTGAACTTCGACGTCTCCACCGAGCGGGCCTCGATGCCCACCTTGATCTCGGCGACTTTGGTCGGCTCCAGGGGCCACAGGTCGATCATGTCGATCTTGGCATCGCGGCCGATCACCAGCAGGTAGCGGCCAGACGCGGAGATACGCGAGATATGCACGGCGTAACCGGTGTCGATCAGCCTGATGATCTGCTTGGTGTCGCCGTCCACCAGGGCGATCTTGCCGTCGTCGCGCAGGGTGACCGAGAACAGGTTTTGCAGGTTGAGGGTGTTCAGTTGTTTTTTCGGCCGGTCTTCGGGCTTGACCAGCACTTTCCAGGTCTTGAGGGTTTCGGCCATGCCCCATTCCGGCGGAGTGGGCGCGGTGTGCTGGATGAAGGTGGCCATGCTGGTGATCTGCGCCTTGGTCAGCGCATTGGACGTGCCCCAGTTGGGCATGCCGGCCGGGGAACCGTAGGTGATCAGCGCTTCCAGATAAGCCTGGCCACGGGCCTGGGTGATGTCCGGTGTCAGCGGCTTGCCGGTGGCGCCTTTGCGCAAAACACCGTGGCAGCCGGCGCAGCGTTCGAAGTAAATCTGCTTGGAGGCGTCGAACTCCGCCTGGCTCATATCCGGCGCGCCGGGGCTTTTCACTATCCCGGTTGGCGTGTCGCCATGGGCGTTGATGGGCAATGCGAGGGCCAGGGCGCAGCTCAGGCTGGTAAGACTCAGGACCCAGGGTTTTCTGTTGCGAGTCAGCATTCCATATCTCCTCAGGCAAGACCTTTGCGATGCCCGGCGAAGGCGGGGTAGAGCGCAGGTTCTTAGTGCCAGGCAAGACTATGTTGCAGTGGCGCAAGGCTCGCTTGACGGCGATCAAGTTTGCCGTTGTACGTGCTTGCCAGGTTGTCGCAGGGGCCCTTAGCGTGGGGGTCGAACCCGTTGCGAGTACGCGTCATGACCGAGCCCTTCTACCAACCACAGGACAACGAACAGCAGCTGTTCGAACACGCCTGGCGCCACCACCTACCGGTGCTGATCAAAGGCCCCACCGGCTGTGGCAAGACGCGCTTCGTGCAGCACATGGCGCACCGCTTGAACCTGCCGCTGTACAC
The DNA here is from genome assembly GCF_059416305.1 of Pseudomonas sp. GW821-FHT09D08. Lineage (NCBI taxonomy): Bacteria > Pseudomonadati > Pseudomonadota > Gammaproteobacteria > Pseudomonadales > Pseudomonadaceae > Pseudomonas > Pseudomonas sp. GW821-FHT09D08. The sequence goes on from NZ_JBWKOX010000023.1 coordinate 81,204, forward strand.
CGTGGCCTGCCACGACGACCTCAGCGCCGCCGACCTGCTCGGCCGCCACCTGATCGGTACCGACGGCACCTGGTGGCAGGACGGCCCACTGACCCGCGCCGTGCGCGAAGGCGGGATCTGCTACCTCGACGAAGTGGTGGAAGCACGCCAGGACACCGCCGTGGTGCTGCACCCGATTGCCGATGAACGCCGCGAACTGTTCCTGGAACGCACCGGCGAAGTGCTCAAGGCACCGTCGTCGTTCATGCTGGTGGTGTCGTACAACCCCGGCTACCAGAACCTGCTCAAGGGCATGAAACCCAGCACCCGCCAGCGCTTCGTGGCGATGCGGTTTGGTTACCCGCCGGTGGCCGACGAGGAACGCATCGTCGCCCGCGAGGCCGGTGTGGATGTGGCGCTGGCCGCCCAGGTCGTGCGCCTGGGCCAGGCGCTGCGTCGGCTTGACCAGCATGACCTGGAGGAGGTGGCCTCCACCCGGCTGCTGATCTTCACCGCCCGCCTGATCGGCGCCGGCATGAGCCCACGCGAAGCCTGCCTGGCGTGCCTGGCCGAACCGCTGAGCGACGACCCGCAGACCGTCGCCGCGCTGATGGACGTGGTGGATGTGCACTTTGCCTGAACCGCGCCGGCTGCCAGGCGACCTGGCGATGTGGTTTTTTATCCTCGCCGAGCTGTCGGTGTTCGCGATTCTGATCCTCACGTTTGCCGTGACCCAGGCGCTCAAGCCCGAGCTGTTTGCCGCCGGGCGCGCACAGCTGGATACCTCGACGGGGTTGGCGATGACCTTGAGCCTGCTCACCGCAGGCTTGTTGGCCGCGTTGGCGGTGCAGCAGGTGCGATTGCAGCGCTGGCGACGCGGCGCCGGTTTGTTCGTCGCGGCGTTGTTGGTGGCGCTGGTGTATGTGGCGATCAAGCTTGGCGAGTACGCCCACCTGGGCGCTGCCGGACTGGGCCTGGAGCACAGCACGTTTTTTACCTTGTACTGGATACTCACGGGGTTTCATTTCCTGCATGTGCTGCTGGGGATGGTGATTCTCGGGTGGCTGGCGCTGGCCTGCTGGTGCGGCGGGCTGTCAGTCGGCGGGCTGGAGTCGGGGGTGCTGTATTGGCACATGGTGGATCTGGTGTGGGTGGTGTTGTTTCCGCTGGTCTATGTGATTCGCTGAGGTGGGTATGACGGATTCCCGGACGCTGATCCTGTGTTGGCTGATGTTGGTGGTGCTGAGCGTTGGCACTGTACTGACGGGGGCCTCCGGGTTGTGGTGGGGGGTGTTGTTGCTGGCGGTGGTCAAGGGGTGGGTGATTGTGGATGGGTTTATGGAATTGCGGCGTGGGCCGTGGTTGTGGCGGTTTGTGATGGTGGGGTGGGGGGTGGTGTTGATCGCGTTGGTTGGGCTGAGTACATATCCGTTTTTTCGGTAACGGCGGCTTAGGGTTCCGCTCTTACAGCGGCCCACGCTCCAAAGCCTGCATTCGGCCAGCGTGTTTGACGGGGCGATTTGAGATCAAAAGCCAAAGCGCGGCGGCCTTAGAGCCGACCGGAGTTGGGTCTGGTGTACTCGGTAAATGTGGGAGGGGGCTTGCCCCCGATGAGGGAGTGTCAGTTGGTGGATTTGGTACTGACCCACTGCAATCGGGGGCAAGCCCCCTCCCACATTTGGATCTCCATCCAGCAGGTAGGCCTCAGCCTGCTTTTGCTCTGCTTTTGCTCTGGCTTTTGATCTTGATCCTGGGCACACCGAGCCTAGGCGAGGTGCCGAGTGTTGGGGCAAGAGCCCTTTGGTTACTTTGGGGCTTTTCCAAAGTGACCCGCTGTAAGAGCGGAACCATAGGCCGCCGTTACCTAAATAACGGATATGTACCCAACCCAACCCCCCAAAAAAATACCCCACCAAAACCATCAACAATTCTTGATCGCCATCAAGCAGTTTCCACCCCCCACCTCCCTATCATTCCCTGGCCAAGCAATGAGGAAGCGACCATGTCAGAGACCTTCACCAAGGGCATGGCCAGGAATATCTACTTCGGAGGAAGCGTGTTCTTCTTCCTGATTTTCCTGGCCCTGACCTACCACACCGAACAAACCTTTCCCGCCCGCAGCAACGTCGACCAACTCAGCGAATCCGTCGTGCGCGGCAAGGGCGTCTGGGAGCGCAACAACTGCGTCGGCTGCCACACCTTGCTGGGCGAGGGCGCTTATTTCGCGCCGGAGCTGGGCAATGTGTTCAAGCGCCGGGGCGGCGAAGAAGGGTTCAAGCCGTTCCTGCATGCCTGGATGAAGATGCAGCCCCTGGGTGTACCGGGGCGACGGGCCATGCCGCAATTCAATCTCAGTGACCAGGAGGTGGACGATATGGCCGAGTTCCTCAAATGGAGCTCGAAGATCAATACCAATAACTGGCCACCGAACAAGGAGGGCTGAGCCATGCGCAGTGCCAATCCATACTTGAAATTCCAATCCCAGGCCGTGGCCAAACCGTACTTTGTGTTCGCCCTGATCCTGTTTCTCGGTCAGGTGCTGTTCGGTTTGATCATGGGCCTGCAATACGTGATCGGCGACTTTCTGTTCCCGTTGATCCCCTTCAACGTGGCGCGGATGGTCCACACCAACCTGCTGATCGTCTGGCTGCTGTTCGGCTTTATGGGCGCGGCCTACTACCTGGTGCCCGAGGAGGCCGAACGCGAGCTGCACAGCCCGAAACTGGCGATCGTCCTGTTCTGGGTGTTCGCCGCCGCCGGGGTGTTGACCATCCTCGGCTACCTGCTGGTGCCCTATGCGGCGCTGGCCAGGCTGACCCACAACGAGCTGCTGCCGACCATGGGGCGTGAGTTCCTGGAGCAACCGACCATCACCAAAATGGGCATCGTCGTGGTATGCCTGGGCTTTCTGTACAACATCGGCATGACCTTGCTCAAGGGCCGCAAGACCACCGTCAGCATGGTGATGATGACCGGGCTGATCGGCCTCGCGGTGTTCTTCCTGTTCTCCTTCTACAACCCCGGCAACCTGGCGCGGGACAAGTTCTACTGGTGGTGGGTGGTGCACCTGTGGGTCGAAGGCGTGTGGGAGCTGATCATGGGCTCGATGCTGGCCTTCGTGCTGATCAAGGTCACCGGCGTCGACCGTGAAGTGGTGGAGAAATGGCTGTACGTGATCATCGCCATGGCCTTGATCACCGGGATCATCGGCACCGGTCACCACTTCTTCTGGATCGGCGCGCCCGAGGTGTGGTTGTGGGTCGGTTCGATCTTCTCGGCCCTGGAGCCGCTGCCGTTCCTGGCGATGGTAATGTTCGCCTTCACCATGGTGAAGCAACGTCGGCGCCAGCACCCCAACCGCGCGGCCACGTTGTGGGCCAAGGGCACCACGGTCACGGCGTTCTTCGGCGCGGGCGTGTGGGGTTTCCTGCACACCCTGGCACCGGTCAACTTCTACACCCACGGCACCCAACTCACCGCCGCCCACGGGCACCTGGCGTTCTTCGGTGCCTACGCAATGATCGTAATGACACTGATCAGCTACGCCATGCCCCGCCTGCGCGGTATCGGTGAAGCGCCGGACGCGCGTTCGCAAACCCTCGAGATCTGGGGCTTCTGGATGATGGTGCTGTCGATGGTGATGATCACGCTGTTCCTCACCGCTGCCGGGGCCGTGCAGGTCTGGCTGCAACGCTGGCAGGTGGACGGGGTGGCCTTGCCGTTCATGGCCACGGTGGAGCATTTGCAGGGACTGTTCTGGGCGCGGTTGGTCAGTGGGCTGGTGTTCCTGCTCGGGCTGGCCTGCTACCTGTGCAGCTTCCGGCAACGCGCCCGGATGGCTGGAGCACCGGTACCGATCGTCCATTGAAGTAACGCTGTCCAAATGTGGCAGGGGACTCGCTGTGGCAAACGGGCCTGCTGTGGTGAACGGGCTTGCTGTGGTGAGTGGGCTTGCTGTGGTGAGCGGGCTTGCCCCGCGCTGGGCTGCGCAGCAGCCCACTGGGATCTAAGCCCCACTCACCACAGCAAGCCCCTCCCACATTTGCACCGCAGTGTACCCGTCGAATCCCCACTAGTTGGAGCCCCTCCCATGGCCTTCACCCTTGAGCTGGAAGAATGGGTCGGCAGTGCCTGGCACCGCTTTATCACCCGCCGCGCCAGTGTCGATTTTCCGCACGCGCGGGTCGATCTGGTCGACCGCCAGCGCAGCCTCGCCGTATTGTTTCGCGCCCTGGGCGGTGCCAGCGGGATCGCCCTCGAAGCCGCCAGCGAACGCGACCTGCTGCTGCGCCGCAACCTGTTGATGCGCATCGCCGGCACCTGCAAGCATGCACCCCTGGCCTCCTGCGATGGCAACCGTCTACGCCTGCCGTCGAGCCTGGCGGTGTACCCCACCGTCGCCTTGAACCGGGAGTTGTACCGCTGGCTGGCGCTGTTGGCCGCCCATGCAGGCCCCATGACCCATTGGGCCCGGGACAACCAGCGCTGGACCTGGCTGCTGCTGCAACGCTACCCGGCGCTGCTGCCCAGCTACCAGCGCCTGGTGGACGCCCATATCACGCTGCGCCCCGACCCGGCCAGCCTGAGCCCCGCTGAAGCCGCCCTGGAAAAAGCCTTGCGCAAGGCCCTGCGCGAGCCCGGCAGCGTGCGCCATCTGCCCCGCAGCGAACGCGCCGCCTGGCCGTTGCCCTTATGGCTGTACCCGCCGTTGCACCTGGACACGCCCCAGGCCCTCGATCTTGAAGACGACGGCGACGACCTCGCCACCCCGTCCGGGGAGCAGCAGGGCGCGCCCAAACGTGCCGGCCGTGTGGATGATCACAGCCGTGATGGCGGCCTGCTGGTGGTGCGCCTGGAAAACCTGTTCAGCTGGACCGAGCACGTCGACCTCGATCGCTGGACCGACGACAGTGAGGACCCGGACGCCGCCCGCGTCGCCGAAGACCTCGACCAGTTGAGCCTGTCGCGCCAGCGCGTGCGCAAGAGTGGCGGCTTGACGCTGCACCTCGACCTGCCGCCCGCCGATGTGGATGACATCCCCCTCGGCGAGGGCATCAAGCTGCCCGAGTGGGACTACCGCCAACAATGCCTTCGACCCGGTTTCGTCAATCTGCAGCTGATGCAGCCACGTGCCGATGCACCGCAACCGTTACCGGCCCGACTACTCGGCCCGGCCCAGCGCCTGCGCCGTCAATTCCAGCAGCTGCGCACCGACCGCCAATGGCTGCGCCGGCAACCCCAGGGCGCGGAGCTGGACCTGCAAGCCTGGGTGGATTTCCAGGCGCAACGCCAACACGGCGCCAGCACCGAACGCGGCTTGTACCAGGAGCAACGTCACACCCGACGCGACCTGGCATGCCTGCTGCTGGCGGACCTGTCGATGTCCACCGACGCGCATTTGAACGACGAGCAAAAGGTCATCGACGTGATCCGCGACAGCCTGTTGCTGTTCGGCGAAAGCCTGGACGGGCTGGGGGATGCGTTTGCGTTGTATGGCTTCTCGTCCCTGCGCCGCCATCAGGTACGCCTGCACCAGCTCAAGGCCTTCGAGCACGCCTATGACGACCGCACGCGCGGCTGTATCCAGGCCCTCAAACCGGGGTACTACACGCGCATGGGCGCCGCGATTCGCCAGGCCACCCAGTTGCTGGGCGCGTGCAAACAGCGGCGCAAGTTGTTATTGCTACTGACCGATGGCAAACCCAATGACCTGGACCTGTATGAGGGCCGCTACGGGGTCGAAGACACCCGCCAGGCAGTGGTCGAGGCGCGGCGCCAGGGCCTGATTCCGTTCTGCATCACCATCGACAGACAGGCCGGGGACTATTTGCCCTATATGTTCGGTGCCCATGGCTACACCCTGATCCGCCAGCCGGAGCAGTTGCCGCTGCGCTTGCCCCAGCTGTACCGGCAACTGACCGAGGGTCAGTAGAGGTCGCGGGGCAACCAGAAGAACATCGCGATGCAAAACAGCGTCAGGCCCAGGCAGAACCACTGGAAACGCCGTAGCCGCCGCGCTTGCAGGCTGGCATCCGCGGCGGGCAGGGACGTTCCGCAGCCGGCGCATGCCTCGCGCACGTCGGCATTGCGCTGCTGGCAATACAGGCAGGTTTTCACTCGAATTGCTCCAGGCGCAGCCGGTCCAGAATGGCGATCTGACGTCCGTCCTGGGTGATGATCTTTTCATCGATCAGGCGCCGGATAATCCGCGAAAAGGTCTCCGGCTGGATCGACAGATGCCCGGCAATCAACTGCTTGGCCATCGGCAGTTCGAAGGTGGCGCCGGTGCTGTGCAGGCGCATCAGTTGGGTCAGCAGGTAGCGCACCACGCGGTGGGTGGCGTTTTTCAGCGACAGGGTCTCGATCTCGTTGACCCGCTGGTGCAGGCGCACGCACAGCTTGCCGAGCAGGGCGAAGGTCAGGCGGCTGTTGCTGTGCAGCAGGCGCATGTAGGTGGCGTTGGACAAACGGTACAACTGGGTGGGGCACACCGCTTCGGCGCAGGCCACGTAGTTGGGGGTGTCCATCAGCATCATGGCCTCGGCGAAGGTCTGGCGCTCGCCGATTACTTCGAAGACTTTCTCCTGGCCGTCGGGAGTCAAACGGTAGACCTTCACCGCACCGGCGATCACAAAGTAAAACGCCTCGGCCGATTCGCCCTGGCGGAACAGCGGCTCGCCTTTGTCGATGCTCAGCAACTGGCTGTTGCCCATCAGCTCGTCGAGTTCTTCGTCGTTCAGCGGTTCGAACAGGTGATGGCTGCGCAGGATCTGGTGGTGCACGCGATGCAGCACCATGCCCGGTTCCTTGAACAGCAGCGGGGCGTTCACACCAGCACCAGCGAAAGCCCGCTGGCGGCGGCCAGCATGGAGCCGAGGATCACAAACCAGGCGAGGGGGACATAGGCGTTTTTCATCATGGCTCCAAAGCATGCTAAAGGTGTTGTAGGAGCGAGCTTGCTCGCGAAAAACCCACAGACACCGCGTTTAATCAGGATGCCCGCGTCATCGTTAACGTTCTTCGCGAGCAAGCTCGCTCCTACAGTGAGCGCAAGCGTAAGCGTTGAAGTGGGTTTGCGACTTGATCTACGACAAGGGCAACACGCAGGTATCGGCGCAAGATTGCCGCAGTCCTGAAGGGAGACCGTGTCATGCAAGTGCTCGATCGGCGCAAGGCCATGTCGATTACCCCGTTGTTTCGCCTGGCCTTCCGGCCATTCTTTCTCGGCGCCTGTGTGTTGGCGGCGCTGGCAATTCCCCTCTGGCTGCTGGCCCTGGGCGGGCACCTCGGCACCTGGCAACCCGCCGGCGGCTGGCTGGCCTGGCATCGCCATGAGCTGCTGTTCGGCTTTGGCGTGGCGATCATCGCCGGGTTCCTGCTCACGGCAGTGCAGACCTGGACCGGCCGCCCAGGCATCAGCGGCAATGCCCTGGCGCTGCTTGCCGGCGTGTGGCTGGCGGCGCGCCTGGGCTGGTTGTTCAACCTGCACTGGCCGCTGCTGGCGGTGCTGGAGCTGACCTTTCCCCTGGCTGTCGCCGCAGTGATGGGCTGGACCCTCTGGCAGGTAAGACAGACGCGTAATTACCCGATTGTGCTGGTGCTGGCGCTGCTGACCGTGGCTGATGCGCTGTCGCTGTATGGCTTGCTGCGCAATGACCCAGGCCTGCAACGCCAGGCGGTGCTGACCGGCCTGTGGCTGGTGGCGGCGATGATGGGTTTGATCGGCGGGCGGGTGATTCCGTTTTTCACCCAGCGCGGTTTGGGCCGGGTCGAGGCGGTCAAGCCCTGGGCGTGGCTGGACCTTATGTTGCTTGGCGGCTCGCTGCTGATCGCGGTGCTGTATGCCGCAGGGCCCGCGTTGCGCGCCAACCTGTGGATCGGCCTGCTGTTCGCCGCCCTCGGGCTGGGGCACCTGGTGCGCCTGGTCCGTTGGCATGATCGCGGCCTGTGGCGCGTGCCGTTGCTGTGGTCATTGCACCTGGCATATGCCTGGCTGGCCGTGGCCTGCCTGGGCATGGCGCTGTGGCACTGCGGTGCGCCGCTCAATCCCAGCCTGGCCGTGCATGCATTGACCATCGGCGCCATGGCCGGGCTGATCCTGGCCATGATCGCCCGCGTCAGCCTGGGCCACACCGGCCGCCCGTTGCAGCCGCCGGCCGGCATGACCCTGGCCTTTGGGCTGCTGAACCTGGCGTGTGTGTGCCGGGTGGCGCTGGTCCTGCTGTTGCCGATGGCCGCGTTGTGGCTGGCGGGTGTGTGCTGGACCCTCGGGCTCGGCCTGTACTTGTGGCGGTATGGCCCGATGCTGTGGCAGGCACGGGTCGATGGGCATCCGGGCTAGGAGGACGTCATGCTCTATTCCACCTTGTTGATCGTGCATCTGCTGGCGGCGATTGCGTTTATCGGCACGCTGTTTTTCGAAGTGGTGATCTGGCACAGCGCCCGCGAGGAGCTGGCCTGGTCGGCGCAGTTCACCTCCGACCATGCCATTGCACGGCGTTCGCGCCAGGTACTGCACGGCGTGGTGGTGTTGCTGTACGGCGCGGGCATCGGCCTGGCCTGGCACTATCGCGGGCTGTTGGCGGTGCCCTGGGCCAGCCACTTCGCCGCGCTGCTGAGCCTGAAAATCCTGCTGGCCCTGAGCATCATCGGCCATTACCTGTGGCTGGCGTACCTGCTGAGTCACCAGCGCTTGAGCCCCCGGCGTGCGACGTGGATTCGTCGCAGCATCCTGGGGCATATGGTCGTGATCGTGATCGTGGCCAAGCTGATGTTGCGTTGATCAGGCAGGCGGACTGAGCGCCCTGGTAAACAACACGTCGTTCTCCAGGCGGATGTGGTCGCGCGGGTGTTGCTGCGGTAATGGAGTGAGATCCAGAGCAGACTAGTATCTACCTGACTGTATGGAGATCAAATGTGGGAGGGGCGGTGCGACGATTCGACTTGCCCCCGATGGCGGCCTGACAGCCGACCAGGATGTTGGATCAGGCCGAGTACATATCCGTTGCTACGGTAACGGCCACCTATGGTTCCGCTCTTACAGCGGCTCACTTTTGGAGGGACCCAAAAGTAAGCAAAAGGTCCTCGCCCCAACACTCGGCACCTCGCCTAGGCTCGGTGTGCCCTCACTCCGGCTTGAATCCGTGGGCCGCCGTCATGGGCCATCCCTGGCCCAGGACGGCTAACCCGGCGTCCTGCCGGGTTACCCACGGATTCAAGCCTGCGTTCGGCCAGCGTGTTTGACGGGGCGCCTGAGATCAAGATCAAAAGCAGAGCCAGAGCAACAGCCAGAGCAACAGCAACAGCAACGCGATCCGTTGTGTAGCCCCCCACACCTCAAGCAATCACATGCGGCGTCATGCCACGGGCGAATGTTGATCGCGGTCAAGGGATAACTTCGTGGTAGTTCCCACACTGTGGCGAACTTTCTGGAGGACTGCGCCATGCCCCTGTCTCTTGCGCAATTGCGCCGCAACTACACCCTTTATGGCCTGCGTGATGACTTGGTGCAGGACGATCCCTTGGTGCTGTTCGGCCAGTGGCTGGATCAGGCGCGTAAAACCGAGGTGCCGCCGGCGGAGGCCAATAGCATGGCCTTGGCTACGGTCGATCATGATGGGCATGCCCACTGTCGCATCCTGCTGCTCAAGGGTTTCAGCGCCGAGGGTTTTTTCTTTTTCGGCCACTACCAGAGTGCCAAGGGCCAGGAGCTGGCGAGCAATCCCCATGCGGCCATGACGTTTTTCTGGCCGGGGCTGGAGCGTCAGGTGCGTATCGAAGGCCCGGTGGTTCGAGCGGATGCGCAGCTGTCGGACGATTATTTCGATGCGCGACCGGCCGCCAGTCAGTTGGGCGCCTGGGCCTCGCCGCAAAGCCAGCCCCTTGGCCATCGCAGCGAGTTGGAAAGCCGCCTGCGTGACGTCACCGAGCGTTTCGCCGGGCAGCAACCGCCACGGCCCGAGCATTGGGGCGGCTACCGCCTGCAACCGCAGCGCATCGAGTTCTGGCAGGGCCGGCCCGACCGTCTGCATGACCGTCTCGACTACCGCCTGCACAGGGGCATTTGGCAGCGCACGCGCCTGGCCCCCTGAACGAGATACCTCCTTGGAGGAATAGGCCCTGCGCCCGTTGCGGCGCAGGCTGACGGCAACTTTCTTCACGCCTGGAGCCTTGATCATGGCCCATTTGAAACAACGCACGTTCGTGCCCCTGAACATCGCCGTGCTGACCATCAGTGACACCCGTACCCTCGACACCGACACCTCCGGCCAGACCCTGGTGGACCGCCTCGAAAGTGCCGGGCATGTGCTTATCGACCGTGGCCTGGTGATCGACGACATCTACCAGATTCGTGCGCAGGTGTCCCTGTGGATCGCCGACCCCGAGGTGCAAGTGGTGCTGATGACTGGCGGTACCGGTTTCACCGCCCGCGACAACACGCCCCAGGCGGTGCTGCCGTTGCTGGACAAACATGTCGAAGGCTTCGGTGAGCTGTTCCGCCAGGTGTCCTTGGCCGAAATCGGCACTTCCACCTTGCAGTCCCGCGCCCTGGCCGGCATCAGCAACGGCGTGCTGGTGTGCTGCATGCCGGGCTCGCCTGGCGCATGCCGCACCGGCTGGGACAGGATCCTGGCGGAACAGTTGGACAGCCGCACCGGCCCGTGCAACTTCGTGCCGCACCTCAAGCCTCAGCCTGAGCAAATCCTGCAAGCCTGCGAGTCGCGTTCATGAGTGTCTCGGTGTGTGACAGCGGCCACCTGATGCCGGTGGACGAGGCCATCGCCGCGCTGCTGGCCCAGGCGCCGCCGCCGCCGAGCACCCAGGTGATTGGCCTCGAGCAGGCGCTGGGGCGGGTGGTCGCCGAAGAGCTGTTCTCGCCCCTGGATTTGCCCGGTTTCGACAACAGCGCCATGGACGGCTACGCCCTGCGCGCCGAGGACGTACCGGCCGAAGGCGGCTACCTGATGCTCGCCGGGCGCATTGCGGCGGGGCAGCACAGCAAGGTGAGGGTGCAGGCCGGGCAGGCCGTGCGCATCTTTACCGGTGCGCCGCTACCGCCCGGCGCCGACACGGTGGTGCCCCAGGAGCGTTGTCGCCTGTACGGCCAGCGTATCTGGTGCCCGCCGGTACGTCTCGGCGAGCACGTGCGCAAGCAGGGTGAAGAGCTGCAGCGCGGGCAGACCCTGATCGCCGTCGGCAAGCGCCTGCGTGCCCAGGACATCGGCTTGCTGGCCTCGGCCGGCATTCCTCGGTTGAAAGTCTATCGCCCGTTGCGGGTGTGCCTGCTCAGCAGCGGCAACGAGCTGCGTGACCCGGGCGAAGCGCTGGTGCCGGGGCAGATCTACAACAGCAACCGCTATGCCCTGGCCGCGTTGTTGCGTGGCTGGGGCGTGGACGTGCACGACTACGGCGTGATGGCCGACGAGTTGGCCGCCAGCCGCGATGCGCTGGCCCTGGCCTCGTCCGAGTGCGACCTGTTGCTGACCTCGGCGGGGGTGTCGGTGGGGGAGGAGGACCATCTCAAGCAGGCCATCGAAGCGCTCGGCCGCGTGGACTTCTGGCGCCTGGCGATCCAGCCCGGCAAACCCCTTGCATTTGGCGACGTGGCGGGCAAGCCGTGGCTGGGCCTGCCCGGTAACCCGTCGGCGGCGCTGATCACCGCGCTGGTGGTGGTGCGTCCGTTCCTGCTGCGCGCCCAAGGAGTGGAGCGGGTGTTGCCGGTGCCGATCCAGGTGCCGGCCGCATTCGAATGGCTCAAGCCCAACAAGCGCCGCCAGTACCTGCGTGCACGCCTGAGCCCCGGCGAGGACGGGCAATTGCGCGCCGTGCTGCACCCCCAGCAAAGCTCGGCGATGCTCACCGCCGCCTGTTGGGCCGATGGCCTGGTGATCGTCGAGCGTGAGCACCAGGTGCTCAAGGATGAACCGGTGCCGTTTGTGTCTTTCGCTGAATTTCTCTGAGGAGCCCCCATGCAACTGGTCTGCCCGGCAGGCAACCTGCCTGCGCTTAAAGCCGCGGTGCGCCAAGGCGCCGATGCGGTGTATGTCGGTTTTCGCGATGACACCAATGCCCGGCACTTTGCCGGGTTGAACATGGACGACAAACAGTTCGACGGTGCCGTCGCCTTTATTCGCCAGCACCAGCGCAAGCTGTACGTGGCGGTCAACACCTACCCGCAACCGAAGATCTGGGCACGCTGGCAACGCGCCGTCGACCGCGCGGCGGACCACGGCGTGGACGCCCTGATCGCCGCCGACCCCGGTGTGCTCGACTACGCCAGCCGCCAGCATCCGCACATGGCCTTGCACCTCTCGGTACAGGGCTCGGCCACCCACGCGGCGGCGCTGAAGTTCTATGCCGAACGCTATGGGATTCGCCGCGCGGTGTTGCCCCGTGTGCTGTCCCTGGCCCAGGTCAAACAGGTGGCGGCGAGCAGCCCGGTGCCCATCGAAGTGTTTGGTTTTGGCAGCCTGTGCATCATGGCCGAGGGGCGTTGCCACCTGTCGTCCTATATCACCGGGGAGTCGCCGAACCTGTGCGGCGTGTGCTCGCCGGCCAAGGCGGTGCGCTGGAGCGAAGATGCCGAGGGCTTGAGTGCGCGCCTGAGCGACGTGCTGATCGACCGCTACACCGCCGACGAACCCGCCGGCTACCCGACCCTGTGCAAGGGCCGCTTCCTGGTCGACGGCAAACGCTTCCATGCCCTCGAAGAACCCACCAGCCTCGACACCCTCGACCTGCTGCCGGAGCTCAGCGCCATCGGCGTCGAAGCGGTCAAGATCGAAGGCCGGCAACGCAGCCCGGCGTATGTGGAACAAGTCACCCGGGTCTGGCGCGCCGCGCTCGACGCCCACCGCAGTGCACCGACCAGCTTTGTGGTCAAGGACCAATGGCGCCAGGTGCTGGCCGGGTTATCCGAAGGCAGCCAGACCACACTCGGCGCCTACCATCGTGCATGGCAGTGAGGAGACACAGATGAAACTCAGCCTGGGACCGGTGCTGTTTTATTGGGATAAGGAACACCTGGGGCGCTTCTACTCGGACATGGCCGGCTTGCCCCTGGACGTGATTTACCTGGGCGAAACCGTGTGTGCCAAGCGCCGCGCGTTTTCCCTGGACCGTTGGTTAGGCCTGGGCCGGGAGCTGCAAACCTGCAGCTCGGCGCAGATCGTGTTGTCGAGCCTGACCTTGATCGAAGCCGCCTCCGAACTGTCGAGCCTGCGCCGCCTGTGCGACAACGGCGAGTGGCTGGTGGAGGCCAACGACATGGGCGCGGTACAGATGCTGATCGAGCGCAAATTGCCCTTTGTCGGCGGCCCGGCGCTCAACCTCTACAACGGTCACGCCTTGGTGCAACTGCTCGACGCCGGCATGCAACGTTGGGTGCCGCCGGTGGAATGCTCCCAGGGCCTGATCGCCGACGTGCTGGAGCAGGTGCGCGAATTGGGCCGGCCACTGCCCGAGGTGGAAATCTTCGCCTACGGCCATTTGCCCCTGGCCTACTCGGCGCGTTGCTTCACCGCCCGCGCGGAAAACCGCCCCAAGGACGATTGCCAGTTCTGCTGCATCAACTACCCCGACGGCATGCCCCTGACCAGCCAGGAAGGGCAGGCGCTGTTCACCTTGAACGGCATCCAGACCATGTCCGCCGACGTTACCAACCTGCTGGCCGATTACCCCGGCCTGGTGTCCAGCGGCGCCGACCTGTTGCGCCTGAGCCCACGGGCCGAGGGCATGGTCGAGGTGGTACGTGCCTACGACCAGGTACGCCAGGGCGCTACGCCGCCGCTGTATGTCGAAGGCTGCAACGGCTACTGGCACGGCCAGGCGGGTATGTTGCGGGTTGAGGAGGTGGGCCTGTGCTGAGTCGTAAACCATGGCTGCTCAAGGGGGCCGACCGGTTGTTGCCATTGATCCGCCGTGTGCCATTTGGCGTACAGCGCCTGGTCTTGCAGCAAGCCCTCAACCGCTGTCTGGCCGAACCCCTGCGCGACGGCGGGTTTGACCTGCTGCGCGGGCGTTGGCTGTGTTTGCGTATTCCTGACCTGGGGTTGTGCTGGTACCTGACCCTGGGGCGGGATGGGTTGCGGATTGCGCAAAAGGCTGAGGCGCAGGTCAGCATCAGTGGTAATTGGCGGGAGTTTCTGTTGCTGGCCAGCCGCCAGGAAGATCCGGATACGTTGTTCTTTCGCCGCCGGTTGGTGATCGAGGGGGATACGGAATTGGGGCTGGGGTTGAAGAATCTGATCGACAGTTTGGACCCGGATGTGTTGCCGCCCTGGTTGTGGCGGAATCTGGAGCGGGCGGGGCGGGCGTCAGCGGTTCATAGCGGGCACTGATCAGCCGGCCTGATAGCCCATCAACTGTTCTTCGCAGAGGATTCGAATGGTGCGCCGCTGCACCTCGATCAACCCGCCTTCCACCAGCCGGTGCAGGATCCTTGAAAAGGTCTCCGGCTGGATCCCCAGCTTCGACGCCACCAGGCGCTTGGGCACTTGCAGCACCACCTCGCCACTCAGCGCATCGCGCTCCTGGAACAGGAAGTTGATCACCCGACGGCTGGCGTTGGCCAAGGTCAGGGTGTCGATGTCCTTGAGGCGCTGATGCAGGTGGATGCTCATGCTGGCGAGGATCGCCAGGCAGATTTTCGGCTGGTCCTCCAGGGCCCGGCGGTAGTGCTGGCCTTCGATGCTGACCAGCACGCTGTCCTTGAGCGCGGTGGCGCTCACCGGATAGGCCTTGGCCTGGGTGAACAGCAGGGCTTCGGCAAAGGTCTGGCCGGGCTGGATGATTTCCACCAGGTGTTCCTGGCCTTCGCCCGTAACCCGATGCAGCTTGATCTGGCCGCTGACCAGCAGGAAGAAACGCTCGGCCGCGTCACCCTGGTGCATCAACGGCGCATGGCCGGGCAGGTGCTTGAGATTGGCCAGCGTGCAGACGTCCTGGAAGGTTTTTTCCGGGAGCTGGCTGAACAGGTGATGGCGACGCAGGGTGAGCACGATGTGGGGATGGGTGAGCATGGTTGGGCCTCCGCAATGGGCTAGCGTAGAAGGCTTGGGGCGGGGTTGATATGCCTCTGTGGGGGTACCTCTTGCGGGGTTTGTGTAAACAATGTGGGGGGCTTGCCCCCGATGAGCAAGGGTATCCACACAACTTTTCAGCCCCAGACAAATCTCCCTGTGGTGGGCGGGCTTTTTGTGGTGAGCGGGCTTGTCCCGCGCTGGGCTGCGTAGCAGCCCCAAAACCAGTGTCTACAGAGTGTCTGATACACCGCATTCTTCTGGACTGGGGCTGCTGCGCAGCCCAGCGCGGGCCAAGCCCGCTCACCACAACAGCCCTATCTGCCGCGCGTTCAGCCTCAAACAGCCTCACCCCGCCTGCCGCAAATGCTCCATCGCCCAGACCGCCGCCTCGACCCGCGACCGCAACCCCAGCTTATGCAGCAGATTCTTCACATGCACCTTCACCGTGCCCTCGGTAATCCCCAATTTGTGCCCGATCACCTTGTTGCTGTGCCCACTGGCAATCGTCCTCAGCACCTGGCGTTCGCGCTCGGTCAATTCCACCGCTGCATGGGGCTGCGGCGAGCGCAGGGCCTGGGCCAGGACGCGGGTCAGGCCGGGGCTGATGACCAACGCGCCATGCAACGCATCACGGATGTACTGGATCAACAACTCCGGCTCCATGTCCTTGAGCAGATAGCCATTGGCATCCAGGCGTAGCGCATCGCGTATGTCGTCCTCGGCGTCGGACACGGTAAACAGCAGCACCTTGCCGGCATAGTTCATGGCCCGCAGGCGGCGCAGGGTTTCCAGGCCGTTCATGTGCGGCATGTTGTTGTCCAGCAGGACCAGGTCCGGTTGCAGCCCGTCGATCTGGTCCAGGGCTTCCTGGCCGTTGCCGGCTTCGCCGACCACTTGCAGGTCGTCTTCCAGTTCAAGCATCTGGCGCATGCCGTGGCGCATCATCGGGTGATCGTCGACCAGCAGGATACGGTGGCGGGTGAGGGTGTTCATGAGGCGGTGCCTTGTAGGGAGTGGCCGAGAAATTCCGGTTGGAAACGCAATTGCACGCGGGTGCCCTGGGGCTCGCGGGGGCTGATGTCGAGGCGGCCATGCAGGCTGCGGGCGCGCTCGTCCATGATGGTCAGGCCGTGGTGTTCGCGGGTGTCGACCTCACCGCAGAAGCCCCGGCCGTCGTCCTCGATGCTCAGGCTCACGGTCTCGCCTTCCTGGCGCAGTTGCAGCCAGGCGTTTTGCGCATGGGCATGGCGCAGGCAATTGGACAGGGCCTCGCGGGTGACCTGCAACAAGTGGATCTGTTCGCTGGCCGACAGCTGGAAGGCTAGAGCGTCCACATGCAGATGCACCTGGAACTCGCCACGCCGCGAGAACTCTTCGGCGGTGTCCTGTAGCTCCTGCACCAGCCCGGCATCGTGGATTTGCAGGCGGAAGGTGGTGAGCAATTCGCGCAGTTGGCGGTAGGCGTTGTTCAGCCCGTCGCGCAGTTCGGCGGTGACGGTGGCCAGGGTTTCCACCGGTTCGCCACGGCGGATCAGGGTTTGCATGCGGCTGACCTGCAGCTTCATGTAGGACAGCGCCTGGGCCAGGGAATCGTGCAGTTCCCGGGCGATGATGGTGCGTTCGTCGAGCAGCAGCAGGCGGTGGTCCTGTTCGCGCTGGCGCTTGAGCGACAGCGAGGTGCCGATCAGGTTGGCCAGGGCCTGGATCAACTGTTTCTCCCAGTCCTGGGGCGCATGGCCGTCGAGGAAGTGCGCCTTGAGTTCGCCCAGTTCCGAGCCCTGGTTGCTGATGCTGAATACCTGGGGGAGTGCCACTTTCTGTTTTTGGCACGTTGCGCAATCACCGATGGCGCAGACGTTGCGGCTATCCCCCCCATTCAGGGAGAGCATCTGCTGGGCCGGCGCCAGGAAGTGCCCTTGCAGGCACAGCGACAGGCGCAGCCCCGGCAGGCGTTTCTGGAAGCGCCGGATCAGTTCATCCAGGCCCTCGGCGTTCGCCAGGCGCGTGGCCAGGCTGCGGCTGCTCTGGTAGAGCAGTTCGAGGGCGGCGTTGGCTTGTTGCAGGTTGAGGGTTTTCTGCCGCACCTGGCTCTCCAGGGTCCGGTGGGAGTGTTCAATGGTTTCGGCCATGGTGTTGAAGCTCAGGGCCAATTGCCCCAACTCGTCTTCGGAGCGGTGGTTGACCCGAGTCTTGAAGTCGCCGTCACGAAAGCGCCGGGTCGCGTGCACCAGCTCTTCCAGGGGGTTGACCACGCCGTACTGCAATTCATACAGGCCGATCAGCAGGATGATCAGCGTACTGAACAGAGCCAGGCCCTGGATGCTTTGCTGCCAGCCCTGTTTCTGTTCGCTGTGTTGTTGCAGGAGGCTGACGAATTGGTTCAATTGCTCGACGAACCCCGGTGCGCTGGCCTGGAACAGCACCGCGTCGCCGCGTGCCAGCGCCGGGCGCAGATCGGTGTCCCAGCGCTGCTGGATCTGTTGGTAGCTCTGCAGCAGGGCGCTGCGCGGGCCGTCTTCAAGCACCGCCTTGAGCGACTGGCTGTCGAGGCGCCCTTGCAGGCTGTGGGTGATGGCGTCGATCTCGTCGGCAGGCGCGCCGGCCGCCAGTTTCCAGCTCAGGTGGTAGGTCTCCATGCGCACCGAGCCGGCGGTGTTGATGGCGGCGGCATCGCCCTGGCTGAACCAGGCGATCAAGCCGGCGCTCAAGGAACTGGCGAGGGCGAGGATGGCGATCAGGATCACCGCCAGCCCGGCGCGAGCGGGCAGGGAGCTGCGCAGCCAATTAAACATGGCGGCGTGATCGAAGGGGGTTGAGAGCCTGCATGGCGGCACCTGCAAAGGGAAAAGGGCTGAAAGACCGCAATCCCTGGCGCACTACCTCTAAAGAGTTGCCGGCAAACCCTCCCACGGGAAAACGCCGGCACAAGAGATCAATCCATTGATAAATAAAGACTTTCTCTTGTTGTTAGGACTACCTCCTTAGAGGTATGTGGGGCCAGCATAGCCCCATACCCCCCAGGCGGACGTTGACCTGGGTCAAGTTCCACGGGGGTGTCGCCCCTAACCTGCGCCCATGGAATCACTTTCTGGAGCGCATACCGTGACTCAACCCCGTATGAGACAAGGCCTGGTGCTGGGCATGAGCACCCTGGCCTTCACCGTCTGCTTTATGGTGTGGATGATGTTCGCCGTGCTGGGCGTACCCATCAAAGAGCTGCTGCAACTCAACGAAACCCAGTTCGGCCTGCTGGCCGCCACGCCGGTGTTGACCGGCTCCCTGGTACGCCTGCCCCTGGGCCTGCTGACTGACCGCTTCGGCGGGCGCATCGTGTTCTTCCTGTTGATGCTCGCCTGTGTGCTGCCGCTGTACCTGATCACCTACGCCACTGCCTATTGGCAGTTCCTGGTGCTGGGCCTGTTCGTCGGCCTGGCCGGCGGTTCGTTTTCGGTGGGCATCGCCTACGTGGCCAAGTGGTTCGATAAAGACAACCAGGGCTTTGCCATGGGCGTGTTCGGCGCCGGCAACGCGGGCGCCGCCGTCACCAAGTTCCTGGCCCCGGCGCTGATCGCCCTCGGCACCTGGCACCTGGTGCCCAAGGTGTTCGGCGCGATCCTGTTTATCACCGCGCTGCTGTTCTGGTTCCTCACCAGCGAGAACAAGGCGCACCGCAGTGCCGGCGGCGCCACCCTGCGCCAGCAGTTGCTGTGCCTGAAAGACCCGGCCGTGTGGCGCTACTGCCAGTACTACTCGATTGTGTTCGGCGGCTATGTGGCCCTGGCACTGTGGATGACCAAGTACTACGTGCAGGAATACGGCTTCAGCCTGCAAAGCGCCGCGTTGCTGGCCGCGTGTTTCTCCCTGCCGGGCGGCGTGCTGCGTGCGGTGGGCGGCTGGATGTCCGACCGCTGGGGCGCCCAGAGCGTGACCTGGTGGGTGCTGTGGGTGAGCTGGATCTGCCTGTTCCTGCTCAGCTACCCGCAGACCCAATTGCAGGTGCAGACCGTCAACGGTCCCCTGGATTTCCATATCGGCCTCAACGCCACCCTGTTCACCGTGCTGCTGTTCGTGATGGGCATCGCCTTCGCGTTCGGCAAGGCCTCGGTGTTCAAGTACATCGCCAATGACTACCCACAGAACATGGGCGCGGTGTCCGGCATCGTCGGCCTTGCCGGTGGCCTGGGCGGCTTTGTGCTGCCGATCCTGTTTGGCGCCCTGGTGGACCTCACCGGCGTGCGCTCGTCCTGCTTCATGTTGATGTACGGCGTGGTCTGGGTGTCCCTGACCTGGATGTACTTCAGCGAAATGCGCAAGCAACCGCTGTTGGGCAAAACCGCCCAACCTCTCCAAGGAGAATGAACATGTCCATCGCGCAAAAGCCCGGCTCGGGGCCGGTGATCCACGACTGGCGCCCTGAAGACCCGGCGTTCTGGGGCGCCAGCGGCAAGAAGACCGCGACCCGCAACCTGTGGATCTCGATCCCTGCGCTGTTGCTGGCCTTCGCCGTGTGGATGGTGTGGAGCACGGTGATCGTGCGCCTGAACGCCATCGGCTTTACCTTCAGCACCGACCAGTTGTTCTGGCTGGCGGCGTTGCCGGGCCTGTCCGGTGCCACCTTGCGGGTGTTCTACTCGTTCATGGTGCCGATCTTCGGCGGCCGCCGCTGGACCGCCCTGAGCACCGCGTCGCTGCTGCTGCCGTCGCTGTGGATGGGCTTTGCGGTGCAAGACCCCAACACCCCCTACAGCGTGTTTGTACTGATCGCGCTGCTGTGCGGTTTCGGCGGCGGCAACTTTGCCTCGAGCATGTCCAACATCAGCTTCTTCTACCCCAAGTCGCAGCAAGGCACGGCCCTGGGCCTGAACGCCGGCCTCGGCAACCTGGGGGTATCGGTGATGCAGTTCTGCGTGCCGCTGGTGATCACGTTCGGCGTGTTCGGCCTGGTGGGCGGCCAACCGCAGACCTTGGCGGATGGCAGTCAACTCTGGCTGCAGAACGCCGGTTTCATCTGGGTGCCGTTTATCCTCACCGTCACCGTGGCGGCCTGGTTCGGCATGAATGACCTGTCCAGCGCCCGCGCTTCGTTCAGCGAGCAGGCGGTGATCTTCAAGCGCAAGCACAACTGGCTGATGTGCTGGTTGTACCTGGCGACTTTCGGCTCATTCATCGGTTTTTCGGCGGCGTTCCCGCTGCTGATCAAGACCTCGTTCCCCGACGTGGTGGCGCTGAAATTCGCCTTCCTCGGCCCGCTGGTCGGCGCCCTGGTACGCCCACTCGGCGGCTGGCTGGCGGACAAGCTGGGCGGCGCACGGGTGACCTTGTGGAACTTCGTGCTGATGATCGTGATGGTGTTCGGCGTGCTGCACTTTTTGCCGCAGAACGGGCAGGGCGGCAGCTTCTACGGTTTCCTCGGCATGTTCATGCTGCTGTTCATCACCACCGGCGTCGGCAACGGCTCCACCTTCCGCATGATCCCGGTGATCTTCCGCACCCAGCACGAGAAGGCCAGTGCCGGTAAATCCGCCGCCGAGCGCGAGCAGGCGATCAAGGATGCCGGCAAGGAATCCGCCGCCGTGCTGGGCTTCAGCTCGGCCATGGGCGCCTTCGGTGCGTTCTTCATTCCCAAGTCCTTCGGCACGTCCATGGCCGCCACCGGCAGCCCGGCGATGGCCTTCTACATGTTTGTCGGTTTCTACCTGAGCTGCATCGTCGTGACCTGGTGGTGGTACGCCCGCAAAGGCTGCGCCACACCCTGCTGATCGACCACGAATTCGCGGGGCAACGCACCCCACGGCATGCCTGATGAGGAAAGCATCATGAGTCACTTACTGGATCAACTGCGGTTCTTCAACCGCAAGCAAAACGAATTCTCCGACGGTCACGGCGAGACCCGCAAGGAGTCCCGCGACTGGGAAAACGTCTACCGTTCGCGCTGGCAGTACGACAAGATCGTGCGCTCCACCCATGGTGTGAACTGCACCGGCTCGTGCTCGTGGAAGATCTACGTGAAGAACGGCCTGATCACCTGGGAAACCCAGCAGACCGACTACCCGCGCACCCGCAACGACCTGCCCAACCATGAGCCGCGCGGCTGCCCGCGGGGGGCCAGCTACAGCTGGTACATCTACAGCGCCAACCGCCTCAAGTACCCGAAGATCCGCAAGCCGCTGCTCAAGTTGTGGCGTGAGGCGCGCCTGACCCTGTCGCCGGTGGAGGCGTGGGCGAGCATTGTCGAGGACAAGGTCAAGGCCGACTCGTACAAGAGCAAGCGCGGCATGGGCGGTTTCATTCGCTCGAACTGGGAGGAGGTCAACGAGATCATCGCCGCCTCCAACGTCTACACCATCAAGCAATACGGCCCGGACCGCATCGTCGGCTTCTCGCCGATCCCGGCCATGTCGATGGTCAGCTACGCGGCGGGTTCGCGTTACCTGTCGCTGCTCGGCGGCGTGTGCCTGAGCTTCTACGACTGGTACTGCGACCTGCCACCGGCCTCGCCGATGGTGTGGGGCGAGCAGACCGACGTGCCGGAATCGGCCGACTGGTACAACTCCAACTACATCATCGCCTGGGGTTCCAACGTCCCGCAGACCCGTACCCCGGACGCGCACTTCTTCACCGAGGTGCGCTACAAGGGCACCAAGACCGTGGCCATCACCCCGGACTATTCGGAAGTGGCCAAGCTCACCGACCTGTGGCTCAACCCCAAGCAGGGCACCGACGCCGCGTTGGCCCAGGCCTTCAACCATGTGATCTTCAAGGAATTTCACCTGGATAAACCGAGCGCCTACTTCACCGACTACGCCAAGCGCTTTACCGACTTGCCGGTGCTGGTGATGCTCAAGCCGATGACCGGGTTCGCGCCCGGCGCCGGCTTCCAGCCCGATCGCTTCCTGCGTGCCTCGGACCTCACCGGCAACCTCGGCCAGGACAACAACCCGGAATGGAAAACCATCGCCCTCGACGAAAGCGGTGAACTGGTGTCGCCACAAGGCTCCATCGGCTACCGCTGGGGCGAGAAGGGCAAGTGGAACATCCTCGCCAAGGAGGGCGGTGAAGGCCGTGCCATCGACCTGAAACTCAGCTTGATCGGCGACGACATCGCCGAAGTGGCCTTCCCGTATTTTGCCGGCGAAGCCCACGAGCACTTCCAGCACGTGGCCGGCGATGCCGTGCAGTTCCGCCGCGTGCCGGTGCACAGCGTGACCCTGGCCGACGGCAGCGTGGCCAAAGTGGCGACGGTGTTCGACCTGTCCGCCGCCAACCTGGCCATCGACCGTGGCCTGGGCGGCCAGAACGTGGCCAGGGACTACGACGACGCCAGCGTGCCGGGCACCCCGGCGTGGCAGGAAGCGATCACCGGTGTCAGCCGCGAGAAAGCCATCCAGATCGCCCGTGAGTTCGCCGACAACGCCGACAAGACCAAGGGCCGTTCGATGATCATCGTCGGCGCGGCGATGAACCACTGGTACCACATGGACATGAACTACCGCGGGCTGATCAATATGCTCATGCTCTGCGGTTGCGTCGGCCAGACCGGCGGCGGTTGGGCCCACTACGTCGGCCAGGAAAAACTGCGCCCGCAATGCGGCTGGCTGCCCCTGGCCTTCGGCCTCGACTGGAACCGCCCGCCACGCCAGATGAACGGCACCAGCTTCTTCTACGGCCACAGCTCGCAATGGCGCCACGAGAAGATGAGCATGCACGACGTGCTCTCGCCCCTGGCCGACAAGTCGCAATTCCCGGAACACGCCCTGGACTACAACATCCGCGCCGAACGCGCCGGCTGGTTGCCCAGTGCCCCACAGCTCAACACCAACCCGCTGCACATCTGCCGTGACGCCGCTGCAGCCGGCATGACGCCGAAAGACTACGTGGTCAAATCCTGGCAGGACGGCAACCTGCGCTTCGCCTGCGAACAGCCGGACAGCCCGGTGAACTTCCCGCGCAACATGTTTATCTGGCGCTCCAACCTGCTCGGTTCCTCGGGCAAGGGCCATGAGTACATGCTCAAGTACCTGTTGGGCACCAAGAACGGCGTGATGAACGAAGACATCGGCCACAGCACCGACTGCAAGCCCACCGAGGCCGAATGGGTCGAAGACGGCGCCATCGGCAAGCTTGACCTGGTGACCACCCTCGACTTCCGCATGTCCTCCACCTGCGTGTATTCCGACATCGTCTTGCCGACCGCCACCTGGTACGAAAAAGACGACATGAACACCTCGGACATGCACCCGTTCATTCACCCGTTGTCGGCGGCCATCGACCCGGCGTGGGAGTCGCGTTCCGACTGGGAAATCTACAAGGGCATCGCCAAGGCGTTCTCGGCCATGTCGGTCGGCCACCTGGGCGTGGAGCAAGACCTGGTCACCGTCCCGTTGATGCATGACAGCGTCGGCGAACTGGCCCAGCCGTTTGGCGGCACCGACTGGAAAAGCGCCGGTGTGGCGCCGGTGCCGGGCAAGAACGCGCCGAACATGGCGGTGGTGGAGCGCGACTACCCGAACATCTACAAGCAGTTCTCGTCCCTGGGCCCGATGCTGGAAAAACTCGGCAACGGCGGCAAGGGCATCAACTGGAACACCGATGAAGAAGTCGAGTTCCTCGGCGAGCTGAACCTTCACGAAAGCGCTGCGGGCATCAGCCACGGCCGGCCGAAAATCGACACGGCCATCGACGCCGCCGAAGTGATCCTGTCCCTGGCCCCGGAAACCAACGGCAAGGTCGCCTTGAAAGCCTGGGCCGCGCTGTCGGAATTCACCGGCATCGACCACAGCCACCTGGCGATCTCCAAGGCCCACGAAGCGATTCGCTTCCGCGACATCCAGGCGCAGCCGCGCAAGATCATCTCCAGCCCGACCTGGTCAGGCCTGGAAGACGAGCATGTGAGCTACAACGCCGGCTACACCAACGTGCATGAAAACATCCCATGGCGCACCATCACCGGCCGCCAGCAGTTCTACCAGGATCACCCGTGGATGCAGGCGTTCGGCGAGCAGTTGATGAGCTACCGGCCACCGGTCAACACCCGCACCATCGAAGGGGTGAAGGGCAAGCGCAGCAATGGCGAGACCGAGATCGTGCTGAACTGGATCACCCCGCACCAGAAGTGGGGCATCCACAGCACCTACAGCGACAACCTGCTGATGCTCACCCTGAGCCGTGGCGGACCGATCGTTTGGCTCTCGGAAATCGACGCCAAGCGCGCCGGCATCGAAGACAACGACTGGATCGAATGCTTCAACGTCAACGGCGCATTGACCGCCCGTGCGGTGGTCAGCCAGCGCGTCAAGGAAGGCATGGTGATGATGTACCACGCCCAGGAACGCATCGTGAACGTGCCGGGTTCGGAAACCACCAAGACCCGTGGCGGCCACCACAACTCGGTGACCCGCGTGGTGCTCAAGCCGACCCACATGATCGGCGGCTATGCCCAGCAGGCCTACGGTTTCAACTACTACGGCACGGTCGGTTGCAACCGCGATGAGTTTGTCGTGGTGCGCAAGATGGCCAAGGTCGACTGGCTCGATGGCTCCAGCGGCGATGATTTGCCGCGCCCATTGCCGACTGACATCGAGGAGAACTGAGATGAAAATTCGCTCACAGATCGGCATGGTCCTCAACCTGGACAAATGCATCGGCTGCCACACCTGTTCCATTACCTGCAAAAACGTGTGGACCAGCCGTGAAGGCATGGAATACGCCTGGTTCAACAACGTCGAGTCCAAGCCCGGCATCGGCTACCCCAAGGAGTGGGAGAACCAGGACAAGTGGAAGGGCGGCTGGGTGCGCAACGCCAATGGCTCGATCAACCCCCGCATCGGCGGCAAGTTCCGCGTGTTGGCGAACATCTTCGCCAACCCCGACCTGCCGAGCCTGGACGACTACTACGAGCCGTTCGACTTCGACTATCAGCACTTGCACACCGCGCCATTGGGCGAGCACCAGCCGACCGCACGCCCGCGTTCGCTGGTGTCCGGCAAGCGCATGGAAAAGATCGAGTGGGGGCCGAACTGGGAGGAAATCCTCGGCACCGAATTCGCCAAGCGTCGCAAGGACAAGAACTTCGACCAGATCCAGGCCGACATTTATGGCGAGTACGAAAACACCTTCATGATGTACCTGCCGCGTCTGTGCGAGCACTGCCTCAACCCGGCGTGTGCGGCATCCTGCCCAAGCGGTGCGATCTACAAGCGTGAAGAAGACGGCATCGTGCTGATCGACCAGGAGAAGTGCCGGGGCTGGCGCATGTGCATCAGCGGTTGCCCGTACAAGAAAATCTACTTCAACTGGAAGAGCGGCAAGTCCGAGAAGTGCATCTTCTGCTACCCGCGTATCGAAGCCGGTATGCCGACCGTGTGCGCCGAAACCTGTGTGGGTCGGATTCGCTACCTCGGTGTGCTGCTGTACGACGCCGACCGCATCAGCGAAGTGGCCAGCACCGCCAACGAACAGGACCTGTACGAGAAGCAACTGGAGATCTTCCTCGACCCGAATGACCCGGCGGTGATCCGCCAGGCCCTGGCCGACGGCGTGCCGCAGTCGGTGATCGACTCGGCCCAGCGTTCGCCGGTGTACAAAATGGCCGTCGACTGGAAGCTGGCGCTGCCGCTGCACCCGGAATACCGCACTTTGCCGATGGTCTGGTACGTGCCGCCGCTGTCACCGATCCAGAACGCCGCCGCGGCCGGCACCGTGGGCATGAACGGGGTGATCCCGGATGTGGACAGCCTGCGTATTCCGCTGCGCTACCTGGCGAACATGCTCACCGCTGGCGATGAAAAACCGGTCAAGCGTGCACTCAAGCGCCTGTTGGCGATGCGCGCCTACAAACGCTCCCAGCAAGTCGATGGCGTACAGGACCTGCAAGTGCTCGAAGACGTCGGCCTGAGCGTTGAACAGGTGGAAGAGATGTACCGCTACCTGGCCATCGCCAACTACGAAGACCGCTTCGTGGTACCGAGCGCCCACCGTGAAGACGCCATGAGCGACGCGTTCGCCGAACGCTCCGGCTGTGGTTTCAGCTTCGGCAGCGGTTGCAGCGGCAGCTCCGACACCAACATGTTCGGCGCCAAGAAAGCCAACCGCCGCGACGTGCTGAAAACCGTCCAGATCTGGGAGGACTGAGCCATGCGCATTCTTAAAGTGATTTCGTTGCTGCTGGACTACCCCACTGAAACCCTGGTGAACGGTCGCGACGAACTGGAACAGGCGATTCTTGAAGCACGGGAAATCAGCCCCAAGCAGCGCGGTGCGTTGTTCGAGCTGCTGGAACTGATCTGCGCCAATGACCTGATGGATGGCCAGGAACACTACGGCGCGCTGTTTGGTCGGGGGCGGTCGTTGTCGCTGTTGTTGTTCGAACACGTGCACGGCGAATCCCGCGACCGGGGCCAGGCCATGGTCGACATGATGGCCCAGTACGAGGAGGCCGGCTTCGCCATCGGCGTCAAGGAGCTGCCGGACTACATCCCGTTGTACCTGGAGTTTCTGTCCACCCGCGAAGACATCGAGGCCCGCGAGGGCCTGGCGGATGTGGCGCACCTGCTGGCCTTGCTCGCTGCGCGTCTGGACGAGCGTGAGAGCGGCTATGCCAGTTGCTTCCGTGCGCTGTTGCAGATTGCCGGCGCCGAGCCGCACCAGGCCGTGGCCGAACTGCGTGCCCAGGTCGCCGCCGAACCGCGGGACGACTCCCTCGAAGCCCTGGACAAAATCTGGGAAGAGGAAGCGGTGGACTTTATGCAGGCTGAGCAACAGGACCGCTGCAGCTCGATGCCGAGCAGTCCGGGCAAGGCCCGCGAAGAAAGCGCGGTGCCTTTGCACTGGGTGGATTTTCAGCAAGAAGGCCGGGCCGCAGCGCCCGCCGGGGAGGTGGGTAATGTCTAAGTGGAATTTGCTGGTATTCGGGGTGTACCCCTATGTGGCCCTGGCGATCTGCCTGTTGGGTAGTTGGGCGCGGTTCGACCTGTCGCAGTACACCTGGAAGGCCGGTTCCAGCCAGATGCTCAACAATCGTGGCATGCGCGTGGCGAGCAACTTTTTCCACATCGGCGTGCTGTTCGTGCTGGCCGGGCATTTTGTCGGCCTGCTGACCCCGGCGTCGGTCTACCACCATGTGATCAGCACTGAGAACAAGCAGTTGCTGGCGATGGTCTCGGGCGGCTTCTTCGGCCTGCTGTGCCTGGTGGGCCTGCTGATGCTGGTCAAGCGGCGCCTGGGGGACCCGCGCGTGCGGGCGACCTCGAGCCCGTCGGACATTTTGATCCTGCTGGTGTTGCTGGCGCAGTTGCTGCTGGGCCTGCTGACCATCGTTGCCTCCACCGGGCATATGGACGGCTCGGTGATGGTGATGCTCGCCGACTGGGCGCAGAACGTGGTGCTGTTGCGGCCGGTGGAAGCGGCCGAGTCGATTGCGCCGGTGTCGCTGATCTACAAGGCCCACGTGGCGCTGGGCTTGACCCTGTTCGTGCTGTTCCCGTTTACCCGCTTGGTGCACATGGTCAGCGCGCCGATCTGGTACCTGGGGCGTCGTTATCAAATCGTGCGGCAGAAGTATTGAGGAGAACGTCATGACTACTGGATGCGGATGTGGTGGCGGTAACGGCGGCAGCGGTGGTTGCGGCTCGTCGGCCAAGGAACCGGTGATGGCCGAGGCTGTGGCCCAGGCTTCTTTCGAGGAGATCAAGGCGCCGGAGTTGATCGCCAGCAGTGAACAGGAATGGCCGATCATCAGTGTCAACGGCGTGGCGGTCACGCCCGAGGCCATGGCCCTGGAATTGCAATACCATCCGGCCGACAGCCGCGAGGAAGTGGTGTACCTGGCCGCCCGCGCGCTGGTGATCCGCGAGCTGTTGCAACAGCGGATCGCCGAGCTGGGCCTGGCGGTGGAAATCGCCGCCGGAGAGAACGAAGAAGAAGCCGCCACGCGCCTGCTGCTGGAGCGTGAGGTGACGGTGCCCGACTGCGACGAAGCCACCTGTGTGCGCTACTTCGAGAACAACCGTGGGCGCTTTCACAGCGCGCCGTTGCTGGCGGCGCGGCACATCCTGCTCGAATGCGCGCCGGACGACGCCGAGGCGCGCCACCTGGCGCGCACCCAGGCCGAAGTCCTGCTGCTGAGCCTGGAAGAACAGCCCGGCCAATTTGCCGAACTGGCGCTCAAGTACTCGGCCTGCCCGTCCAAGGCCCAGGGCGGTTCGCTGGGCCAGGTGAGCAAAGGCCAGACCGTGCCGGAGTTGGAGCGCCAGTTGTTCACCCTGGCCCCGGGCCTGGCCGCCAAGCCGCTGGAGAGCCGTTATGGCTGGCACGTGATCAGCGTCGACCAGCGTATCGAAGGCCAGCCGTTGCCGTATGAAGCGGTAGCCGTCGCGATTCGCACCCAGTTGCAGCAAGGGGTGTGGCAGAAGGCATTGGTGCAGTACCTGCAAACCCTGATCGGCGCAGCGGACATCCGCGGCATCGCGCTGCAGGGCGCCGACTCACCGTTGGTGCAGTGACATGAGCCTGGTGGATGGGGTGGGCCGTTCGATCGATTACCTGCGCTTGTCGGTGACCGACCGTTGCGATTTTCGCTGTGTGTACTGCATGGCGAAAAACATGACATTTCTGCCGCGCCAGCAGGTGTTGACCCTGGAAGAACTGCAACGCCTGGCCGCGCTGTTCGTGGGGCAGGGCGTGCGCAAGATCCGCCTCACCGGGGGCGAACCGCTGATTCGCCCGGGCATTGTCGGGCTGTGCCGCAACATCGCGGCACTGCCGGGCTTGCGTGAACTGGTGATGACCAGCAATGGCTCGCAGTTGGCGCGACTGGCGCGGCCGTTGGTGGAGGCGGGGGTCAAGCGCATCAACATCAGCCTCGACAGCTTGGATGCGCAGCGCTTTCGTGGGATCACCCGCAACGGTGATCTGCGCCAGGTGCTGGACGGTATCGAGGCCGCGCGGGAGGCGGGGTTCGAGCGGGTCAAGCTCAACTGCGTGGTGATGAAGGGGCGCAACTTCGACGAGGTCTCGGCGTTGGTGCGGTACGCCATCGACCAGGGTGTCGACATCAGTTTTATCGAGGAAATGCCCCTGGGGGACGTGGGGCGGTCGCGGGGCGAGACGTTCTGCTCCAGCGATGAAGTACGCGCGGTGATTGCCCATGAGCATGGGCTGATCGATAGCACCGAGAACAGCGGCGGGCCGGCGCGGTATGTGCGGTTGGCGGGGCATCCTGGGACGCGGGTGGGGTTTATTTCGCCAAATTCCCATAATTTCTGTGGCGGTTGTAATCGGGTACGGATGACGGTGGAAGGGCAGTTGCTGTTGTGCCTGGGGCAGGAGGATGCGCTGGATTTTCGCGCGTTGTTACGGCGCTATCCGTTGGAGGATGGGCCGTTGGTCGAGGCGTTGCACAGGGGGTTGAAGGGCAAGCCGTTGCGGCATGATTTCAGTGGGGAGGGGGAGGTGCAGGTGGTGCGGTTTATGAATATGAGTGGGGGGTGAGGGGCGGTGTGGGGTGGTGTGGGGTGGTGTGGTACTGAGTACATATCCGTTTCTTCGGTAACGGCTACTTAGGGTTCCGCTCTTACAGCGGGTCACTTTTGGAGGGACCCAAAAGTAACCAAAAGGTCCTCGCCCCAACACTCGGCACCTCGCCTAGGCTCGGTGTGCCCTCACTCCGGCT
>NZ_JBWKOX010000024.1:0-92715 GCF_059416305.1 Pseudomonas sp. GW821-FHT09D08
GTGAAGCGGCCAGCGACGGTACCCGCAGTAGCGGAGTTTTCATCGATGGTTTCTGGGGAAACGCTGATGACCGGCACATCGTTGTGCAGAGTGACAGTTGGTTGACCGGTGCCGTTGGAGTTCAGACCTTCAGGGTCAGTGACGGTCAGATCAATCTTCGGCAGTTGATTACCGGCGTTAACAAAGTCCGCGCCCTTCTGGGTCAGTACAACGTTGTTGCCGGACAGGCTGTAGTAGCCGTCAGCATTGCTGTTACCCGTGAAGGAAACAGTCAGGCCTTCGCGAGGCGTTTCTTCATCAGTCGCGGTGAAGCGGCCAGCGACGGTACCCGCAGTAGCGGAGTTTTCATCGATGGTTTCTGGGGAAACGCTGATGACCGGCACATCGTTGTGCAGAGTGACAGTTGGTTGACCGGTGCCGTTGGAGTTCAGACCTTCAGGGTCAGTGACGGTCAGATCAATCTTCGGCAGTTGATTACCGGCGTTAACAAAGTCCGCGCCCTTCTGGGTCAGTACAACGTTGTTGCCGGACAGGCTGTAGTAGCCGTCTGCGTTGCTGTTGCCCGTGAAGGAAACAGTCAGGCCTTCGCGTGGGGTTTCTTCATCGGTCGCGGTGAAGCGGCCAGCGACAGTGCCCGCAGTAGCAGAGTTCTCATCAATAGTGACTGGCGCGACACTGATCAGCGGCACGTCGTTTACCAACGTCACATCCGGCGTGGCAGTAGCGTGCGAGCTGCCTTTATCGGCATCGGTCACGGTCAGATCAATCGCAGGCAGCTTATTACCCGCGTTGACGAAGTTTGCACCCGCCAGGGTCAACACCACAGCATTGCCAAGAAGGGTGTAGTAGCCATCTTTGTTGCTGTCGCCGGTGAAGCCGACTTTCAGCTCAGCAACCGGTGTCTCGACATCGCTGACGGTAAAGTGACCGGCAACGGTGCCTTCCGCCACGGCACCTTCCTGCAGCGGGTTCGCCACGACATCTATGACGGGCAGATCGTTGACCGCAATCACATTGATCGGCAGCGTGATCGACTTGGAAACCGCAGCAGCATCGCCATCCTGCGCAGTGGCGGTCACCGTGAGGTTCACCAGGCCATTGGCGTTTTGTGCCGGGGTGAAGACCAGAGTGGCCTTGTCCCACAGGCTGATGTCGACACTGTGAACGTCAGCGCTGGCAGTAAACGTATGACCCGTTTTGCCATCGGTGATGGTCGCGCCTTCCGGAATACCGCTGATTTCCAGCTTGAGCGTCTCGGAACCATCCTTGTCGGTGGCGTAAGCGTCGATGGCCGACAACTTGATGGCGTGGTCTTCCAGGCCGGTGTTCAGCACCTGGGTGACGCTGATGTTGTCCAACACGCCGCCGAGGGAGTTGTTGGTCTCGCCGGCCGGGGCCTTGAATTCAAGCTTGGCATCACCGTCAGCGGTGACCGGCACCACGAAGGTGTAGGTTTTCATGCCAACGACGGTGGTGTCCAGGGTGCCGACTTTGACGCCGCCCCAGAACACATCGATGACCGAATTGGTCTCAGCCCCGGCGCGCGGGGAGTAGTCCACCGAAATGCTGTACGCCGTGCCGCTTTCGGCCTTGATGATGGTGTACAGGCTGGCGTCGTCGCCGGCATTTTTCTCGAGTTCGATGACCTGGCTGTTGCCTGGGGTTTCTACGCCATAAATGCTGCTTTGGCCGATTTCGACTTTGCCGTCGCTATTACCGGTCAACCATTGGGTGGCTGGAGTGGCGCCATTGCCGGCCGCATTGTTGGCATCGCCGACAGCGACGGTGCTCCACGAACCGTTGAGGTGCGCGCTGTCGAAGTTGATCGAGGTGACGGCGCCGCCACCGAGCAGGTTCAGGTACGGCGCGTCGGTGACCGGAGCGATCGTCACTGGGGCAGTGGTTTCAGCGCTGGCTTTACCGCCGTTGTCGACCGACGTGAAGGTGACCGACGTTGTGCCGCTCCAGTCAGCAGTCGGGGAGAAGTAGACCGCCGCCTTGCCATCGGCACCCGCGGGTACCGAATCGCCGACTTTGAGTTCGGTTGTCAGGCTGGCGTCACTGTACAGCTTGCCGTTATCCGGCAACGTCTTGATGACGAAGTTGGCGACGGAGCCGTCCACATCGGCGCCGCTCAGGACGATCGTGGCCGCATGGTCTTCGTCAGCACCGGCCGCGTTAGCCGATGCAGTCGGGGCGTCGTTGAACAGCTCGACGGTGACCTTGCCAGTGGCGCTGGCGGTTTCCGGCGGCTCACGGTCGAGGTTACCGCCACCGTTATCGGTGACGTCGATAGTGACAGTGCGATCAGTGCCAACCGGATTGTTACCCGGGGCCTGGAAGGTGATCGCTTCAACCAGCTTGATGAAGTCGGCAGCGCTGCTACCGGCTGGCGAGTTGCTGGTCAGGGTGTAGATGATTTTTCCATCGGCGGCGCTGCCGCTTTCGGTGATGGTGATACCGGCAATGGCGAGCGCCTTGAGCACGTCGGCGTTGCTGAGCAGGTCACCGGACACCAGGTGATCAACCGTGACCACCACTTTGCTGAAGGTTTTGTTGTCGACGTCTGTGATGCTCAGGTTGTCGACCAGTGCCACCGCCGCTTTTTGCTCGACAAACGTGGTGCTGTCAAAACTGACCACCGGTTTATCGTTGACCGGAACCACGTAGACCACGGAGGTCACCGGAGCCGAGTCCGAATGGCCGTCGTTCACGGTGATGGTCAGGTTGCGATTGGCCGGGCTCGGGTCTTCGCTTTCGCTGGCGAAGTGCACAGAACGCAGGACTTCCTGGTATTCGGCCTTCGTGGCTTCGCCGGACAGGGTCAGTACGCCAGTGCCCTTGTCATAGTTGACGGTGATTTTGGTGTTGCTGACATCTGCGATCAGTACGTCGTCGGTCAAGTGGTTGACCAGCGTAACTTTGGCACTTTTCAGGGTGTCGCTGTCGACGTCGGTGATGGTCAGGTTCGCGGCAACGTAGCCGCCTGGCTTGCCTTCGATGTAGGTGTCGCCAAATGCGTTGGTCGAACCGTTACCCAATACTGGGGCGTCATCGACCGCCGTGACCACGATGCTGATTTTGCCGGTCGTGACTTCTTCAACGTTGGTGCTCAACTCTTTGGCCGTAGCCGTCACGGTCAGGTCGAAACTGGCCGTGGAATCCTTGAACGGTGTAACGGTCAGGGTGCTCAGGTTCCAGGTGCTCACGTCGTACAGCGTGTTCGCGCCGGTCGAGACGATGCTATGGCCCGTGGTGCCATCGGTGAGTACGGCGCCTTCCGGCAAGCCGCTGATTTCAACCTTATGGGCTTCCGAGCCGTCGTTGTCGACAAACGTGGCAGTAATCGGCGCGATCTTGATCGCGGTGTCTTCCAGGCCGTGGTTGTAGACGTTGCCGGTGTAATAGCCTTCGCCATTCACCACATGGCTGTCACCGAGCACCATGCCGGCGGCTTCCAATGCTGCTGCACTGGTGTAGGTCTGCACACCGCTGCTGCCCAGCGACACCGACGGGCCGTTGTTGATCGACACGTTGACGTCGTAGTTGCCCGGACCGTTCTGGTTGTAGTGGTAGATGTCGAGGGTGTAATAACCCGACTCGGTCGGCGTATAGGACGACCCGCCAATCCCGTTGCCCTGGCTCCAGGTCTCGGAAGCGACCAGCTTCCCGCCCACGGTGATTGCCAGGCTATCGTCGGCAGTACCGGTGAAGGTGTAGCTCTGACCGGCTTCCAGGTAAACCAGGCCCGACACTTTGGTCGCGGTGCCTTCGGCCACATTCCCGTTGCTCACATTGCTGGTCACGCCTGTGGAGGCTGCGCTATCAGCGGTTTGGGCGTTGATCACCTTAATCAGGGTGCTGGACTCGGTGACGCCTTGGCCATTGGTGCCCAAGGCACCTGGCAGGTTGCTGCCGGTCCAGGTTTGAATGGTCAAACCGGTTGGCACTTGGCCGATGTTCAGGATTGGCACATCCGTCACCGGGTGGATATCCACGGTGATGGTTTTGGTCTCGCTGTAGGAGTTGCCGTCAGTCGCCTGGAACTTCAGCTCGGTGTAATCACCTTGCTTGTTACCCACGCCGGTGCCGCCGAAGCTGTTGTCGCCCGACTCATTGGCCGCCGGGCTGTAACGCACGTCGTGGTTATCGAAATCAGCCTGGGTGAAGGCCTTGCCCGGCGAGGTGTCGGTTTTCAGATCGGCCGTGGTGAGCTTGACCCACTCACCGTTGACTTTGTATTCGATGGAACCGGCAGGCAGGCTGGTGAACACCACTGCCGGACTCGTGGAATCCTCATCGTGTACGCCAAAAGTCCCCCAGGTCAGCTCGATTGGGGTGTCTTCGTTGCTCTCGATATGGTTATCGGCGGCGGTTGGGGTGTCGTCGACCAGGGTGACGGTTGGTTGACCGGTGCCGTTGGAGCTGGCGCCTTCTGGGTCGGTGACGGTCAGGTCGATTTTCGGCAGTTGATTGCCGGCGTTGACGAAATCGGCGCCTTTCTGGGTCAGTACAACGTTATTGCCGGACAGGCTGTAGTAGCCGTCTGCGTTGCTGTTGCCGGTGAAGGAGACAGTCAGGCCTTCGCGTGGGGTTTCTTCGTCGGTCGCGGTGAAGCGGCCAGCGACGGTGCCCGCTGTAGCGGAGTTTTCATCAATGGTTTCTGGTGCAACGCTGATCACTGGCACGTCGTTGTGCAGAGTAACGGTCGGCTGGCCAGTGCCGTTGGAGTTCAGGCCTTCAGGATCAGTGACGGTCAGATCGATCTTCGGCAGTTGATTGCCGGCGTTAACAAAATCTGCACCTTTCTGAGTCAACACAACGTTGTTATCAACGATGGCGTAGTAGCCGTCGGCATTGCTGTTGCCGGTGAAGGAGACAGTCAGGCCTTCGCGAGGGGTTTCTTCATCGGTCGCGGTGAAGCGGCCAGCGACGGTGCCCGCTGTAGCGGAGTTTTCATCAATGGTTTCTGGTGCGACGCTGATCACTGGCACGTCGTTGTGCAGGGTAACGGTCGGCTGACCGGTGCCGTTGGAATTCAGGCCTTCAGGATCAGTGACGGTCAGGTCAATCTTCGGCAGTTGATTGCCGGCATTAACAAAATCCGCGCCCTTCTGGGTCAGCACAACGTTGTTATCGACGATGGCGTAGTAGCCGTCGGCATTGCTGTTGCCGGTGAAGGAAACAGTCAGGCCTTCGCGAGGGGTTTCTTCATCGGTCGCGGTGAAGCGGCCAGCAACGGTGCCCGCTGTGGCGGAGTTTTCATCAATGGTTTCTGGTGCGACGCTGATGACCGGCACGTCGTTGTGCAGGGTAACGGTCGGTTGACCGGTGCCATTAGAGCTGGCGCCTTCTGGATCAGTAACGGTCAGGTCAATCTTCGGCAGTTGATTGCCGGCGTTAACAAAATCGGCACCCTTCTGAGTCAACACAACGTTGTTATCAACGATGGCGTAGTAGCCGTCTGCGTTGCTGTTGCCGGTGAAAGAGACAGTCAAACCTTCGCGTGGGGTTTCTTCATCGGTCGCAGTGAAGCGGCCAGCAACGGTGCCCGCAGTGGCGGAGTTCTCATCGATGGTTTCTGGGGAAACGCTGATGACCGGCACATCGTTGTGCAGAGTGACGGTCGGCTGACCGGTGCCGTTGGAATTCAGGCCTTCAGGATCAGTGACAGTCAGGTCAATCTTCGGCAGTTGATTGCCGGCGTTAACGAAGTCCGCACCTTTTTGCGTCAGTACAACGTTGTTATCAACGATGGCGTAGTAGCCGTCGGCATTGCTGTTGCCGGTGAAAGAGACAGTTAGGCCTTCGCGTGGGGTTTCTTCGTCGGTCGCAGTGAAGCGACCTGCGACGGTACCCGCCGTAGCGGAGTTCTCATCGATGGTTTCTGGCGCGACGCTGATCACTGGCACGTCATTGTGAAGAGTAACGGTCGGTTGCCCGGTGCCGTTGGAGTTCAGGCCTTCTGGATCAGTGACGGTCAGATCGATTTTCGGCAGTTGATTGCCGGCGTTAACGAAGTCCGCGCCCTTCTGGGTCAGCACGACGTTGTTATCAACGATGGCGTAGTAGCCGTCGGCATTGCTGTTGCCGGTGAAGGAAACAGTCAGGCCTTCGCGTGGGGTTTCTTCATCGGTCGCAGTGAAGCGGCCAGCGACGGTGCCCGCGGTGGCGGAGTTTTCATCGATGGTTTCCGGGGCGACACTGATGACCGGCACGTCGTTATGCAGAGTGACAGTAGGCTGACCAGTGCCATTGGAGCTAAGCCCCTCTGGATCGGTAACCGTCAGATCAATCTTCGGCAGTTGATTGCCGGCGTTAACAAAGTCAGCGCCCTTCTGAGTCAGCACGACGTTGTTATCAACGATGGCGTAGTAGCCGTCCGCGTTGCTGCTGCCGGTGAAAGAGACAGTCAAACCTTCGCGTGGGGTTTCTTCATCGGTCGCAGTGAAGCGGCCAGCAACGGTGCCCGCAGTGGCGGAGTTCTCATCGATGGTTTCTGGGGAAACGCTGATGACCGGCACATCGTTGTGCAGAGTGACGGTCGGCTGACCGGTGCCGTTGGAATTCAGGCCTTCAGGATCAGTGACAGTCAGGTCAATCTTCGGCAGTTGATTGCCGGCGTTAACGAAGTCCGCACCTTTTTGCGTCAGTACAACGTTGTTGCCGGACAGGCTGTAGTAGCCGTCGGCATTGCTGCTGCCGGTGAAAGAGACAGTCAAACCTTCGCGTGGGGTTTCTTCATCGGTCGCAGTGAAGCGGCCAGCGACGGTGCCCGCTGTAGCGGAGTTTTCATCGATGGTTTCTGGGGAAACGCTGATGACCGGCACGTCGTTGTGCAAGGTAACGGTCGGCTGGCCGGTGCCGTTGGAGTTCAGGCCTTCTGGATCAGTGACGGTCAGATCGATTTTCGGCAGTTGATTGCCGGCGTTAACGAAGTCGGCACCTTTCTGGGTTAGCACGACGTTGTTATCGACGATGGCGTAGTAGCCATCCGCGTTGCTGTTGCCGGTGAAGGAGACGGTCAAACCTTCGCGTGGCGTTTCTTCATCGGTCGCAGTGAAGCGACCTGCGACGGTACCCGCCGTAGCGGAGTTCTCATCAATGGTTTCCGGGGTAACAGCGATCACTGGCACGTCGTTGTGCAGAGTAACGGTCGGCTGGCCAGTGCCGTTGGAGTTCAGGCCTTCTGGATCAGTGACGGTCAGATCGATCTTCGGCAGTTGGTTGCCGGCGTTAACAAAGTCCGCGCCCTTCTGAGTCAGCACGACGTTGTTATCAACGATGGCGTAGTAGCCGTCCGCGTTGCTGCTGCCGGTGAAAGAGACAGTCAAACCTTCGCGTGGGGTTTCTTCATCGGTCGCAGTGAAGCGGCCAGCAACGGTGCCCGCAGTGGCGGAGTTCTCATCGATGGTTTCTGGGGAAACGCTGATGACCGGCACGTCGTTGTGCAGAGTGACGGTCGGTTGGCCGGTGCCGTTGGAGTTGGCGCCTTCTGGGTCGGTAACGGTCAGGTCAATCTTCGGCAGTTGATTGCCGGCGTTAACGAAGTCGGCACCTTTCTGGGTTAGCACGACGTTGTTATCGACGATGGCGTAGTAGCCATCCGCGTTGCTGTTGCCGGTGAAGGAGACGGTCAAACCTTCGCGTGGCGTTTCTTCATCGGTCGCAGTGAAGCGGCCAGCGACAGTGCCCGCTGTAGCGGAGTTTTCATCGATGGTTTCTGGTGCGACGCTGATCACTGGCACGTCGTTGTGCAAGGTAACGGTCGGTTGACCGGTGCCATTAGAGCTGGCGCCTTCTGGATCAGTAACGGTCAGGTCAATCTTCGGCAGTTGATTGCCGGCGTTAACGAAGTCCGCGCCCTTCTGGGTCAGCACGACGTTGTTATCAACGATAGCGTAGTAGCCGTCTGCGTTGCTGTTGCCGGTGAAGGAGACAGTCAGGCCTTCGCGTGGGGTTTCTTCGTCGGTCGCAGTGAAACGGCCAGCAACGGTGCCCGCTGTGGCGGAGTTTTCATCAATGGTTTCTGGGGAAACGCTGATGACCGGCACGTCGTTGTGCAGAGTGACGGTCGGTTGGCCGGTGCCGTTGGAGTTCAGGCCTTCTGGGTCAGTGACGGTCAGGTCAATCTTCGGCAGTTGATTGCCGGCGTTAACAAAGTCCGCGCCCTTCTGGGTCAGCACGACGTTGTTATCGACGATGGCGTAGTAGCCGTCGGCATTGCTGTTGCCGGTGAAGGAAACAGTCAGGCCTTCGCGAGGGGTTTCTTCATCGGTCGCGGTGAAGCGGCCAGCAACGGTGCCCGCTGTGGCGGAGTTTTCATCAATGGTTTCTGGTGCGACGCTGATGACCGGCACGTCGTTGTGCAGGGTAACGGTCGGTTGACCGGTGCCATTAGAGCTGGCGCCTTCTGGATCAGTAACGGTCAGGTCAATCTTCGGCAGTTGATTGCCGGCGTTAACAAAATCGGCACCCTTCTGAGTCAACACAACGTTGTTATCAACGATGGCGTAGTAGCCGTCTGCGTTGCTGTTGCCGGTGAAGGAAACAGTCAGGCCTTCGCGAGGCGTTTCTTCATCAGTCGCGGTGAAGCGGCCAGCGACGGTACCCGCCGTAGCGGAGTTCTCGTCGATGGTGACTGGCGCAACGCTGATGACCGGCTCGTCGTTGTGCAGAGTAACGGTCGGCTGGCCAGTGCCGTTGGAGTTCAGGCCTTCAGGGTCGGTGACGGTCAGATCGATCTTCGGCAGTTGATTGCCGGCGTTAACAAAATCCGCACCTTTCTGAGTCAACACAACGTTGTTATCAACGATGGCGTAGTAGCCATCCGCGTTGCTGTTACCCGTGAAGGAAACAGTCAACCCTTCGCGTGGTGTTTCTGCATCGGTCGCGGTGAAAGTACCAGCGACGGTACCCGCTGTAGCGGCGTTCTCATCGAGGGTTTGCGGCGCAATACTGATGACGGGCGCGTCGTTGACCGGTGTAATCGTCACCGTCAACGTGCTGCTCGAGCCGGTATTGGTGGTGTAGCCAATCTGCGGCACTTCGCCGCTGTAATCCTTAGCCGGCGTAAACGCATACGCGCCATCGGCACCAATCGTGATGCTGCCCACGCCTGCAATGATCGCGGTCTGGCCTGCGTTGTAGGTGGTACCCGCCACGTTGAAGGTCGCGACAGTCAATACGTTATCAATGTCGCTGTCATTGCTCAGTACGTTGCCGGTAGCGACGCTATCTTCGACAATCGTGTTGGTATCGGCAACCAAGACACTGGGATCATCCACAGCAACAACAGTGGAAGTGGCCGGCGCAGGATTGATCGCCAGGTTCTCGTAATTACCACCGGCGGCACTGGTAATGGTGGCGCTGACGGTAAGGTCTTTGCCATCCGCCAGGTTGGCAGGTGTGTCCACACTGACCGTACCGGTGGTTTTACCGGCTTCGATGGTAATGGTCTGGTCGTTGGACAGCTTGATGACAACGTCGGTCTGCGCCGCGTTGGTCACCGTCGCGGTGTAGACGATCTTGCCGCCCTCATCCACCGATGCAGTCGCAGTCAGGGTGACGGTGGTGGTGTCGATGGTGTCGTTGATCTGCGTCACCGCCGGCGTCGGGTCGGTGGTGATGATCAGGTTGCCGCCGCCGGAGGTACCGGCGATGGTCGCGGAAATCGACGAAGCGTCCAGGTAAGGCGTGTCATTACCGGCAAACGTGACGTTCAGCACACCCGAGGTCTGGCCGGCGGCGATCACGACAGCGAGGCCGTTGGACAAGGTCACGGTGAGGTCGCTGGTCGGCGCCTGGGTGATAAACACCGTATAGGCCACAACACCACCGGCTTCGGTGATGGTTGGCGTGGCAGTCAGGGTGATGGTGACGTTGCGTGGGTCGACGCCATTATTGTCGGCGCCAGTGAGAACAGTGTTCACCGCATCAGCGGCATTCAAGCCGGTCGTCGGGTAGCCGATGGTGGGGTCAACCACGCCAGCCGTGGCGTCCAGCACAACAAAGCTGTGACCACCACCTACGGAACCGCCGTCTGAACCAGCAGCGGTTTGGCCGGCGGCAGTGGCTTCGAGATCTTGGGTCGGGTCGGCGCCGGCAGCGATGGCTTGCTGGAGTTCAGCAACAGACGGTGCGGCTTGAGCAGTGGCGGCGCTGAGGTCGGTCACCGAGTCAGGAGCGTTCGCGCTCCACTGACTGTCACGGCCCAGATCGAGAATACGGCCGTCGGCCAGTTCCAGAGACACGGCGCCTGCCGGGCCGGTGTCGACCTGCTCCCCAGCGAACAAGCGATCCCCTTCTACAAGCAGACGACGAATCCCTTCAGGGGAAACCGCAAACACCTGACCGACAATGCTTTTGACGACCGCAACGCTGCTCATAAAAAAGACTCTCCGTGTATTACCGTTCAATGGTATCCATCATGGAGACCGGCTTCTTTCTCTTTGCCGATCGATAGCTGGAGTACTTACATTTTGCGTGGTTATTTTGGCGTCAATAATTTGTTGTTTGGTTCATCAAATTACTTTTCCGTCAAGGTATTGACCTATTGGGCGTCATCCTAAACAATCCGCCCAGTAATGTCACATTGATATTTAAGCGGCCTCGCGACTTTCTGTTTACGCCCTTCGGCACCCAAGAAAAACGGGCGTTTCGAGTTGCCACTCCAATGCAATATTCCAATTTTGTTGCGGTTTTTCAGGCAACCAATCCCCGGGGAAACACCAAAATGCGTTTGCAACTTTTTAAAGCTATGCCTTTTGCTTTAGCCGCCAGTTTCGTTCAGGCGCAGACCCTGCCCGAGGCAATGCAAAGCGCTGTGGAAAACCACCCGGAGATCCAGGCAGCTATCAATGCGCGCATCGCCGCTGACTACCAGGTCAGAGAGGCCCAGGGCGGTTATCTGCCTAAAGTCGACGTGTTGGGCGGTTATGGCCGTGAAAGCTCCGACAACACCTCGACCCGCGCCGCCAGCAACAGCCATGATTGGAAAACCCTGAACCGCGGCGAATCGACCATCCGCCTG
The DNA here is from genome assembly GCF_059416305.1 of Pseudomonas sp. GW821-FHT09D08. NCBI lineage: Bacteria > Pseudomonadati > Pseudomonadota > Gammaproteobacteria > Pseudomonadales > Pseudomonadaceae > Pseudomonas > Pseudomonas sp. GW821-FHT09D08. The sequence continues at coordinate 11,033 of NZ_JBWKOX010000024.1, forward strand.
CAACAAAATTTGTTCCAGGGCTTTGGCACCATTAATGAAGTCGGCCGCCAACAAGCCACCGCCAACTCCCGTGGGTATGCGCTGCTCAATACGTCCGAGCGCACCGCACTGACGGTCGCCCAGGTTTATCTGGATGTCCTGACCCGTCGCGAGATGGTGCAATTGGCAGAAGACAACCTGAAAAGCCACGAACGCATTTTTGACCAGATCAAACTGCGTACCAGCCGCGGCGTGGGCAGGATGGCGGACATGGACCAGGCCGAAGCCCGCCTGGCTCAGGCGCAAAACAACCTGATCACCGAGCAGACCAACCTGGCGGACGCAAACACCAATTTCCTGAGCGTGGTCGGCAAAGAGCCGGACCAGTTGGAAAAGCCGATGGGTATTGTGACCGCCCTGCCGGCCAGCCTGGATCAGGCACGCCGTGAGATGATCGCGGACAGCCCGGTATTGCGTTCTGCCGAGTCAGACATCGCGGCTGCCGAAAAGCAGTACGAAGCCGCCAAGTCGACCTTCTACCCGCGCTTCGATGCGGTGCTGCAACGCTCGGCCAACAACAACATTGGCGGTGAAGAAGGCCATGACAATGGCTACTCCGCCATGCTGAACATGCAGTTCAACCTCTACAACGGCGGCAGCGACAAGGCCAGCCTGCAGTCCAAGGCCTCCCAGGCCACTCAGGCGCTGGACATTCGCAACAACGCCCTGCGTCAGTTGAACGAAGAACTCGGCCTGGCGTGGAACGCCTACAACAATGCCAGCCAGCAGGTGCCGATCGCGCAACAGTACGTCGACCGCAGCACCAAAGTGCGCACCTCTTACCAGCAGCAGTTCAGCCTGGGTGAGCGTACACTGCTCGACTTGCTCGACAGCGAGAACGAACTGTTCACCGCTCAGCAGCGTTTGGCACAGATCAAGAGCCTCTATATCTACACCCAGTATCGAATCAAGGCCGACATGGGCCAACTGCTGAGAAGTCAGGGTGTGGTTGCCCCGCTGGCATCAGTTGTGCAGAACGATATTAAACCGTCGGTAAACCTGCCAGGGATGAACTGATTCTTGACGGCGTTGGACCACACAACCGTTTAAGAGAGAGTCAGCTTGGATTCTGAAATAGGTTTGGCGCAACTCAACCATGACCCGCGCACTCAGCATGACGACCCGTTGCTGGATGGGTTGTTGGCTCTCTGCTCACTGCATTACAAGCCTGCCAGCCGGGCCATGCTGACCACCGGCCTGCCCTTGGCCGGGCAGCGCCTGAGCCCAGACCTGCTGCCGCGTGCAGCCGCACGAGCAGGTTTGCAGGGACGTTTGCTGCAGCGCAAGCTGGAGCAGATCCCGTCCATCGCATTACCGGCCTTGCTGCTGTTAAAGGAAGGGCGCAGTGCGGTGCTGCTGGGATGGGAAGGCGATACCGCCCGCCTGTTGCTCAGCGAAAGTGACGGCGGCGAAGTCCAGGTCACCCGTGAGGTGTTGAGCCAGGATTACAGCGGCCGGGTGTTCTTCGCCCAACCGCAGCATAAATTTGATATCACCAGCGGCACGCTGATCCCGCGCGCACGCTCGTGGTTCAAGGACACGCTCAAACGTTCGCGCTGGCTCTACGCCGACGCCATCGCCGCGAGCCTGGTGATCAACCTGATCGCCCTGGCCGCACCGCTGTTTGTGATGAACGTGTACGACCGCGTGGTGCCGAACCAGGCCACCGCCACCCTGTGGGTGCTGGCTATCGGTATTTGCGGCGCCTACCTGTTCGACTTGTTGCTCAAGAGCATGCGCAGCCTGTGCCTGGACCTTGCGGGCAAGAAAACCGACCTGATCATTTCCGCGACGCTGTTCGAGCGCATCGTGGGCATGTCGATGAAAATGCGCCCGGCGCGCGTCGGCAGCTACGCCTCCAACATCCACGAGTTTCAGGGGATGCGCGACTTCCTCACCTCCCTGACCCTCACCAGCCTGATCGATTTGCCTTTTACCCTGATCATCCTCGCGGTGATCGCGCTGCTGGGCGGCCACCTGGTGTGGATTCCCATCGTCGCCTTCCCGCTGGCCCTGGGTATCGGCCATTTCCTGCAAAAACCCCTGACCGCGACACTCGAGCGCACCATGGCCCTGGGTGCCGAACGGCAGTCGAGCCTGATCGAAACCCTCGCCGGGCTGGATGCGGTAAAGGTCAACAACGCCGAAAGCGAACGTCAATACCAGTGGGAACAGACAATTGGCACCCTCAGCCGCCTGGAACTGCGGGTCAAGGTCTTGTCCGGCCTGGCGATGAACATCACGTTGCTGATCCAGCAAGTGGCGGGCGTGGCGATGATCATCTTCGGTGTGTACCAGATCATCGACGGCACCCTCAGCATGGGCGGCCTGGTGGCGTGCTACATGCTCAGCGGCCGCGCGCTTGGCCCGTTGGCCCAGCTGTCGGGCCTGCTCACCCGCTACCAGCAAGCCAAGGTGACGATGGTCTCGGTGGACCAGATGATGGAGCTCCCCCAGGAACGCAACTTCGACGAGCGCCCGCTCAGCCGCAAATCGCTGCAAGGTGCGATGACGTTCCGCGAGGTCGACTTCACCTACCCGAACCAGCAAACCCTGGCCCTGCGCGGCATCAACCTGAATGTTCGTCCCGGCGAGAAAATCGGCATCATCGGCCGCAGCGGCTCGGGCAAAAGCTCGCTGGCCAAGCTGCTGGTCGGCCTGTACCAGCCGGACTCCGGCTCGTTGCTGGTGGATGGCGTGGACATCCGCCAGATCGACGTCAGCGAATTGCGCCACAACATCGGCTACGTTGCCCAGGACATCCAACTGCTGGCCGGCACCTTGCGTGACAACCTGGTCTCAGGGGCGCGCTACGTGGACGATGAGATGGTGCTGCAAGCCGCAGAACTCGCCGGCGTGCATGAATTCGCCAGGCTGCACCCGCAAGGTTACGAACTGCAAGTGGGCGAGCGCGGGCAAAACCTCTCCGGCGGCCAGCGCCAGAACGTCGCCCTGGCGCGTGCGCTGCTGCTGAACCCGCCGATTCTGCTGCTGGACGAACCCACCAGCGCCATGGACAACACCGGTGAAGAGCGCTTGAAACAGCGCCTGCAGTCGGTTATCGAAAACAAGACGGTGATTCTCGTCACCCACCGCGCTTCGCTGTTGAGCCTGGTCGACCGCCTGTTGGTGATCGACCGTGGCCAGATCCTCGCAGACGGTCCAAAGGCGGCCGTTATGGAAGCGCTGAAAAAGGGGCAGATCAGTGTTGCTTAAGTCCGGCGCAGGCCGTTTGAAGGACGTCATCTTCCGCTATTTCAAGGGCCGCGACTCCCTCGATGACCAGCCACTGCCCGAGGTCGAAAAGGCCCTGATCGACGACGCACCCCGCATCGTGCGCCTGACCATCTGGGGCGTGATCGGCTTCTTCGTGTTCCTGCTGCTCTGGGCCCACTTCGCGATCATCGACGAAGTGACCAAGGGCGAAGGCAAGGCAATCCCCTCGTCGCGCATCCAGAAGATCCAGAACCTGGAAGGCGGCATCGTCGCGCAGATCTACGTGCATGAAGGGCAGATCGTCGAAGCCGGCGCGCCGCTGGTGCGCCTGGACGATACGCGATTTGCCTCCAACGTCGGCGAAACCGAAGCCGACCGCGTGGCCATGGAACTGCGCGTGGAACGCCTCAGCGCCGAGGTCGACAATCGACCGCTGAACATCACCGATGCCGCACGTAAAGCCGTGCCCAACCAGGCCTCGAACGAAGAGTCGCTGTACCTCAGCCGCCGCCAGCAGCTGGCAGACGAAATTGGCGGGCTGCAACAACAGCTGCTGCAACGCCAGCAGGAGCTACGTGAGTTCAGCTCCAAGCAGGACCAATACCGCAATAGCCTGAACCTGCTGCGCCAGGAAATCGGCATGTCCGAACCACTGGTACAGCAAGGCGCGATCTCGCCGGTAGAAGTGCTGCGCCTCAAACGCTCCGAGGTCGAAACCCGCGGCATGCTCGACGGCACAACCCTGGCCATCCCCCGCGCCCAGGCCGCCATCAACGAAGTGCAGCGCAAAATCGACGAGACCCGCGGCAAGTTTCGCAGCGAAGCCCTGGCTCAACTGAACGAAGCCCGCACCAACCTGAGCAAGGCCCAGGCCACCTCCAAAGGCTTGGAAGACCGCGTCAGCCGCACCATGGTCACCTCGCCCGTGCGCGGCATCGTCAAGCAGATGCTGGTCAACACCGTCGGCGGCGTGATCCAGCCCGGCAGCGACATGGCCGAAGTGGTGCCACTGGACGACACCCTGCTGGTGGAAGCGAAGATCCGCCCACAAGACATCGCCTTCCTGCACCCCGGCCAGGAAGCCATGATCAAATTCACCGCCTACGACTACACCATCTACGGTGGCCTCAAAGGCAAACTCGAGACAATCGGTGCCGACACCGTGATGGACGAAGAAAAGAAAAACACCTTCTACGTCATCAAGTTGCGCACCGACCGCAGCCACCTGGGCACCGATGAGAAACCGTTGCTGATCATCCCGGGCATGGTTGCCTCCGTGGACATCATCACGGGCAAGAAGAGCATCCTGAGCTACCTGCTCAAGCCGATCATCAAATCCCGCGCAGAGGCGATGCACGAGCGTTGATTTTTTGCTGGCGGCACGGAGAAATGCGGGGAGATGTGCGAAAACTTGGGTTTTCGCAAAAATAGTCAGATTTCAGGGGTTTACAGAACCTTGGCAGTCGCTATAATCGTCGCCCTAACACGCCGGTATAGCTCAGTTGGTAGAGCAACTGACTTGTAATCAGTAGGTCCCGGGTTCGACTCCTGGTGCCGGCACCACATTAGGCTCCATTGCATTCCACCGAATGCTCTGGAAGCCCCGAAAACCCGCCCTTTGGCGGGTTTTTTCGTTCCAGGACCCTCTGTCGGGATCCAACAAAATCCCCCTTCCCCGAGGGTATGTTAGGGGTACTGCGATTTCCCGATCAGGAGCGCGTACCCCTATGCCACGTCTAGCTATCCCTCTCAGCGACCTGCAATGCCGCACGGCCAAAACCCGCGAACGCGCCTACAAACTGTTCGACGGCGGAGGCATGTACCTTTTCGTCAAACCCAATGGCGTGAAGACCTGGCGCTTGAAGTACACCAAGCCCAGCGGCAAGGAAGGCACGCTCATCATCGGAAATTACCCCATCGTTACCCTTTCCGTCGCACGACGTAAGCGAGACGAAGCCAAGGCGTTGCTGCTAGACAACCTCGATCCAATGGAAGAAAAGAAGAAGGCCAAGATCGTAGCCCAGCGGGCGGCACTGCTTTTCGAAACCGTTGCCCTGGAGTGGCACGCCGATATGTCCCGCCGCTGGACCGAAGGACACGCAAAAACCGTGATGAGCCGACTGCGTACCCACGTCTTCCCGCTGATCGGCCAACGACCCATCGCTGAACTCGATACCCATGACCTGCTAGAGATCACCCAGCGCATCAAGGAACGCGGCACCATGGATGTGGCGTTAAGGGTACAGAACTACTTATCCACCATCATGCGCGGGGCCAAAAGGGCTCGGCAGATCACCATGAATCCTGCACTGGATCTGGCAGGCTCGATTCACGCGCCGCGCGCAGTCCATCGCCCGGCCCTCTCCCTCAACCGCCTACCCGAACTGCTGCACCGTATCGACAACTACAACGGCCGCGAGCTGACGCGCCTTGCCGTGCTGCTGACTCTGCATGTGTTCGTCCGCTCCAGCGAGTTGCGCTTCGCTCGATGGAGTGAGTTCGACTTCCAACGCGCCATGTGGGAAATCCCCGATACGCGCACACCGATTGAAGGGGTACGCAACTCCACACGAGGGACCAAGATGAACGGCGACATTCAAATGGTCCCACTCTCGCCGCAGGTCATCGAAATACTGGAGCGCCTGCGCAGCCTCAGTCGCTTTTCAGAGTTGGTGCTACCGGGCGACCACAAGTACTGGAAGCCCATGTCCGAGAACACGGTGAACACCATGCTCCGCAACGTCGGCTATGACACCAGCAAGGACGTGTGCGGCCACGGCTTCAGGACCATGGCCTGTAGCGCCCTGCTGGAGTCCGGGTTATGGACCGACGCAGCCATCGAACGGCAAATGAGTCATAAGGAGCGCAACCGCGTGCGCGCCGCCTATATCCACAAGGCCGAATTTCTGGAACAGCGCAGGCTGATCATGGCGTGGTGGAGCAACTACATCGACGCCAACCGCCATGGGCATGTGACGCCCCACGAATTCGCTCACCCAGTCGGCGACAACATCACCACCCTACAAAATAGCCGTGGCGCATCCAAACGTGGATAAGCCAATGAGATCACCGCAGTCCGCCCTTCCACGCGGGTCCATCCAGACAGGGCTGCAAAGCCGCCCTGTCTGGATGGACCTCACTTAAAAAATCTAAAGCCCACGCGAATTGTCTGTGGAAAACCACCGATTTCCACCGGTGGATAATTTCATCCACAGCCGCAGAGTTCCCGAAAATTCGAGCCTTGACCCGAATTATCCACAGGCGTAGAAAAGATCGGGCAAAGCGCTGTCGTTGACAGCAACCCAGGTAGCCAGAACCTTTAAGGCTACGCCACACCGTGGCGGTTCTCCCAAAGTGCGATTAGCGTCCGGCGGCTCGCACGGTCACTCACCGAGTGATGGATGCCTACTTCAGATCGTTGCCATTGCGGCAAATACATCCCCCTATCCAGCTGCCCTGCAGCAACCTTTCCGCTTGGCCATTTCACTGCGCCAACCTGCGCCCGTCTCTTTCTCCCGGAAAGAGACGGGCGCTCCTACCGTTGCTGCAGCCCAACTCGTACAAGGCTTTTAGGCATTCCCCCTCGTGACAATCGGCGTGACAAACACCGAAGTCACCAGCAACAGCGATGCAGATGATGGTGCCGCAGCCAAAGGAGTTGACTGCACCTGACTGACAGTCAGGCATGCCCCGGTCATCGCATCACTGCTTTTACCTGACTCAGGATCTCGCGGCGTTGGTTTCGTCAGCCGATGCAGCCCCCACCCGCCCGCTTCCTCGGAAGTGTTCAGGAGGCCAGATCATGAGATGCCCAAGCTCCCGGTCGTAAAGAGCCGCCCGTCCCGCGTTAGTGGACAACCCTCACAGGTCGCAGGGGCCTTGATCCCTGATAACACTCAACATTCTTGGCGGGATGACGTGGGGAAAGGCTTCAAAGGTTTGACTTGAAGAGGAGTTCGATTATGGGATTGGTGGGTAGGCGAGATGGGCGCAATTTTGGCTATGGCCGGCAACTGAGCTATGCAGGACCGCTGGCATTGAAAGACTTGTTTGGCGGTGGGCATTACGCGACGGTCAAGGCGCACAGTGATCGCTGGCTGGCGTTTGTACGCTGGTGTCGGTCAGAGGAAGGGCCGGGGTTCAATGATGCGCGGCAGATAGATCGGCAGACGTTGTTGGATTACGTCAGCCATCTCCGAAACCAAGTCGAACAAGGTGCGCTAGCCATCGCGACCGCGCAAAACCGGTTGTCCAGCGTCAACCGAACCCTCGCTGCGCTTCGCGGTGATCAGTATGTGAAAGTGCCGAATCAGAGTGAGGCGTTGGGAATGCGGCGCACCAATGTTCGTTGCTCGGTTCCGCAAGGCCAAGACCGCGAACAGGTAAAGCGGATCGTGGACGTGCTTTGCGAACATCAGCTGCCGCGCGCCGGGGCCATCGTGCCGTTGGCGCGAACCACCGGCATGCGCATGCGCGAGGCCATTTTGGCCAACCTGCCCCGATTGCAACGTGAAGCAGAGCAACTTGGCAAAATCAACATCCAGGACGGCACCAAAGGTGGCCGTTCAGGCGCGTCAGCACCTCGCTGGATTACGGTAGATGATCATATTCTTGACGCACTGAGGCTTGCCGAACAGGTCTCGTTCGACGGTAGCTGCAACCTGCTCGCACCGAACGAAAGCTACCTCGATTTCTTGCAGGGAATCGTCCGCCCCGCACGGGATATCCTCCATCAGCACGACCTCAAAGGCTTCCACGAATTGCGGGCAGCCTATGCGTGCGAACGCTATGAGCAAATCACCCACCATCCCGCCCCCATCAACGGTGGCCATTGCTATCAACTCGACCGACGCCTGGATCAGGATGCACGAGCACAAATCAGCTATGAGCTGGGGCACGGTCGAATCGACGTGGTGTCGGCTTATATTGGTGGTCGCGCATGAACAAGCCATTCGATATGGAGCTGTTCCTGTCAGGCGTCCTGACCGGGTCGCATACCGCACGCAAACGCCACCTTCGTCAGGCGAAGGCTATCCAAATAGCGATCGCGGAGCGCTGGCAACGTGACAATCCATGGACTTGGCAGAGAAAACACCTTGCGTGGTTTTTGAATCACCACCTAAACCAGCACACTGAATCAACGCGCTATTACTATTTGCTGACCATGCAATTACTCACTCATCGCTTAGGAAAACCCTGGCGGTTCAACCGCTAAGCGAAGGTCAGAAAACTGCCCAGTGCGTGTAAAAACACAGGCACCGTTTTGAAGTCTGGGCGGCTAGCGTAACTCCGTTTCGCCATTGATCGTGGTAAGCGTTACGTTTGCCTTCTCGCTTGATATTAAGCGTGGAGCGTCTATTTCCGGCAGCAGCAAAATTCCGAGCGTAAAGCAGAATCCCTTGCCCTCTACTACAAACGCGTGCTCTTCCAAGATCATGTCATCTGGCTCCTGAGGAAACCAAGCTTTTGCTGGAAATGCTCCAGCGTGACCACCTGGCGTCCATAAGGAGTTCTGGAGAAGCGATCCCGCTGGGACCTCTATAGTTTCCTTTTTTGTAGCAAAATAAGCGCCTGAGCGAAACGCAGCCTTATTCGAAGATGCCCAGTCGAGGAAGCCATCCTTGGCGGCAACCACGATCACCCGGCCTCCCGCCAAATCCCGCCATTTCAGCGCCGCCGCGGTCAGGCTCACCCCGTACCGATTTGCGCAGTGCATCAGCAAGTCAACCGAAAACCGTTGAGAGTCGATTTGCTGCCGAAAATCATCAGCGGGCATCAACAACGCTGAGGAAAACGAGTCGGCTTCCGCTTCGATTTCACGCTCCAAAGCGTCGGTGCTCGACGCTGAGTTTTGAGAGCATTTGAACTCATCACGCCCGCTTCGGTGCATCAGGTAATGGCCAAACTCGTGAGCCAAAGTAAATCTAATCCTCCCCGGTGATTCGAGCTGATCGTTGTAGGCAATCATCCATTTAGAGCCAACCGAATTTCGTACAAGAAGCCCTTCAAAGCCAGGCAATGCGCAGGCTTTCACATCCGATATAGGGTCCGAAAATATCGAACCATAGATCTCTAACGCAACCGTCTTGACGTCAATGGGGAACAGGCAGTCCTTGGAGACGGCATGCCGGACATTTTCCCAGACATTGTTTGCATGGAAAGTTGGCTTGCCGTCCATTGTTAGGAGCCCTTCCGGAACACGTCTAGGAAGGCTTCGAGCTTGGCTTTGTCTTCGTCTTTCAGCTGTTTGTATTTCCGAAAAAACGCCTCATCCCGCACTGACTGATCGGGGGAGCCCGATTCCTCGTCCATAAGGTATTGCGCAGTCACGCCGAGCACTGCGGCAATCTTCGAGACCTTGTCTGCTGACGGGTTAGGTTTGTCCCGGTTCTCGAGTTCCCAGAGATAGCTTTTGCTGGATTCAGTCTCAGTTGCAAGGCGATCCAGCGACATACCTAACTCTCGACGCCTTTCATTGATTTTTTGGCCTAGGAAGGATGCCACGACATTTCACCTCTCATTATGGTTCGTCAAATATACCACTACACCGAACATTATCGTACCTGTTGACAGGCATAAAGATAGCAGGTAATAATTCCCCTGCGTTCGGCATACCGAACGATTAAATACCATTGTGGAGAACGAAACATGAACAACGATCACACTTTTGAACGTCCAAAACCTTCTGAATGCCAAGGTCCTACAATCGAGGTGGCTGACCAATATCTGCAATACCGCCAGGTTCGACTCGATGACCTTACGCCGACCGGCGCTCAGATCGCCGCAGCTGCCGGGTTTAAGCCTGATCAGCTTCCAGTAGTGCTGCGGGTACTGCCATCGGGGGCTCTGGAGGATATCCGCCCAGAGGAAACTGCGGAAATCACCGACGAGACCAACCGCTTTATCGTGGTTGAGTCTGATCGTAAATACCTGCTGGCTGTGGATGGTGCTCGTATCGAGTGGCCGTGCCGACACATTTCTGGCCACGCAATTCGCACCCTCGCGGATGTGGCACCAAATAAACTTTTGCTGCTGGAAAAAGAGGACGAAGCAGATTTAGAGGTCGAAGATACCCACTTCATCGACTTGGACAGCCCGGGAGTAGAACGCTTCATTACTCGAAAGGCCATCTGGAAGCTGAACATCCAGGGCGAGGTGTACGAATTCAGCACCCCGACCGTACCTGTTCGCGAGGCAATGTTGAAGGCCGGCTTGGACCCCAACCTGATCTGGCAAATCTTCCTCATGGTCAAAGATATGCCCAAACAATCGATGACTGTCAGCGACAGCATCGACCTGCGGGCGCCTGGCATCGAGAAGCTCCGCTTGACTCAAAAAGATGTATCCAATGGAGAGGCGGCGCCGCCACTTCGCCGCGACTTCAAATTGCTTCCGCGTGACGAGCAGTATTTGGATGCTGTTGGTCATAGCTGGGAAACCCAAGTAACCAAAGAAAATGGGCGCTGGCTGGTGATCCAGGGATACTCCTTGCCTCCAGGCTTCTCCGAGCAGACTGTCCAACTGGCACTGAACATTCCTGCGGGTTACCCATCCACCATGCTAGACATGTTCTATGTCTACCCAGCCGTTCGTCTCGCCAACGGTGCTGGCATCCCTTCGACCGAAATAGTGGGCACACTCGACGGCGTCACGTTCCAGGGTTGGTCGCGTCACCGTCCCTGGAGTCCTGTCAGTGACAACGTAGTCACTCAGTTGGCAATGGCAGAAGGTTGTTTGCTTAAGGAGGTGGGACTGTGACAGCACAATCTCGACTCGTGCTAACGGACGTAATCCATACGTCACTCCGGGAACATCTGTTCCCGGGCGATGGGAAGGAAGCTGCAGCCATTTTGATCTGTACGCGCTCCCCTGGCACTGATCTAAAGCTTCTTTCGAAGAAACTCATCTTGGTGCCACATAACGAATGTTCGGTCCGCACACCTGACACCATCACTTGGCCTGGCGAATATCTGGAGATGGCCATCGATGACGCATCCCCGCAATCGCTTTCAATCATCTTGGTTCACTCGCACCCGGGCGGTCTGTTCGACTTTTCCTGGGTGGATGACGCGAGCGATGCCAGCACCATGGTCTCTCTCAGACAGGGCGTAGAGACGCTCCACGGCTCTGCAATCATGGTTCCCGGAGGCGCGATGCGTGCCCGGGTATATCATTCGGACTGTACCGTCGAGGAGATCGCAATGGTCACAGTGCCTGGTGATGACATTCAGTACTGGCCGGTGCAATCTGCAATAGGGAAACCGACGATGGCGTTCACATCCGACATGTCGGCAACGCTCAGCCAGTTAACTGCGGCAGTGATTGGCGTATCCGGTACTGGGTCGATAGTTGCAGAGCAATTGACCCGGCTTGGGTTCAAAAAAATCATCTTGGTCGACCACGACCATGTCGAGGAAAAAAACCTTAACCGGATAATTAACTCCACAATCGTGGACGCGAAATCTCGACGCGCGAAGGTCGATATGTTCGCCGATGTGGTCAGGCGTATTCGTGGGGCTGACATTGCACAACCAATTGACGCCTCCATTTTTTCAAGGGAAGCGGTATTGGCGGTAGCTAATGCTGATGTTCTATTCAGCTGTGTTGATACACACCAGGGCCGAATGGTCTGCGATCTTATGGCATCGAGCTTCCTGATTCCGCTGTTTGACGTCGGCGTGAAAATCCCTACCCGACTTTCACCTGCCGGCTTGCGCAAGATTCATGATGTGCAAGGGCGTGTGGACTACGTCAAACCCGGCGGGTCCACACTGAGTGACCGCAGAATCTTCACTCCAGAATCACTCTATGCAGAAGCCCTACTGAACACAGATACGGATGCCCACCGGGATCAAGTCGCACGCGGTTACATTGCAGGCATTCAAGAAGAAGCGCCATCGGTGATCACTTTGAACATGCGAGCCGCAAGTGCCTGCGTGAATGAATTCATCGCCCGCGCCTTCCCGTTTCGTGAAGAGAGCAATGTGAACTATGCACAGACGATGTTCACACTGTCCGGCTGCCTAGAGGAGTTCGAAGCGGAGTGCTCGTTTGAAAAACACCCCAATCCCCAGCTCGCGCAAGGCGGTGAGGAACCACTTTTGGGACTACCGGACCTGGGAGAACCCTAAATGAGCCTTCTCAAAACGCTCGTCCGCAGGTTTGTGCTCAAGATCGAGCCATTTCTCCCCCCGAGACGACTGATCGTCGTCCAGGGGGATGTCCTCCCGGCACAAATTCCGATCCGGTCGATTGTTCTTGTTCGGGACGGACAAGAGGACTGGTGCATAGGCCTGCAATGCCCCTGCGGTTGCGGGAACACCATTGAACTACTCATCATCGACGAAGCGCAGCCACGGTGGGACTACAGTGTTAACGCCTCAGGCCTCCCGTCTGTTCAACCGTCTGTGTGGCGGAACAGTGGCTGTCGTTCACACTTTTGGCTCAGGAAAGGGCGTATCCAGTGGGTGTAGTGAGTTTTTATCTAGGAATGGTTTGGAAACATTAGCTATTTCACTTTGTTACAAGATGAACGCTGGATCATTCAAACCATACATTCCACTCGAATATTGATTAAAACCAAGTCAATTCATACTGCGGCCTTTAGCGTTTTGGTGGTTTTCGACTGTCATCGGCATTATCGGTGAATTGATTAAGACTTTCGATTCGCGAAAAACTTTTAGGGAGCCAAAACTTCGACAGTGCTGCGTCGACACTTAGCGTGCGATTTTCTACATCGGTACTCGGAGACTGGGCTGCCTGCATCGCCCTAGTGCTTTCAGATCTAAACTTATCGCGCCAAGTTCCGGGGAGACTACTGAGCCTAACGATTTTATCCAAATAGTACTCTCCACCTGGCGTCGCGCTGGATGACTTGCCTAAAAGCGCTAGCTTCGTTCTTGACATAACCTCATGCGCCCAATCCGAATCACATATCAATGCTTCACGAAGGTAATTAACCAACAGCAGAATGATGAACTCGGGAGCACTTTTCTCGTAAATACGCGCAGCCTCTTCATATCGCTTCCGCCCCCTCTCGTTATCCCCAAGACGGTATTCAAGCATCCCCAGATTCGCTAAGGCGTGCGCTGAGATGCTCCAATCATCGCTGGCCACCATATTATTTAGGTCTCGGTAGGCTTGCTCAACTTCGACCAAGATGACAGCTGATGGTTCAGTGAGGTTGGTCTTAGCTATCCACGCGAATATTTGATTAAGTTTCAGCGTCGCATTTTGAGGGTTGGCAATCAGCCCCTTATTGGCGACAAGGGCTACAAGCTCATAATGGTCGAGTAGCGAGGCTAGATAGGAGGCCGCGATAGCTGGACCGGTGGAATAAGGCTCCTGTTCGTACCATGCCATCGCGTACCCCAGAGCAAGGGGTATCTCCTGATTACTGTAAGCTTCCCAATACTGCGCCTCATATGCCACAAGCTGAGTATTTAGAGGAATCTGAATAAGTTTCTTAAGGCCGGAACTTCTTTCCGCCCACTTTGCCTGCGCGAGAGAGTTCTGATTTGGCTCAACCAATGATTGCTTAAAAAGCTTTTTTGCCTTTTTTTCAGCTCCATTGATTAGCTCAAGAGTACCAAAAGAGCTAGCCAATTCAGAGGTATGCGTTGGCTTTATATTTGACTCCAGCAATCGTTTACCAACCGATAGAAGCTTAGATTGCTTTTCAGCTTTGCGAGAGACAGCCATTTCTGTAGCCACCAGCCAAGGGTCCGACTTTACGTGTTCATTTTTTAACAGTACATGATGCGCTCTGTCAGGCTCTCCAAAATGAACAAACACACGCGACGCGACTCGCGTTATCCATCGGTGATTTACACCTGCATGCAGAGCACCAAGCATAGCTTTAATCGATTTATCTTTCTCCCCGAGAATTGCATACTCACGAGACAAGTCTGCCCAGGCCAGTGGGTTGTTCGGGGAGCTTGCTAAAAGTTTCTTTAGCTTCGATACGGGATGGCCTAACAGTGGATTAGGCGTTACCTCTGGCGACTCTAAGGCTTGTTTAATAAGCCCAGCGAGGCTCGGGGGTACAAAACCTTCCTCATTTAAATAGGATGCAGCTAAATAGGCCGACGCCCGATCATTTTCAATAATCGCAACATTGAGGAGCTCTACTGCAATACCGATAGTTCTATGACTCTCAAACTCCAAGAGTATCCCGGCGGTTGTTTCCATCGGTAAAAAAATCTTATTGGTTTTTTTTATCGACTTAAGCTCGGGTAGATTAGCCGCTTGCTTGGATGTCACCCATGCAGGCAATACATCCCTCTCGCTGTCAAATAATTTCACAATTTGGTCTCGCCAGAAGTTTTCTTGGCCATCTTACGCGCCTCAATGATCGCTTTGAAACCAAGTCTATCTAATTGAGATACAAACCTGTTAATACCTAGGTCCAGGGTTTGAGCACTCATCGTCTTACGGGATCCACGCTCGCTGTATGCTGGAGTGCCGCACTGACGAATAATGTCAATTATTTCTCCTCCCAACCAATTAGGAAGTTGCTGCTCCCACTCCAGGAGTACTTCTTCAAATACTTGAACTAGGTAAGGTAGCGCATCCACATAAGAAGTATGGTCGCCCTCCCAAGCCGCAGGAATGAGCGCTACCGGCAGCCGGTCTCTGAAAACCGAGTTCAAACTTGTATTAAAGAACAAAAAACTTATAAGTGAAGCAAACTGATAGAGGTCACAGCGCTGACGCCTGTCTTTCCAGTTATCAAGTGAATGGCCGTATAGCTGCTCAGGAGGTGCATACGCATAGTCTCCGGCAATATCATACAAATCATTTGAACTTCTAACATCCTGCTTGCTAGCTCTTCCCAAATCGCCTATTTTGGCGGTTGCGCCACCAAATATCATGACATTAGATGGCTTTAGATCTTGATGAGCAATCTGAGCACCATGCAACTGAATTAGCCCGGAGGCAACATCCCTCAGGTAGTAGAGTTTCACCGACAGGTCGACGTACTCTGATTTACCTATGTAATTTCTTATGTCCCCCCCGTCCGCCAATTCCATAATCATGTATGGTACTGCACTGAATTGTTCACCAGCCAGTGGCGGGAGGTTTACTTGGCCGTGGGCTAGGATTTTCACTATGCGCTTCATATTTTTATCAGCACATATTGAATGAAGCTTAGTCTCAAACTCATATGCTTGAAGATGGGCCAACAGCATGGTGGTAAAAACCTGGCCAGCAGCAACTGCTTCATTAATTGGTGTGAGTATATCGAATGCCTTGAGAAAAGCGTTACGATCTCCATTGGAGACTTCATAGGAAAATGAGAAAAACCCCCCTGACCCACCGTTTCGGCGCCCGGTAGGGATCATTTTACCTACCTGCCAACCATCACTCAAAGCCATACCCGCTAGCCGTGCCGCCGGATTTACGTACGCCGTGCTCATCGTTGACTTCCCTATCGTGCGTGTCGCATCAAGTTATATCGCATACTAGCTGTTTTCGCTTCCAGAGAAGGAAGGCTTTCCACTCAAGGCTCCCCGCCCTCGTTACCAGTAAGACGATGCTTGGCACCTCTCTTAAATGTCGTAGATGGGTCGGTTACTGCCAGCATCGGGGGTAGAGGTGTCAACGCGCTAGGGCTGGTTGCTGAGTTATTTCTCTTTCTGATGTTCTAGCGTCCGCTGTTGGCAGTTTTCTGCCTATCGTGAACGACTGGTTATGGCCGATTCTGTTGAAAGTCGACTGCAGCGCTGAATTACTTGCAGACCGACACCGTGCTGACATCTAAAAAATCCCGAATTCGATTCCACCGAACGCCATAACTAGCTGATTTATTTATAGTTACTAGTTGGGGTACGCCGAATTTTCCAGCGAACTCCAGACGCCCGAAAAACCTGGTCTCGCCGAAACATACCGTTCGTCTGGTGCCGCACCATACAAAACAAAGCCCTCACAGAAATGTGAGGGCTTTGTTGTTTCTGGGTTAATACAACCCAGTCGCTCGCCTGTAAATCCTTCCCCAAACCGACAAATCGCTATTGGTGGCCGACTACCAGCCGAAGCATAACGTCCGCATACCATGTACACAGCGCATACAGAACACGTGTGGAACAGCGTTATGGCAGCCTCTCCCGTTCTGTCTTTCCGAGTAAAGCCCGAACTTGTCAGCGAGTTGGATCAACTGGCGCCGGCGACCGACCGAGATCGTCAATACCTCCCTGCAGCGGGCTTTGAGCCGCTACGTGACCTCTGAGTGCTGGCATTTAAAGCCGTGCAGGAAGACATTGCAGATACTGATGCCGGCAACGCCACTGATTGGGAATTGGGGGAGGCAGCCGTCTTCCACATTCTCAACAGCCTGGAATGCTGGAGCGTTTCCCTCATGCAGGGAAAGCGTCTCCAGTGCCCGATTGCCGGGAGCTGGTTATCACCGCGTATCCGTATCGAGCGACCTCTAGTTTGCAAGGTGACCGCGAAGCGCACCACAGCACCAAGCCCCGAAACTCGGGGCTTGGTGCTATTTGGCGTTTGAATGAATATCGGCAACTGCAAGAAAATAAGTATGCGATCCATAAACCCGACCTATCGTATGGCCGTAGTATGAAGTCAGGTATCCAAGTCAGATTCATGCTCCACCTGGGTTCTTACCCCAAATAACCGGTCGGCTATCTGCCGGCCTCGCTCCAGCCCTTCAGCCGTCAACCAAATCGATTTGTTCTTGTTCACCGGATTACTGATGAACCCATTTTCATGCAATCGGTTCATGGTCTCGAAGTCGAACCCTTTCCAAGCATTGCCGTTATCAAAACTGAAGGTTGCCAACAGGGCAAGCACGGCTTCTTCAATCAGTTTATCGTCGTATTCCATGATCGTTACTCCGCTCGTATTCTTTGAACTCACCGTAAACCCCACCAGCCATCAAGATGAATAGCGCGCTTAACTATGCGTCATCGGCGAGCAGTTCCAGGACAGTAAAGCTTCGTAATCCTCAACCGAAGAAGCCGTCGGCAGGCGTTCAAGTGCGTGACGCAGCCACGCATAGGGCTCTTGGCCGTTGGCTTTAGCCGTCTCGACCAAACTGTAAAGTTGAGCGCTGGCCGTCCCGCCTTTGGGCGTGTCGCTGAACAGCCAATTCTTGCGCCCGATCACGAAGGGCCGGATCGCACGCTCGGCGGCGTTGTTGTCGATCGGCAAGTAACCGGCTTCGGTGTAGCGCACCCACTTGCTCCAGTTGTTGCTCAGATATGGACGAAGAATTCCACCCCATCAAACAGGTGTAAACACTGTACAACCATGCGCCCGATCAATACGATGAGAAGCATTATCATTCACGCAGTGCGAGCCTCACATGCAGGATGCCAGCCCAACATCGTCCGTCGAACAGTTGTACGAGAATCATCACGGCTGGCTGCAGGGCTGGCTGAACCGGCGGTTGGGGCACAGTGCCGATGCCGAGGATCTGGCCCACGACACGTTTATCCGTGTGCTGCGCGCCCCTCAGCAGGTGCGCGAGTTGCGCCAGCCCATGGCGTTTCTCGCGGCGATTGCCAATGGACTGCTGATCAATCGCTGGCGCCGCCAGGAGATCGAGCGGGCTTATCTTGAAGCGTTGGCTGCTCGGCCCGAAGGGGGGGAATCGTCACCCGAGGACCGGTATCTGGTGATCGAAACCTTGTTGCAGCTCGACTCGCTGTTGATTGGGCTCTCTGAGCGCATACGGCAGATTTTCTTCATGTCCCAGCTCGACGGCCTGACGTACCCGCAGATCGCTGCGCAGTTGGGTTTGACTGTGGCTCAAGTGCAACGGGCCATGGGCAAGGCATTCAGTGTGTGCTATGCGAGCCGTTTCGAATGAAGGCCGAGATTAATCCGCAGGTGCGCGATATCGCCATTGATTGGCTTGTCAGGACGCAGTCCGGGCTTATGAGTGCGCCTGATCTGGAAGCATTGCAGTGTTGGCGCGAGGCGAGCGATGAGCATGAGCAGGCCTGGCAACGTGTCGCCAGCTTGCCGCTGTTGCAGCAGCCCGGAGCGAATCTTTTGCGCGACGCCACCGCGCGCAGGGCACTGGCGTCGGCTGGGCCGGACATGCAGAAACGTCGGCAGTTACTCAAGCGCCTGTTGGTCCTTGGTGCTGTTGGCACAGTTGCCTGGCAAGGCGCGGGTTCCACGCCAGTGCGCGCCGCGCTGGCGAACCACCGCACAGGAACAGGCGAGCGTCGCCAGTGGACCCTGGTGGATGGCAGCTCGCTATGGCTGAACACGGCCAGTGCGGTGGACCTGGATTTTAATGAGCAGGTGCGGCGCATCCAGATGATAGAGGGCGAGCTGGCCTTGAATGTGCGAGCAGAATCGCGCCCGCTGCAGTTGATCACGCCAGACGCGATCCTGCAGAGCCGCGACGCGCAGTTGCAAGTGCGCCATGACCGGCAGGGCACGCAGGTCACCGTCGTGGGCGGCCAGGTGCAGGTGCACTCACGCGGCCAGCCAACGTCCTCTTCACTTGAGGCCGGATGGCAGGCACGCGTGGATCGCCTGGGTATCGGCGTACCGAGCCGCCCCGACCTGCTGGTCGCCCAGGCCTGGCTGCGCGGGATTCTGCCGGCGGATCGCCTGCGCCTGGATGCCTTGGTGGCGGAACTCTCACGTTATCGTCCCGGTGTTTTACGTTGTCACGAGCAGGTCTCAGGGTTACGCCTCACGGGCAGTTTTTCGCTGGATGACACCGACGCAGCCTTGACCCTGGTAGCGCGCACGCTGCCGGTGCGAATCGAGCGCATGACGCGGTATTGGGTCTCGATCGTGCCCGCCTGAAATATTTTTTCCGCTGCACGATAGTTTTTTCGTACTCGCTTGGCCTATAGGGATCACCCACCCGCCAGAGGTGGGTCTTGACCCCTTAGGAGCCCCGTATGACTTCACCTTCCCGCGCCCTGCGTGCCCGTACGCTTGGGCTGTTGTTGCTCAGCGTGCAACCGCTTTGCAGCCTTCCAGTCTTTGCCGCGGGTAGTTCGCAGCATTACAGCATCGACGCTGGCCCCCTGGATTCTGCGCTGTCACGTTTCGGCGCACAGGCAGGGATTACCATGGCGGGCAGCTCAACGCTGACGGCCGGCAAGAAAACCCAGGGGCTGCAAGGCGATTTCAGTACTGAGGCCGGCCTGACGCAGCTCTTGCTCGGCTCGGGGCTGACCTATGAGCGCCAGGACGACGGTAGCCTGCTGCTGGTACCGAGCAACGGCGACGTGTTGGAGTTAGCGCCGACTGCGATCAGTGGCACCGCATACGACACCTCGTTGGGCCGCAACGATGGCCTGGTCGCCAGCCGGACCATGAGTGCCAACAAGACCGATACGTCGATCATGGAAACGCCGCAATCGATCAGCGTGGTCACCCGTAAGCAGATCGATGCCCAGCAGCCGCAAAGCATCGGGCAGGTGCTGCGCTACACGGCGGGGGTCAATGGTGAAGCCAACGGTGTCGATACCCGGCGCGACACGATTAGTATTCGTGGCTTTGACGCGACGACTGGCGGTGGTATCTATCGCGATGGCCTGCGCCAGTACAGCTTTGCCAACCAGAGCCGTGCCGTGGGTGAAGTCTATGGGCTGGAGCGCGTGGAAGTGCTGCGCGGGCCATCGTCGGTGCTCTACGGGCAAAGCTCGCCGGGCGGCATGGTCAACGTGATCAGCAAGCGTCCCACCGATGAGCCGCTGCATGAACTGGTGGCGCAGGCAGGCAGTTTTGATCGCAAGCAATTGGCTGCGGACTTCGGCGGGCCGCTTAGCGAGGACGGCGTCTTGACTTATCGCCTCACCGGGCTGTGGCGAGACAGCGGTACGCAAATCGACTACGCCCGTGATGACCGTCAATTCATCGCCCCTGCAATCAGTTGGCGCCCCTCGGACGACACCTCGCTGACGGTGCTGGCGTCCTTTCAAAAAGACCGCAATGTGCTGGGCTACTACGCGTTGCCACGGGTCGGCACCCTCGACAGCTCGCGTTACGGACGGATCGCTACGGATCGTTTTGTCGGCGACCCTGACTTCGACAAGTACGATGTAGAACAGTGGTCACTGGGGTATCAGTTTGAACATCACCTCAATGATATCTGGACATTCCGCCAGAACGCCCGTTACAGCCGTTCCTACCAGGAACAGCGCACTATTTACCAATACGGCCTGGATGACGACCAGCGCACCGTGGGCCGCTTCGGTTATCTGGGCCACGAAAAGGTGAAGAATGCCCTGCTCGATAACCACTTCCAGGCCCAGTGGAACGCCGGCCGTTTCGAACATACAACGCTGGTCGGTATCGATTTGCAACACGCCAGTACCAACCAGTTGGGGGGTGGCAACGTGGTTGATCCGCTGGATATCTATACGCCGGTCTATCACCAGGATTACAGCGACCTGGACGCCTTTTACGACATCAACCAGCGTCGTCAGCTAGACCAGGCGGGTGTGTATCTCTCGGAACAGCTCAAGTTCGACGAACATTGGGTCTTCAACCTGGGCGGTCGCCAAGACTGGGCACGCTCGAAAACGGTCCATTACGCCACCGATACGGCGGCAGACCTCAAGCAGCGCGATCACGCCTTCACGTGGCGGACCGGTGTGATGTACCTGGCGGACAACGGCCTGGCGCCCTACGCGAGCTATTCGGAGTCGTTTTTCCCTAACATCACGGCGGTGGCGCGTGACGGCAGTGCCTTCGAACCCGAAACCGGCCGCCAGTACGAAGTCGGGATCAAATTCCAGCCCAAGGGCAGTGACAGCTACGTGACCGTCTCGCTGTTCGACCTGACGCGGCAAAACGTACTGACTGCCGATCCTGCCAACAATCGTTTCTCGGTGGCGACCGGAGAAATCCAGTCGCGCGGTATCGAACTGGAAAGCAAGGCGCAGGTGTCCGATGCGCTGGAGTTGATGGCCAACTACAGCTATTCACACCTTGAAATTACCCGCAGCACTACGGCCGATGAGAAAGGCAATCAACCTGGCAATACCCCTGAACAACTGGCCTCGCTCTGGTCGCAATACACCATTCAGGGCGGCGCGCTATCGGGCTTGGCGATAGGGGGAGGAGTACGCTATGTCGGCAAGAGCTATATCGACTCGCAAAACAGCGAAGGCATCCCCCACTACACGCTGTTTGACGCCAGCCTGAGCTACGACCTGGGCAAGCTGTCTTCATCCTATGCAGGGGCGAAGCTGGCGCTCAATGCGTCCAACCTGACCGACGAAACCTATGTCTCCCAGTGTGGTTACACCGGCGACAGCTGCAAATACGGGTATCGCCGAAATGTGACCGGGTCGGTGAGTTACAACTGGTAAGCACCCCCTTGGCGACCGGATCGGCACGTAGCGCAATTGCCAGACAAAACCGCTTTCGTACTCGATATTTCAACAGCGTCGGCCGATAGAGGGCGTTGACAGCGGACTGCTTTCGGCAGCCTGCTGCCTGCTGCCACGGCAGCTTTTGGCGGATTCCTGCCTATTCTCTACGGAAGGGATGATCGACAACGTTTATTCATCCTCGATCATCCCCTCCACGCCTCACCTCGCCTCCTGTTGAATCACCTCTTTTCGCGCCAAAGCTCCGGATTTCATCCTTTATGCCAAATTATGTATTGGCAATAATTATGGCGTATCCATAAAAAGGGATAATTGCATGAGCAGCATATTTCAGCGCCCTGAACTGGCTGAATCGAAGGCAAACCAGCTTCTCAATCCAGGCGTATTAGATGAAGGTCTACGCTCGGGTCTTTTTCTGTCTGGCCTGCGCCGTACAGGTAAAACGACCTTCCTGCGCAACGACCTCATCCCCGCCCTGGAAGCAGCAGGCGCATTGGTGATTTATGTCGACCTCTGGAGCAACACGCTGGCCAACCCGGCAACGCTCGTGCACAACGCCATCCACAAGACCCTGAAAGAACTGCAAACACCGGGCTCTTCAATCCTGGAAACGCTCAAGCGAGTCAGCAATGTCGATCTGGGCGCAGCAGGATTCAAGTTCGGTTTCAAACTCGACAGCATCGGCAACGCCGACGGCCCCACATTGGCGCAAGCACTCGCAGAGGTCGTCGACCAAGCGAAGACCGATCTCGTGCTGATCATCGACGAGGTGCAACATGCCATTTCCTCCGACGACGGCAACCAACTGCTCCTGGCCCTCAAGGCTGCTCGTGATGCAATCAACCCGCGCCCGAATACGCCGGGCTACTTCCTCTTTATCGGCACAGGCTCCCACAGAGCCCAGGTAAGCGAGCTGACCGCCAAACGCAACCAAGCGTTTTCCGGCGCGACATCGGCCGCGTATCCACTGCTGAAGGGTGACTACGTTGAATTCCTGCTCAACCGACTGGCAATGACGGTGAAGAAGGAAAAGCTCCCCTCACTTGAAGCCGCTGTCGAAGCCTTCAATACCCTGGGCAATCGACCCGAGGAAATGCTCAAGGCATTGCGTCAGCTACTGCAACAGGGCGGTGATCCTGATCTTTTCCTCCCCGTGATTGCCAGCACCTTACGCTCAGCGGCGGCAAGTATTGAGCTTGAAAAAGTCGAACAGTTGGGCAGCCTGGCTCAGGCGATTTTCAACAAGATCGCAGCTACGGAAGGCAACGCTCGGGGGATTTTCTCTACCGATGCAGCAGCGGAATATTCAAAGACGGTAGGTCGCGAAGTGCGGGTTGAAGAGATTCAACCCGTGGTGATTGCGCTGGTGGCGGAGAACATCATCATGCGGCGAGGGCATGGGATTTATGCGATTACGGATCAGTTTGTTCAGGAGATTTGGTTGGAGGAGCGTGCGTTGATTGAGGGGCGGTAGGGACAAGCAATAAATTTTCCACCTTAGTCACATGCTTGGACTTTGTAGGTCCGCTATTGATGATGTGGTGAAGGTGTTGGAGTCGCCTGGGAATACCGGGCTGTAAGTAGGGCTGTGAAGCGGCCCCAAAACCAGGCGCTTAGTAAAATCTCAGTGCCTTTATTGGGGCTGCTGCGCAGCCCGGCGCGGGGCAAGCCCGCTCACCACAGAGTTGTGTGCCCGCATTTGAGGGTGGTGTAGATACCCAGGGGCGTTTTTTTCGGTATAAACCTGAACATCCCTGCGTCGTGAACGGACTCCCATGAACGCCCTCAAACTGATCTGCCTCCTCATCGTTTTTCCGCTGTTGCTGGCCGCCCTCGGTGGCTGGGAGCGTCAGCGTGCTGACGAAACCACCACGGCGCTGGTCGATTACCACATCACGGTGACTACCGCTAAACAGCAACTCCAGGCGCTGGCGGCTAAGGAGCCGACGGCGACGGTCGATCTGGTCGATGAAAGAATCAGCGTGCAGATGGCCCTCTCGCGCCTGGAAAAAATCGAAGCCGAGCTGCCCATTGCCCACCGCGTGAACAGTGCGATGCGGGTCCTGGCGCCGTGGGTGATGGGCTTGGGTCTGTTGGCGGCGTTGATTGGTGCGGCTGCGTTGGCAGGTACGTACTGGGCCGGGCGGCGGGCACGGCACTCACGGGAGAGGTTGTTGCAAGTGTTCTCCCTGGGCAGCCGCCTGTTGCCCTACGTGCTGGTGGGCCATGTGGTGGCGGTGGCGGCGGCCGTCGCGTTGGCGTTGAGTTTCGAAGGCTTGGGGATGTGGCATATCGGCCGGCTGGGCAGTGGCGAAGTCAAGCTGATGGCGGTGCTGGGGGTGATCGCGGCGTTCTGTGTGTATTCGATCTGGCAGTTGCTCAGACAGCTGCGCCCTATGCTGGGGATGTTCAAGCCCGAGCCGCTGGAGATGTTCGGCCAGGTGGTGACGCCCGTGCTGGCTCCAGGGTTGTGGCGCCATGTGGACGAGCTGGCGGGTCGGCTCGGTGCGCTGCCACCGGACCACATCGTGATGAGCCTGGCCCAGGGCTTTTACGTGACCTCCAGCGCGGCCACTGTGCAACCGGCGAATACTTTGCTGCAGGGGCGCACCTTGCATGTGCCGTTGCTGTATCTGGGCCTGCTGAGCCGTGAAGAAATCAGCGCGGTGATCGGCCATGAGCTGGCGCACTTTGTGGGGCAGGACACGGAATACAGCCTGCGCTTTTTACCGATCTACGATGGGGTCAATCGCAGCCTCGAAGCGCTATTGAACACGATGCTGACCAGCGATTTTATCCAGGGACGGCTGATGCGGCCGTCGTTCATGTTCGGTGTGTTTTTCATGCAGCGCTTTGATGACGCGGTGAACCACTGGAGCCGTGAGCGTGAATTGCTGGCGGACGCTGCCGGCGCGCAGTTGGCGGGCCCTGCGGCGGCGGCTTCGGCGTTGTTGCGGGTGTCGGTGGTGCAGCCGCACGTTGAGGATGCCTTGTTGGCGTTGTGTGAAGCAGGCGCGGCTACCGATCTGCCCGACGCCGTATTCGCGAGCTTGCGTGAGTGTGAATTGCAACCATCAGCCGAAGCCCTGGAGATTCATCAATCCCATCCCACCGACTCCCACCCCTCCAATGGCGAACGCCTGCAGGCGCTGCACGTGCCACTGGACGATACCCTGCGCAGCGCCACCCGCGAGGTGGATAGCGACGTAGCGAATGCGCAGATGGATGCCTATTTCAGTGCCCCCCAGGCAGTGCGCGAGCAGCTGTCTCGCGACGTGATGGACGTGGCGGTGTCGGAGAACAGCGCGCACACCCAGCTGCTGGAAACCTTGGCCGCTTCGGCCGAGGGTGAGCGTAGCCTGCATGAAGGCGGCCAGTGGCGCGGGGTACTGATGGCGGTGTCGGGCCTGCCCTTTGTGCTGGCGGCCCTGTTTATCCTGAGTCGAGTCTGGCTCGCCCCGGAGCGTTTGAAAGGCACGCCGCTGTCGACAGTCGGTGCGGGCGCGTGTCTTGGCCTTATCGGGCTGGGCCTGCTGTGGCTGGGCATCCGTCGATTCAAGCGTGCGCCGCAGACCGCGTTGCGCCTGACGCCGGAGCATTTTGTGTTCAATAACCTGGCGCAACCGCTGCCCATCGAACATATCGAGGAGATCACGTTGCAGTTTGTCCAGGGCATCTGGGTAACCGTTCAACTGACGCCCGAGGCGCCGTTACCCGTAATGCGCAAGACCGCGTTCGGCGTACCCGGCGTGCGGGTCAACAAGAAGAAACGCCAGGTGCTGCTGCTGATGGCACAGCTGTGTATCGACAATAAAAAGATCGATCCCTATGAGGGGTTGTCCTTGATGCTCGACTACAAGAATGCAGCGTTGGCGCGCAAGATTTTGCAGAGCCGCGAGGACTGATGCGCGCCCATAAAAAAACCCCGAACCAGTCGGGGTTTTTTATCGCCTGGAATCAGGCGCGACATGCGATCACTTAGAAAACGTTGATCGGGTAGTCGGCGAACAGACGGATTTCGTTACCGCCTACGTTGTACTTGTCGGCATTGCTGGAAACGCGCAACCAGGACGCACGAGCACGCAGGCTCAGGTCTTTGGCCGGGCCGCTTTGGACGACGTATTTGAACTGGTTGAAGATCTCGCGCTCGGTGCCATTGCCACGGTTGGAACCGTCGTCAATGTTGGTGCCGCGCACGTAGGCCACGTTGTAGGTCAGGCCAGGCACGCCGAAGGTGCTGAAGTCCAGGCCGTAGCCGGCTTGCCAGGAGCGCTCGTCCTTGCCGTTGAAGTCGGACCAGTAGGAGTTGGCCAGCAGGATGGTGTTGCCACCGTCGCCGATGCCGCCAGCGTTGCGGTAGCCGCCGTACAGGTAGCCGGTGTCGCCCGTGCTGCGCTGGTGAGCGACGGTGAAGCTGTGCGGGCCGACAGCCCATGTGGCGCCCAGGCTCCAGATCTTGTTGTCGCGAGCGTCTTCGCTGCCTTGGTTTTCCAGGGCGAAGCTCTTGTCCAGCTTGGTCTTGTAGCCATTGAAGTCAAAGGTCAGCGACTGTTTCTCTGGCAGGGCCAGCACGTAGTTGACGTTGACGTATTGCTTCTTCAGCACGTCTTGCATGTCGGAGGCGTACAGCGCGGCCGACAGGTTTTCGGTGAATTTGTAGCTGCCACCGACGTAGTCGATGCTTTTCAGACGGCCGCTGTCAGTACCTTCGGCGCTCTTGCGAGCTTCCTTGGTGAAGTGACCGGCGTCGAGTTGCAGGCCGGCGATCTCTTTGGAGACGATCGACGTACCCGTGAACGTTTCGGACAGCAGACGGGAGTTGTCGTAGGCCAGGACCGGAACGTTAGGGAACTGATCACCGTACTTGAGCACCGTGTTGGAGACGCGGAACTTGACCGCTGCGCCGCCTTTGGCCAGGTCGTGTGGTGCCGAGCCAGGGTTTGCCGAGCCATCTGGGTTGGTGGTGCCATTACCCTGTTTGAAGAAGTCGATACCCCCCGCACCGGCGCGACCTTGGCCACCGTCCAGACGGATAGCATATTGGCCAATCACATCCACACCCACACCAACGGTGCCTTGGGTGAAGCCGGACTCGAACTTGCCGATGAAGCCTTGGCCCCATTCGGCTTTGTCTTGCTTGCCGTTTTTGTAGTCGCGGCTGATGTAGGCGTTACGGGCTGCGATGTTCAGGTGGCTGTCTTCAACGAAACCCTTGGATTGCTCCTGGTCGTTTGCCATTGCTGTCGATGCGCTCAAAATCCCCAGAGCGATCAGACTCATCCGTTGCTTCAACATTTTTTTGTATTCCTTATTACGGGTTGAGTACGCGCGATGACACCAGGCTCCATGTCGCTTTTCTGGTGTCGACTTTTTCCGAAAAAAGAAGGCCCGCGGACGACTGAACATGCCGCGGGCCTTTTCTTATTGGATGAGTCATGGCGGTTAGCCACAGGCGTTGGGCGCAATCCTAGTCGCGCGTTGAACTATGTGTCAATTTCGTGAATCGTCTGTATTTAGGCGAAATAATTCTAAGCAAAGGCCTACGGCCTTTCTGAAAACGACCAGATTCAGTCTTCAACGACCCCGGAAACACATCTCGTAACACATTTCAAAGCAGATACGTTTGGTAATGGATAACGCGCGCAAATGCAAAGCATTACCATTAGCGCGCTTTTTCCTGCCAAACCCTTTGGATGCATTCCACCATGCCTGCCCTTCGCCTGACGCCCATGACCCTTGGGCTTTCTGTTCTGCTGTCTGCCGGTTTTGCCTGTGCCGCCACCACCTTGCCCGAAACCTCGATCAGCGCCGAAGCTGACGAAGACGACCCGCGCGTCAAGGAAACCAGCACCGCGACCCGCACCGCCACACCGGTACGGTATGTGCCCCAGGCCATCGACTCGGTGAAGACCGAAAGCCTGCGCTCCTACGGCACCAACGACCTGGGCCAGGCCTTGAGCGGCATCCCCAACGTCAGCAGCGGCGCCGACACGCGCTTCGACAGTTTGCGTATCCGTGGCTTCGATGCGAGCAATGACTTCTACCTCGATGGCATTCGTGACGACAGCCAGTACGTGCGCGACCTGCACAACATCGAGCGCATCGAAGTGCTCAACTTTACGGGCGAGGCGGCCAGGGCGGGATCGTCAACCGCGTGAGCAAACTGCCAACGGCCGGGCATAAGTCGAGCATCGAGGCCCAGGGCGGCAGCAACGATTTGCGCAGTGTGTATGCCGACCTGAGCACGGACCCCACCGACAACATCAGCCTGCGCCTGAACATGGGCAACCAGGACAACAACAGCTTCCGCGACGGCGTCAGCGGCAATCGCCAACTGTTCGCACCGTCCATGAGCTGGCAGCTCACACCGGATCTGAACTGGCTGGTGCAATACGAATACAGCCGCTACAACCGCACGCCGGATCGCGGCATCCCTGGCGTCAACGGCCGCCCCGCCGACGTCAGTCGCAGCACCACCTACGGCGACAGCCGCGATTACATCGACGACAAGACCCAGTCCCTGCGCTCCAAGCTGGCCTACGAACTCAACGATAACTGGCAACTGCGCCAGACCCTCGGCGTGTTCAAGCTCGACAGCGATTTCGACAACACGTACCAGACCGCCTATGTTGCCTCGACCAATCGGGTGACGCGCCAACGCTGGAAGCAAGACCTGACCACCCTCAACGTCTTCAACAACGTCGAGCTGGAAGGAGGCTTCAGCACCTTCGGCCTCGAACACCGCCTGCTCACCGGCGTGGAGCTGGGCAGCCAGCGCCGCGATCCAAAGCTGTACAGCGCCCCGCCTCGGCCGTGCCAACCCTGGACCTCAACCAGCCCAACCGTCACCTGAGCCACACCGGGCGCATGAGCGTATCGAGTAACAACCACACCGAAGTCGAAAGCCGCGCCCTGTATGTGCAAGACCAACTGCGCCTGAACGATCAATGGCAAGTACTGGCCGGCCTGCGTTACGACCGTTTCGAAGTGGACACCAAAAACAAACTGCTCAATACCCGACAAGACGTCAAAAGCCACAGCACCAGCCCGCGCTTTGGCCTGGTGTGGACGCCCCTGGAACACCACTCGTTCTATGCCTCCTGGAGCAAGACCTTCTCACCGGCCGGTGGCGGCCTGATCGGCATCACCCCGAACGCCGCCGGCAGCGTCAACGACCTGAGCCCCGAGCTGACCAGGCAAAAAGAGATCGGCGTGAAAAGCGACTGGCTCGACGACCGCCTGAGCACCACCCTGGCGGTGTACGAACTGGAACTCTACAACCGCCGCACCAGCGACCCGCTGGACCGCACCATTACCCTGCTCAGCGGCCTGCAGCGCTCCCGCGGCGTGGAGCTGACGGCCACCGGCAAGATCGTCGGCAACTGGTCTGTACGCGGTGGTGTCGGCCTGCAGGATGCCAAGGTCGAGAAGGACAACAACGGCTTTGAAGGCAAGCGCGTCAGCGACGTGGCCAAGCGCAATGCAAGCCTGTTTGTCACCTGGAAACCGGAGATGGGCTGGTACGCGGAAACCGGTTTGACCCTGGTCGGCGACCGCTACGCCGACAGCCTCAACACCGTGGTGCTGCCGGGTTATGGCAGTTGGGATGCATTGGTCGGGTTCCGGCAGAAAGAATGGGATGTGCGCGCGGCGCTGAACAACATCGCCGACAAGACCTACTACGAATCGGCGACCAGTGTGGCGCAGATTCAGCCGGGCGAGCCGCGTAACCTGGTGGTGACGGGCACTTATAGCTTCTAAACGTAAACCCCCTTCTTATCGCAGCTGCCGAGCGCAAGCGAGGCAGCTGCGATGAAGCCAAGGCTATTTCGTTAGTTACTCATCAACTCGCACAACGCGTGCATTTCAGCCTCGCTGAACAACCCCACCGGGTAGCGTTCACTCATCACACTGCGCAAATCCGGCTGCTGCCTGACTTGTCGCGAGCCGTTTTCCTTCAACCAGAGCCCCAGCGCATGGATCGCGTCACCGTCAACCCGCGAAGGGTGGAAGGTGCGCGTGTACATCGGGTTGATATTGGCGTTCATTTCAGCGCTCTCTCCTGCTGCGTGAGCGGCTAACTTACTCAAGGTTTATGACAGAACTGTGCGGTCATCACCCTGGGCCACTGGAGCAACACCGATACAAGAGCTATGCCAATGTCGCGTATCTACAGGTGGGCGGACACAAAAAAGCCCACGACCGTGCTGGGCCGTGGGCTTGCTGTAGAGGCCGAAACCGAGGGACGCCCGGTTGCCGGAAAGGCGTTGTTACAACTGCACTCAGTTTTTATGCGGGGCCGGCTGTTGTTGGGTCAGGCAATGGATATTACCGCCACCCAGTAACAGTTCACGGCCCGGCACCATCACCACTTCGTGCTGCGGGAACAGGTCCTGCAGGATAGCCTTGGCTTCAGCGTCCAACGGGTCGTCGAAACTTGGCGCGATGATGCCGCCGTTGACGATCAGGAAGTTGACGTAGGAACCCGCCAACCGCACGGTCGGATTGCGTTCCTGTGTGCCGTCCACCGGGTCGACCCCTGCGCACTCTTCCTCAGTGGCATACAACGGCCCCGGGATCGGCATTTTATGCACTGTGAACGAGCGCCCCTGGGCGTCGGTGCTGCTTTGCAGGACGGCCATGGCGGCGTGGCAACGCGCGTAGTTCGGGTCTTGCGGGTCGTCGGTCCAGGCCAGCAACACTTCGCCCGGACGCACGTAGCAGCAGAAGTTATCCACATGGCCGTCGGTTTCGTCGTTGAACAGGCCGTCCGGCAGCCAGATGATCTTATCCACAGCCAGGTTGGCGCTGAGCACCGCTTCGATTTCGGCACGGTCGAGGTGCGGATTACGGTTGCGATTGAGCAGGCATTCCTCGGTGGTGATCAGGGTACCTTCGCCGTCGACGTGGATCGAGCCGCCTTCCAGCACGAAGCCCTCTGTGCGATAACGCGGCGCGCGCTCGATTTCGAGGATCTTGCCGCCCACCTGCGAGTCGCGGTTCCACGGCGAGTACAGGCCACCGTCAAAACCGCCCCAGGCGTTGAAATCCCAGTTCACGCCGCGTACTTCGCCACGGTCGTTGATCACGAACGTCGGGCCGGTATCGCGCACCCAGGCGTCATCGCTGGACATTTCCACCACACGGATATTCGGCACGTCCAGGCGGGCGCGGGCGTTTTCGTACTGGCCGGCGGAAACCGCCACGGTCACCGGCTCAAAACGTGCGATGGCCTTGGCCACCGCCACGTGAGCTGCCTGTGCGGGCTTGCCGCCCAAGCGCCAGTTGTCCGGGCGCTCCGGCCACACCATCCAGGTTTGGGTCTGTGGCGCCCATTCGGCGGGCATGTGGAAGCCATCGGCGCGGGGGGTGCTGTGCAGGGTGGTCATGGCGATCAGGACTCCGAATGGGGTAAAGGCCGACTTTATAACGGATAAAAATCGGCTTTAGAAGGGAATAAACAGCATGAATGAAAAATATGACAGCCAATGACCGATAACAATCGATTATTTACAGTTGCTCATCCAGCACCTTCGACAGCATGTCGACAAAGAAGTCCACGCTACGTTTGGAGGTCACCATCGGCGGCTTGATCTTGAGGATGTTCAAATAATCGCCAGTCGGCTGCATGAAAATCCCCAGCTCCCGCAAGCGATCACACAACAGGGTGGTCTCTTCGGTGGCGGGCTCCAGGGTTTGCCGGTCACGCACCAACTCCAGGCCCAGATAGAAACCGGAACCGTGAACCGCGCCCACCAGGGGATGACGGTCAATCAGTGCTTCCAGCCGCGCCTTGAAATGCCCGCCGACCACCTGGGCGTTTTCCCACAGTTTTTCTTCTTCCATCACATCCAGCACCGCCATGCCAATCCGGCAACTCACCGGGCTGCCCCCCGACGATGAGAAGAAATACCCCTCGGCCTCCAATGCCTCGGCGATCTCGCGACGGGTGATCACCGCGCCGAGTGGCTGACCATTGCCCATGCCCTTGGCCATGGTGATGATGTCGGGCACCACGCCCTGCTCTTCGAAGCCCCAGAAAAAGTGCCCCATGCGGCCGTAGCCCACCTGCACTTCATCGGCGATGCACACGCCACCCTGGGCCCGCACCAACCCATACACCTGCTGCAAGTAACCCGGCGGCAGGGAGATGCCGCCGGCGTTGCCGTACACCGGTTCACAGATAAACCCGGCCAGTTGGCGCTTGCTCGCAGCGATTTTCGCCAGGTTATGTTCCACGCTTCGTACGTAGTCCGGCGCACTGTCCTGCCCGCGGAATTCACCGCGATAGGTGTTCGGCGCGGTAACCGGGTGGACCCACTCCGGGCGGCTGCTCAAGGCCTGGGGATTGTCCGCAATCGAGGTGGACACCGCATCCGCCGCCACTGACCAGCCGTGGTAGGCCTCCAGCACACTGAGCATGTCGCGCCCACCGCTGTAGGCCCAGGCCAGGCGGATGGCCAGGTCGTTGGCCTCGGTGCCGCTGTTGACCAGGAACACCCGATCCATGCCCGCCGGCGCCAGCGCCAGCAAGCGCTCGGAAAACTCGGCAATGGCGGCATAGTGAAACCGCGAGTTGGTATTGAGCAGCGACCATTGCCGCGCCGCCACCGCCGCCATGCGCGGGTGACCGTGCCCCAGCACGGCAACGTTATTGAGCATGTCCAGGTAGGAACGGCCCTGCATATCGATCAGGTGGTTGCGCCAGCCGCGCTCGATGCGTGGCGGGTCGACGTAATAGTGCTTCTGCGAGCGGGCGAAACTGGCATCACGCCGGGCCAGCAGGGCGAGGGGGTCGAGTTCCGGTTCGGCATCGCAGGCCAGTCCCAGTAACCCCGCAGGCGAGGGGCACAAGGCTTGCCAGGCCAAGGCCCGGGACGGTGTACAAAACAGCGGCGGTTCGAGGTCGGCACGGCACAGTTGCACGGTCAGCGGCCCATGGACCTCACCGAGAACCTGCCCCTCCACCAGCAATGAACCGTGCTTCAACCGGGTGTCCACGCCCCACAACCGCACGCTCAGCTCCACCCCTTGCACGCTCACAAGGCCATCGGCGTCCTGATGCAGCGTTCCGGCAAAAGGCGCTTCCAACACCGTGCCATGGGGCAGATGCAGCTCTACGTGGAGGGGGAAAGTCTGCGGTTCGGTGGCACTGTCCGGGCAGGTACGCGACAGCCGATATTGGCCATAACGACTTGCCGCCAGCCCATGCACCGCCGCCGCCTGATCCAGCAGTTGCCGATCAATGCCGGGCAGTTCCCAGTTGCCGGCTTCGAAATGCGGGCTGAGCACACCCAGGTCGATCAGCGCGAACTCACGCCCCACCAGGCCCGGTAACAACGGCGCGAAGTCCTGGCTGGCAATCGACGGCAGCGTCTCACCGACACTGCCGAGAATCGCAGCCTCCATCAGTTCAAACGGCACCGACGTCGCCACATGGAAGATTTCCCACTCGTGTTCGGCGTTTTTCAACAGATAAGTGTTGTCCGGATCCAGGCGTTGCTGCTGTTCGCTGCTTAGTACCAACACTGCCGCACGGGCGACGATCAGCGGCCACAACGCCTGCAACTCCTCGCGCTGCAGTGGAGTCACGGCATGGCAGGCCCGGACCGCCGGCAGGATGGCAAACGGGTCGCCCTCGGCATGGTGCAAAAGGGCCGCGCAGGTCACCGACAGGTCGGCAATCCGCCAGGTGTGCACCAGGTCGCCGAAATCGATGACGCCTTGCAGTTGCCAGTGCCGTTGCGCATCGCGCTGCCACACCACGTTGTCATCGGTGATGTCCATGTGCACCGCTTGCCAGGGCAGGCGGTCGGCCAGGGGGCGAATGCGCTGTTCAACCTGCTCGGCCACCTGTTCCAGCGCGGCGCGGTGGGGCAGGTTTTCCAGGGTGGCCAACAGATGAGTGATCAGTTCCCGGGCATGGCGTGGGTCCCATTGCAGGGTACGGTCCAATCCAGGGTGGGAGAAATCCGCCAGCGCGCGGCTCATGCGCCCGCACAGGTCGCCGAAGCCTGCGATCACGTCGCGCCCCAAATGCGGCAGATGGGTCAACGGCTGGCCGTCGATATAGTCCAGCAGCCGCAGGTGCAGGGGCTGGCCATCGACCGTCACGCTCAGCAGCTCTTCACCGCTCAGGGCCTTGATGACCTTGGGCACCCGCACGCCCTGCAGGGTGTCGAGGGCCGCGTGCTGGGCCTGCAGCTCAATCGCCGCATAGTCGCCCCGGCAGATTTTCAGAACAAACCGACCGCGGGTGCTGTCGACTCTGTAATTGAGGTCTTGCTGGCTGCCCAGTGACTGCAACGTGCCATCAAGCCCGTAATGCTGCTCGAGCAATTGCGCCGCCTGGTCGGGGCCTACTTGCGGGCAGGGTAGATTGGCGCGATGGATCAACGTAGCAAGCAGCATGGGCGTGGCCTCGATTTTTTTCAGGGTGTATATCGCCATTGTTCAGGTGAGTTAGGCAACCCCCTACGCATACCGCGCTTGCGCCTATCTTCCACACAACTCAAGCTATGCTCCATTCGCTTAATGTCCGTCTAAGGAAAAGGCCCTCCGACATGCGCATTCTCATCACCGGCGGCGCTGGATTTATCGGCTCCGCCCTGATCCGCCATCTGATTCAAAACACCGAACACGAAGTGCTCAACCTGGACAAACTTACATATGCTGGCAATCTGGAGTCACTGACCAGCATTGCGTCCAATAGCCGCTATGAGTTCGTACAGGCCGATATTATTGACCAGGCCACCGTCAGCGCCGTACTGACGCGCTTCGAGCCACAGGCAATCATGCACTTGGCTGCAGAATCCCATGTCGATCGTTCGATTGACGGGCCGTCGGATTTTATCCAGACCAATATCGTCGGCACCTACAGCCTGCTGGAGGCCACTCGCGCGTATTGGCACACGCTGGCGGAGCCCTCCAAAAGCGCTTTCCGTTTCCATCACATCTCCACCGATGAGGTGTACGGCGACCTGCACGGCGTTGACGATCTTTTCACCGAAACCACACCTTACGCGCCCAGTTCACCTTACTCCGCGAGCAAGGCGGCGTCCGACCACCTGGTGCGAGCCTGGCAGCGCACCTACGGGCTGCCGGTATTGCTGACCAACTGCTCGAACAACTACGGCCCTTTCCACTTCCCCGAGAAGTTGATCCCGTTGGTCATCCTCAATGCACTCGCGGGCAAGCCGTTACCGGTTTATGGTGACGGTTTGCAGGTGCGCGACTGGCTGTTCGTTGAGGATCATGCCCGTGCACTTCTGAAAGTGGTAACTGAAGGTGTGGTCGGAGAGACCTACAATATCGGCGGCCACAATGAGCAAAAAAACATCGACGTGGTACGAGGCATCTGCGGCCTGCTGGAGGAGTTGGCACCGAAACATCCGGCCGGTGTGGAAAAATTCACCGACCTGATCACATTCGTCAAAGATCGACCCGGCCACGATCAGCGCTACGCAATCGACGCCGGTAAGATCGAACGCGAGCTGGGCTGGGCCCCGGAAGAAACGTTCGAGACCGGCCTGCGCAAGACCGTACAGTGGTACCTCGACAACCTGGAGTGGTGCCGCAGGGTACAGGACGGTAGTTATCAGGGTGAACGATTGGGCAACACCGACATGAAGGATCTGATTGCATGATGAAGGGAATCGTATTGGCAGGCGGCTCAGGTACTCGCTTGCACCCCATTACCCTAGGCGTGTCCAAGCAACTGCTTCCGGTGTATGACAAGCCAATGATCTACTACCCGATCTCGGTGCTGATGCTGGCGGAGATCAAAGACATCCTCGTGATTTCCACGCCTGTTGACTTGCCGCAGTATCGAAACTTGCTGGGCGATGGCAGCCAGTTCGGCGTGCGCTTTACTTATGCGGAGCAGCCATCCCCGGATGGCTTGGCCCAGGCATTTATCATTGGCGAAGAATTTATCGGTGATGACCCGGTATGCCTGATTCTGGGTGACAACATTTTCCATGGCCAATATTTCGGTGAGCAGTTATCGGAGGCGGCCAAGCAGCCGACAGGTGCTACCGTTTTCGGTTACTGGGTCAAGGACCCTGAGCGCTTCGGCGTGATCGACTTCGACAGCGAAGGTCGTGCCCTGTCCATCGAAGAAAAACCGGCTCACCCTAAATCCAGCTATGCCGTGACCGGCCTTTACTTCTACGACAACGACGTGGTCAAGATCGCCAAGGCAGTCAAGCCATCCCCTCGTGGCGAGCTGGAAATCACCGACATCAATAACGCCTATCTAAAGCGTGGAGACCTTCACGTCGAGCGCTTCGGCCGTGGCTTTGCCTGGCTCGACACCGGCACCCACGACAGCCTGCTGGAAGCCTCACAGTACGTGCAGACCATCGAACACCGTCAGGGCCTCAAAGTGGCGTGCCTCGAAGAAATCGCCTACGGCAACGGCTGGATCGACCGCGACCATCTGCTCGAACGCGCCAAATACTTCGGCAAGACCGGCTACGGTCAATACCTGTACACGTTGGCGGGAGACAACCGATGAACGTCGTTGACACCTCACTCCCCGGCGTACTGATCATCGAACCCAAGGTGTTCGGTGACGAGCGCGGTTTTTTCTACGAAAGCTTCAATGCTCGCGCCTTTGCAGCGGCCACCGGGCTCAAGCGCGAGTTTGTCCAGGACAACCACTCGCGCTCGCAGAAAGGCGTGCTGCGGGGCCTGCATTACCAGTTGGAGCACACCCAGGGCAAACTGGTACGGGTTACCGCCGGTGAAGTGCTGGACGTGGCCGTGGACATCCGCCGCAGTTCGCCGAATTTCGGGCGATGGGTGGGCGTGCGTCTGTCGGCACAGAACCATCGCCAGTTGTGGGTGCCGGAAGGGTTCGCCCATGGCTTTGTGGTGTTGAGCGACTCCGCCGAGTTCTTGTACAAGACCACCGACTACTACCAGCCCAGTGCGGAACGCAGCATCCTGTGGAACGACCCGACGTTGGCCATCGACTGGCAACTGAGCGAACCGCCGCAACTGTCCGCCAAGGACCAGGCTGGAAAACTGCTGATGGACGCCGATCTATTCCCATGAAAATCCTGATCACCGGCCAATATGGCCAAGTCTCCCAGGCGCTGCAAACGCAGCTCCAGGGCCTGGACGAACTGATTGTGCTCGGCCGCGAGCAACTCGATCTGGGCGACGCCGAGCGCATCCGCCAGCAGGTGCGCGCCCACCGGCCCGACCTGATCATCAACGCCGCCGCCCACACGGCAGTGGATCAAGCCGAAAACGAACCGAACCTCGCCTTCGCCATCAACGCCATCGCCCCCGGTATTCTCGCCGAGGAAGCCAAGGCCCTGGGCATCCCGTTGATCCACTATTCCACCGACTACGTGTTCGACGGCAGCAAGCCTGGGCCCTACACCGAAGCAGACACGCCCAACCCCTTGGGCGTCTACGGCCAGAGCAAACTGGCGGGTGAACAGGCGATTGCCGCAGTGGGAGGCCAGTACCTGATCCTGCGCACCAGCTGGGTCTACTCCAACCACGGCAAGAACTTCCTGCTGACCATGCAGCGCCTGCTGCAAGAAAAAACCCACCTGCGCATCGTCGCCGACCAGATCGGCGCGCCGACGTGGGCCGGGACCATTGCCGCCAGTACGCGCGCCCTGATCGAACGCTGGCAGGCGGGCAAGGCCGGGGAATGGGGCATCTACCACCTGACCGCCGAGGGTGAAACCTCGTGGTTCGGCTTTGCCCAGGCGATCGGCGAACACCTGCGCGCCAGTGGCCGCGCGTGTGCCGAACTGGAGGCGATCCCGTCCAGCGCCTACCCGACGCCTGCCCGGCGCCCGCTGAACTCACGCCTCGATTGCAGCCACCTGCGCCAGCAATGGCACGTCAGTCAGCCCTTGTGGCAAGACGCATTGCGCGAGTGTCTTGCCGGGCAGCACTAGGCATAATGCGCCTGTACCCACAGGCGCACGACTCCCATGACTCCACCCCTTCCGCGAAGACCCCGCTGGCGCAGCCTTGCCCTGTTGGCCCTGTGCCTGGCGCCGCTGCTGTGGCCGCTGGAGCACTTGGCCGAGCGTTACTATCGCAGCGAGCTGGCCGGGCAAAACCGCCAGACCCTCGACCTGTACGTCGCCAACCTGCTGGGCACCTTGCATCGCTATGAAGTGCTGCCGCAGATCCTCGGCGACTTGCCGGCCTTGCGCACGGCGCTGGGCGCGCCGCAGGTCAGCACCAACCTGGTCAACGCCAACCTGCTGCTCAAGGACGTCGCCGCCCAGGCCGGGGTGGAAGTGATGTATTTGATGGACACCACCGGCAAGACCCTCGCCGCGTCCAATTGGGACAAGCAGGACAGTTTTGTCGGGCGCAACTTCTCGTTCCGGCCCTATTTCAGCGAAGCCATGGCCGGGCGCCTGGGGCGGTTTTTCGGGCTGGGCACCACCTCGGCCAAGCGCGGCTATTTCTTCGCCGCCGCCGTTCGCGATGGCGACAAAATAATCGGCGTCCTGGTGGTCAAGGTCGACCTGGACCACACCGAAAGCCTATGGGGCAATACGCCCGAGCAACTGCTGGTCACCGATCACAACGGCGTGGTGATCCTCACGTCGCGCCCGCAATGGCGCTTCCGTGCCACCCGGCCGCTGACCGCCGAAGAACGCCAGGCCATCATCGCCATCCAGCCCTACCCCACGCGTGACCCGCAACCCTTGAGCCTGAGCAGCAGCGCATGGCTGCGCCAATCCACCGCCATTGCCGAGACCGGCTGGAATGTGGAAATCCTGGCACCGCAATCCTTGATCAGCCGCCCGGTGCGCACGGTGGTCGCCGTGGGCGGCGCCACGTTGCTGGTGTTGATGCTGCTGCTGGGCCTGTTGATGCAACGCCGCCGCCACTACCTGGACCGCATCGCCTTCGAAGCCAAGGCCCGCCGCGAGTTGGAGATGCGCGTGGTCGAACGTACCAGCGATCTGGAAGGCCTCAACCGGCGCCTCAAACAGGAAGTGCTGGAGCGCGAACACGCCCAGCAGGAACTGGTGCGCGCCCAGGATGACCTGGTGCAGGCCGGCAAGCTGTCAGCGCTGGGCACCATGTCGGCGAGTATCAGCCACGAACTCAACCAACCCCTGGCGGCGATTCGCAGCTATGCGGAAAACGCCGAGATCCTGCTCGACCACGAGCGCACCAGCGATGCCCGGGGCAATCTCAAGCTGATCAGCGAACTGACCGGACGCATGGCCTCGATCATCGCCCACCTGCGCGCCTTCGCCCGGCGCGACCGGCACGCGCCGGAGAGCGTGGCCCTGCAACCCGCCCTCGACGACGCCCTGGCACTCCTGGCCAAGCGGCGGCGCTCGATGGAAGTGGAACTGATCCGCGATTTGCCGGAAGCGACCCTGTGGGTACAGGCCGGCGAAACCCGTCTGCGCCAGGTACTGGGCAACCTGCTGGCCAACGCCCTCGACGCCCTTACCGAAAAAGGGCCGCCGCGCAAACTGTGGCTGAGTGCCGAAACCACCGCCCAGGGCGTCAACCTGTACATTCGCGACAACGGCCCGGGCTTTTGCATGGAAGCCTTGGGCCGCGCCAGCGAACCGTTCTACACCACCAAGACCCGCACCCAGGGCTTGGGGCTGGGCCTGGCGATCTGTGACACCCTGATGCGTGCCTTTGGCGGCGAACTGCTGTTTGCCAACCACAAGGAAGGTGGCGCGCTGTTAACCTTGAAATTGCGTGCCGGCTCGCCGGGCGTCAGTCTGCAACCGTCCGAGGACCGCAGTGTATGAGTATCGATAACCAGATTCAGGTGGTGTTGATCGACGATGATCCGCACTTGCGTCAGGCCCTGTGCCAGACCCTGGACCTGGCCGGGCTGAACGTCCTGACCCTGGGCGAAGCCACCGGCCTCACCTCGCGCCTGTCGCGG
Organism: Pseudomonas sp. GW821-FHT09D08; assembly: GCF_059416305.1. NCBI lineage: Bacteria > Pseudomonadati > Pseudomonadota > Gammaproteobacteria > Pseudomonadales > Pseudomonadaceae > Pseudomonas > Pseudomonas sp. GW821-FHT09D08. The sequence goes on from NZ_JBWKOX010000024.1 coordinate 50,531, forward strand.
GATTGGCCGGGCGTGGTGGTCAGCGACATCCGCATGCCCGGCATGGACGGCCTGGAGCTGCTGGCCGAGCTGCACGGCCAGGATCCGGACCTGCCGGTGCTGCTGATCACCGGCCACGGGGACGTGCCGCTGGCGGTGCAGGCCATGCGCGCGGGAGCCTATGACTTCCTCGAAAAACCCTTCGCCAGCGACGCCCTGCTCGACAGCGTGCGCCGCGCACTGGCCCTGCGCCGGCTGGTGCTCGACAACCGCAGCCTGCGCCTGGCCCTGAGCGACCGCCAACAACTGAGCACCCGCCTGGTGGGGCACTCGCCACAGATGCTGCGCCTGCGCGAGCAGATCGGCGCCCTGGCCGCAACCCGCGCAGATGTGCTGATCCTCGGCGAAACCGGCGCCGGCAAGGAAGTGGTGGCCCGCGCGCTGCACGACCTGTCGAGCCGGCGCAGCGGGCCGTTTGTGGCGATCAATGCCGGGGCGTTGGCCGAGTCGGTGGTGGAGAGCGAGCTGTTCGGCCATGAGCCCGGCGCCTTTACCGGCGCGCAGAAGCGGCGCATCGGCAAATTCGAATTCGCCAACGGCGGCACCTTGTTCCTCGATGAAATCGAAAGCATGAGCCTGGACGTACAGGTCAAGCTGCTGCGTCTGTTACAGGAGCGTGTGGTGGAGCGCCTCGGCGGCAATCAGCTGATCCCGCTGGATATCCGCATCATCGCCGCCACCAAGGAAGACCTGCGCCAGGCCGCCGACCAGGGCCGCTTCCGTGCCGACTTGTACTACCGCCTCAACGTCGCGCCGTTGCGTATTCCGCCACTGCGCGAGCGCGGTGAAGATGCGCTGATGCTGTTCCAGCACTTCGCCGACGAAGCCAGCAGCCGCCATGGCCTGCCGTTGCATGAGCTGCAACCGGGCCAGCGTGCCCTGCTGTTGCGTCATAGCTGGCCGGGCAATGTGCGCGAATTGCAGAACGCCGCCGAGCGCTTCGCCTTGGGCCTGGAGTTGGCGCTGGACAGCACCCCGGACAACCCCGCCAGCAGCGTGCTGACTTCCACGCCGGGCGGCTTGAGCGAACAGGTCGAGCAGTTCGAAAAAAGCCTGATCGCCGCCGAACTGACCCGCCCCCACAGCTCCATGCGCAGCCTCGCAGAAGCCCTCGGCGTACCGCGCAAGACCCTGCACGACAAACTGCGCAAGCACGGCCTGAACTTCGCCAACCCAAGCACTGACGACGAATGACCCTCCCTACCCACCAAGAGGCCGCCATGAGCCGCGACAGCCGTTACCTGGAATCCATCCTCCACCACGACATCCCCCTGACCCGCGAAATGGGCCTCAAGGTACTCGACTGGCAAGACGGGCAACTGCGGCTGCACCTGCCCTTGCTCGCCAATATCAACCACAAGAGCACCATGTTCGGCGGCAGCCTCTATTGCGGTGCGGTGCTGGCGGGTTGGGGCTGGATGCACCTGCAACTGCGCGAGGAGGGAATTGACGACGGGCATATCGTGATTCAGGAAGGGCAGATCAGTTATCCGCTGCCGGTGACGCAAGACGCGACCGCCATTTGCGCGGCGCCGGAGGAGAAGGTGTGGAAGCGTTTTTTAGCCACCTACAGGCGCTATGGCCGGGCGCGGCTGGCGTTGGACACCTGGATCGTGAATGAGGGCAGTGAAGAGCGGGCCGTTACGTTTACCGGCCAATACGTCTTGCACCGCTAGAAGCCAATACACAAAAAATGTGGGAGGGGGCTTGCTCCCTCCCACATTCAGATCGGCTGAGGTATTAAGAGCGAGCCAAGGTCAGCAACCGCTCACGCCACGCCGCCTTTGCCGGCAAAGCCAGGAAAAACGGATTCAGCAACGACGCCCGCGCCGGATAGCTGAACGGCTCGCCACTCAACTCCAGCACCTCGCCGCCCGCTCCTTCCAATACACCCTGCGCCGCCGCCGTATCCCACTGCGAAGTCGGCGCCAGCCGCGGGTAGCAATCGGCACTGCCCTCGGCCAACAGGCAGAACTTCAACGAGCTGCCGATATTCGCCAGCTTCAACTCACCCAACCCTTCGCTCAAACCGTCCAGCAGGCGCTCTTGCTCGGGGCTGGTATGCCGGCGGCTGGCGACCACGGTAAACGCCTCACCCACTGCCGGCGCCTCGCGCACCTGGATCTGCCTGGGCGCTTCGTTCACATCGGAGCGCCACGCCCCCAGGCCGGCACCACCGAAGTAGCAACGGCCACTGGTGGGCATGGACACCACGCCGAACACCACGCGGCCCTGTTCGACCAGGGCAATATTGACGGTGAATTCTTCGCTGCCGGCGATAAATTCCTTGGTGCCATCCAGCGGGTCCACCAGCCACCAGCGCTGCCAGCCGGCACGTACGTTCTGGTCGATGTCAGCGTCTTCTTCGGACAGCACCGGGATGCTCGGGTCCAATGCGGTAAGGCCCGCAAGAATCAGATGGTGGGCGGCCAGGTCGGCCGCCGTCACCGGCGAATCATCGGCCTTGGAGGTCACCGCCACATCGGCGCGCCAGTACGGCAGGATCACTTCACCCGCCTGGCGGGCCAGTTCGATCACAGGGGCGATAAACGGGTGGCCTAAAAACAGTTCGCTCATGGGGTAAACGCTCCACGCTGAATCAACAAATCTCGTACCAGGTACAACGCCGCCAGGGCGCGGCCTTCGCTGAATTGCTCGTTTTGCGCAAGCTGCGACAGCTCGCGCAGGTTGACCCTGTCCACACGCATCGGCTCGGGCTCATCACCTTCCAGGCGTTCTTCATAGAGTTCGGTGGCGAGCACCACCTGGATTTTCTGGCTCATGTAGCCAGGGGATAACGACAGCTCGGTAATGTGTTCCAACTGCCGTGCGCCGTAGCCGGCTTCTTCCTTGAGTTCCCGGTCTGCCGCCGCCAGCACGTCTTCGCCGGGTTCGATCAGGCCCTTGGGCAACGACAGCTCATACTCATCGGTACCGCCGCAGTACTCTTCAACCAGCAACGCATGATCTTCGTCGATCATCGCCACGATCATCACTGCGCCGTAGCCGGCACCGCGGCCCACCAGGCGCTCGTAGGTCCGTTCAACGCCATTGGAAAAGCGCAATTGCACTTCCTCCACGCGGAACAAACGGCTACTGGCGACTATTTCGCGGGCGAGGACGGTGGGTTTCTGGCGCATAAGCGGCTCCTTGGCGTGATCGGGTTACTATACCGTGGCTTTTCCGATTGTCTGTGTCGGATATCTTTACTTACATGAGACCGCACCATGCCCTCTTTGCCCTGGCACGCCATCGACACCGTCCTGCTGGACATGGACGGCACCCTGCTCGACCTGCATTACGACAACCACTTCTGGATGGAGCACCTGCCCCAGCGTTACGCCGAGCTGCACGGGGTGAGCCGAGCCATGGCCGAGATGGAGTTGCAGCCTCTGTTCGAGCGTAACGCCGGACAGTTGCAATGGTATTGCCTGGATTTCTGGAGTGCGGAACTGAACATCCCGGTGCGCGAGCTCAAGCTGGAAACCGCCCACCTGATCGCCCTGCGCCCGGATGCCGACATCTTCCTGGCGGCGATCAAACAGGCCGGCAAGCGCGTGATCCTGATCACCAACGCCCATCGTGATTCGCTGTCGTTGAAATTGGAGCGCATTGAACTGGCGCCGTACTTCGAGCGATTGATCAGCTCCCACGACTACGGCTTCGCCAAGGAAAACCCGCAGTTCTGGGATGCCTTGCAGGCTGACATCCAGTTCGATCCGGCTCGCAGCCTGTTTATCGACGACACCCTGCCGATCCTGCGCAGTGCCCAGGCGTTTGGCGTGGGGCATTTGCTGGCGGTGAAAGAGCCGGACAGCAAAAAGGGGCCAAAGGACACGGCTGAATTTGCAGCAGTCGGTGACTACCGCGATCTCATTGTCGGGCTCTGAACCCTGTGGGAGGGAGCAAGCCCCCTCCCACCTTTTCGCCCGTGTATTACTCAGGAATACGCAGCGTCTGCCCTGGGTAAATCTTGTCTGGATGGGACAACAGCGGCTTGTTGGCCTCGAAGATCTTGTTGTACAGGTTGGCGTTGCCGTACACCGTCAGGGAAATCGCGCTGAGGGTGTCACCCTTTTTCACCACGACGAAACGGGCGGCGGCCACTGCCGGGCCGGTTACGGTGATCTGGTCATCCACACTGGCCACGCCTTGAATGTTACCCAGCGCCAGCAGAATCTTCTCTTTCTCTTCCTGGGTGGCGACTTCACCGGTCACGGTCACTTTGTCGCCATCCACCGTGGTCTGTACATTCGGATTCCCCAGACCCACCTTCGCTACGTGTTCCTTCAACTGCTCACTCGCGTTGGCGTTACCCGGCGTCAACAGGTCGACAATCTTTTCGCCGGCTTCTTTGATAAAGCTGAAAATGCTCATAGTGCGCTCTCCTTGGTAGTTGATTTCCAGATGCCCAAGACTAGACCAGTCCGGCAGACTTGGGTTCCAGCCCGGCCAAAGACGCAAACGCGCTAGAATCCCCCCGCCATTGGAATAAGCCCTGGAGCGAAGATGGACATCAAGCAGCTGAAATTCCTCATCGCCCTCGACGAGACCCGTCACTTCGGCCAGGCCGCGGCGCGTTGCCACATCACCCAGCCAACCCTGTCGATGCGCCTGCGCAGCCTTGAAGAAGAGCTGGACTTGCCGCTGGTCAATCGCGGCCAGCGTTTCGAAGGGTTCACCGCTCCCGGCGAGCGCGTACTGGCCTGGGCACGCACGGTGCTGGCGGCCTATGACGGTTTGCAGGCCGAAGCCGCCGCCTGCCGTGGCAACCTGGTGGGTACGTTGCGCCTGGGTGTGGTGCCGTTGTCGAGCTTTGATCCGCTGGCGTTGATGCAACAACTGCACAAGGAGCATCCGAGCCTGCGCTTTGAGCTGTCGGCCCTCAGTTCCGAGCAGATCCTCGAACAGTTGGCGAGCAATCGCCTGGACCTGGGCGTGTCCTACCTCGACCGCCTGGACAACGAGCGCTTCGACTCCCTGGCCCTCGGCGAAACCCGCATGGGCCTGCTCTACGACCAGCGCTATTTCAGTTTTGGCGACAAGCCGCTGAGCTGGGAGGCATTGATCGAACTGCCCCTGGGCATGCTCACCAGTGGCATGCACTTCCGTCAGTCCATCGACCACAACTTCCACAGCCGTGGCCTGCACCCGCAGCCGCTGTTACAAACCGACGCCGTCCATCAGTTGTTACAAGCGGTGCATGGCGGACTCTGCTGCGCCGTCATGCCGTTGGACGGCGGCCTGGACGCCCTCACCGAACATTTGCGCCTGCAACCCATCGAAGACGCCCACACCCTGGCGCGCCTGGGCCTGATCATGCGGCGCAGCGCGCCGCGTTCGGCATTGGCAGAGGCGTGTTTCGCGCTGTTTCAGAAATCGCAAAAAGAGTCTTGATCGACGTCATCTATCGGTAGATCAGTACTGGCAATTAGACGCGACGCTTTGTCGCGCCTAGTCTCAACACTGATCAATCCGCCGGTGGTACTGCCCCATGAACGCCAAGCGCCCAGTCTGCGCGGCGCCTGCTCCGGAAGCGTCCGCGCCCGTCGCCAGCCAGAGCTACCAGTTTTGCAACCTTGAGCACACTGAAGTCGCCAGCACCGCCTTGGCGGAAGAAGTGGCGTTGGCGATTGCCTATAACGACATCAGCCAGGCCGTCATGCTGGTCACGCCCACGGACCTGGAAGACTTTATTGTCGGATTCAGCATCGGCAGCGGCATTATCGCCGACGTCAGCGATATTTATGATCTGAAACTCAGCGGTTCGGGTTCGGCCCAATACGCTCAGGTGCAGATCTCCAGCCGTGCGTTCTGGAACCTCAAGCAGCAGCGCCGCCAGCTGGCAGGTACCAGCGGCTGCGGCCTGTGCGGAGTGGAAGCGGTGGAACAGGCCCTGCCGGAGCTTCAAGTACTGCCCGGCGCACCCTTGCCACCTGCCGAATGGCTCGACGGCCTGCGCCAGCGCATCAGTGCGTTCCAGCCTTTGGGCCAGTACAGCGGCGCTGTGCATGCGGCCGTGTTCATGGATAACCAGGGCGAATTGCTGATGGGCCGTGAAGACATCGGCCGGCACAACGCCCTCGACAAGTTGATCGGTGCGCTGATCCGCCAACGAATCCCCACCGACGGCGGGCTGGCGATTGTCACCAGCCGTTGCAGCCTCGAATTGATCCAGAAAGTCCTGCGCGCGGGCATCCAGACCCTGGTCAGCCTGTCGTCGCCCACCGGCCTGGCCCTGCAATGGGCTCGCCGGCATCACCTCAATCTCATCCACCTGCCGCAGAAAAGTGCGCCGCGGGTCTACAGCCCTGCGATGGAGAACCAGCCGTGAGCAATCATCATCAAGCCGACCAAACCCCAACCCCGCGCTACAAGCCTTACAAGGGCCCGGCTGGCGGCTGGGGTGCGCTGATCAGCGTGGCACAGGCGTGGCTGACCAGCGACAACGCGCTGAAAAACCTGCGCATGATGCTCAAGACCAACCAGAACGGCGGCTTCGACTGCCCGGGCTGCGCCTGGGGCGACTCGCCGGAAAGCGGCATGGTCAAGTTCTGCGAGAACGGCGCCAAGGCGGTCAACTGGGAAGCCACCAAGCGCCGCGTTGACGCAGCGTTTTTCGCCAAGCACAGCGTCACCGCGCTGCTGGAGCAAAGCGACTATTGGCTCGAGTACCAGGGCCGCCTGACCGAGCCGATGCGCTACGACGCCGAAACCGACCGCTACACCCCCATCAGTTGGGAAGCGGCCTTCGACCTGGTCGGCAAGCACCTCAACGCCCTGCCCAGCCCGGACATGGCCGAGTTCTACACCTCGGGCCGTGCCAGTAACGAAGCGGCGTACCTGTACCAGCTGTTTGTGCGCGCCTACGGCACCAACAACTTCCCGGACTGCTCGAACATGTGCCACGAGGCCAGCGGCGTGGCCCTGGCTCAGAGCGTGGGGGTCGGCAAAGGCACCGTGACCTTTGATGACTTCGAACATGCCGATGCGATTTTCGTCTGGGGCCAGAACCCCGGCACCAACCACCCACGCATGCTCGAACCGCTGCGTGAAGCGGTCAAACGCGGTGCCCAGGTGGTGTGCATCAACCCCCTCAAGGAGCGCGGCCTGGAGCGCTTCCAGCATCCGCAGCATCCGCTGGAAATGCTCACCAACGGCGACAAGCCGACCAACACCGCGTACTTCCGCCCGGCCCTGGGTGGCGACATGGCCATCCTGCGCGGCATGGCCAAGTTCCTGCTGCTGTGGGAGCGCCAGGCTCAGGCCGAAGGCAAGGAAGCCGTGTTCGACCACGACTTCCTCAATGAACACACGGCCAACGTGCTGGATTACCTGGGCCAGATCGACGACACCTCCTGGGATGAAATCGTCGAACAGTCCGGCCTGACCCTGGTCGAGATCGAGCAAGCGGCGCGCATGTACGCCAAGGGCAAGAACGTGATCATGTGCTGGGCAATGGGTATTACCCAGCACCGCCACTCGGTGCCGACCATCCAGGAAATCGCCAACCTGATGCTGCTGCGCGGCAACATCGGCCGCCCCGGCGCCGGTCTGTGCCCGGTGCGTGGCCACAGCAACGTGCAGGGCGACCGCACCATGGGCATCAACGAACGCCCTCCGGTGGCGTTCCTCGACGCCCTGGAGCGACGCTTCCAGTTCCAGGTGCCGCGCACCAACGGGCACAACGTGGTGGAAGCGATCCACGCCATGCTTGAAGGTCGCTCCAAGGTGTTTATCGGCCTGGGTGGCAACTTCGCCCAAGCCACGCCGGACAGCCCGCGCACCTTTGAAGCACTGCGCAATTGCGACCTGACCGTGCAGATCAGCACCAAGCTCAACCGCAGCCACCTGATGCACGGCAAGGACGCGCTGATCCTGCCGTGCCTGGGCCGCACCGACATCGACATCCAGGCCGAAGGCCCGCAAGCGGTGACGGTGGAAGACTCGTTCAGCATGGTCCACGACTCCAACGGCCAACTGCAGCCGCTGTCGAAGTTGATGAAATCGGAACCGGCCATCCTCGCCGGCATCGCCGCCGCAACCCTGGGCAGCAAACCGGTGGACTGGAACTGGTTGGTGGCCGATTACAGCCGCATCCGCGACCTGATCGCCGACACCATCCCAGGCTTCAAGGACTTCAACGAACGCCTGAAACATCCCGGTGGTTTCTACCTGGGCAACTCTGCCGGTGCTCGGCGCTGGAACACGCCTTCGGGCCGTGCCAACTTCCGCCCGAACATCCTGCCCAAGGACCTGATCCACGAGCGCACCCACGCCACGGGCCACGTGCCGGATCTGATCATGCAATCGATGCGCTCCCACGATCAGTACAACACCACCATTTATGGCCTGGACGACCGCTATCGCGGGGTCAAAGGCCAGCGTGACGTGCTGTTCGTCAACGAAGCCGACATCATCCGCCTGGGCTTCAAGCCGGGGCAGAAAGCCGACATCGTGTCGTTGTGGGAAGACGGCCGCGAGCGTCGGGTGAAGGGCTTCACCTTGCTGGCGTTTGATATTCCGGCAGGGCAGGCTGCGGCTTACTACCCGGAAGTGAACCCGTTGGTGCCGCTGGAAAGCACCGGGGATGGCAGCCATACGCCGACGTCGAAGTTCGTGGCGATACGTTTGGAAGCTGCCAGTGACAATGGGCTGATCATGGCGCGTTCCGCCTGACTGATCATTTCGGGCACAAAAAAGGCCGCTTTTGCATAAAAGCGGCCGTTCCGAAGTAGCTAAAGACTCGCAAAAACCACTTAAGTTCCCGAGCTAAAACAGTAACTTAGAGAATTGTGTACAACTCGTGTTACTGGTCGGATTTCTATTGTAACCATGTCAATACAGCCTCAGGATCGCGCCGTCATCCTCTTGAGGTCTCTCTATGAAGTTCTCCTCGATTCTCTTGTTGTCCCTTGGCCTGGTCAGTGGCGCAGCCATGGCCGGTGGCACCACCGAAGCCGGTGTGGGCGGCGCATTGGGCGGGGTTCTAGGCTCGGTTGTCGGCCAGCAGTTGGGCGGCAATACCGGTTCGACCATCGGCGCGGCCCTGGGCGGCGCAGGCGGTAGCGCGGTCGGCGCAGACAAGCGCAGCCGCGGCGAAGCAGCCATTGGCGGCGCACTGGGCGCAGCCGGCGGCAACGTGGTGGGCCGCAGTGTCGGCGGCAGCACCGGGGCACTGATCGGTTCAGCGGCCGGCGGTGGCGCGGGTGGTGCACTGGGCAACTACATGGGCAACAAGAGCGATGACGATGATCGTCGTAGTCGTGATAGCCGCCGTTATGACCGCGACGACCATCGCGGCCGCGGCCATGCCTACGGGCATCGCAAGAACAAGCATCACTACCGTCACCGCTAAGCGCTAAAGAACACTGCAAAATCAATGTGGGAGGGGGCTTGCTCCCGATAGCAGAGTGTCAGCCACCCGTGTACTGGCTGACCCACCGCTATCGGGAGCAAGCCCCCTCCCACATTGGGTTCCGTGGTGCCTGCAACGCCGAAGTCAGACAACCAACCGCTGCAACGCCTCGCGCAACATCCCCGGAATCGTCACCGGCTGGTTCGTCCCCCGATCCACGAACACATGCACAAAGCGCCCCGCCGCACAGGCCTCCTCTTCGCCTGCCTTGAACACCGCCAACTCGTACTGCACGGAGCTGTTGCCCAGCTTGCCCACCCGCAGGCCGATGTCCAGGCGGTCGGGAAAGGCAATAGACGCGAAGTAATCGCACGCCGAACTCACCACAAACCCCACCACCTCACCGTCATGAATATCCAACCCACCCTGTTCGATCAGGTAGGTATTCACCGCCGTGTCGAAGAAGCTGTAGTAGGTGACATTGTTCACATGGCCGTACACATCGTTGTCGTGCCAGCGCGTGATGATCGGCTGGAAGTGACGGTAATCGGCGCGTTGCGGCATTGAGTCAGGCATGGGCACGTCTCATGAAAGTAGGGTTACAGGTCACTCAAGTGGGCTTGGGCCCACTCACGCACGTCGGCGTAGGGGTAGTCTTCCAGCGCTGCGAAACCGGGAATGCCCCGCGCCTTCAACTTGGTAAACAACGGCACGCTGATACCCCCCAGGAACCGTGTCAGCCGCTCAGCGCCCGGCAGTTGGCCGGTGTGCTCATGATGCCTGTGGATAAAATCACCGCACAGTCCCATGAAGTTTTTATCCACAAGTGGCGGCAGGCTCGGCGGCGCCGGCAAATGCGCGACATGGCCGTGGCACACAGAGCAGTGCCCGCAGCGCTGCGGTGCATTTTCATCACCAAAGTAATGCGCCAGGCGCTGCCCCAGGCAATGTTCGGCGGCGAACAGATCGAGCATGGCGTGGATCCGTGCCACCTCCGTCACCTCGTGCTGCTTGAAGCCTGTGTATAACTCGGCGCTCAACACCTGTGGATCAAACTCGGTATCCAGCAGGCTGTAGACCTCCGTCATCTGCTTGCTTTCCAACTCGATCAGGCCTTGTTCCTGGAAGTAATCCAGGGCCTTCACCACCCGGCTGCGTTCGGCATTGTGTTGCTGGTAAAGCGCGTCGAAATCCACGGTCGCCCAGGTTTTCGCACGCTTGCACACCTGGATGATCGCCGCGACAAACTGCTGGCGCTCGCCGGAAAAACGCGCCAGCAGAGCTTCGGGCTCGACCAGGTACTTGAAGCGGTATTCGGCATAAAACGCGTAGCGCGGCGCGATCACGCCCTTGAGCTCCAATTGCACCAACAGTGTCTTCAGTGGCAGTTCGCGGATGTTGCTGTGGTCCGACAGCGACCTCAGCAGGAACTCCCACTGCCCTTCACTGCGCGCTGCCTGCAACTCTTCCAGCACCCGCCGAATACCGTCCTGCTCCGGCGTATCGCCATACACGAAGTTTTCCAGCACATTGAGGCTGTCACGGTTGGCCAGCACCAGGCAGTCCGAGGGCTGCCCATCACGCCCCGCGCGGCCGATTTCCTGGCTGTAGTTCTCGATGGATTTGGGCAGGTCAAAATGCACGACGTTGCGGATATCGCTCTTGTCGATCCCCATGCCAAACGCGATGGTAGCGACGATGCAATTGGAGCGCCCGCCCATGAATCGCTGCTGGATGCCCTCACGCCTGTCGTGGGGCAAGCCGGCGTGATACGCCTCGGCCTGGATACCGTTGCGGTTCAGGTGCTCGGCAATCTGCTCGGCGGTTTTCTGCAAGGTGACGTAGACGATGCTGGGCTGGTTGGCTCGCTCGCTCATCCACTGCACCAGGCGACGACGCTTCTCCGCACCGGCGACCGGCTCCACCAACAGGTTGAGGTTGGGCCGATAGAAGCCCGTGGTGACCACGTCATCCGGCGCAATGGCGAACTTGGCCTGCATGTCGGCAATCACCTTGGGCGTGGCTGTAGCCGTCAGCAGCAGCGCTTGTGGGATCTTGAACTGGCGCTGGTAGTCCGGCAGCTTCAAATAATCCGGGCGGAAGTTGTGGCCCCACTCGGAAATACAGTGCGCCTCATCCACCACCAGCAGCGAGATCTGCACACTTTGCAGGAAGTGGCGAAAACGCTCGTTCTTCAAACGCTCCACGGAAATCATCAGGATTTTCAGCTCGCCCGACCGCGCGCGGGCCATCACGTCATTGGCGTCCTCGCGGCTTTGCGCCGAATCGATACTGCCCGCCGAAATACCGTGACGTTGCAGGAAGCCCAATTGGTCCTGCATCAATGCCAACAATGGCGACACCACCAGCGTCAGGTGCGGCAGCAACACCGCCGACAGCTGATAACACAGGGACTTGCCCGACCCCGTAGGAAAAATGGCCGCAGCCGAACGACCTGCCAGTACGGCGCTGACCGTTACTTCCTGGCCCGGACGAAACTGTGGATAACCAAAGACCTGCTGGAGGGTGTCGTGCATAGGCTGTCACTCCATTGACCGCTGAAGGTGGCTTAAAAACGTAGCCCAGCACGTTCAGCGAATCGAGAAAGGTCGCATGGAAAAAAGAGACAGGATGATACACAGGGTGGGGGACGGCCTAGGGCCGAATCGGGAATAAACTGAGGAGGTTGCAGGAAAGACACAGATCCAAATGTGGGAGGGGGCTTGCCCCCGATGGCAATGGATCAGTTACCAATAACTGACTGACCCACTGCTATCGGGAGCAAAACCCCTCCCACATTTTCAGACCTGCGCTACAGCTGAATCAGCGGTTCTGCACCCGCTCAATCGCCGTGTCATACACCGGGTTGGCCTTCTGCTCCTTGGCCAACTGGTAGTGACGCAATGCATCCGGGAACTGCCCCGCCGCTTCGTAGATCCGCGCAATGTTGTAGTAGGCACCTGCACGTACGGTTGCAGCATTGGCACCAGTGGCGAGGGCGATAGCCTTGCGATTGGCCCAGATCGACTCGGCAGTGTTGCCGGCTTTCTGATACGCCAGGCCGAGGTTGCCGTAGGCCTTGCCGAAGCCATTGTCCAACTCGATAGCCTGGCGGAACAGGTCGATGGCCTGGTCCAGCTTGCCGGCCTGGTAGGCCGCTTCACCCTGCAGGTTCAGACGCTTCGCATCGGTTTGTACGGAAGAACTGACGGTGACGGCGGTGACCGCCACGCTGTCATCCAGCAGCGGTTTGACTTCGTTCAGCACATTCGCCGCATTCACGGTCACGCCACTGAAAGTGTTGATGTCCTGGAAGTCGCCGCTGCCGGTCATGCGGAACACCGTCCACAGGTTGCCGCTGCGGTTCTTGGGCACGTAGTAGGTACGCACCAGCGATTGGCCCATGTACACGAACACCTTGGCTTCGCTGTCGGATAACTGGCGCGAGCCTGGGTTGCCGCCATTGCTGTAGTCATGCACGGCATAAACGTAGCTTTCGCCGTAGTGTTTTTTCTGCAGGGTGATGGTTTCCGGGCCGTAGCTGTCGGTGTCATCCACATCCAACTCGGCATCGGTACCCTTCTGGTTCTCGAAGTAGATGTTATTGCCGGGGAAAATCATGTGGGAGTCGAGGTCACTCGGCGTCTTGCCCCACGTCAGCACCACACGCAGGCCATCGAGGTTTTCCATCACCGGGCTGATGGCGTAGGTCATGCCCGCGCAGGGGCACTTCACCACTAGGTTGGAGTAGCCAGGCTTCTTGATGATCAGCAGGTTGCTCGCATCATCGGCGGCCTCACTGGTCAGCGTCACTTGGCCCTGGGCGTTGGTGCGGCCCACCACGTTCTGTGCGCCGTTACGTTGCAGCAGCACTTCGGCATCGGCGATTTTCTGGTCCTTGACCACCGCACTGAGCACTTCGATCGGCAACTGCCCGGCCTGGACCGAAAAAGCCACCGCACACAATGACATCGCCGAAGCAACACGAAGCAAACCCATGCCTAACTCCCTTTAAGTCGCGGGCGGAAATCGCCCTGCAAGATTTTGCGGTGAAACATACGCTGAATTCCGGGTGTCGGCGGACTTTTTATACAAAATGTGACGTGGTTTTTATCCCGCCTGCCCATTGAAGCATTGCGCTACAATCAAACCTTGCTACCCAGGAGTACGCTGCGATGAGCGAACTGACGTTTGAGCAAAAACAGGATCATTACCACAAGATCCGCCGTTCCAATTACCTGGCCAGCCTGCGCCTGGAAGGGTTCGACACCCAGCCGGCCGACGTCGACAAACCCCTGCCGACCCGCGAAGCCGTCCTTGCCAAGTACCGCAACACCCCACGCTGATGCTCGACAAATACGGGGTGGGCCAGGATCCGTACTGCTATCCCGGTAGCAGCGTCCTGCGCAACCGCCTCGATTTGCTCGACGACGCCCGCCTGCACCAGGCCGAGCGGGAATTATCCGAAATCGCCGTAGGCAGCCTCCCCCTCTTCCCCCCGCCCTACAACCTCGACCGCCTGCAACACATCCACCGCACGCTGTTCGGTGACATCTACGACTGGGCCGGTGAGTTGCGCAGCGTGAACATCCAGAAAGGCGACACCCTGTTCTGCACCCCGGAGCGCATCCCCCCGGAAGCCGCGAAGATCATCCGGCAGATGGAAGAAGCAAACTGGTTTGTCGGTGCCAGCCAAACCGAGTTGATAAGCAGGATTGCCGAAGCCTATGGCGACCTCAACGTCATCCACCCCTTCCGCGAGGGCAATGGCCGGGCGCAGCGGATTTTGTTCGAACAGATCATCGTCAACGCGGGGTTTTCAGTGAACTGGTGGCTGGTGAAACACGCGGCATGGATACCAGCGAATATTGATGCGGTGGCGTGTGATTATCGGGGGTTGGAGGCGATTTTTGAGCGGTGTGTCAGCAGGCCTGCAGGGCAGTGATCGTTCCTCACGCTCTGCGTGGAAATGATCTTGATCAACGGCGAGGCGATGGACCAGAAGAAACAGAGCGCCCTTGAGTTTTTCGCGAGCAATCTCGCTCCTACAAGCACTGCCAAGCCACAAATGCCGGAAACCGTTGTAGGAAACCTCCAAACACCGCGACAGCCCCTTCCCAAACTGCTCCAAACACCCGCTTGACCCTCTACAGAAGTTACCCGTAGCTGAATGAAAATAGCGCGGTCTCAACTTTCTCGGCAGAAACCTGTGAACATCGAAAGGGCTCAACACATCGGCCACTATGGCGTCATCTTCACAGTGAATCGCTTCACTGTTGTGCCTGACAATCGGCATGCTTTGGCCAATCTATCCCTGTTTGAAATAAAAACGGCAGCGCGACAAGTGCGCGATCAGATACGTAGGCTGTACGAAAAAATGCTGGCCAGAGACTTGCCATGGGAAATGGCGGTCGCGATTTCCCATCCTTTGAGACGGAATCAGGCCGATCGGTTAAACGACCAAAACGTGCTCATCAAACAAATAATCTCCGGAGCGGTTAAAGCACCGGGGATTGCCATTTCAACCGTAACCGCCGGCTTCGCTGGCGATACGATTTCCGGCAAGCTTCGTAGATATCATGCTGGAGACATCATCATCGGTCTGGATGCCAGTGTGAGAGGAGGCATAGGGCCTCAGCGGTCAACACTCTCAATGCATGTCTACTCGGACGGGTCTTAGTGACATGGCCCTTTACCTTCAATCCGCTTCCTTTCTCCTTATCTATTTGATGCTGCACTACCAAATCACAGACCCAATGCTCAGAAAGCACTTCGCAGTCACATTTCTTACAACAGGCCTTATTTTGACGTTCCTACTACCCTATGTAGCGGTGATCCTCAGAATGCCCCTCCTACCTGTCTTTGTATTTTTGATAGGCTTGGCGCTCTTCATCACTCGAAACAAATACCGCCTCCAACGCAACCAGCCCCTTCATCAACTCCTGCGTGCCCCCACCATGAACCTCGCCCCCAACTTCCCCGAAGACCCCGTGATGCAGCAACTCCTGCAACTGCTGCACGAAGAAATCGGCCTGCCGAAACACAAGACCATCCGCCTGCAAACCTCACTCAATTTCGACCTGGGCTGTGACGGCAGTGAAGCCAAGCAACTCATGGAAGCGCTGGAGCAGGACTTCGCCCTCGACCTCGGCGACTACGACACTTATCGTTACTTCAACCCACCGGTCTTTGACGTGTTCCTCAAGCGTCGGGGCAAGGGGCATGGCGACAAGGTCCCGCTAACCATCGGCATGCTCTACCTGGCCATCAAGACCCACAGCTGGGACACTCAGACGCTGGAAAACCTGAGCTGAACGAAGATCAGCTCCAGGCACACCGCAAGTCAAAGGTGGAGGGGCAATGATTCTGCCTATCGTCGACTAACCCTTCGCGCACAAAAAAGCCGCCCACTAGGGACGGCTTTTTAACAGCTTGCGAATCTTACAACTTCGGACCCGCAGCCTTGATCGCTTCGCTCACTTCAAACTTCTTGAAGTTCTCGATGAACAGACCAGCCAGGGCCTTCGCCGCTTCATCGTAAGCAGCCTTATCAGCCCAGGTGTTACGTGGGTTCAACAGGCCGGTCTCAACGCCCGGTACAGCCAATGGCACGTCGAGGTTGATGGTGTCGAGGTGTTCGGTTTCAGCACCGATCAACGCGCCGCTCTGGATCGCCGCGATCACGCCGCGCGTGGTCGGGATGTTGAAGCGCTTGCCAACGCCGTAGCCGCCACCGGTCCAGCCGGTGTTGACCAGGTAGACCTTGGAGCCGAAGCCGCGGATGCGCTTGATCAGCAGCTCTGCGTATTCGCCGGCCGGGCGTGGGAAGAACGGTGCGCCGAAGCAGGTGGAGAAGGTCGACTTGATGCCGCTGCCCGAACCCATTTCGGTCGAGCCCACCAGTGCGGTGTAGCCGGACAGGAAGTGGTAGGCCGCTTGTTCTTCGCTGAGGATGGACACGGGTGGCAGTACGCCGGTCAGGTCGCAGGTCAGGAAGATCACCGCGTTTGGCTCGCCGCCCAGGTTCTTCTCGGAACGCTTGGCAACGTGCTCCAGCGGGTAGGCGGCGCGGCTGTTCTGGGTCAGGCTGACGTCGGCATAGTCGGCGTGCTTGGCCTCGTCGATCACGACGTTTTCCAGCACGGCGCCGTGCTTGATGGCTTTCCAGATAACCGGTTCGTTCTTCTCGGACAGGTCGATGCACTTGGCATAGCAACCGCCTTCGATGTTGAACACCACGCCTTCGCCCCAGCCGTGTTCGTCGTCACCGATCAGGTAGCGGCTTTCGTCGGCGGACAGGGTGGTCTTGCCGGTGCCCGACAGACCGAAGAACAGGGTCACGTCGCCTGCTTCGCCAATGTTGGCGGCGCAGTGCATCGGCAGTACGTCGGAAGCCGGCAGCAGGTAGTTCTGCACCGAGAACATGGCTTTCTTCATTTCACCGGCGTAGCGCATGCCGGCGATCAGCACTTTTTTCTGGGCGAAGTTGAGGATCACGCAACCGTCGGAGTTGGTGCCGTCACGCTCTGGCACGCACTCGAAGTTGGCCACGTTGAGCACTTGCCACTCGTCACGACCGGCCGGGTTGTACTGGGCCGGGTTGATGAACAGGCAACGACCGAACAGGTTCTGCCAGGCAGTCTGGGTGGTCATTTTCACGGCCAGGTAGTGGTCTTCGGCCGCCCCTACGTGAACGTGGGAAACGAAATGCTCTTGCGCGTTGTTGAACGCCTCGACGCGGGCCCACAGGGCATCGAACTTGTCGGCCGGGAACTTGCGGTTGATCGGGCCCCAGGCGATGGAATCCTGGGTGGAAGGCTCTTCAACGATGAAACGGTCGACTGGCGAACGGCCGGTACGGTGACCGGTTTCCACGACCAGCGCGCCGGTATCGGCAAGCACGCCTTCACCGCGCTGCAGGGCTTCTTTGACCAGATCGTCAACACTCAGATCGGTGTATACGGCGTTATTGGCTTGCGTCATGAGGTTCCCCGTCGGCCTTTGGCCGAGTGCTCCAAACGTTTTGTAGTAGAAAGTTGCGCACTACTACCGCGAAAAAAGTGGGCCGGATTATGCCAGAAAAGCCCAAAAAGAGTAGGGCCCTCCCGTCAGAACGCCTCTAATCCGGCATTTGACAGGTGATTTACCTGTGCTTAAACGTTTTAGTGGCGGGTGTCGGAAGGCGTGTCGATACCTGCGCCGGCGAACAATTGCGCTACATCGGCAGCGTCGAACAGGTAGCGCTCGTTGCAGAACTGGCAGTCGATCTCAATATTGCCACCGTGTTCCACCACCAGGTTCTGCGCATCTTCCAGGCCCAGGCTGACCAGGGCGTTACCCGAACGCTCGCGGGAGCAGCTGCAGTGAAAGTGCAAGGTCTGCGCGTCGAACAGGCGCACGGGGTCTTCGTGGTACAGGCGGTGCAGGATGGTTTCGTTGTCCAGGCCCAGCAGTTCTTCGGCTTTCAGGGTATCGGCCAAGGCAATGCAGTGCCGCCAGCTTTCAGCGCGATCTTCGTCGTCCTTGATACGGTCGGCCGGCAGTTGTTGCAGCAACATGCCACGGGCGCGCTTGCCGTCGGCGTTAAGCCAGAACTTGGTGCCCACTTGCTGGGACATCACGAAATAGTTGGTGAAGCATTCCGACAGCGTTTTGCCGTCGAGGTCGACGATGCCCTGGTAACGCTGGCCTGAGGTCGGGTCGACGGTGAGCGCCAGGACGCCGTTGGGCATCAGCTCGGCCAGGCTGGCGTCCGGGGCAATCTGGTCGGCTTCATAACGGGCCAGGCCACGGATTTCGCGCTCGCTGGAGCACTCGATCATCAGCAGCGGAATCGGCCCTTCGGAACGGGCTTGCAGGATCAGCAAACCGTCGAACTTCATGGTGCCCACCAGCAACGCAGCAGCAGCCATCAGCTCACCGAGCAGTTGTGCGACCGGCTCCGGATAGGGGTGCTTGGCGAGGACTTCGGCGTAGCTGCGCTCCAACGAAACCATTTCGCCGCGGGCGTCGCTCTCGTCGAAGATGAAGCGTTGGGTGAAGTCGGTATCCGGTAGATCAGTCATAGGTCTGGGTATCTGAATTGATGACAAATTGGTTACAAGGTTTATAAAATTAAACGCTTTAGCACCATCTTGGTGCGGCTTTCTCCTGGAAACAGAGAGCTTATTTAGAGCGAAGAGGGACAGTTTATGAACAATCCGGGTTTGTTCCAAGCCAAGTGGAACCTCCGGCGATGGGCTCTGTGCAATCTACTCGCTATCGGGCTGCTGTGTTTTTGGCTGTGGCCCACGGGGCAGATGCTGTGTGTGATTTTCGACGAGTGGCTATTTCACCTTCTCAACGACCCGCTGGCGAGCAGCGCGACATGGCTGCACGTGTGGGCCGTGGCCAGTCTGCGGCCGTTTGATGCGGTGGTCGGGGTGATCCTGCTGATGCTGCTGATTCGCGGCGACTGGGTGTTCAAAGCCGCGCAGGCACGCCAGGCCCTGTTAGGTTTTGTCGGTATTTTGTTGCTCTTGCTGTTTATCCGCACGCTGTTTTCCAAACTCGCGGCGCAGATGGGCTGGCAACACAGCAGCCCGTCGATGGTCATCGCCGGGGCGATCCAGATGAGTGACTATTTCCCGGGGCTGGAGAAGACCTGGGAGCTGAAGGACCGCTCAAGCCAAAGCTTTCCGGGGGATCACGCCTCGGTGTTGCTGATCTGGGCAATGTTCATGAGCGTGTTCGCCAGACGTATCGGCCAGGTGCTGGTGATCTGGGGCCTGGCGCTGTTGTTCATGATGCCGCGGCTGGTGGCGGGCGCGCATTGGGGGCAGGACGATTATATCGGCGGGGTGCTGCTGGCACTGTTGGCGTTGGGCTGGGGTTATTACACGCCGTTTGCGGCGAAGGTGTCGGCCGCTCTGTTACACGTGACGACGCCGATCTTCAGGTTACTTGGCAAGCTGCCAGTGATCAGTGGATTGAGCGTCGTGCGTACATCCCCTTAACGCTGCAAGCCCCCTCCCACACTTGAATGGGCCGCTGCACAATCAGTCATCATTGCCACTGCCGCGAAACTTGAACAGGTCGCGGCGCTGCTTCTTGCTCGGCTTGCCATCGGTGGTCATCCCCGTGGCGCCCGCCTTGCGCAGGGCAGCCGCATTTTCGCGCCTGGCAATGCTGGCTTCGGTTTCGGTGTACAGCGCCTGCGCTTCGGGGGCGCCACGGCGCACAGTGGAAAGTGCCTGAACCACCACGGTCTTTTCGTCAAAACCTATCCGAATCTGCAGCTCATCACCGACACGTGGCTCCTTGCCCGGTTTACAGCGCTCGCCTCGATGATGCACCTTGCCGCTCTCAATCGCGGCCTTGGCCAAGGCACGTGTCTTAAAGAAACGCGCCGCCCAAAGCCACTTGTCCAGACGGACCTTTTCTTCCTCTTCCTGCTTTTGAGCCACTTGAATTCCTCGCTCTGACAAATGTCGCAACTGTAACGTTGAAACCCTTCGACGCATAAACCTCAAGGCTCACCTAAGATACGCCAGGTAGCACCCTGTTTTCGCGAGGATACGCCGTGACCGACTTTCCTACTTCACTCACCTCGCCTGAACAGCGTTGCGCAGGCTGCCAGCAAAGCGAACCCTTGGGTTTCGAGTTTGCTTTCGCCTACCAGCCTATCGTAGACCTTCGGGACCATTCGATTTTTGCCCACGAAGCCTTGGTGCGCGGTACACAGGGCGAAGGGGCATTGTCGGTGCTGGACCAGGTCGACGAAAGCAACCGCTACCGCTTCGACCAGCGCTGCCGCACCCAGGCGATCGCCGGTGCTGCGGCCCTGGGGATGCAAACCCACCTTTCCATCAACTTCATGCCCAACGCCGTGTACCGTCCGGAGTTGTGCATCCGCAGCACCCTAGAGGCAGCTCGCGCGCACAACTTCCCGCTGAACCAACTGATTTTCGAAACACTGGAAAGCGAGCATGTAGATAACTATCGCCATTTGACGAATATTCTGCGTGAATACCGCGAGTTCGGCTTCAAGACCGCCATCGACGACTTCGGCGCGGGCTATTCGGGGCTGAATCTGCTGGCCGATTTCCAACCTGACTTGATCAAACTCGACATGGCGCTGATCCGCGATGTCGACCAGGATCGTGTCCGCCAGGTGATCGTTCAGGGGATTGTCACAATCTGTGAGCAGTTGAACGTTACTGTCATCGCCGAAGGCATCGAAAGTGCCGGCGAGCGCGACTTTCTGTCTGACTGTGGAATATTTCTGATGCAAGGCTACTGGTTCGCCAGGCCTGCATTCAACGCCCTGGCCGAGGTTTCTCCTCAGGCCTGGGCGAATTGACCGGTTACCCATATTGAAGACATTTGACCATTTGACCGTTGTAGGTCTGCGTGAGTGGGTGGCACTTCCCGACTTGGGAGTGGCAGGCCTGCGAGCCAAGATCGACACCGGTGCCAGCACCTCCAGCCTGCATGCCACCGACATCGAGCCTTTTGAGCGCGACGGTGAGAAGTGGGTGCGCTTTACCGCGCACCTGGGCAGCGTTGTGCAACTGCGTCACCGCCGCTGCGAAGCGCCCCTGGTGACGATGAAAACCATCAAGAGCTCCAATGGCCATGCGCAGGTGCGCTACGTGATCAGCACCACCCTGGCACTGGGTGATCGGGTATGGCGGGTGGAGTTCACCCTGGCCTGCCGCAAAGCCATGCGTTACCGCCTGTTGCTGGGCTCCAAGGCGCTGATTGACGGCCACCTGGTGGTCAATCCCGGCGTCAAGTACGTTCAAGACAAGCCGGTGTTCCCGGTCTCTACTATTTCTGCCCCAGGTGCTGCATGAAGATTGCTGTGCTGTCGCGAAACCCGCGTCTGTATTCCACCCGCCGCCTGGTCGAGGCCGGCACCGAACGTGGCCATGAAATGGTGGTGATCGACACGTTGCGTGCCTATATGAACATTGCCAGCCACAAGCCGCAGATCCATTACCGCGGTAAACCGCTGGAGGGGTTTGATGCGGTGATCCCGCGGATTGGCGCCTCGGTGACGTTCTATGGCTGCGCCGTGTTGCGCCAGTTCGAAATGATGGGGGTCTTCCCCCTCAATGAATCCGTGGCCATTGCACGCTCGCGGGACAAATTACGCTCGTTGCAACTGCTCTCGCGGCGGGGCATCGGCCTGCCGGTCACCGGCTTTGCCCACTCCCCCGACGACATTCCCGACCTGATCGAAATGGTCAACGGCGCGCCGCTGGTGATCAAGGTGCTGGAAGGCACCCAGGGCATCGGTGTGGTGCTGTGTGAAACCGCGACCGCAGCGGAATCCGTGATCGAGGCATTCATGGGCCTCAAGCAGAACATCATGGTCCAGGAGTACATCAAGGAAGCCGGCGGTGCGGATATCCGCTGCTTCGTGGTGGGCGACAAGGTGATCGCAGCCATGAAGCGCCAGGCCAAGCCCGGAGAGTTCCGCTCCAACCTGCACCGCGGCGGCAGCGCCAGCCTGATCAAGATCACCCCGGAAGAACGCATGACCGCGTTGCGAGCGGCCAAGGTCATGGGGCTGGCAGTGGCGGGTGTGGATATCCTGCGCTCCAACCATGGGCCACTGGTTATGGAGGTGAACTCGTCGCCGGGCCTGGAAGGGATAGAGACCACCACCGGGAAGGATGTGGCGGGGATCATCATCCAGCATCTGGAGAAAAATGGTGGGCCGAATATGACCAGGACCAAGGGCAAGGGCTAGAGACGCGGCTGTCAGCTTCAAGCTATAAGCTGCAAGAGAAAGGGCAAAAGCTGTCTGCCTTTCTCTTGCGGCTTCAAACTTGAAACTTGCAGCTGTTTCTAGACCGCATCCCTTGGCAGCATAAGCCCAAGCGGCAAGCGTACCCGTGCCTCAAGGCCACCGTCTTCGCGGTTACGCAACTCGACATTGCCGCCGTGCATCGACGCAATCCGCCGCACGATCGCCAGCCCCAGACCGGTCCCCTTGCCACCCCGGGCACGGTCGCCACGGGTAAAGGGGTTGAAGATACCCTCCAGTTCGTCCGGATCGATGCCCGCTCCCCGGTCCATCACACTCAGCACCACGTACGGCGCAGCACTGTCGCCAGACACATACGCAGCCACTTCAACATCCGAACCGGCATGGTGCAAAGCGTTGCCGATCAGGTTGTTCAGCAGGCGCTTCATCGACACCCGACGCAACGCAAACGGCTGGATCGGCTCAAGGCGCATGCGCACTTGCTCGCCATTCTGGTTGTAGGGCGCGACAACCTCACGCACCAGGTCCGTGAGATCGACTTCCTCCACCACCTCGTCACGACCATCGCGGATAAACGCCAGGAACTGGTCGAGAATCGCGTCCATGTCTTCGATGTCGCGAACCATGTCGTCGGTGAGGTCGCTATGGTTGCCCATCAGTTCCAGGGACAGGCGCAATCGCGTCAAGGGCGTGCGCAAGTCATGGGACACCCCCGCCAGCATCAGCTCGCGCTCGCGCCCGGCCTGTTCGACATCCTCCGCCATCTGGTTGAAGGCGCCATACACCTCGGTCATTTCACTGGGCGTATCGCTGACCGGCAGGCGCACGCTGCGCCCCTGGCCCAATTGGCGGGCGGCAAACACCAGGCGCTTAAGTGGTTGGTTAAGCTGGCGAACGAAAATCCACGCGGACGCTGTGGAAAGCAAGCCGATGGCCAGGAACCAGCCCAACACGTTCCAGATCTTCTGCCCTCGCAAAGGATGCGGATACAGCGGAACCTTGATCCAGGCATCGCCAAGGCTCGGCGCCCTTACCCACAGCGCAGGTGAAACATGCATGCGCAAGCGCACCTCGGTGTCCTCGCCCAGTTCGGCCTGCATCTGGCGCTGGTAGATCTCGCTGTAGGGCCAATGCTGCTCACCCTCGGGTACACCAGCCCCGTCAACGCGGGTCAACGTCGAGGCCTTGGCTACCTTTTCGCGGTTCTCAGGGTCTACGGCCCAGTAACCACGCAGCGTCAAGGCGACACCGTGGCTGTACTGCCGGTCCACCAGCACGTCTTCGTTCATCAGCAGATAAACCAGTGTCAGCGCCTTGGAAAACAGCACGACGATCAGCACCAGCCAAAGGGTGCGGGAGAAGAAACTTTGCGGGAACCACAGAGGGGTTTTCATAGAAGACAGCTGGACACCTTGCAGGAACGAGCGGCGCTCGCAGAATTGCAGACGCCGGGCATCCCGTCGACCCTCATGGAGTCAAGCGCCAGGATGCCCGCCCTGCAAATCATCGGTCACTTGGTTGCGGTGCCATCCGGCACAAACACATAGCCCACACCCCATACCGTCTGGATATACCGAGGTTTGGACGGGTCCGGCTCGATCATCCGGCGCAGACGGGAAATCTGCACGTCGATGGAGCGCTCCAGGGCGTCCCATTCGCGACCGCGTGCCAGGTTCATCAGTTTGTCGCGGGTCAGCGGCTGACGCGCGTTCATCACCAGGGCCTTGAGCACGGCGAATTCACCGGTGGTGAGCATGTGCACTTCGTCGCCACGCTTGAGCTCGCGGGTTGCCAGCGACAGTTCGTAGTCGCCAAAGGTAACGCTTTCGTCTTCGCTGCCCGGCGCGCCCGGTACCGGCGGTGCCTGACGACGCAACACGGCTTTGACCCGCGCCATCAACTCGTCTGGGTTGAAGGGTTTGGCCAGGTAGTCATCGGCACCCAGCTCGAGGCCCTTGATGCGGCTCAGCTCATCGCCCTTGGCGGTCAGCATGATGATTGGAATCTGGTTGTTAGCGCCGCGCAGGCGCTTGCAAGCGGTGAGGCCGTCTTCGCCGGGCAGCATCAGGTCGAGTACGACCAGGTTGAATACTTCACGCCCCAGGAGACGGTCCATCTGCTCGGTGTTCGGCACCGCGCGGGCACGATAGCCCTTGGAGTTGAAGAAACGCTCCAGCAGGCTGCTCAGCCCCGGATCGTCATCAACGATGAGAATTTTTTCGCCTTCAGCAGTTTGTGCAGTGCTGCTCATTGGATGCTCCTCTTATCTCGGCGCGCATTATGGCGTAGCTGCCGTTATACGCACCGTGTGCATTGTTAGCAGATTTTTCCTCTACTGCCAGCGAACCCGCGCCTTCCAACCACTGGCGCAGTACCCCCCAAGAGCAGAACGCTGGTTATAATGCGGCGCCTTCATGCAGGGCAACGTCAGATCGTTGCCGTTTAATGCCGGGCTTTTTTTCACCCGCTTGTCGTGATTTTTTCGATTTCGAGGGTCAATAGGCTGCCTCTTGACCCAGGTAGCGGCGCCGGTCGGGCCGCTCAACCAGCCGCGCAAGGCCTTGTTTTCCGGGCCTGCGGGCTGCTTTTCAGAATTTCAGGTGGTTTTATGGACAGCATCAACAGCCGCATCGCCGAAGAACTCGGCGTACGCCCACAACAGGTCGAAGCGGCCGTCGCTCTACTGGATGAAGGCTCCACGGTGCCCTTCATCGCCCGTTACCGGAAAGAAGTGACCGGCAGCCTCGACGACATCCAGCTGCGGCACCTGGAAGAACGCCTGCGCTACCTGCGAGAACTCGACGAACGGCGTATCAGCATCCTCGCCAGCATCGAGGAACAGGGCAAGCTGACCCCGCAGTTGGAACGCGACATCAAGCTCGCCGACACCAAGACCCGCCTCGAAGACCTTTACCTTCCGTACAAACAGAAGCGCCGCACCAAGGGCCAGATCGCCCTGGAAGCCGGCCTGGGCGAACTGGCCGACGGTCTGTTCAACGACCCGTCGCTGACCCCGGAGACCGAAGCCGCGCGCTTCGTCAACGCAGAAAAAGGCGTCGCCGACGTCAAGGCCGCCCTCGAAGGCGCCAAGTACATCCTGATGGAGCGCTTCGCCGAAGATGCCAACCTGCTGGAAAAACTGCGCAACTACCTGAAACAGGAAGCCACCCTCAGCGCCCGCGTCATCGCCGGCAAAGAGGAAGAAGGCGCCAAGTTCCGCGATTACTTCGAACACGACGAACCGCTGAAAAGCATGCCGTCCCACCGTGCGCTGGCGATTTTCCGTGGCCGCAACGAAGGCATTCTCAGCTCCGCGCTGAAAGTCGGCGACGAACTGCCGGGCACCATGCACCCGTGCGAAGGCATGATCGGCCAACAATTCGGCATCCAGAATCAGAATCGTCCTGCGGACAAGTGGCTCGGTGAAGTCGTGCGCTGGACCTGGAAGGTCAAGCTCTACACCCACCTGGAAACCGACCTGCTCGGCGAGTTGCGCGACGGCGCGGAAACCGAGGCGATCAACGTATTCGCCCACAACCTGCACGACCTGCTACTGGCCGCCCCGGCCGGGCCACGCGCCACCCTGGGCCTCGACCCGGGCCTGCGTACCGGCTGCAAGGTCGCCGTGGTCGATGCCACCGGCAAGCTGCTGGACCACGCCACCGTGTACCCACACGTGCCGCACAACAAGTGGGACCAGACCCTCGCCATCCTGGCCGCCCTGTGCGCCAAACATTCGGTGGACCTGATCGCCATCGGCAACGGCACCGCCAGCCGTGAAACCGACAAGCTGGCCGCCGAACTGATCAAGAAATACCCAGCCATGAAGATGACCAAGGTGATGGTCTCCGAAGCCGGTGCTTCGGTGTACTCGGCATCGGAACTGGCCTCCAAGGAATTCCCGGACCTCGACGTGTCGATCCGTGGCGCGGTGTCCATTGCCCGTCGCTTGCAGGATCCGCTGGCAGAGCTGGTGAAAATCGATCCTAAATCCATCGGTGTCGGCCAGTACCAGCACGACGTGTCACAGCTGAAACTGGCACGCGGCCTGGATGCGGTGGTGGAAGACTGCGTAAACGCCGTGGGCGTGGACGTGAACACGGCCTCGGTAGCGTTGCTGGCGCGTATCTCCGGCCTCAATGCCACCCTGGCGCAGAACATCGTCACGCATCGCGACGAAAACGGTGCGTTCAAAACCCGCGCCGCGCTGAAAAAAGTCGCCCGCCTGGGTGAAAAAACCTTCGAGCAAGCCGCCGGCTTCCTGCGCGTGATGAACGGCGACAACCCGCTGGACTCGTCCGCCGTTCACCCGGAAGCCTATCCATTGGTGCAACGTATCGCCGCCGAGACCGACCGCGATATCCGCTCGCTGATCGGCGACGCCGCGTTCCTCAAGCGCCTGGATCCAAAGAAGTACACCGACGAAACCTTCGGCGTGCCGACCATCACCGACATCCTGCAAGAGCTGGAAAAACCTGGCCGCGACCCGCGTCCCGAGTTCAAGACCGCCGAGTTCCAGGACGGCGTCGAAGACCTCAAGGACCTGCAACTGGGCATGATCCTCGAAGGCGTGGTCACCAACGTGACCAACTTCGGCGCGTTTGTGGATATCGGCGTGCATCAGGACGGTTTGGTACACATTTCTGCGCTTTCGGAGAAGTTCATCAAAGATCCGCGCGAAGCGGTGAAAGCCGGTGATGTGGTCAAGGTCAAGGTCATGGAAGTCGACATCCCGCGTAAACGCGTTGGCCTGTCGATGCGCATGGGCGACACCCCCGGCGAAAAAATCGACGGCGCCCGTGGTGCACGTCCTGGCTCGGCACCGCGCCAGTCACAGAACCGCTCCGAAAACAGTCAACTGCGCAAGGAAACCGCCACCGCGGCGCCAGGCAACAACGCCATGGCCTCGCTGTTCGCCAACGCCAAGCAGTTGAAGAAACGCTGATGGAAATCCCCGCCGGTTTGACCCAGAGCGCGTTCAGCGAACTGATCGGCTGCCGCCTGCAACGCCTCGAAGAAGGCGTTGCCGAAGTGGCCCTGACCCTGGAGCCGCACCTGCGCAACCGCGCGGGCAAGCTCCACGGCGGGGCGATTTTCAGCCTGGTGGACATCACCA
The DNA here is from genome assembly GCF_059416305.1 of Pseudomonas sp. GW821-FHT09D08. Lineage (NCBI taxonomy): Bacteria > Pseudomonadati > Pseudomonadota > Gammaproteobacteria > Pseudomonadales > Pseudomonadaceae > Pseudomonas > Pseudomonas sp. GW821-FHT09D08. The sequence continues at coordinate 77,801 of NZ_JBWKOX010000024.1, forward strand.
TGGGGCTGGCCTGTTCCAGCGCCCATGGGTTTGACCAGCAGAGCGCGACCATCGAATGCAAGATCAACTACATCCGCGCCGTGGAAGACGGCGATGTGCTGTGCACCAGCCGCGTGATTCACGCCGGCCGGCGCACGCTGGTGGTCGAGGCCGATGTGTATCAGGACGAAAGACTTGTCGCAAAAGCACAGGGCACGTTCGCTGTCCTATAGCTCCCCGCCCCCGATTTGAGTTAATTTCGGCGCTGCGATAACAGCGTCGGAATTTTCTTGCTGCGCTATAGCCCAATTCATGGAGTGAAGTAGGCTTTTTTAACGCGGGTCAAATCGACTCAAAACCAGGCGATCACGCCAGTTTTAACTTCACCCTTGTAGACCGTCCTGCCCACCCCCATATTGGGGCGACTGACGCGTGAAGGAATCCAACTTGAGCGAACTTCTCAACCGCCGCCTGGCCCTGCTCGGCAAGCGCGAACACCTCTCCCTGCTAGAGCAGTGCTTGCACGGCATCGAGCGTGAATGCCTACGTGTCACCGGTGAGGGTCGCCTGGCGCAAACGCCGCACCCCGAAGCCCTGGGCGCCGCGTTGACCCATGAACAGATCACCACCGACTACTCGGAATCGCTGCTGGAGTTCATCACTCCGGCGCTGCCCAACCCGGCCGACACCCTGAGCAGCCTGGACAAGATCCATCGCTTTGCCTACACCAAGCTCGGCAGCGAATACCTGTGGAGCCCCTCGATGCCGTGCCCGTTGCCGGCCGAGGAAGACATCCCGATCGCCTACTACGGCACTTCCAATATCGGACAGCTCAAGTACGTGTACCGCAAGGGCCTGGCCCTGCGTTACGGCAAGACCATGCAGTGCATCGCGGGCATCCACTACAACTTTTCCCTGCCGGAACAGCTGTGGCCGCTGCTCAAGGAGACTGAAGGCTTCGTCGGCACCGACCGCGACTATCAGTCCACGGCCTATATCGCGCTGATCCGCAACTTCCGCCGCTACAGCTGGCTGCTGATGTACCTGTTCGGCGCATCGCCGGCCCTGGATGCGGGTTTCCTGCGTGGTCGCTCGCACCAATTGGAAGTGCTCGACGCCGACACCCTGTACCTGCCGTACGCCACCAGCCTGCGCATGAGCGACCTGGGTTACCAGAGTAACGCCCAGGCCGGCCTGACGCCGTGCTACAACGACCTGGCCAGCTACACCGACAGCCTGCGCGAAGCAGTGGCAACGCCCTACGCGCCCTATGTCGAAGTCGGCACCCACAAGGACGGTGAGTGGGTACAGCTCAACACCAACATCCTGCAGATCGAAAACGAGTACTACTCCAACATCCGCCCCAAGCGCGTGACCTACACCGGCGAGCGGCCGATCCAGGCGCTGATGGCCCGTGGCATCCAGTACATCGAAGTGCGCTGCCTGGACATCAACCCGTTCCTGCCGATGGGCATCGACCTGCCGGAGTCGCGTTTCCTCGACGCATTCCTGCTGTACTGCGCGCTGAACGACAGCCCGCTGTTCGCCGACAACGAGTGCGGCAACGCCACGTCCAACTTCCTCAGCGTGGTCAAGGAAGGCCGGCGCCCGGGCCTGCAATTGCAGCGCAAGGGCCAGGCCGTGGACATGAAGGAATGGGCCACCGAGCTGCTGGAGAAGATTGCCCCGCTGGCTGCGCTGCTGGATGAAAGCCACGGCATCACCGAACACAGCCAGGCACTGGACGCCCAACTGGCCAAGGTCAAGGACCCGTCCCTGACCCCCTCGGCGCAGGTATTGGCAGCGATGGCCGAGCGCAAAGAGAGTTTCGCGCAGTTCTCCCTGCATCAGAGCGAGGTGCACGCCGAGTACTTCCGCCGCGAGCCGTTGCCCGCAGAAGAGCAGGCACGCTTTGAACAGCTGGCGCGCACGTCGCTGGCGCAGCAGGCTGAGCTGGAGCAGAACGAAGTGGGCGACTTTGATGTGTTTGTCGGCTCGTACCAGGCGAGCATTCTGGCCATCAGCAACTAACTGAAGCCGAACCCGGCTCAAAATGTGAGAGGGGCTTGCCCCTCCCACATTTGCCCTCATCAAGCTCAAGATTCGCTTCAACCTTTCGCCCATAAGCTAATTCGAAAATGTTATTTATTTTCGGATTCTTAGATCATTTAGTCTCCTCACACGCCGACCCTCGGCCGCCTGATTGAGGAGCTTCCCCTTGAAACTGTTAACCCCTCTGCGCCTCCTGGCCGCGTTGTCCCTGGCCGGTGCCAGCCTGTTTGCCCAGGCGGCGGATGTAACCATCGCTTACCAGACCACCGTAGACCCGGCCAAAGTTGCCCAGGCCGACGGCGCGTATGAAAAAGCCACTAACGCCAAGATCGACTGGCGCAAATTCGACAATGGCGCCGATATCATCGCCGCCATCGCCTCCGGCGACGTGCAGATCGGCTACCTCGGTTCCAGCCCACTGACCGCTGCGATCACCCGCAAGGTGCCGGTGGAAACCTTCCTGGTTGCCACCCAGATCGGCGGTGCCGAAGCCCTGGTGGCGCGCAATGGTTCCGGGATCAACAGTCCCCAGGACCTGATCGGCAAGAAAGTCGCCGTACCCTTCGTTTCCACCGGCCACTACAGCCTGTTGGCCGCGCTGAAGCACTGGAACATCGACCCATCGAAAGTGACCATCCTCAACCTCGCACCGCCGGCGATCATCGCGGCCTGGAAGCGCGGTGACATCGACGCTACCTACGTATGGGACCCGGCCCTGGGCGTGGCCAAGGAAAACGGCAAAGTGCTGATCACCTCCGGCGAGCTGGCCAAGTTCGGCGCGCCGACCTTCGATGCCTGGATCGTGCGCAAGGACTTCGCGCAGAAGCACCCGGAAATCGTCACCGCCTTCGCCAAGGTCACCCTGGATGCCTACGCCGCCTACCGCAAAGACCCACAAGCCTGGCTCGCCGACACAGGCAACGTCGACAAACTGGTGAAACTCTCCGGCGCCAAGGCCAGCGACATCCCGCTGCTGCTGCAAGGCAACGTCTACCCGCTGGCCGCTGACCAGGTGACCCTGCTGGGTGCACCGACCACCAAGGCCGTGACCGATACCGCTGCGTTCCTCAAGGAACAAGGCAAGGTCGACGCCGTGCTGCCGGACTACGCCCCATACGTTAGCGCCAAGTTCATCACTAACTGATTCAAGGAGTTCATCGCGATGGCCTTGCTACAACTGGAGCGCATCAGCGCACAGTACCCAGGCGCCACAGAACCGGTACTGTCCGACATTTCACTCGACCTGGGGCCCCAGCAATTGCTGGTGGCCCTCGGCCCGTCCGGCAGTGGCAAGACTTCGCTGTTGAACCTGATTGCCGGCTTTGTCGAACCGTCCGCCGGGCGCATCACCCTCGATGGCGTACCGGTCAAAGGCCCCAGCGCCGAACGTGGCGTGGTGTTCCAGGACGACGCCCTGCTGCCCTGGCAGGACGTGTTGGCCAATGTCGGTTTTGGCCTGGAACTGGCCGGCATGCCCAAGGCGCAGCGCGAAGTACGCGCCCGGGAAATGCTCGCGCTGGTGGACCTCGCCGGCTTCGACAATCGCCGCATCTGGCAACTCTCCGGCGGCCAGAAGCAACGCGTCGGCCTGGCCCGCGCCCTGGCCGCCGACCCGCGCGTGCTGCTGATGGACGAACCCTTCGGCGCCCTCGATGCCTTCACCCGTGAGCAGATGCAGGAACTGTTGCTGCAAGTCTGGCGGCGCACGGCCAAGCCGGTGTTCCTGATTACCCATGACATCGAAGAAGCGGTGTTCCTCGCCACCGACCTGATCCTGCTGGCGCCCAACCCGGGCCAGATCGTCGAACGCCTGCACCTGGACTTCGGCCAGCGCTATGCGGCCGGTGAGTCGGCGCGGGCGATCAAGTCCGACCCGCGCTTTATCGAAACCCGCGAACACGTGCTGGGCAAAGTATTCTCGCAACGGCAGGTGTCCGCATGAGCAGCTACGAACTCCCCGCCACCGCTGCCAAGCCGGTGGCGCACGCGGTTATCCCGGTGCGGCGCAGCCTGAGCACACGCTGGATCAGCCTGTTGACCCTGGTCGCCTTGCTGGCCCTCTGGTGGGCCGTCACCGCCACCGGCCTGATCGAACCGTTGTTCCTGCCACCGCCCTCCGCCGTGCTGCAAAAAGGCTGGCTGCTGGCGACCACGGGCTATATGGATTCCACCTTGTGGCAGCACCTGGGCGCGAGCCTCAGCCGGATCGGCCTGGGCCTGGGCTTCGCGGTGCTGACCGCCGTGCCGGTAGGCATTGCCATCGGCGCCAACCGCATCGCCCGCGGCATTCTCGACCCGCTGATCGAGTTCTACCGGCCGATTCCGCCCCTGGCTTACCTGCCGTTGATCGTGATCTGGTGCGGTATCGGCGAGCTGTCCAAGGTGCTGCTGATTTACCTGGCGATCTTTGCGCCGATCGCCATCGCCACCGCGACCGGCGTACGCACCGTCGACCCGGCCAAGCTGCGGGCGGCGCAGTCGTTGGGCGCCACCCGTGCGCAGCTGATTCGCCATGTGATCCTGCCGAGCGCCCTGCCCGACATCCTCACCGGGATGCGTATCGGCCTGGGTGTGGGCTGGTCGACCCTGGTCGCCGCCGAACTGATCGCGGCCACCAGCGGCCTGGGTTTCATGGTGCAGTCGGCGGCGCAGTTCCTGGTGACCGATGTGGTGGTGCTGGGGATCCTAGTGATCGCCCTGATCGCCTTCGCCATGGAAATGGGCCTGCGCGCCCTGCAGCGTAAGTTAGTGCCTTGGCATGGCCAGGCACATTGAGTGAGAACAGCATGAGCAGCCTGACCGTTACCCCCTTGAGCACCGCCCTGGGCGCCCAGATCAGTGGCGTCGATATTACCCGGCCGCTGAGCACCGAACATCGCGATGCCATCGAACAGGCGTTGCTCAGCCATTCGGTGCTGTTCTTCCGTGGCCAGCCGATCACCCCGCAGCAACAGGCGCGGTTCGCGGCGAACTTCGGTGACCTGCACATCCATCCGATCTACCCCAACGTGCCGGAACAGCCCGAAGTGCTGATCCTCGACACCGCCGTCACCGACGTACGCGACAACGCCGTATGGCACACCGATGTGACCTTCCTGCCCACCCCGGCCCTCGGCGCGGTGCTGAGTGCCAAGCTGCTGCCGGCGTACGGTGGCGATACGCTGTGGGCCAGTGGCATCGCGGCGTACGAGGCGCTGTCCGAGCCGTTGAAGCGGTTGCTCGATGGGCTGACGGCTACCCACGACTTCACCAAATCCTTCCCGCTGGAACGCTTTGGCAACAGTGCCGAAGACCTGTCGCGCTGGGAAGAAACCCGCAGGAAAAACCCACCGCTGTCGCACCCGGTCGTGCGCACGCATCCGGTGAGCGGGCGTAAGTCGCTGTTTGTCAGTGATGGGTTTACCACCTGGATCAATGAACTGGAACCGGCGGAAAGCGAGGCGATCCTCAAGCTGCTGTTCGCCCACGCGACACGCCCGGAATTCACCCTCCGCTGGCGCTGGCAGGAGAACGACGTGGCGTTCTGGGATAACCGCGTGACCCAGCATTACGCGGTGGATGACTACCGGCCGCAACGGCGGGTGATGCATCGGGCGACGATTCTTGGGGATGTGCCGTTCTAATAGCCAACCTCTAGAAAACGATCAGCGGCTGGATAAAAAACCAGTGCCTCACTTCCATAACGAATAAATATAGAGTAAAAATCCGCTTACCGAATAGTGAGTGGTGATTACGTGGTCACAAAACAAGAAATCCAAGGGTTCATTCGTGCACAGGTAAATAAAGAATTTTTCGAGGAGCTTGGAGTTTTACTTCCTCAAACCTTTCAAAAAGCCTTGAAAGAAACTCAGGAGCTGCTGATTCATACCCCCCATGAAGATTTGCGAGGGCACTTACGGCATTCGCTAGTCCAGGAATCCCTGGCCGGAATGAGGCGATGGAATCCGATAATCAAGTCAACAGATCCGAAGGGGCACAATTATGTGCTGCTTGAGCTCGGCTCACTGAGAATCACGGCGGTGGTGCTTCCTTGGCAGAGAGAAATCCGCGATGCAAAACACCGAAGCGAACTCAAAACGTTAAATGAATCCCTTGCAGACACGCAAATGGACTGGATCGATGGGCTCAAACATACCGTAGCCGAACAATTGATTCATGCGCTTGTCGTAGTCCATGCACCTCCAACTAGCTCAGAGGATCAGTCAGAGCCACGCGCAATCATGATGGCCGTACCATACTTCAACGGTAAGGGCTTCCACATGAATTGCACATTTGAGGATTTGCTTCAAAGCTACTCTGATAATGAGGCGGTTCAGCAGAAACCAGTTGAGTTGGTGAAATTGCGAGATAAGATGCGCCGCGCCGAAGAAACCGAAGACCAAGCTGATGATGAGCAAAACGCCAAGAGGTAGACCATGAGAACGGGAGTCGCGGGCTTTCAGTCAGAGCGCCTCAAGCAGTTGCGCCTTGCGTTTGGGATGACGCAAACCACTCTCGCCGAGATGGTGGGGCGCGCCTCTGGCAACGTTTCGAAATGGGAGAATGGGCTTCAGGTCCCAGAGGCCGACGCCTTCCAGCGCTTATGCGAAGTTTTCGGGGTCAGCGAAAACTGGTTACTTGAGGAACAGTTCACAACTGGCGAGAACACTCCATTTTTCTTTCGATCGCAGGTCAGCACTACGACCAGCGCACGGGAAATAGCGGAAGTACGCTTGGAGTGGCTTCAAGAAATCTCTTACAAACTACAAGAAAGCCTTGAATTTATTGAAGTCAATGTGCCGCATTTAGAAGAGCGTAATTGCGAGCTGATTTCTGACGAAGAAATCGAACAGATGGCCAGTAAATGCCGTCAAACCTGGGGACTAGGGATAGCTCCTATCTCCAACGTCGTTCAGGTATTGGAGAGTGCAGGTATTGTCTGTGCTCGGACCACACTCGGGCACCTGAAAATGGATGGCGTTTCGAATTGGTACGAGTTGGACCAACGGCCATATGTTTTACTTGTCGCCGATAAGGCAAACGGGATCAGAAATCGCTTTGATGCGGCCCATGAGCTCGGACATATCGTTCTGCATAGGTACATATCCAAAGAGCAGTACGACGCGAATTACGCACTTCTTGAAACTCAAGCTCATCGATTTGCAAGCGCCTTTTTAATGCCCCCAGAAAGCTTTCTGCGAGAGGTTCGTTGGCCGACACTGGATACGTTGCTAGCTCTGAAACCACGCTGGAAAGTCTCAGTAGCCGCAATGGTGAGGCGTTGTTTAGATCTAGAAATAATCAACGACACCACAACCACCAGACTATGGAAAGCCAGATCTGCCAGAGGATGGGTAAAGGGAGAGCCTATGGACAGCGATTTTGACTTCGAAAAGCCCCAGCTGATCACGCGAGGAGTGAAAATGCTTGTTGAAAACAACGTGCTTTCGCGATCTCAGCTAAGGCAGGTGCTCGGGTTGCCGCTACACATTCTAGAAAACCTTTGTAGCTTGGACGAAGGTTATTTCAACCTCCCGGACAAGTCACAGGTAGTAGATATACAGTTGAGGAAGCGATCTGCACGCGAATCTTTTTTCAACGAAACGGCAGAAATACTCGGTTTCCCGAATAAAAAGTAACAAAATCAGCAGCCAGTTCTACTTGCAAGCCCCCCCCTCTACAGGAGGGCTTGCTTTCAATGTTATTCAGCGCTGGATGGCTTTTCCCACAAGTTGATTCCGCCTTCCTGCGCAAACCGATCGATCTCCGCCAGTTCCTCCGCACTGAAGCTCAAGTTCTTCAACGCTCCGACGTTCTCGATGATCTGCTCCGGCCGGCTCGCGCCAATCAACGCGCTGGTCACCCGCGGATCGCGCAACGTCCAGGCCAGCGCCAATTGCGCCAGGCTCTGGCCGCGGCGCTGGGCGATTTCATTCAACGCACGCACGTGGGCAAGGTTGGCTTCAGACAGGTGCTTGGCCTGCAACGAACCACCACCCGGGCGGTTGACCCGGGCGTCGGCCGGCACGCCGTTGAGGTACTTGTCGGTGAGCAAACCCTGGGCCAGTGGCGTGAAGGCAATCACTCCGGCGCCGAGTTCTTCGGTGGTGTCCAGCAGGTCTTTTTCCACCCAGCGGTTGAGCAGGTTGTAGGCTGGTTGGTGGATCAGCAGCGGCACCTTCCACTCTTTGAGCAGCGCGGCGATTTCGCGGGTTTTCACCCCGGAGTAAGACGAGATACCGATGTACAACGCCTTGCCCTGTTGCACGGCGGTGGCGAGGGCGCTGGCGGTTTCTTCCAGGGGCGTGTCGGCATCAAAACGGTGGGAGTAGAAAATATCCACGTAGTCGACGCCCAGGCGTTGCAGGCTCTGGTCCAGGCTGGCCAGCACGTATTTGCGCGAGCCGCCTCCCTGGCCGTAAGGCCCCGGCCACATGTCCCAGCCGGCCTTGCTGGAGATGATCAATTCGTCGCGGTAGTGCTTGAAGTCTTCGCGCAGCAAACGACCGAAGTTGATCTCGGCGCTGCCGTAGGGTGGGCCGTAGTTGTTGGCCAGGTCGAAGTGGTTGATCCCCAGGTCGAACGCGGTGCGCAGCAGGGCGCGCTGGGTGTCGATCGGCGTGCTGTCGCCAAAGTTGTGCCACAGCCCCAGGGACAGTGCCGGCAGCACCAGTCCACTGCGGCCTACGCGGCGATACGGGATAGATTCATAGCGGTTTTCGGCAGCAATGTAAGTCATCGAATCCTCTCTTGGACGTAGGCAAATAAGGCCTGGGAATAACGATATTCCCAGGCCTTTTAACCAGCTGAATCGCTTAAGTCTGCCCTTCCGTTTTACAGCAATTTCCTACCAGAGTGGAACGACATAGCTGACATAGAAGCGGTTTTCATCCTGCACGGTGGCACCGGTAATGTCCGGACTGGCATGGGCGTTTTTCCACGTGACGCCGAGGCCTTTGAGGGTGCCGGTCGGCACTTGATACGCCACCGCCACGTTTCGCTCCCATTCGCTGGTAGTGCCCTGGGCGGTGCGGATGTCATCGCCATGGGCGTAGGCGGCGGAGAAGGTCAGGCCGTTGAGGCCGAGTTTGCAGAAATCATATTTGTACTGCGCCAGCCAGGTGCGTTCGCCGGCATGCTGGAATTTGTTCAACTGCATGTTGGTCAGCGCCGGGGTATCGGCACCCGAGCCTGGGCCTTGGCGCGCGTCACCGCTGTTAAGGCCGGAATCGAGGTACGGGAAGTCGCTGTCGCCGCTGTTTTTCTGGATGCCCAGGCCGACGGTATGGCCGTCCAGGCTATAGCTTTCCAGCAGGCTGACGGTGGACTGGTTGATGCGGCCCTTGTTCACGCCGTCGCCGTACAGGCCCGCTGCGGCAAAGTCCTTGTCGCCGTCGGCGTTGCCGCCCACACCCAGGCTGCGGAACACGCGCACGTCGGTATCGATCGCACCGACCGACAAGGCGTCATGGCGCTTGGCGCCGAGGAAGAACTGCTGGTAGTAGTCCTCAAGGTTGGAGTACCACAGGCTGACAGTGGTGTTCTGTATGCCGGTGTAATCCGCACCGCCGAACAGGAAGCGGTCGCTCTCTTTGGTCCCGCCCGCGGTGATCATGCCCTGGTCGCCGGTTTCGTTGCGGATCTTGGTCTTGAAGATATCGCCGCCGGTGAAGGTGAAGTCGCTGAGATCCTTGGACACCAGTTGCACACCGGTATTGGTCTGCTGGTAAAGGCGCCCGTCCGTGTTGGCGAGTATCGGGTTGTTACCGTACAGCGTACCGACGCGCAACTCATCCTTGGCAAAGCGCATCTTGAACGTCGGGCTGAGCACGCCGAACTGATCGGCGGATTTGCCGTTGTCCAGCGGGAACATGCTGCCGGGGTAGCGGCCCTGGTGATCCTTGTCGTTGAGGTCGCCGCCGGAATCCAGTTTCAAGCCGTAGAACGCCTGCAGATCGAGGCCGAAGCCCACCGGCCCCTCGGTGTAGCCGGACTTGAAGTTGAACTCGAAACCCTGGCCCCAATCCCGAATGCTATGGGCCTTGGCATTGCTGCCCACCACGTCCCGTCCCTGCTGGTTGAGATAGCGGTTGAGCAGGGTCACGTCGGCGTGGCTGTCATCGATAAAATCGGCGTGGGCGGACAGCATAAAGCTCGCCATGGCGGCTCCCACCACAGGGCTTAAAAACGTCTTCATGGGTACCGGTCTCCGTCACTGTTCTGAAATGAAAGCGTCAAACGCTTCACACAATTACGCAGTGGCCAGATGACAGTTACGCGTCAAAACAGCGTCTTGACGGATGAAATTAAGTTTAAGAAAGCCCCGTAGAACGGGGCTTTGCGGGGAGTTTAACGTCAGCGCACCAAGTGCAGGAACTGCAGGTGCCGCTCGTACTGGTCGAGGATGTCGTTGATGATCTGCTCCTTGGTGTAGCCCACCAGGTCGTAGTCCTGACTGCCCTCGCTCAAGTGCACTTCGGCCCGGTAGTAGCGACGATTGTTGAGCTGCTTGGAACCCATGCCGCCGCGTGCAAATGAGGGCGTGAAATAGCCGCGCATCTGCACCTGGTACACGAACGGATGCTCTTCGCCGTGGCCGATTTCCAGGCTGACGCTGTCGTTGGACGGGTCGGGCTGGGTGACGACGTTGAGGCCTTTTTCGACAAACACCGCCGTCACTTCTTCGATCGCCGGACGCACCGTGGTCTCAAGGAAGCGGTACACCTCGTCCCGCGACGGGAAATGCACGGCCTGGCTCAAACGCTGGCGCCAACCGCCGGTGCCCTTGCGGGAGCCCGACACCGGCGCCAGCGAATGCAACTGCGCAATCTGCTTTTGCGACTCGAGGTAGAAGGCCTTGTGCAGCCCCCACATCATCAGCAGCAGGATCAGCGAGAACGGCAGCGAGGTCAGCACCACCGCCGATTTCAGCGAATCGATGCTGCCGGCAAACAGCAAGGCACTGGTGACCAGCGCGGTCATCGCACCCCAGAACACCCGCAGCCATTTCGGTCCATCTTCATCGGCGTTGCCGCCTTTGGACGAGAGGGTGGACAGCACTACGGTGCCCGAGTCAGCGGAAGTTACGAAGAACACGAAGCTGATAAACACCGTGACCGCGATGACGGTTTTGCTCCACGGGTAGGTTTCCAGCAGCAGGTAGAGGCTCATCGACGGATCATCGATGGCCGACTGACCGAGGGCGGCCATGCCGTGGTTGAGCACCTGGTCGATGGCGCTGTTGCCGAAGATCGACATCCACGCCAGGGTGAAGCCCAGCGGGATCAGCAGCACGCCGAACACGAATTCGCGGATGGTGCGGCCACGGGAAATGCGCGCGATAAACAGGCCTACGAACGGCGACCATGCGATCCACCAGGCCCAGTAGAACACCGTCCAGCCGCCCAGCCAGTCGCTCGGTTTGTCGTAGGCGTACACATCGAAACTCTTGGTCGGCAACGCGCCCAGGTAATCACCGATGTTCTGGATCAGGGTGTTGAGCAAGTGCTGGGTCGGCCCGGCGAACAACACGAACAGCAGCAGCGCGCAGGCCAGCAGCATGTTGATGTCGGACATCACCCGCACGCCCTTGTCGACGCCGGCCACGGCGACCAGGATCGCCGCGCCCATCATCAGAGTGATCAAGCCGACCTGGATCCACTGGGTGTGGGCAACGCCGAACAGGTAGTCGAGGCCGGAATTGAGGTGCAGCACGCCAAAGCCCATGTCGGCCCCCAGGCCGAACACCGTGGCAATGATGCCGAAGCCATCCACCGCATAGCCGATAGGGCCATTGATGCGCTTGCCGATCAGCGGGTACAGCGCCGAGCGCAACGCCAGCGGCAGGTTATGCCGGTAGGCGAAATACGCCAGCGCCATGCCGACAAAGGCAAACACGCCCCAGCCGTGCAGGCCCCAGTGCAGGAACAGCACCTGCATGGCCTGGCGCGCGGCGTCGGCATTCATGGCCTCGCCCTGGGGCGGTTGCACCAGGTGCGTCAGCGGCTCGGACACGCAGAAGAAGAACAACGTGATGCTGATCCCGGCGGCGAACAGCATGCCGGCCCAGGACAGGTAACTGAATTCGGGCTCGTCGTGGTCGGCACCGAGTTTTATCTTGCCGTAGCCCGATAGCGCGGTGACCACCACGAAGACCAGATACAGGGTCATCGCCAGCATGTAGTACCAGCCGACCGTGTTGGCCGCCCAGTTTTGCGCCGCCAGCAACCAGGCACCGGCCTGTTGCGGGATAGCGATGACAGTGATGCCGAACAGCAAGATGAAGGTGGCGGCAAAGTAGAAGACCGGCGCATTCATGCGCACCAGGCCGCTGGATGGGGTGGACGATGCACTCATGAACGATGCACCCCGAGAGTGAGGGATGTGGCTGTATAAAACGGACTCAGCAAAGGTAAGCCTCCTGTTGTGAGCGGGCAGCGAACCACCGGGTTTAACTTGAACGAACGTTCAAGTTAAACATGAATAGGCGGTTTGGGGCTAATCGCAGGGCTGAGTGGTATGACGGGTGAGCAAAGGAAATCGTTCAGCGACTGCTGACTGAAATACGGCCTCCATGTGGAATGCCGTCAAAATGTGGGAGGGGGCTTGCCCCCGATGGCGGTGGTTCAGCCAATTCATTTTTGACTGACACTCCGCTATCGGGATGCAAGCCCCCACACAGGGTTTTGTGCGATTTTTAAGACCGGCGCTATTTTTGCGCCCCATCATCATGCTGCAGATTCGCCTGCGTAATATTCGCCCCCGCCGGCACACTGCGGGTCAGCCACACATTGCCGCCAATGGTCGAGCCCTTGCCGATGGTGATGCGCCCGAGGATCGTCGCCCCGGCATAGATCACCACATCATCCTCGACAATCGGGTGGCGCGCATGGCCCTTCTGCAACTGCCCATCTTCGTCCGCCGGGAAGCGCTTGGCCCCCAAGGTGACGGCCTGATAGATGCGCACCCGCTCGCCGATGATCGCGGTTTCGCCGATCACCACGCCCGTGCCGTGGTCGATGAAGAAGCTCGGGCCGATCTGTGCGCCGGGGTGGATATCGATGCCGGTGGCCGAGTGGGCGATTTCCGCGCTGATCCGTGCCAGCAGCGGCAAGCCGGCGCGGTACAGGTGGTGGGCCAGGCGGTGGTGAATCACCGCGAGGATCCCCGGGTAGCACAGCAGCACTTCATCCACGCTGCGCGCGGCCGGGTCGCCGTGGTAGGCGGCGAGCACGTCGGTGTCCAACAGACTGCGCAAGGACGGCAAGGCCAGGGCGAAATCCTGGATCAGCCGGATGGCATGGGCGTCGATCTGGCTGTCATCCTCGCCGCCCTGGCGCGCGGCATAGCGCAATTCCAGGCGCGCCTGGGCCAGCAAGGCATTCAGGGCGACATCGAGGGTATGGCCGACGTAGAAATCTTCACTTTCTTCACGCAAGTCCGCAGGCCCCAGGCGCATCGGAAACAGCGCACCGCAGAGGGACTCGAGAATCTGGGCAACGGCTTCACGGGACGGCAATTCGCGGCCGCCATGCTCGCCGCTCAAGCGGCCATTGCGTGTTCGCCACTGGTCACGGGCGCTGCGCAGTTGGCTGACGATGGTCTGTAATTGCCAATGGCTGGAACGCTCACTCACGGTATTCACTCCTGACGTAATGGCCATCACTTTACGGTATCCACCCTGGCCGCCCTTAAGAACCAATGGTGTGATGCTAAGAACCATCAGGCATAAGCGATTGGCGGTTGCCCGATGAAAAGTGCCTGCCTATAGTCGCTCCATCCCTTAACCACCGTGCGTAGCCATGATTAAGCAACAGCTCGACCGTTTTAACCGCCTGGAACTGCTCGGCGGCGCCACCGCCCTGGAAAAACTCGAACGGCTGTCGACCTGGTTGGGACGCGACATCTACGTCAAGCGCGACGACACCACGCCACTGGCCATGGGCGGCAACAAGCTGCGCAAACTCGAATACCTGGCAGCCGATGCCATCGCCCAGGGCGCCGATACCCTGGTGACCGCCGGCGCGATCCAGTCCAACCACGTACGCCAGACCGCCGCCCTCGCCGCCAGGCTCGGCCTGGGCTGCGTCGCCCTGCTGGAAAACCCCACCGGCACCGAAGACCCCAACTACCTGGGCAACGGCAACCGCCTGCTGCTGGAGCTGTTCGACGCCAAGGTAGAGTTGGTGGAAAACCTCGACAACGTCGACGACCAACTCAACGCCCTTGCCGATCGCCTGCGCAGCAACGGCAAGAAGCCATACCTGGTGCCCATCGGCGGCTCCAATGCCCTCGGCGCCCTCGGTTACGTACGCGCCGGCCTGGAGCTGGCCGCACAGATCGAAGACAGCGGTATCGAATTCGCCGCCGTGGTGCTGGCCTCCGGCAGCGCCGGTACCCACAGTGGTCTGGCCCTGGCCTTGAGTGAAGTGCTGCCGCAACTGCCCGTGATCGGCATCACCGTATCGCGCACCGAAGAAGCGCAGTTCCCGAAAGTACAGGGCCTGGCCGAACGCACGGCCGAGTTGCTCGGCGTGGACCTCCCTGACGCGTTCAAGGTGATCCTGTGGGACGAATATTTCGGCCCCCGTTATGGTGAACCGAACGCCGGCACCCTGTCGGCGGTCAAGCTATTGGCGAGCCAGGAAGGCCTGCTGCTGGACCCGGTCTACACTGGCAAGGCCATGGCCGGCTTGCTGGACGGTATCGGACGTCAGCGTTTTGAAGACGGGCCGATTATTTTCCTGCATACCGGCGGGGCACCGGCGTTGTTTGCCTATGACTCGGTTTTCAACTGAATAAACGCGGGCTAAATGTGGGAGGGGGCCTGCCCTAATGCCAGTCATTTAAGGCTTTTTGTAGGAGCGAGCTTGCTCGCGAAAAACTCACAGGCGCCGCGTTCATTC
>NZ_JBWKOX010000025.1:0-72562 GCF_059416305.1 Pseudomonas sp. GW821-FHT09D08
TGGGGCTGCTGCGCAGCCCAACGCGGGGCAAGCCCGCTCACCACAGTTACAGTGTTCCTCCTTAACTGACTGGCATTAGGTGCAAGCTCCCTCCCATATTTGTTCTGCGTCGTCAGATAGACCGGATCACATGCTTGATCTCCTGAAACGCCGCCAGGCCCCACGGCCCCAGCTCACGGCCGATACTGCTCTGCTTGTAACCACCCCATGCGGTCTGCGGGAAGATCACCTGCGGTGCGTTGATCCACACCAACCCGGCCTGCAAGGCATTCGCCACGCGCTCGGTGGTCTCGACGCTACGGCTGACCACGCTGGCCACCAGGCCGAAATCGCTGTCGTTGGCCAGGGCAATGGCCTCTTCCTCAGTGGCAAAAGCCCGTACACACAGCACCGGGCCGAAGATTTCTTCGTTCCACAATGCACTGTCCAGCGGCACGTCGGTAAACACCGTCGGGCGAATGAAGTAGCCCTTCGCCAGGTTCGCCGGGCGTTCGCCGCCACACACCAATCGCGCGCCAGCCTCGACGCCCCGTTGGATATGCCCCAGCACCCGCTGATACTGCACGCGGTTGATCAACGCGCCCATTTCCACGTCGTCGGCAAATGGGTCGGCGACGCGAATCCCTTCAGCCCGGGCCTGCAAGCGTTGCAGGAATTCATCCGCCAGGCTGTCGGCCACCAGCACGCGGCTGGTGGCGGAACACATTTGCCCGGCGTTGAAAAAACCACCGCCACACGCCAGCTCCACCGCCAGGTCGAGGTCGGCATCCGCCAGTACCAGCAGCGAAGATTTACCGCCCAATTCCAGGCTCACGCCTTTGATGGTTTCCGCTGCACGTTGCATCACCTGCACCCCCACGGCGTTGCTGCCGGTGAAGGAAATCTTCGCCACGCGACGGTCTGCGGCCAACGGTGCGCCAACGGCCAAGCCGGTGCCGCAGACCAGGTTGAACACCCCCGCCGGGCAGCCCGCGTCAGCGATGATTTGCGCCAACTGCAACTCCGCCAATGGCGTGACTTCCGAGGGCTTGAGCACTACGCAGCAACCGGCGGCAAGGGCGGGGGCGAGTTTCCAGGCGGTGGTGACCATCGGGAAGTTCCACGGCACGATCAGCCCCACCACGCCGCACGGCTCACGGCGCAGGCGCGCACTGAAGTCATCGCTGGGCAGCGCCACCGGGCGGTCCTGGCCGGCGTCCATGTCGTCGGCGATACCGGCGTAGTACTCGAACGTGGCGATCACATCGTCCACATCGATGCCGGCTTCAAACAGCGGCTTGCCGTTGTTGCTCGATTGCAGGTGCATCAACTGTTCGCGCTGCGCGCTGACGCCTTGGGCGATTTTGCGCAGCAGGTTGGCGCGATCGCGGCCGCTACTTTCCGACCAGTCGATAAAGGCCGCGCTGGCCGCATCCACGGCCTGGGTCACGGCCTGCCCATCGCCGACGCTGACCCGGGCCAGGGTCGCCTCGGTGGCCGGGTTGATCACCTCCAGCACGTCATGGCCGGCACGCCATGCACCGTCGATATACACACCATTCACTACTGCGCTCATACCGCTGTCTCCTTCATCCATAGGTCCTGGTCGATCTCAATCAGCGTCGGCCCTGGGCGATCGGCGGCGGCGCGCAAGGCGTTGCGCAGCTGTGCAACGCTGTGAGCGCTGTCGGCAGCACTGCCGAGGGCCTTGGCCACGCCGATAAAGTCCGGGGTGTAGATGTCTACGCCGACCGGTTCGATGGCGCGGTTGAGCATGTATTTCTTGATCTCTTCATAACCCTGGTTATTCCACAGCAGCACGATGATCGGCGTGCGCGCTTCCACTGCGCTGGCCAGTTCCGGCAGGGTGAATTGCAGCCCGCCGTCACCGATCAAACACACCACCGGTTGCCCATCGCCACGGCCCAACCAGGCGCCGATGGCGGCCGGCAGGGCGTAGCCCAGGGTGCCGTAGCCGGTGGATGAGTTGAACCAGCGGCGCGGGTGGTCGAGGTTCAGGGTCAGGTTGCCGCTGTACACCGGTTGGGTCGAGTCGCCCACCAGCACGGCGCCCGGCAGTGCTTCCAGCACCGTATTGAGGAACAGGGTTTGCGCGCGGGTGGCGGCGTCCCAGGTGGGGACCAGTTCGGCCCACAACCGGGCGACGCGCTGAGCGCCCCAGTCGGTGTGGCGGGGGCCCAGCGGCGTGCGGTTCAAGTCGGTCAGCAAGGCATCGGCGGCGATCTGCGCATCGGCCACCAGTGCGAGGTGCGGCGGGTAATTGCGCACGGTCTGGTCGGGGTCGATATCGATGCGCAGCAGCGCGCCGGGTATCTCGAAGCCACCGGCGAAGGTCACGTCGTAGTCGGTCTCGGCCAGCTCGGTGCCGATGGCCAGCACCACATCGGCCTCGGCCACCAGCGCGCGGGTAGCGACCAGGGACTGGGTGGAGCCGATCAGCAGCGGATGCTCGGAAGGCAGCATGCCCTTCGCATTGATGGTCAGGGCCACCGGCGCGCCGAGGGTTTCGGCCAGGCGGGTCAATTCGGCGGCCGCCTCAATCGCGCCGCCACCGGCCAGGATCAGCGGGCGTTTGGCGGCGGCGAGCAACTGGCTCATCTGCCTGACCGCCGCCGGTGCCGCACCGGCACGGGTGACGTTGATCGGCTTGCTGCCCAACAGTGCATCGGCGTTTTCCACCAGCACATCCAACGGAATCTCGATATGCACCGGGCGCGGCCTGCCGGCCTGGAACAACGCAAACGCCCGCGCCAGCACGGCGGGCAATTCCGCTGCCGACATCAAGGTATGGGAGAACGCCGCCACGCCGGCCATCATCGCGCCCTGGTTCGGCAGCTCATGCAGTTTGCCGCGCCCGCCGCCCAACTGGCTGCGCGATTGCACGCTGGAAATCACCAGCATCGGGATCGAGTCGGCGTAGGCCTGGCCCATGGCGGTGGTGATATTGGTCATGCCGGGGCCGGTGATGATGAAACACACGCCCGGTTTGCCACGGGTGCGCGCGTAGCCGTCGGCCATAAAGCCGGCGCCCTGTTCGTGGCGCGGGGTGACGTGGCGGATGCTCGAGCGGGCCAGGCCGCGATACAGCTCCACGGTGTGCACGCCGGGGATACCAAACACCTGGTCCACGCCGTAGCGTTCCAGGAGGTTGACCAATACTTCGCCGCAGGTCGCCATAGGTGTCGCTCTTGTTATGGAATCGTGGCGGTATTGGAACGGCTGGCCCGTAGCGGCAACAATCGATAAAAAGTCATACTAGCCATGTCTTCACGTCATGGCTGCGCCCTTATGAAACGCCTTCCGCCCCTGCCCGCGCTGCATACCTTCTGGGTCACGGCCCAGTGCTGCAACTTCACCCGCGCCGCCGAGCAACTGCACATCACCCAAGGCGCGGTGAGCCGGCAGATCGCCGGGCTGGAGAGCCATTTGGGCTACGCCTTGTTCCAGCGCCAGGCACGGGGGTTGAGCCTGACCGAAGAAGGTCGCGAGTGGTCGCAACGGGTGCAGCAGGTGTTTGGCCTGCTCGGTGACGCGCTGGAACAGATCGGCAATCGCCGCCATACCTTGCAAATCAAGGCCTCCACCTGTGTCATGCGCTGGTTGTTGCCGCGCTTGATGCAGTGGCAAAAGGAACGCCCGGATGTGCCGGTTGAACTCACTACCACCGTGGCCTACAGCGTGGATTTTCGTCGCGAGCAATTCGACGCGGCGGTTATCTATGCGCCCATCGCCGAGCAGTCGGCCGAGGCGCGGCACTTGTTCGATGAGCAACTCACCCCGGTCTGCGCCCCCGCGCTGCTCGCCGGTTTGCACACCCCGGCGGACCTGCAGCAACAGGTGCTGTTGCACCCCACCCGGGACGAGCGCGATTGGGCGCGGTGGCTCAAGGCAGCGGATACGCGGTTGAGCAACTTGAGCCAGGGGCATCATTTCGAAACGTTGGACTTGGCGATGAACGTGGCCTCCCAGGGCTCCGGGGTGGCGATGGGCGACAGTGCGTTGATGGGCGAGGATCTCAAGGCGGGGCGCTTGGCGATGCCGTTTGAACTGCGCGTGCCGACGGGGAAG
The DNA here is from genome assembly GCF_059416305.1 of Pseudomonas sp. GW821-FHT09D08. Lineage (NCBI taxonomy): Bacteria > Pseudomonadati > Pseudomonadota > Gammaproteobacteria > Pseudomonadales > Pseudomonadaceae > Pseudomonas > Pseudomonas sp. GW821-FHT09D08. The sequence goes on from NZ_JBWKOX010000025.1 coordinate 4,069, forward strand.
GGGTACTACCTGGTGTATCCGCCGGGGACGGTGCCGTCGGCAGGGCTTGAAGCGTTGATGGACTGGTTGGTGAGCCAGGCACGACAGTCGTAGGCGCTGGAGGTCCAAATGTGGGAGGGGGCAAGCCCCCTCTCACAGGTGTCAGTAGCCGACGGTGAAGCGCTGGCGCGAGTGCTTCGGTGTTTCCACTTCGTCGAGCATGGCGATGGCGTAGTCGGCAAAGCTGATCGAGCTGCTACCGTCACTGCTCACCAGCAAATCATCCTGGCCCAGGCGGAATTTACCGGTGCGTTCGGTGCCATCGAACAAGGCCGACGGCGACAGGAATGTCCAATCCAGGTCCTTTTCCTGACGCAGCACGTCAAGAAACTCGGCGCCCGCACTGGCTTCGGCCTTGTATTCGGCCGGGAAGCCCGCGCTGTCGATCACCCGCCCGCCATCCGGCAGCCGCAACGAACCGGCGCCACCCACCACCAGCAGGCGTTTCACCCCGGCTTTTTTCACCGGGCCGATCACAGCGCTGGCGGGCAGCGTGGCGAAATGTGCCGCGCTGATCACCACATCGCTGCCGCTGATGGCTTGTTCCAGGGCATTGGCATCCAGTGCATCAACCTGCTTGACGGTGACGCCGGGGCGTACAGCCAGCTTGTCGGTGTTACGCGCGATAGCCACCACGCTATGCCCACGACGCAGGGCTTCTTCCAGCAATTGGCTGCCGGCACGGCCAGTGGCCCCAATGATTGCGATCTTGCTCATGATGTTCTCCAGTACGGTCAGGGTTTAAAGCCATTCACCACTTCATTTCGCCCTTGGCGACTTTGGCGCTCAGTTCCAGCGAGCTTTCGTCGGCGAGGGTGGGGTAACGCTTTTTCATGGCCGCGATCAGGGCGGCGGCGTCCTTGGCCTTGGCGGTTTCTACGTCGAAGGCCTTGATGTAATCGGCAGTAAAGGCCACGGATTGCGGCGACGGCGTGCCCAGGTAGTGGCCCGGAATCAGCGTGCGTGGCTTCAGCTGTTCGATGCGTTGCAGGGTCGCAAGCCAGTCTTTATGGGATTGCGCGCTTTGGGTGTCGGCCATCCACAGGTGAATGTTTTGCGCGACCACCACGCCCCCGACCACGGCCTTGATCGACGGGATCCACACGAAGCTGCGGTCCGGCTGCGGGCCATCCAGGCCGATCACCTCCAGTTGCTGCCCTTCAAGGGTCAGGCTGTGGCCTTGCAGCACCTGGGGCACGATGGTTTTGCCCGGTTTGTCGGCACCCATTTTCGGGCCCCAGAACTCAAGTTTGCCGGCCACGGTGGCGTTGATATGGTCGACCACCGGTTGCGGTGCCAGCACCTTGGCGTCGGGGAATGCGGCGGTCAGGGTATCGAGGCCGAAGTAGTAATCCGGGTCGCCGTGGCTGATGTAGATGGTGGTCAGGTGTTTGCCGCTGGCGCGGATCTTCTGCACCAGTTGCTCGGCCTGGCTTTTGCCGAATTGTGCGTCCACCAGGATCGCGTCTTTGGCGCCGCTGACCAGCACCGAGCTGACCGGGAAGATCGCCGCCTCGCCTGGGTTGTAGACATCCAGGGTCAGGTCGGCCGCCGCTGCATGGCCGGCAAACGCCAAGGCAGCGGTGAAGGTCAAGCGCTTGAGGGTTGAGAACATCGGGCGGCTCCAGCAGTGAGTTCAAAGGATGCACAGAGCTTAGTTGCACTAAACGAGACTAAAAATGCGATGCTGGGACATAGTTTGTTTCTGAAATCGGGCAAATCATGGATCGTCTTCAAGCAATGCGCGTGTTTGTCACGGTGGTGGACCTGGGCAGTCAGTCCGCCGCTGCCGATCATCTGGACCTGTCCCGCCCTGTGGTGTCGCGTTACCTGGCTGAGCTGGAAGACTGGGTCGGCGCGCGCCTGTTGCACCGCACCACCCGCAAGCTCAGCCTTACGGCGGCCGGTGGCGAAACCCTGCCACGCTGTCGGCAACTCCTGGAGTTGTGCGGCGATATGCAGGCCGCCGTCAGTGAGCCCGATAATGCGCCCCGTGGCCTGTTACGCCTGAGTGTCAGCACCTCGTTCGGCCAGGCGCAATTGGCCGAGGCTATTGCCGAGTACGTCAAACGCTACCCCTTGGTGACGATTGACCTGCAAATGCTCGACCGCACGGTGAACCTGGTGGACGAGCGCATCGACCTGGCAATCCGCACCAGCAACGACCTGGACCCCAACCTGATCGCCCGGCGCCTGACGGTCTGTCGCTCCGTGGTGTGCGCAACCCCGGCCTACCTGTTGGAGCACCCGGCGCCGCAGAAAGTCGAGGACCTGGCCCGGCACAACTGCCTGACCCATTCGTACTTCGGCAAAAGCCTGTGGCATTTCGAGGAGCACGGCGAGCACGTCTCGGTGCCGGTGCACGGCAATATCACCGCTAACGAAGCGAGTACGTTGTTACGCGTGACGCTGGCCGGTGCGGGGGTGGCGATGTTGCCCAGCTACCAGGCCGGCGATCACATCCGCCGCGGTGAACTGGTACGTCTGCTACCCGAGGCCGAACCCCGGCAGATGAACATCTACGCGGTCTATGCGTCGCGCAAACACATGCCATCGGCGTTGCGCAGCTTGCTGGATTTCCTGGTGGTGAGGTTCCCCGAGGAGCCGGTGTGGGATAGGTGTCTTTAGGGCGACATAACCCTGTTGAATGTCGCCCAATAATGGCAACTCGCCCTGGTTGACCTATGCTTTAAACAGCACCCTGTAGATCCGCTCAGAGGTCTGTGCCATGAGCATTAAAACCCGCAAATACCTGATGATTTTCTTCCTCTGCGCCTTGGCGACCGGCCTGTATGGCACCGCCGCCTACCGCGTGGAGCAGACCCGGATGCAGCCGACCTTTGCGATCAGCTGCCATCAGGACCAATGCGTTCCCCACACCGGCAGTTTCAGTGCACTCAGGTAGACGGTTGTTCGGCCTTGAGTTGTTCGCGAAACGCCTTGGGTGAGAACCCGACCCGTCGGCGGAACAGCCGAGAGAAGTTGGTTGGGTCGGAAAAACCCAGTACTTCCGACATTTCATTGATGGTCATGCTGGTGTAGGTCAGCAGGCGCTTGGCCTCGAGTAATTGACGGTCATGCATGATCTGCAAGGCAGGTTGCCCGCCCAGTTCCCGACACGTCCCATTCAGGTGTGAGACCGAGATACCCAGTTTGTGGGCCAGATCCTCAATCTTCGGGTGTTCCCGATAGTGCTGTTCAACCAATTGCGTAAAGCGCCGGAAATACTCGCGGCCCCTTGGCGCACGCGGGTGGCGACGCTGGATGGCCTGGCGGCTGATCCACACCAGCAGCACACTGACCAGCGCATGCATCAGCATATCCCTGGCCGGTTGGTCGTCGGCGTATTCGTCCTGCAGGCGGGCGAACTGGCTGTTGAGGTAGTCACTGTCCTTGCCCGCCGGGTAGCTGCCCAGGGTCTGCAAACCGCCTGCCGTTGCGCCCAGCTGGGCTTGCAAGTGGCTGACCAGCGGTGCCGCCAGGGTGACTACATAGCCTTCCACATCTTCGGCAAAGCGAAACCCATGCACGCACAACGGCGGCAATACCTGCAGCGTGGCTTCTTTGAGGGTGGTGCGCTGGCCTTCGATTTCCAACTCGGCCTGGCCTTTGTGCACGTACAGCAGTTGGCACAGATCCGCGTGCCGGTGGGGCTGGATTTCCCACTGGTATTCCCGACTGCGCCGGGAAATGGTTTCGCAGTGCAACAAATCGGGGGTCGGCCATTGCTGGCTTTCTCCGTAAAGCTTGAAGACCGGAATCGCGGTGTTGGTCATGGTTTCAATCCGATACTCAGGACAGTGGTGCGGTAATCGCCCAAATTGGCAAAAAGCGCAGGTTTTGTCGCAGTTTTCACCTTCTTATACTGCGCACTCAAGTGAAAACTGTCAGCCACAAGATCAATGACAACTCTTTCACTCGATCCGTTCGGGTGGAACTTGCGGGCGATAAAAATAATGAAAACCCTGAAAACCCAAGTCGCCATTATTGGCGCCGGTCCCTCCGGACTCTTGCTCGGCCAGCTGTTGCACAACGCCGGTATCCAGACCCTGATCCTGGAGCGCCAGAGTGCCGACTACGTACAAGGCCGCATCCGCGCCGGGGTGCTGGAACAAGGCATGGTCAACCTGCTGCGCGAGGCGGGCGTGAGCCAGCGCATGGATGCCGAAGGCCTGGTGCATGATGGCTTCGAGCTGGCGCTGGACAATCAACTGACCCACATCGACCTCAAGGCGCTGACCGGCGGCCAATCGGTGATGATCTACGGCCAGACCGAAGTCACCCGCGACCTGATGGCCGCCCGCGCCGCCGCTGGCGCCACCACCCTGTATGAAGCACGCGACGTGCAGCCCCATGATCTTAAAAGTGATCGACCCTGGCTGACGTTCGAGCATCAGGGCCAGGCGTTTCGCCTGGAGTGCGACTACATCGCAGGCTGTGATGGTTTCCACGGTGTGGCGCGCCAGTCGATCCCGGCTGAATCGCTGAAAGTATTCGAGCGCGTCTACCCCTTCGGTTGGCTGGGCATCCTCGCCGACACCCCGCCGGTGCACGAGGAACTGGTGTACGCCAAGCACGCCCGGGGTTTCGCGCTGTGCAGCATGCGTTCACCGACGCGCAGCCGCTATTACCTGCAAGTGCCGGCCGAGGAACCCGTGGATGAATGGTCGGACGAACGCTTCTGGGCCGAACTGAAAATGCGCCTGCCCAACGACCTCGCCGAACAGTTGGTCACCGGGCCATCCATCGAAAAAAGCATCGCGCCCCTGCGCAGCTTTGTGGTGGAACCGATGCAGTACGGGCGCCTGTTCCTGCTCGGTGATGCGGCCCATATCGTGCCGCCCACGGGGGCCAAGGGCCTGAACCTGGCGGCCAGCGACGTGAGCACGTTGTTCCGGATTTTGCTCAAGGTGTATCGCGAGGGACGGGTGGACTTGCTCGAACGTTATTCCGCCATCTGCCTGCGCCGGGTGTGGAAGGCCGAACGGTTTTCCTGGTGGATGACCTCGATGTTGCATCAATTCCCTGAGTCCGACGGATTCAGCCAGCGCATTGCCCAGAGCGAGCTGGAGTACTTCATCCACTCCGAAGCCGGGCGCCAGACCATTGCGGAAAATTACGTCGGACTTCCTTACGAGCCTATCGAATAGCCTGCTATCGTATCGAGCATTCCCGCGGGCCGCCTTTTCCCGCGGGCCTTGCTCGAAGGTTCTGCCGTGACTCAGCTCAATCAGCCCGCGCCACCGCTCCCCGCGGTGCGCAGTATTCTCGCCTCGTTGATGATGGCGATCTTCCTCGGTGCCCTGGACCAGACCATTGTCGCGGTGTCCATGCCCGCCATCTCCGCGCAATTCCACGACGTCAACCTGCTGGCCTGGGTCATCTCCGGTTATATGGTGGCGATGACGGTGGCGGTGCCGATCTACGGCAAGCTCGGCGACCTTTACGGGCGGCGGCCGATGATGCTGATCGGCATGGGCCTGTTCACCGTCGCTTCGTTGTTCTGCGGCATGGCCCAGAGCATGGAGCAACTGGTGCTGGCGCGGGTGCTGCAGGGCATCGGCGCCGGCGGGATGATCTCGGTGAGCCAGGCGATCATCGGCGACATCATCCCGCCCCGTGAGCGCGGGCGCTATCAGGGCTATTTCAGCAGTATGTACGCGGTGGCCAGCGTGGCCGGGCCGGTGTTGGGCGGCTACATGACCGAGTATTTATCCTGGCGTTGGGTGTTCCTGATCAACCTGCCGTTGGGCGCCGGTGCCTGGTACGTGGCCCATCGCACCCTGGTGGGGCTGCCGGCACCGCAACGCAAGCCGATCATCGATTACCTCGGCACCGTGCTGATGATCATCGGTCTCACCGCCTTGCTGTTGGGCATCACCGAAATCGGCCAGGGCCATCATTGGCGTGACAGCCAGGTGCTGGGGCTGCTGGCCTGTGCCCTGGTGGCATTGACCCTGTTCGTCTGGCACGAGCGCCGCGCCCGCGAGCCCTTGCTGCCGATGCACCTGTTTGCCAACCGCAGCGCGGTGCTGTGCTGGTGCACGATTTTCTTCACCAGCTTCCAGGCGATTTCCCTGACGGTGCTGATGCCCTTGCGCTTTCAGACAGTGACCGGCGGCGGTGCCGACAGCGCCGCCTTGCATTTGCTGCCCCTGGCGATGGGCCTGCCCATCGGCGCCTATTGCGCCGGGCGCATGACCTCGGTGACCGGGCGTTACAAACCGATGATCCTAAGCGGCGCGCTGTTGAGCCCGCTGGCGATCCTGGGCATGGCCTACAGTGCGCCCCAGGATATGCTGCTGACCGGCGTGTGCATGTTGCTGTGCGGGATCGCCGCCGGCATGCAGTTCCCCACCTCCCTCGTGGGGGCGCAGAACTCGGTGCAGCAACGGGACATCGGCGTTGCTACCAGCACCACCAACCTGTTCCGCTCCCTGGGCGGCGCGGTGGGGGTGGCGTGCATGTCGGCGTTGCTGCTGGCGTTGTTGCAGGACTCCAGCTTCGCCCACCTGGCCAGCGGTGCGCTGGTGGTCGAAGGCGGTTCCGGCAACGTGCTGCTCGACGGCCTGAACGCCGCGCCAGGCCCGGCGCAGGATGCCCTGCGCGGGGAGCTGGGGGTGACGTTCAGGCATTTGCTGCTGGTGAGTGCGGGGGTGTCGCTGCTGGGGTTGGCGGCGGCGATCGCGATGCCCAATCGCGTGCTGCGCGGGCGGGAAGACAAAACCCGCTGACTGACACAATAGAGATTTGATGTGAGAGGGGCTTACCCCCTCCCACATTTGAATGCATTCCAGTTCAGATCAGGGGCTGTAGTAACCCACCGCAACCATGAAATGCCCGGCCTTGCGCACATACGCATGCTTGTTCTCGACCTTATCCGTCACCGGGTTTTTCCAACGGTACTTGTATTCCCCCTGGTCCTGCTCGGCCATCAGCTTGAGGATCGGCTCGCCCACCGGCTTGCCGTCGGGGTCCTTGATCTTGCTGAAGTCGGTGTTGATCAGGCGCAGGTTGGTGCCATGGGCCACGTAGCGCTGGGTGTTCAAGTCCACGACAAACACATAGAGGTCATCCTGCAGGAAACCGCCCTGCAATGAGTTGATGGCCTTGAGTGTGCCGGCTTCATCCTTCAGCAATGCGTTCACCGCCTTGTTGCGCAGGGCCCGGGCCTGTTCCGGGGTGGCGCGGGGCAGGTAATAACCCACGGCCAGGATGCGCTCGCCGACGCGCTGGTAAAACACATGCTTGTGCTCGACCTTGCCGTCGTTCCAGTTCTGCCAGCGGTAGTCGGCCTGTTGGATACCCTGGCCTTCCGGCACCTTGAGCGCGTCCTTGAATGACTGGCGCAACTCTGGCCCGAGTACCTCGGACACATCCCGACCGATCAAGGCGGAGGAGGGCCCGCCGCTGGCCAGCAGCACGCCCTGGGTGTCGACCACGAATACGTAGCGGTCATGGTCGACAAACTCGCCTTGGCGGCTGAACACGGCGAGCGCCTTGTCGCCGTTGCTCTGGTAGTAGGCCAGGGCTTTTTCCAGCAGGGCCTTGGCGGCCTGGGCGTCCTCGTCCTGAGTGGTCGCGGCGTGTACCTGGCTGAAACACAACAGCAGCAGCCAGGTGATGCGGAGCAGTCCCTTCATGTCCCGTCCCTCGTTCTTATTGATGTGGGCACAGCGTAGACGGCTCTGGCTCAGGGCGCCGCCAACCATTGGCTGACGATGCCGTCGTAGACGCCGGTGGCCACGCTCAGGTGCAACCACTGGTCGACATAGCTCTTCCACGCCACATCATCACGGGGCAGCAGGAAGGCTTTTTCGCTGTACTGCATCTGCCGCTCCGGGTTGACCGCGCACAACCCGGGCTTTTGCTTCTGCTGGTAACGCGCTTCGCTGGCGTCGGTGATCATCACGTCGGCCTTGCCGGCCAGCAGTTCGTCGAAGATGGTCACGTTGTCGTGCAGGCGGATTTGCGCCTGGCCCAGGTGGGCGCGAGCGAAGACTTCGTTGGTGCCGCCCGCCGGTTCGATCACGCGCACCTGGGGCTGGTTGATCTGCTCCACGGTCTGGTAGCGCTTGACGTCGGCGCAACGCACCAGCGGGATCTTGCCGTCGACCCCGAGGGACTGGCTGAAGAAGGCTTTTTTCTGGCGTTCCAGGGACACCGAAATCCCGCCCACGGCGATGTCGCAGCGCTGGGCGAGGAAGTCCGGCATCAGGGTTTTCCAGGTGGTGGGCACCCACTGGATCCTGGCATTGAGGCTCTTGGCCAGGGACTCGGCCATGGCAATGTCGATGCCTTCATAGCTGCCATCAGTGCGCAACGAGGTGTAGGGCTTATAGTCGCCGGTGGTGCAGACGCTGAGGGTGCCGCGCTCAAGCACCTGGTCAAGGCGCGAGGGGGCGGTGTCGGCCAGGGCGGAGGTGGCCAGGCTTGCCAGTACGCACAGGGTTATCGTTGTTTTCATGCGATCGGGTCCTTGGGGCATGCTCGGGGGCGGTCATTATTTCCAGCAAGGGCCAAGGTAGCAATGCGCGGCGAATGTTTAGCCAAGTCGCAACCAAACTCCATCAACCCTGAATTTAAACACCTATGCGGGCGTGTGACGCTGGGGGCATCTCTATCATTGTGATCCACCCATGGGCGGCTCTTCCGACACTCACCCTGCGACACTGCCCTCCGAGCTCGCCTTCTGGGCCCTGTTCCACTGCCGCCACGCGCGCCCGCCAGACTCCCTTCTCCTACGCTGATTTACCCCACGGATGACGCACTCTTGTGCGCGCCTGCCTGAAACAAACGTACGAGAACCCCCCATGAGTGTTTTTGCCAGCCTGCACGAAGCCCACGCCTTCCTTGAACAGCATCCGGACATCGAGATGTTCGAGCTGTTTATCCTCGACAACAACGGCGTGCCGCGCGGCAAGTTGCTGCACCGCGACGAATTGCTGGCGGTGTATGAAAGCGGCCGTCCGTTGCCCAGCACCATCCTCGGCCTGACCATCAATGGCGACGATGTGGAAAATTCCGGGCTGGTGTGGGAAGTGGGCGATATCGACTGCCGGGCCTACCCGATCAGCGGCAGTTTGCAGCACATGCCATGGCGGCTGATCCCCACTGCCGCGGTGCAGGTCAGCATGCACCCCACCGAAGGCCTGCCTGCCACCGTGGCCGACCCCCGGCATTTGCTGGCCAAGGTGATCGAGGGCCTGAACGCCGACGGTTATTACCCGGTGATGGCGGCGGAACTGGAGTTCTACCTGCTCGACCAGAAACCCGACGGCAATGGCCGCCCGCAACCCGCACGGGACGTGGACGGCGGGCGCCCACGCGCGACCCAGGTCTACGGCCTGCGTGAGCTGGAGCAGATCGAACCGTTCCTCGCCGACCTTTACAGCGCCTGCAAACTGCAAGGCATTCCGGCGCGCACGGCAATCTCCGAATACGCCCCGGGCCAGGTGGAAATCACCCTGGAACACCGCGCCGATGCCCTGCAAGCCATGGACGAAGCGGTGCGCTACAAGCGCCTGGTCAAGGGCGTGGCGCACAAGCACGGCATGGCGGCGTGCTTCATGGCCAAGCCGTTCGATGACCTGGCGGGCACCGGCATGCATATGCACGTCAGCCTGGCCGACGCCGAGGGCAACAACCTGTTCGCCAGTGAAGCCGCCGACGGCACGCCACTGCTGCGCCACGCAGTGGGGGGCATGCTCGGCACCCTGCTCGATTCACTGCTGATGTTCTGCCCCAACGCCAACTCCTATCGCCGTTTCCAAACCAACAGCTATGCGCCGCTGGCCGCCACCTGGGGCGTGGACAACCGCACCGTCAGCCTGCGGATACCGGGTGGTCCGGCCCATTCCCGGCATATCGAACACCGCATTTGCGGCGCCGATGCCAACCCTTACCTGGCGGCGGCCGCGATCCTGGCGGGCATCCACCGTGGCCTTCGCGAACAACTCGACCCCGGTGCCCCGGTGGAAGGCAACGGCTACGCCCAGGCCAAGGCGTTGCTGCCCACCGATTGGCTCACCACCCTGCGCGCACTGGAGGCTTCAAGCTGGGCGCGGGAGGCGTTCGGCAGCGAGTTCCTGGGCGTGTACCTGGCGGTGAAACATGCTGAATACCGCCAGTTCATGGGCGAGGTGGGCGAGCAGGACTGGCGTTGGTATCTGCATCAGGCGTGATGGTTTTTACGGTGGTGAGGGCTTCGACCTTTTTTTCACGTTGCAAGGGTTAAGCTGCGAATCAAGGTCGTTCACTACCGTTTCAGTCACATGAGCCTGCGATGTCGCCACAACCTCCTTCTTCCATCGAGATCGAATACGCCGAACGCTGTGGCCTTGAGCACGCCAGGGTCTGCGGTGACACGCGCCCGCCCGGTCTGCGCCAGCGCCTGGCGTCATGGCGCGACGAGTGGTTGGTGCGCCAGGCGCTCAAGGTCGCTGGCGAGCCGGGGCTGATCCTGGACCTGGCCTGCGGCTCGGGGCGCTTCTGGCCGGTGTTGGCCGAGCACGTCAACCGGGTGATCCTGGCCTCGGACAATTCCCAGGACATGCTCGACCACGCCCGTAGCCACCATCCGCCGTCATTGCTCAAGCGCGTCAAGACCTTCCAGGGCTCGGCGTTTTCCATCGGTTTGTCGGCGAATGCGGTGGATTGCATTTTCTGCCTGGAGTTGTTTCGTCATGTGCCCAGCAGCGAAGGGCGCATGGCGTTGCTGCGCGAGTTTCACCGGGTCAGCCGCGACACGGTGATTGTGTCGGTACCCTCGCGTACCGCTGTGGAAGAGGAATTTCGCCAGGCCGGGTTCAAGGTCTTGAGTCAGCAGGAATTCATGCCCGGCTCCAGCCTGTGGCGGGCCTACGTTCTTCGTAAGAAAGGATAACTCCCTCTTGTCGGACTATTCTTCATCTCCTGTCTGAGTTTTCATGGTTGCCTGTGCACTGCGGATGCTCGCTAGCCCCGTTCGCGATATATACTGCGCGCCATTCTTCAAGGGAGAGCCGTGTGGCCATCGATATTCACTGGATCTGCGACAACGATAGCCTCGGCCAGCATTGCGCCGAATGGCAGCAGTTGCCATTCGTCGCCCTCGACACCGAATTCATGCGGGTCGACACCTTTTATCCCATTGCCGGGCTGATCCAGATCGGTGATGGCGTACGCGCTTACCTGATCGATCCCCTGACCATCGACAACTGGCAACCCCTGGCCGCGTTGCTGGAGAACCCGGCGGTGATCAAGGTGGTGCACGCCTGCAGCGAAGACCTTGAGGTGTTGCTGCGCCTGACCGGCAGCCTGCCGGTGCCGTTGTTCGACACCCAATTGGCCGCCGCCTACCTGAACCTCGGCTTCTCCATGGGCTACTCGCGCCTGGTGCAAGCCGTGCTCGATATCGAGTTGCCCAAGGGCGAGACCCGCTCGGACTGGCTGCAGCGGCCATTGTCCGAGACCCAGGTGAGCTACGCCGCCGAAGACGCCGTGCACCTGGCCGAGGTCTACACTCGCCTGCGCCCGCGCTTGTCGGATGATAAATACGCCTGGGTCCTGGAAGACGGCGCCGAACTGGTTGCCAACCTGCGCCGCGAAGTCGACCCGTACGAGGTCTACCGTGACGCCAAGCTGGCGTGGAAACTGTCCCGTGCCCAGCTCGCCGTATTGCGTGAACTCTGCGCCTGGCGCGAGCAGCAAGCCCGCGCCCGTGACCTGCCGCGCAACCGCATCATTCGCGAACACTCGCTGTGGCCCCTGGCCAAATCCCAGCCGGACAACCTCGCCGCCCTGGGCAAGATCGAAGACATGCACCCGCGTACCGTGCGCCAGGATGGCCAGTTCCTGCTGGACCTGATCAAGCGTGCCGGCAGCGTTTCCATGGACCAGTGGCCGCCGGCCGTGGCTGAACCGCTGCCGGTGGACGCCGCCACGCTGATCAAGCAACTGCGCGCCCTCGGCCAGACATTCGCCGAGCGCCTGGACATGGCGCCGGAACTGATGCTGCGCAAGAAAACCCTCGAAGCCCTGGTTAAAAGTGGCTACCCCGATGGGCCTTACCAATTGCCAGACTCGCTGCGTGGCTGGCGCCGCGAGTTGATGGGCCAGGCGCTGCTCGACAGCCTGGCCACTGCCGGAGAACAGCCTTGAAACGTATTTGCTCCATCTATCGCAGCCTGAAAAAAGACGGCATGTACCTCTACGTGCTCAAAAGCGACGCCCTGGAGCGCGTGCCGGAGCCCTTGATGGCGGCGTTCGGCAAACCGCACCACGCCTTCGACATGGTGCTGACGCCGGAGCGCAAGTTGTCCCGCGAAGACATCATCGTGGTGCTGGAAAATCTCGACAAGCAGGGCTATCACCTGCAAATGCCGCCGGCCGAGGATGAGTACATCGAGCACCTGCCCGAAGAGCTGCTGCGTCGCAACGACCCGATGTGATCGGGCAGTGCCTCGCCCGGGGCACAGGTTTCAATTGAATCGTATTAGTGGGCGGTGGCCGTAGGGAAGCGGGCGGCCGTCTGCACTGTTTTTGAAAGGTTTGAACCATGCGTGTTCTGATTGCTGAACAGGATCACCCGCTCTACGCCCAATTGCTCAATGAAGCGGCGCCGGACCTGGAGGTGCTCACCAGCGGCGACTCGGCCGAGCTGTCGCGCCTGGCCGCCGATTGCCCGGTATGGCTGGGCCAGCCGGACCTGTTGGCGACGCTGTTGCGCCAGGGCCACCAGCCGCAGTGGCTGCAATCGACCTGGGCCGGCATTACGCCGCTGCTGGCCGAAGGCTTTCCCCGCGACTATCGCCTGACCCGCGCCGTCGGCATTTTTGGCCAGGTCATGGCCGAATTTGTCCTCACCTACATGCTGGGCCACGAGCGTGAAGTACTGGCGCGACTGGTCAGCCAGGTCGAGCGCAAGTGGGACAGCCGCACCGGCCAGAGCCTGGCGGGGCGCAAGGCGTTGATCGTGGGTACCGGCGACATCGGCCAGCGTGTCGCCGAGTTTCTCGTGCCGTTCGGCGTCAAGTTGTACGGCATCGCCAGCACTGCGCGGGAACAAGCGCCGTTTATCGAAGTGGCCGGGCTCGACCAACTGGGTCGGTTGGTGGGGGAGGTGGACTACGTGATCAACCTGCTGCCCAACACACCGAACACCCATGACCTGTACGACGCCGCGCTGTTCAAGCAGTTCAAGCCGACCGGTTTGTTCATCAACGTCGGGCGCGGTGTGGCGGTGGTGGATGCCGATCTGGTCGAGGCCCTGAAAGAAGGGCACCTGGCCGGCGCGGTAATCGACGTGTGCCGCCAGGAACCGTTGCCCCAACGCCATCCGTTCTGGACCGCCTGGGGCCTGCTGTTGACCGGGCACAGCTCCGCGCCGACCTCGCCGCCGATGATGGTGGAGTTGTTCCTGGAAAACCTGCGCGCGTACAAGGCCAAGCAAGCCTTGCGTGGGGAAGTGGATTTCGAGCGCGGTTACTGAGGCGGCGCTGGGAGAAAATGTGGGAGGGGGCAAGCCCCCTCCCACATTTTGAGATTGCGTCAGTTTCAGAGGCTGAAATCACCTTCTGACACCAGCTCGCTCAGCGGCTTGCGCGGGCTTGGCGCTTCACGGCCTTGCAGGTACTCCGGCAAGGTCGATTTGTCGCCCAGCTTGCCCACCGCAACGGCGGCATGCAGCGCATACCCCTGTGGAATCTTCAGCTCCTTGCGCGTCAGCTCCTGATCGAAGCCAGCCATGCCGTGGGTGTGCCAGCCGCTGAGGCTGGCTTGCAGCGCCAGGTGGCCCCAGGCCGAGCCGGTGTCGAAGGTGTGCCACAGTGCCGGGGTTTCTTCCGTGGCGCCGGGGGCAATGAAGTCGGTTTTCGAGGCAATGATCACCAGGGCCGACGCATGCTGTGCCCAGCTGCGGTTGAATTCATTCAGCAGGCCCAGGAAGCGCTCCCAGTCCGGCGTGTCACGGCGTGCGTAGAGAAAACGCCAAGGCTGCGAGTTGTAGGCCGACGGTGCCCAGCGTGCGGCTTCGAAGAAGCTCAGCAGGGTTTCCTGCGGGATGCTCTCGCCGGTAAAGGCACGGGGCGACCAGCGTTCGGTGAACTGGGTATGGATCGGGTAATCGGCAACGCGTGTCATGGGCAGCTCCTGATCGTCAATTCGGCGCTCAAAGCTACTGCGCCCCCGCTAGACTGACAAGTCTTGTCATACCGACAGTCGTAAGCGCTTGGCCCCAGGGGCCTTGGGCACTAGACTGGCGGCCTTTTCACCTACCGATACCGATGTAGAGCCATGGCCGCCAAAGTCGAACCTTTCTGGATACGCAAAACCCTTGAACACCTCGACCAGGAGGAGTGGGAGTCGTTGTGCGACGGCTGTGGCCTGTGCTGCCTGCAAAAGCTTGAGGATGAAGACGACAACAGCGTCTATTACACGCGCATCGCCTGCAAGCTGCTGGACCTGAAAACCTGCCAGTGCACCGACTACCCCAACCGCCGCGCCTCGGTACCCGACTGCATCCAGCTCACCCCGGGCCAGGCCGACCAGTTCAAATGGCTGCCGCCCACCTGCGGCTACCGCCTGGTCAGCGAGCGCAAGGACCTGCCGTTGTGGCACCACCTGGTCTGCGGCGACCGCGATGCCGTGCACCACGAACGCATTTCCCAGTCCGGGCGCATGCTCAGCGAAGGCAGCGTGCCCGAGGACGACTGGGAGGATTACCTGATCTTTCGCGCGGGCTGAACAAGGAGTGTGTATGAGGGCGGGAACCAAGTTGGCGGCAAGTCTGGTGTTGCTGGCGTTGAGCATGCCTGCGTGGTGCGCGAAGAAAGTCGACCTGGATTATCACGTCAAGCTGCTGCCCCAGAGCGAGCAGGCCGAGGTGCGGGTGAGCCTGTCCCAGGGTTCGGCGGTGCGCAGCCTGAACTTCGACCTGGGCCGCACCGGCGACTACAGCGACTTCAAGGCCGATGGCCAGTGGAGCGTCAATGACCACCGCGGCCTGTGGCAACCTAGCGCCAACAAGGCCAGCCTGACCTATCGGGTGCGCCTGAGCCACGCGCGCAAACCGGGTATTTACGAAGCGCGGATGACCCCGAGCTGGGCGCTGTTTCGCGGCGAGGACCTGGTGCCGCCCGCACGCCTCGACCAGCAGGACGGCGTCGAACTGGTCTCGCGCCTGGTGTTCGAACTGCCGGCCGGCTGGAAAAGCATCGAAACCGCCTGGCCGCGCATCGGCAAGAACAAGTTCCGCATCGACAACGTCTCGCGCCTGTTTGACCGGCCCACCGGCTGGATGCTCGCCGGCACCCTGGGCAGCCGCCGCGTGCGCCTGGGCGAGACCGAAGTGACCATCGCCTCGCCCAAGGGGCAAGCCATGCGGCGGATGGATGTGCTGACACTGCTGACCTTTGTCTGGCCGCAGGTGGAAGCGGCGTTCCCACGTCATCCGGCCAAGCTGCTGGTGGTGGGCGCCAGCGATCCGATGCGCCGTGGTGCGGTCTCGGCGCGCGACTCGATCTACCTCAACAGCCGCACGCCGCTGGTCAGCGAGAACGGCAGCAGCCCGTTGATCCGTGAAGTGGTGCAGGCGATTGGCCGCTTCAACGACCACGACACCAGTGACTGGATCAGCGAGGGGCTGGCGGAGTACTACGCCATTGAGCTGGTGCGCCGTGCCGGCGGGGTGACCGATGAGCGCTATCAGGCGATACAGGCGCGCTTGGCCAGGGACGGCAAGGACGTGACCAGCCTGCGCGGCGACCACGTCAGCGGTGCGACGGTGTCACGGGCGGTGGTGGTGTTGCAGGAGCTGGATCGCGAGATCCGCGTAAAGACTCACAACAAGCGCTCCCTGGATGACCTCGCTCAGGCGGTGATGCGCGCCAACAGCATCACCACCGCGGAGTTTGTGCAGTTGGCCGAGAGCATCATTGGGGAATCGTCGGTGGTACTGGACAGCAAGCTGCTGCGCTGAGCCCTCGCCATACACAAAACAAAAGGTGGGAGGGGCCAAGCTCTAATGCCATGTAGGAGCGAGCTTGCTCGCGAAAAACGTCAACGATAACGCGTGCTTCCTGAATGAACGCGGCGCCTGTGAGTTTTTCGCGAGCAAGCTCGCTCCTACATGATGGCATTAGGACTTGCCCCCCTCCCACATTTGAAGCTAACCAGTGGTTTTAACCGCTTTCTCAGCCGCCACTTCCGCCTTGGTCTTCAGGTTTTTCAGCTCTGCACCGGCACGTTCGATCTTCGTGCGCACGCTGTTCATTTCCTGACGGCCCTGTTCCAGCTTGTCTTTAAGCGCGCTGTGCCCGGTAAAGCCGCGCGCCAGGGCCACGCCGCCGATCGCCACCTGAATCAAGCCGAAAATCCCGCCACGGCGCAGGCCTTTGCCCACCATCATTACGCCACCGGCCACCGAGCCGATACGTTCCCAGCCGTGCACGTTCTGGGTGGGCTGATTCTGGAAGGGGGTGTGTTCGATGATAGGTCGCAAGGTTGTGCTGTCGCTCATGATCTGTCTCCAACAAGGGCAAGTGTATGCAGCTGACTGCGCGCAGGCGCCGGATGTTCCCAAAAGATCAGTACTTGGGGCCCGAGCGGGTGTTGTTGCCCTTGGCCATGCGGTCGTAGAGCACCACGTTGACGGTGGCGGCCAGGTTCATGCAGCCGGTGGTGGGGATGTACACGACGTCTTCGCACCAGTCGCGGATGTCTTTATCCAGGGACCCGTCTTCAGGGCCGAAGATATACAGCGCGCGGTCGGGGTGCGTGTACTCGGGCAGCGGGCGGGCGCCGTCCACCAGCTCCACGGCGACCGGGATGCAGCCCAGGGGCAGGATCTTCTTCAGGTCATCGATGCCGATCAGCGGAATGTCGTGGTGGACCTTCTTGGTGTCGGTGACGAAGTCCCGGGCGCGCTCGTAGCGCACGCCGGTGTAGAACACCGAGGCCACGCCGTAGCAGCCGGCGGCACGCATGACCGAGCCAACGTTTTCGGGGGATTTGGGGTTATACAGACCGATGCAGCTGTAGCGTTTATTGCCCACGGGAAAGGGTGCCTTGGAGAAAAGCGGCGATTATACGGCCTGAAGCTGGTGTATTGCTTGGGGTAACGCTATCGGGAGCAAGCCCCCTCCCACATTTGAAATGTGTTCACAGCTCAAAATGTGGGAGGGGGCTTGCTCCCGATGAGGCCAGGACAGGCAACGACACTCTTCAGTCGTCTTTCTTCATCAACCCCGCCAACGCCGCAAACGGGTTATGCGTGGCCTTGGCGATCGTCGGGCTGCTGGTGGAGCCTTCGCCGAAGTACTGCTGGTCGGTGTAGCGCGAGTGTTCGTTGTCGTGGCAGTACAGGCACAGCAACTCCCAGTTCGAGCCATCCTGGGGATTGTCATCATGATTGTGGTTACGGTGGTGTACGGTAAGTTCGCTCAAGCGCTTGCCGGCGAACTCACGGGCGCAGCGGCCGCACACGTGGGGGTACATCTTCAGGGCTTTGTCGCGGTAGCCCATTTCCCGGTCGCGCTGGGCGTCGGCAAGGATGCGGTCCAGCTTGGCGGTGTGGGAGGGCGGGTTGGTCGAGCTCATCATGGCTCCTGGCTGTTTGGTGGTCACGGATAGCGTTGATTCTAGCCGCTTGCGTCGCAAATGACCGCTGGGATCGATTTACTTTACTCATAAGGATCTGAAAAACATGCGTCTGCTTTCATGGACTGTTGCACTGCTACTGTGTGTCGTTACCCTCCAGGCCCAGGCGTTCTCGACGCCCAAGCCCGGGCAAGTGATCGAAGTTGCCCTTGAACAATTGCATCCGACCCAGGCGGTGGTGGGCTTCGACCAGATCTACTACAGCCTGGGCCTGTTCGCCGACAAACCCGCCAAGGTCTTCGATGAATACTGCGAAACCAACGGCCAGGGCGAGGCCGACAAGGTGCCCAGCAAGGCTGACCTGCATCAGCCCGACAGCTTCACCTGCAAGGACCCGGTGGGCACCCACCCCGAGGACATGAAAACCGTGGTGGTCGGCCCCGCCGGCCAACTGTACCTGACCGACGGTCACCACAGTTTCACCACCTTGTGGGAAGTGCCCGGCGGCGGCCCGCGCTTGAAGATGTGGGTCAAGGTCACCGACGACTTCAGCAACAGCCCGAACATGGCGAGCTTCTGGCAGCGCATGGAAGCGGCCCGCAAGGTCTGGCTCAAGGACAACCAGGGCCAGGCCCTGCCGCCGGAACAACTGCCGGCGCACCTGGGCTTCAAGAACCTGCAGGACGACACCTTCCGCAGCCTGGTGTATTTCACCCGCAAGGCCGCCTATGGCAAGCCGGATGGCGGCGAGATCGCACCGGAGTTCCTGGAGTTCTATTGGGGTAACTGGCTGCGCACGCAGATTGATCTGGGCCAGTACAACCTGAACAAGAAAGGCGGCTACAAGGACGCTATCGAAGCGGTCGCCAAGCGCATGGTCAGCCTGGCGCCGGGCTCACAGGTGGGTGACAGCGGTTTCACCGCCCATCAACTGGGCGGCATGACCCGGCTGGACCGCGATGAGCTGGAGAAGACCTTCGACAAAAAAGTGCCGTACGTGATCGACTACCGCAAATCCCACGACTGACAGGGATCAACATGTGGGAGGAGGGCGTCTTGGGAAGCGTGCTCAGCCCTTGAGCTTCTCCGCAATCCAGATGGTGTGCCGGGTGCCCTTGTTGCCATGGGCAAACACCTGCACTTCCTCGGCCTTGAAACCGGCCTTGCGCAGTTTGTCGTTGAACAGTTTGTCGGCGCTGGCGGACCACACCGCCAGCACGCCCTTGGGCCGCAGGGCCTTGGCGCAGGCAGCCAGGCCACCGGCGGAATAGAGCCAGCTGTTGGCCTTCTGCGTCAGGCCTTCGGGGCCGTTGTCGACGTCGAGCATGATCGCGTCAAAGCCCTGGGGCTCGGCCTGCAGCACCTTGGCCACGTCTTCCATGCGGATCACCGTGCGCGGGTCCAGCAGTGGGCGGCCGGACTTTTCCCCCAATGGCCCCCGGTTCCACTCCACGACACCGGGCACCAGTTCCGCCACCACCACTTCGGCGGTCTTGCCCAGGTGCTTGAGCGCCGAGGCCAAGGTGAAGCCCATGCCCAACCCACCGATCAGTACCCGTGAGCCCGGGCGCCCCGCGACCTTGCGGCAAGGGATTTCCGCCAGCGCGTCTTCGGAGCCGTGCATGCGCGTGTTCATCAACTGGCCGCCGTCACCGCCCTGGATCTTGATGACAAAGTCTTCACCGTATTCGAACAGGCACAAGGCACCGCCGTTGTCGGGGATCGGGGTGGTGTCCAGCAGAACGAAACGTTTCATGGAAATCTCATTGGGAAGGGCATTCTTGCACGGTTGGGAGTAGCCTTACGACATTCCGGTCAGGCCATGGAGCCATCGATGAAGTGCAGCATTCTAACGGTCATTGTGTTGAGCGCGCTCGCATTGGGTGCGGCGCAGGCTCAGGAGTTGCAAACCGTACCGGTGGCGCCGGCACCTAGCCCCGGCGCACCGGGCACGCCGACGCCGACGCTGTATCCGCAGATCACCCCGCCGGCCGTGCCGAAGACGAACGGCTCACCGCCGTTGGTGCCCATCGTATTGCCGACACCGCCGAAGGATCAGACGGTGCCCGGCTTGCAGCAGAACGACAGCAAGCCGAAGACCCCCGGCGGTTAAAACTGTTGGGAGAGTAATTGCCCATCGGCCATGCGCAGGCGCTTGGACAACGCGATGGCGATTGCGCGGATGATCTTCGCCGCCACACGCGGCGTTTCATTGAGCATCTTTTCCAGGGCGTCCTTGCCCAGGTTCAACAACACGCAGTCGCTGGCGGCCACGCAACTGGCGGAGCGCCGCTCGCCGTCAAGCACGGCCATCTCCCCAAAGGCCCGGCCGCTGCGCAGGGTGGCAATGGTCAGGCGCTGGCCGGTGTGGTTGGTTTTCTGCACCGCCACCTGGCCGCTGTGGATGATGCACATGAAGGTGCCGGCATCGCCCTCGAGGAAAATCACCTCGCCCTCGGCAATGCTGCTGATATTGAAGTAGCCGGCGGCGACGTAGAAGTCTTCCGGCAACAACGGGTCGAACAGGCCGCAGTCCATGAGCATGTCGCGGATTTCGGTATTCATTAGCGTCGGTAGTGCCATGGCTGCAATCTTGGTCCATCAATCAGGAGGCGGTCTGAATGTTCAGACAGGACCGCCCCGCTAAGTTCCTTAAACCAGCCCCAGCGCCTTGAACACAAATGCATATTCGAGTGCTACGTCACGTAATCCCTGGTAGCGACCGCTCATCCCGCCATGGCCGGCACCCAGTTCGGTCTTGAGCAACAGCAGGTTGTCGTCCGTCTTGGTCGCGCGCAACTTGGCCACCCACTTGGCCGCTTCCCAGTACTGCACGCGGCTGTCGTTGTAGCCGGCGATCACCAGCGTGGCCGGGTAGGCCTGGGCGCTGACGTTTTCGTACGGCGCGTAGGCCTTGATGCGTTCATACACCGCAGGCTCTTCGGGGTTGCCCCACTCGTCGTACTCGGTGATGGTCAGCGG
This sequence comes from Pseudomonas sp. GW821-FHT09D08, assembly GCF_059416305.1. NCBI lineage: Bacteria > Pseudomonadati > Pseudomonadota > Gammaproteobacteria > Pseudomonadales > Pseudomonadaceae > Pseudomonas > Pseudomonas sp. GW821-FHT09D08. The sequence continues at coordinate 24,667 of NZ_JBWKOX010000025.1, forward strand.
CAATTCCGGGTCGAGCATGGTGTTGAGTACGTCGACAAACGGCACTTCTGCAATCGCCGCCTGGAACAACTCCGGACGCTGGTTGAGCACCGCGCCGATCAACAGGCCGCCGGCACTGCCGCCGCTGATGACCAGTTGCCTGGAGGTGGTCAGGCCCTCGGCGATCAGGTGTTCGGCACACGCGATAAAGTCGCTGAAGGTGTTCTGCTTGTGTTCCTGCTTGCCATTGCGATACCAGGCTTCACCCAGTTCGCCACCGCCGCGCACATGCGCAATGGCGAAGGCCACGCCACGGTCCAGCAGGCTCAGGCGTGCATGGGAGAACCACGGGTCGAGGCTTGAGCCATAGGCGCCGTAGCCATACAGGTACAAGGGAGTCGGCTTGCCGAGCTGGTCGCGCTTGACCACCAGGCTGATCGGCACCTGGGTGCCATCGACGGAGGTGGCCCACAGGCGTTGGCTGACGTAGTCATCGGCATTGAACACGCCGAGTACCGGGGTTTCCTTGAGCACCTGCTGCGCGCCGCTGGCCAGTTCCAGCTGGCGCACCTGGGCCGGGCGGTTCAGGGCTTCGTAGCGCAGGCGGATCTTGTCGCTGACGAATTCCAGGCTGTTTTGCACGTAGAGGCTGTAGGCGGCGTCGGGCAGCTCCACGCGATAGGGCGACAAGCCCTGGGGATGCACTTCGATCACCGGCAGGCCGCCGATGCGCAGGCTCAGGGTCATGGCGCCGGTGTTCAGGCTGACGCCGTCGAGCATCACGTCATCGCTGTGGGGGATCAGGTTCTGCCACTCATCCTCGGTCGGCACGTCGCCAATGTCGGTCGCCACAAACAGGGCGTAGTTGATGCCATCACGGTTGCTGCGGATAAACCAGGTCCACGCGCCATTCAGTTGGCCGTGGTCGACATCGTATTCATGGTCCTCGACCCGTGGCGCCAGGCAGGTGAAGTCCAGGTGCGGCTGGTCGGCATCCAGCGCCCAGACCTCGCTGGTGGTCTTGCTGCCGAGCGAGAGCAGCAACTGGCGCTCGGAGCTGGAACGGTAGCAATGCAGGAAGAACCGGCCGTCGGGCTCATGGAACACTTCCTGCGCCGCCGTGCCATCCAGGCGGTAGCGATACAGCTTGTGCGGGCGGTGGGTGTCGTCCAGCTCGCCGAAGAACAGGGTCAGGCTGTCATTGGCCCAGGTCATGCTGCCGTCGCAATCCTGGAACTCCAGTTCGCTGACTTTGCCCGTGGCCAATTCCTTCACGAACAGGGTGTAGATCTCTTCGCCACTGGTATCGAGGCTGTAGGCCAGGCGCTGGTGGTCGGGGCTGATGCTGAATGCGCCGAGGGAAAAGAAGCCGCCGTTGGCCAGCACGTTCGGGTCCAGCAACAGCTCTTCGCTGCTGTCGTCCACCTGGTTGCTGTCGTCGGCCGGGCGGCGGCAGCGGTAGTGGCGGGCGTATTCGTCACCGGCGGTGGTGCGCGTGTAATACAGGTACGGGCCCCAGGGGGAGGGCAGGGACAGGTCGGTTTCGAGGGTGCGGCCCTTGATCTCCTCGAACAGGGTTTCGCGCAGGGCCTGCTGGTCGGCGAGCCGGGCTTCCTGGAAGGCATTTTCGGCCTTCAGGTAATCAAGGACCTCAACGCTGTCGCGCTCTTGCAGCCAGGCGTACGGGTCCTGGCCTGGGGCTTTACGGGCAATCGGGGCGGTCGATGAAGGCATGGAGCACTCTCTGTCTGGCGGAAGGTGGCAGGCATTGCAGCCGCGACACGCAAAAGCCGTTATCATAGCCGCCTGTTTGCCTACCTTGCCATGGACACCATGACCGAGAACGACTATCTGACCGCTTGGGGCCTTTACGCCTTCGCTGCCTTGGGCTGCCTGTTGGTGTGGTGGCGCATGACCCGCTGGATCTGGCGCTGGCTGCGCGAACCGCTGCAATTGCTGATGGCCGTGCTGTTGTTGAGCCCGACCATCGTCGACCCGGTCAAGACTCAGTTCGCGCCGGCCGTGGCCATCACGGCCCTGGACCTGGTGCTCAAGGTCGGCAATAACGCCTGGCGGGCGATTTCCGATTTGTTCATGTACACCATGATCGCCTTTGGTGTGTACCTCGTGTTTGTGCTGATCCGCTGGCCCATCGAGCGCGCCGCCAACGCCCGCCGTGAGCGCAAGGCCGCCACCGACGCCGCCTTGGCCGCCGAGCCTGTGGATGAAGACGACGAGCCTTTCCGTCGTCCTGCACCGGTGAGCGGTATGCGGGTAGAACCGCGCCTTTAACGTTGTCCGCCCTGCAGCGAGAGCCCTGGCATGTGTGAATTATTGGGCATGAGTGCCAACGTCCCCACCGATATCGTGTTCAGCTTTACCGGGCTGATGCAGCGCGGTGGGCGTACCGGCCCCCACCGCGACGGCTGGGGCATCGCTTTCTACGAAGGCCGTGGCCTGCGCCTGTTCCAGGACCCGGCCGCGAGCAGCGAGTCGGAAGTCGCCTTGCTGGTGCAGCGTTACCCCATCAAGAGTGAGGTGGTGATCGGGCATATCCGCCAGGCCAACGTCGGCAAGGTGAGCCTGGCCAACACCCACCCGTTTGTGCGCGAGCTGTGGGGCCGCAACTGGTGTTTCGCCCACAACGGCCAGTTGGCGGACTTCCACCCCCGCGCTACGTTCTATCGGCCAGTCGGCGATACCGACAGTGAAGCGGCCTTCTGCGACCTGCTCAACCGCGTGCGCGAGGCCTTCCCCGAGCCGGTGGACATCGAACAGATGCTGCCGGACCTGATCGCCGCCTGTGCCGAATACCGCAGCAAGGGTGTGTTCAACTGCCTGCTCAGCGACGGTGACTGGCTGTTTTGCTATTGCTCGACCAAACTGGCGCAGATCACCCGGCGTGCGCCGTTTGGTCCGGCACGCCTGAAGGATGTCGACGTGATCGTCGATTTTCAGGCCGAAACCACCCCCAATGATGTGGTGACGGTGATCGCCACCGAGCCGTTGACCGACAACGAAAACTGGACCCGCTACGAACCGGGCCAATGGAGCCTGTGGCGACGCGGTGAATGCGTCAGCCAGGGCGTTACCGAGTAAGGATATCGACCATGTTGCTCAGTTATCTGCGGTTGGTGCTGTTTGCCATTGGCCTGTTGGTCGGCGTGCAAGTGCCGGGGTTTATCAACGACTATGCCAAGCGCGTCGAAGCCCACCTGATCGAGGCCCAGACCGGCCTGAGCGGGTTTGAAACCACCGCGCGGCAGTTCTTCAACGGTGACTTGAAGGCCTTGGTGGCGCATTACCGCGCCAGCGACGATCCGGTGTTCCAGAGCGACGCCAACAGCCTGGGCGCCATGCTTGACCGCCAGGTGGCATTGGACAAGCAATTCCAGGCCATGCAAGGCCCGTGGTACATCCGTGCCCTGCAAGTGGCGGTGGCCGCCGACCCGGATATCCGCCTGGAGACCTGGAACGGCTACAGCTACCAGATCCTGCTGACCCCCGAAGCCATGGGCTGGGGCCTGGGCGGGGCGATGCTGCTGTCGTTTGGCCTGGAGTGCCTGTTCCGCCTGATCGACTGGGTGGTGCTGGGTGGCAAGCGCTTGCGCCAGAGCCGGCCAATCGAAGAGCGGGACCTGAAAGGTCTCTAAAGACCGCCCCTCCCACAGTTTTTAATCGAGTTTCGTCAGGGGGTCAGCACCATCCGCTCTTCGCCGACTTCCTCGGCATAGCGGGTAACGACCTTCTGGCACAGCCCGACAATCTCCTCCACCAATTCCACCCCCACGCGCCACGACACCACCACCTGCAGGTTCGGCAGTTTCTGCGCCATCGGCAACATCACCAATTCGCCACGCGCCAGTTCTTCCCTGACCAGCACCGGCGGCAGTGCACCAATCCCGAAGCCATCGCGCAACAACCGGGTAATCGCCGACACCGAGTTCACGCAGTTCATCCGTGGCGCGGCCACGCCGTTGGCTTGCATCAGGCTGATGACGTCCTGGTGCGGGTGGGAGTTTTTCGAGTAGGTGATGATGCGCTCCTGGGCCAGTTCGGCGAGGGAGGCGTAGTCGCGGTTGTAGATCGACTGGCTGGCGACGATCCAGGCCATGGGGTGGCTGGCCAGCTCCAGGCTGCGCACGGTTTCCAGGCGCAGCAGGTCGGTTTGCAGGATCAGGTCGAGAAAGCCTTTTTGCAGCTGATCGCTGAGGTTAAGCGCGGTATCGGCGACCAATTCGATTTCCACCAATGGGAAATGGTCCATCAGTTCCGCCACCAACGGGCTGAGCCAGGTGTGGATCACCGTGTCCATTGCACCGATGCGAATGCGCCCGACCTTGCTGCTGGTGGTTTCCAGGGACTGTTTCAGGCCCTGCATGGTCACCATCATCTGCTCGGCATAATCGAGCACCTTCAAGCCTTCCGGGGTCAGGCTCACGCCCCGGGAGTCGCGCAGGAACAGCTTTACCCCCAGCTCGCTTTCCAGCACGGCGATGCGGCTGGAAATCGAGGCCTGGGTGGTGAACAGCTTCTCCGCAGTCAGGCGGAAGCTCTTGAGCTTGGCCACCCAGACGAAGGTTTCGAGGAACTTCAAATTCATGGGATCAACTTTTTCTTATGCATGGATCGGTTTTTATTAGTTGGACGCCGCACCGGGCAAACGCCAAAAATCAGGCTATTCCACGATAAGCGCCGTTGGGGTATCAGGACAAGTTGCGAGTTCTGTGTAAAAAATCCCACACTACAAAAAAACAAAGCCTACAGGAGCAACCAGCGTGAGCCGTCTGCTATTGAATTGCGACATCGGCGAGAGCTTTGGCAACTGGACCATGGGTCTGGACGCCGAGGTCATGCCGTTCATCGATTGCGCCAACGTGGCCTGCGGCTTTCATGCCGGCGATCCGAGCATCATGCGCAAGACCGTCAGCCTGGCCCTCAAGCACGGTGTACAGGTGGGCGCACACCCGGCGTACCAGGACCTGCAAGGCTTCGGCCGCCGCTCCATGACCTACACCCCCCAGGAAATCCAGGACCTGCTGCATTACCAGATCGGCGCCCTCGACGGCATCTGCCGTGCCCAGGGCGGACGTGTCAGTTACGTCAAGCCCCATGGCGCGATGTACAACGACATGATGGCCAACCCGGCGCAACTGCGTGCGGTGATCGAGGCCGTGGCCGCGTATGGCGACCTGCCGCTGATGCTGCTGGCGACCCGCGACAACAGCGCGGCCCAGGCACTGGGCGACGAATACGGGGTGATCCTGTGGTTCGAGGCCTTCGCCGACCGTGCCTACGACGCCAACGGCCATCTGGTTTCACGTCAATTACCAGGGGCGGTGCACCATGATCCAGAGGTCATCGTCCAGCAGTCCTTGACCCTTTCCCGTGGCGAACCCCTGACCGCCAGCGATGGCAGCCCGTTGTTATTGCGCGCCAATACCCTGTGCGTGCATGGCGACAATGCCAGTTCGGTCGCCGCCGTAAAGCGTATCCGCGAGGCATTGAAGCCAGCATGAAGCCACGGATTGAAGTGGTGGCGATCGACTGCCTGATGGTGCGTCTGTTCGAGGTGATCGCCGAAGCCAATATGCCGTGGATGCTCGCCGCCACCCAGCGCCTGCGCAGCGGTTTTGGCGCAGCCCTGGTGGATCTGGTGCCGTCCTATACCACCTTGATGGTGCATTACGACCTCACGGCGTTGAGCCCGGCCCAGGCGCGGGAATTGATCGACCAGGCGCTGACCGACCTGCAACCCCAGGCCCAGGGCAGCGGCCAATGCCATGTGCTGCCGGTGTGGTACGACCTGAGCGTCGGCCCTGAACTGACGTTGCTCGCCCAGCGCAGTGGCTTGTCCGTCGACGACGTGATCCGCCGCCACAGCGCCCACCAATACCAGGTGTTCGCCCTCGGCTTCGCCCCCGGTTTTGCCTTTATGGGGCTGGTGGATGAAGTCCTCGCCACCCCGCGCCTGAGCACCCCACGCCAGCGCGTGGCGGCCGGCAGTGTCGGTATCGCCGAGCGACAGACCGCTGCCTATCCGGTGGTGTCCCCCGGTGGCTGGAACCTGATCGGCCGCACGCCGGCCAAGCTGTTCGATCGCGAGCGCGATGGCTACAGCCTGATGCAGCCCGGTGACACGGTGCGCTTTGAGTCAGTCAGCCACGCCGAATTTATCAATCTGGGTGGCGATGACACGCCGTTGGAGGCGCAGGCATGAGCCGCTTGATCATCGAGGCCAGCACGCCGCTGTGCCTGCTGCAGGACGCCGGTCGTTTTGGCGTGCGCCACCTGGGCGTGACCCAGGGCGGCGCGCTGGATTGGGTGTCGATGTCCTGGGCCAACTGGCTGCTGGGCAATGCGCTGGACGCGCCGGTGGTGGAAATCACCCTCGGTGGCTTTACCGTGCAGGCCGAGGACTATTGCCTGTTGGCGCTGGCCGGGGCGGATCTGGGGGCGTATATCGATGAACGTGCGATCAGCCCCGGGCGCAGTTTTATCCTGCAAAAGGGCCAGCGCCTGCGCTTTACCCAGCCGTTCAGCGGCGCGCGGGCTTACCTGGCGGCACCCGGCGGGTTTGATGCGCCGGATGTGCTGGGCAGCTGCGCCACGGTGGTACGTGAGGCGCTGGGCGGGCCGGACGGTTTCGGCAAGGCCTTGGTTGAAGGCGGGCGACTGGGCTACTCCGGTACCGGCGGCGGGATGAAAGTGCTGAGCGAACAGGCGTTGCCGGCCAAGGCGCCGCTGGAGGTGATCGTCGGCGCCCAAATTGGCCTGTTCAGCGGCCAGAGCCTGTTCGATGCCTTTAACACCGAGTGGGCCCTGGACAGCCGCGCCGACCGCATGGGCATGCGCTTGCTGGGCACGCCCTTGCAGTACCAGGGACCTTCGCTGATTTCCGAAGGGATTCCGTTGGGTGGCATCCAGGTGCCCCCGGATGGGCAGCCGATCGTGTTGCTCAATGATCGCCAGACCATCGGTGGCTATCCGCGCCTGGGCGCCTTGACGCCATTGGCGCTGGCGCGGCTGGCGCAGTGTTTGCCGGGAGAAAAGCTGAGGTTGGTGCCGGTGGTGCAGGAAATGGCGCATCGGCAGCATGTGGAGTCTCTGCGCCGGTTTGCGCTGTAAAGAAAGCTCCTACGGGAGTGCCAGTGTTTGTCGTCTTCGCGGCTTTAGCGCAGTCATGAAAACCTGAATGGGTTCATCCACTATTCAGGCTTTTCCATGCGCTATTTGAAGATTTTTGCCCAAGATGTGCTCGATAACGATGTTCCCGATGTGGTGTACCTGGAATTCTATGACGATTCCAGGACCCCCGCGCTTGTCCATCGAGCCACGGCCTTCGATATCACCGACGACGGCCAGTTCGACTGGATCATTGCGGACGATCTCAATCAGGACGGCATTGTCGACACCGTGGACCGAGAGATGGCCATCGAGTTTGCCCAGCTGTTTCTGGCGTTCGAATGGTTCAGCCTCGACGAACCCTTCGACAAGTACCTGAAGGTATTTGCCGGGGATTTTGATAACAACGGGATTCCCGACACGGTGCGCTTGCACTTTCATCAAGGGGAGGGGGTGCCGCGAGATGAAACCATTGTTTACTCGGCGGCGGTGTACAGCGACGGTAATGGTCGTGGCGCCTCTGTCTCGATCCACCAGGACGTCAACAATGATGGGAAGGTCGACCGTCAGGATTCGGAACTGGTCAAGCGGTTCGCCGCGCTCTTCCTCAAGTTTGCCTGGATCGACCGCGAGCACTGCTGAGTGAGGGACCTGTAGCCGATGTCTTCGGCTACAGGCCTGCCATCACTTGGACAGGAAGCGCATGCCTTCTTCCAGCCCACGCAACGTCAGCGGGTACATCTGGTCTTCCACCAACTCCCGCACAATCCCCGTCGAGGCTGTATAACCCCAAGTATCCTTGGGATACGGGTTTATCCAGATCAGTTTCTTGTACTTGGCCATGAAGCGCTGCATCCACACATACCCCGGCTCTTCATTCCAATGCTCGACGCTGCCGCCGGCCTGGGTGATTTCATACGGCGCCATCGACGCATCGCCGATAAAGATCACTTTGTAATCTGCACCGTACTTGTGCAGCAGGTCCTGGGTGGAGGTGCGCTCCGAGGTGCGGCGCTGGTTGTTCTTCCACACCGACTCGTACACGAAGTTGTGGAAGTAGAAGTACTCAAGGTGCTTGAACTCGGTCTTGCAGGCCGAGAACAGTTCTTCGCAGATCTTCACGTGGGCGTCCATCGAGCCGCCGATATCGAACAGCAACAGCAGCTTGATGGTGTTGCGCCGTTCCGGGCGCATCTGGATATTCAACAGCCCGGCATCGCGGGCGGTGTGGTCGATGGTGCCGTCGATGTCCAGCTCTTCGGCCGCACCCTGGCGGGCGAACTTGCGCAGGCGGCGCAGGGCGATCTTGATGTTGCGGGTGCCCAGTTCCACCTGGTCGTCGAGGTTCTTGTACTCGCGCTGGTCCCAGACTTTTACCGCCTTGCCCTGGCGCTTGCCGGCGTCGCCGACGCGAATGCCCTCGGGGTTGTAGCCGCCGGAGCCGAACGGGCTGGTACCGCCGGTGCCGATCCATTTATTGCCGCCGGCGTGACGTTCCTTCTGTTCTTCCAGGCGTTTCTTGAATGCCTCGATCAGCTTGTCGAGGCCGCCGAGGGACTGGATCTGTGCGCGCTCTTCGTCGCTCAGCGAGCGTTCGAACTCCTTGCGCAGCCAGTCTTCGGGGATCAGCGCCTGCAGGTGGTCGTCGAGCTTTTCCAGGCCATTGAAGTAGGCGCTGAAGGCGCGGTCGAACTTGTCGAAATGCCGCTCGTCCTTGACCAGGATCGCCCGGGCCAAGTAGTAGAACTCGTCCATGTCGGCAAAGGTTACGCGCTGTTTCAGCGCGTTGATCAGGTCGAGCAGCTCGCGTACCGACACCGGGACCTTGGCTGCGCGCATTTCATTGAACAGGTTGAGCAACATTATCGATTACCGCGACGGCTCATGAATGCCAGGCGTTCGAGCAACTGCACGTCTTGCTCGTTCTTGACCAAGGCACCGGCCAGGGGCGGGATGGCCTTGGTGGGGTCGCGCTCGCGCAGCACCGCTTCGCCGATATTGTCGGCCATCAGCAGCTTGAGCCAGTCGACCAGTTCGGAGGTGGACGGTTTTTTCTTCAGGCCGGGGACTTTGCGCACGTCGAAAAACACGTCCAGCGCCTCGCTGACCAGTTCCTTCTTGATGTCCGGGTAGTGCACGTCGACGATTTTTTGCAGGGTGGTGCGGTCGGGGAAGGCGATGTAGTGGAAGAAGCAGCGGCGCAGGAACGCGTCCGGCAGCTCTTTTTCGTTGTTGGAGGTAATGATGATGATCGGGCGCTTCCGGGCCTTGATGGTCTCGTCGATTTCGTAGACGTAGAACTCCATCTTGTCGAGTTCCTGCAGCAGGTCGTTGGGGAACTCGATGTCGGCCTTGTCGATTTCATCGATCAGCAGGATCACCCGCTCCTCGGACTCGAATGCTTCCCAGAGCTTGCCCTTCTTCAGGTAGTTGCGCACGTCGTGCACCTTGTCCACCCCCAGTTGCGAGTCGCGCAGGCGGCTGACCGCGTCATACTCGTACAGGCCCTGGTGGGCCTTGGTGGTGGACTTGATGTGCCAGGTGATCAGCTTGGCGCCGAAGGACTCGGCCAGTTGTTCGGCGAGCATGGTCTTGCCGGTGCCGGGCTCACCCTTGACCAGCAGCGGACGCTCCAGGGTGATGGCAGCGTTGACGGCCAGTTTCAGGTCATCGGTGGCAACGTAGGCCTGGGTGCCTTCGAACTTCATCGGTCATTCCTCGAATTCATCAATGCCCGGACTATACCGCGCGGCCCCGGCGACTGTGAACGCAGACGGGTTATTCAGTCTCTGAATGACCGGTCACGGCTCAATCCGCCGAAGGCTTGGGCTGTTCATAGCGCGCATTGAACGCCTGGATAAAACCATTACGCAAAATCGCCAAAAATGCGGAGAACGCGCTGACATTTTGCTGATGCACGCTGCCACTGAGTTCCACGCGGGTGGCGAACTGGTTCTTTGCCTGGTTCTTCAATACGGTCTCGCTGGCGCCCACCACGGCCTCCCAGATCGAACGAAAGATGTTCTTGTCCTTGTTCTCCACGTCCTGCTGCCAGTCGAAGACTTCCACGTCGCGCAGCAGAGGCTTGATGTACCCGGTCAACTGACCTTTTTCCGCCTGGGCTTCGATCACTACGTCCCCGGTGCCGGCCTTGAAGTCGAACTTGCCATAGGCCGCGGCGAAGTCGTTCATGCGCTTGAGCTGCAAGTCCCTGGCGCGAAAGCGAAACTCGAAATTCTCGAAATTGCTCAGCGGGTCGAAGGTGGCGGTGGCTTCCAGCGGAGCCTGGCCTTGCAGCAGGGCCTTGCCGTCGAAGCGCGCGTCGCGCCGGCCTTTGACGTCGACCACATTGGTCAGGTTGTAGAAGCTGGCGTTGACGTCGGTCGCGTCGATCTTCACCACGGGTTTGGAGCTGAAGTTGTGGAAGGCGATCTTGCCGTCTTCAATGCGCACTTCGTCGAGGGTGATGGGGGCCAGCTTACTCAACTGTTCGCGCCAGTCGGTGCCCTTACCGGTCTGGGAGGCTTGCTTGTTGGCGCCGCCGTCGACGAAGTTCACCTCGGGCTTGATAAACAGCACTTTGGCCACCACCGCGTGGTCGTACCAGAGAGAGTGCCAGCTCACCGCCAGGTCGATCAGCGGCGCCTTGACGAACGGGACGGGCACCTTGCCGTCGACCTTGACGATCTCCAGGCCGTTGATCCGGTACGCGCCACGCCATAGCGCAAGGTCCACGTCGGTCACCTGGCCGCGGTAATCGCCCATGTCGGCGAGCTTGTCATTCAGGTAGTTACGCACCAGGTAGGGGAGCGCGATGCTCACGGCGACCAGGACCACCAGCAATCCGGCAATGGTCCATAGTGGCCAGCTGTAGCGACGTTTCATGGGGAGAGCCCTCTGTCCATACTGGTGCGGTGGACCCCTGCGGCAGGTGCAACGTTCCTTCGACTGGACGCTTTGCAGCACGAGGCATACCCTTGGAGCCTTTCTGAAAACCGCCTAATAGGACCCGCCATGAGCCGCATTTTTGCAGACAACGCGCACTCCATCGGTAACACGCCCCTGGTTCAGATCAACCGTATCGCACCGCGTGGCGTGACCATCCTGGCCAAGATCGAGGGGCGTAACCCGGGCTATTCGGTGAAGTGCCGCATTGGCGCAAACATGATCTGGGACGCCGAAAGCACCGGCAAACTCAAGCCGGGCATGACCATCGTGGAACCGACTTCCGGCAATACCGGTATCGGCCTGGCCTTTGTCGCTGCCGCCCGTGGCTACAAATTGCTGCTGACCATGCCGGCGTCCATGAGTATCGAGCGCCGCAAGGTGCTCAAGGCCCTCGGCGCCGAGTTGGTCCTGACCGAGCCGGCCAAGGGCATGAAGGGTGCTATCGACAAGGCCGGCGAAATCGTCGCCAGTGACCCGGCCACCTACTTTATGCCGGCCCAGTTCGAAAACCCGGCCAACCCGGCCATCCACGAAAAAACCACCGGTCCGGAAATCTGGAACGACACCGATGGCGCCGTGGACGTGCTGGTGGCGGGCGTGGGCACCGGTGGCACCATCACCGGTGTGTCGCGCTACATCAAGAACACCGCAGGCAAGCCGATCCTGTCGGTGGCTGTCGAGCCGATGGTGTCGCCGGTGATCACCCAGGCCCTGGCCGGTGCCGAGATCAAGCCCAGCCCCCACAAGATCCAGGGGATTGGCGCCGGGTTCGTGCCGAAAAACCTCGACCTGTCGATGGTCGACCGCGTGGAACTGGTGACCGACGACGAATCCAAGGCCATGGCCCTGCGCCTGATGCAGGAAGAGGGCATCCTGTGCGGTATTTCCTGCGGTGCCGCTATGGCCGTGGCCGTGCGCCTGGCCGAGAAGCCGGAAATGCAGGGCAAGACCATTGTGGTGATCCTGCCGGACTCCGGTGAACGCTACCTGTCGAGCATGCTGTTCAGCGATTTGTTTACCGAGCAGGAAAACCAGGCTTGATTTATGTCAGCCGGTCAGCCTGGGCCTTCTGCATAATGGCCCAACTGTTTATCATGGCCGGCTGTCACGTCTGGCCTCCCGTCGCCGGGAGGCTGTTGGCCAGGCGCTTATTTCCAGGAGTTGCTGCATGACCTTTTCTTTGGCCGCCAAACTGTCGGTGTTGTTGCTGTTCATCGGCAGCACGCTGTACGTGCACCTGCGCGGCAAGGCCCGTTTGCCGATGTTGCGCCAGTTCGTCAACCATTCGGCGCTGTTCGCCCCCTATAACGCCTTGATGTACCTGTTTTCGGCCGTGCCGTCCAAGCCGTACCTGGACCGCAGCAAGTTCCCGGAACTGGACGTGCTCAAGGACAACTGGGAAGTGATCCGCGAAGAGGCCATGCACCTGTTCGACGAGGGTTACATCCGCGCCGCGGAAAAGAACAACGATGCCGGTTTCGGTTCGTTCTTCAAGAAAGGCTGGAAGCGTTTCTACCTCAAGTGGTACGACAAACCCCTGCCATCGGCCGAGGCGTTGTGCCCGAAAACCGTGGCGCTGGTGAGCAGCATCCCCAACGTCAAGGGCGCGATGTTCGCGCTGTTGCCGGGCGGCAGCCACCTCAACCCGCACCGTGACCCGTTTGCCGGTTCCCTGCGGTATCACCTGGGCTTGTCCACGCCGAACTCCGACGACTGCCGCATCTTCGTCGACGGCCAGGTATACGCCTGGCGCGACGGTGACGATGTGATGTTCGATGAAACCTACGTGCACTGGGTGAAGAACGAAACCGAGAAGACCCGCGTGATCCTGTTCTGCGACATCGAGCGGCCCCTGAGCAACCGCCTGATGACCCGCGTCAACCGCTGGGTCAGCAAGCAACTGGGCCGCGCCACCGCACCGCAGAACCTCGACGACGAGCGCGTCGGCGGCATCAACCAGGCGTATGCCTGGAGCAAGACCTTCAGCGACAAGTTCAGCGGTGTGGTCAAGCAGTGGAAGCGCAAGCATCCGAAGGCTTACCGCATTGCGCGGCCGGTGCTGGCGGTAGTGGTGTTGGTACTGCTGTGGAAGTGGTTGTTTGGCTGATCTGAAGCGTTAGACGCGGTCAAAATGTGGGAGGGGGCTTGCTCCCGATAGCGGTGGATCAGTCATAGATGTTTTGACTGACATACCGCTATCGGGGGCAAGCCCCCTCCCACATTTGATCTCCTGTGTTCTTAAGAGGCAATCAACTGCCGCAGCACATAGTGCAGAATCCCCCCCGACTTGAAGTACTCCACTTCATTCAAGGTATCGATCCGGCACAGTACTTCAACCTTCTCCTTGCTGCCGTCCTCACGGGTAATCACCAGCGTCAGGTTCATCCGCGGCACGATCTCTACCTCGGTCAGGCCGAGAATATCGATCTTCTCCTTGCCCGTAAGCTTCAGCGCCTTGCGGTTCTGATCCAGCTTGAACTGCAGAGGCAGCACGCCCATGCCCACCAGGTTGGAACGGTGAATCCGCTCGAAACTCTCGGCGATCACCGCCTTGACCCCCAGCAGGTTGGTGCCCTTGGCGGCCCAGTCGCGGCTGGAGCCGGTGCCGTATTCCTGGCCGGCGATCACCACCAGCGGTGTGCCCGAGGCCTGGTACTTCATGGCCGCATCGTAGATCGGCATTTTCTCGCCGGTGGGGATGTACAGTGTATTGCCGCCTTCCTCGCCGCCGAGCATTTCGTTGCGGATGCGGATATTGGCGAAGGTGCCGCGCATCATCACTTCATGGTTGCCCCGACGTGAGCCGTAGGAGTTGAAGTCGCGCGGCTCCACGCCTTGCTCGCGCAGGTAGCGGCCGGCGGGGCTGTCGGTCTTGATGTTGCCGGCGGGGGAGATGTGGTCGGTGGTCACCGAGTCCCCCAGCAACGCCAGTACGTGGGCGCCCTTGACGTCTTTGATCACCGGCAGAGGCCCGGCGATGTCGTCGAAAAACGGCGGGTGCTGGATGTAGGTGGAGTCTTTCTGCCACACATAGGTCGCGGCCTGAGGCACTTCAATGGCTTGCCACTGTTCGTCACCGGCAAACACCTCGGCGTATTCCTTGTGGAACATGCCGGTGCTGACCTGCGCAACGGCGTCGGCGATCTCCTGGCTGCTCGGCCAGATGTCCTTCAAATACACCGGATTACCCTGTTGATCGTTACCCAGCGGTTCGCTGCTGATATCGATGCGTACGGTCCCCGCCAAGGCGTAAGCCACCACCAGCGGTGGCGAGGCCAGCCAGTTGGTTTTCACCAGTGGGTGCACGCGGCCTTCGAAGTTGCGGTTGCCGGACAGCACCGAGGCTACGGCGAGGTCGGCCTTCTGGATGGCTTTTTCAATCGGCTCGGGCAACGGCCCGGAGTTGCCGATGCAAGTGGTGCAGCCATATCCCACGAGGTCGAAGCCAATTTTATCCAGATACTGGGTGAGGCCCGCGGCCTTGTAGTAGTCGGTGACCACTTTGGAGCCAGGCGCCAGGGAGGTTTTCACCCAGGGTTTGCGCGTGAGGCCTTTCTCCACGGCTTTTTTCGCCACCAGCCCGGCGGCCATCATCACGCTGGGGTTGGACGTGTTGGTGCAGGAGGTGATGGCGGCGATCACCACGGCGCCGTTTTTCAGGCGATAGGTCTGGCCTTCGTATTCATAGTCGGTTTCGCCCACCAGGTCGGCGTTGCCCACGGCCACACCGCCGCCGCCTTCACTTTCCAGGCGGCCTTCTTCCTTGGTGGTGGGTTTGAACTGCAGGTCGAGGAAGTCGCTGAACGCCTGGCCGACGTTGGGCAGGGACACGCGGTCCTGTGGGCGTTTCGGCCCGGCGAGGCTGGCTTCGACGCTGCCCATGTCGAGGGCCAGGCTGTCGGTGAACACCGGCTCCTGGCCAGCGTGGCGCCACAGGCCCTGGGCCTTGGTGTAGGCCTCGACCAGTTTCACGGTTGCGGTCGGGCGCCCGGAGAGGCGCAGGTAGTCCAGCGTCACCTCATCCACCGGGAAAAAGCCGCAGGTGGCGCCGTATTCCGGGGCCATGTTGGCGATGGTCGCGCGGTCCGCCAGGGGCAGGTCGGCCAGGCCGTCGCCGTAGAACTCGACGAACTTACCCACCACGCCTTTCTTGCGCAGCATCTGGGTGACGGTCAGCACCAGGTCGGTGGCGGTGATGCCTTCTTTCAATTTGCCGGTGAGCTTGAAGCCGATTACTTCCGGGATCAGCATCGACACCGGTTGGCCGAGCATCGCCGCTTCCGCTTCGATCCCGCCCACGCCCCAGCCGAGCACGCCGAGGCCGTTGATCATGGTGGTGTGGGAGTCGGTGCCCACCAGGGTGTCGGGGAAGGCGTAGGTGCGACCGTCCTCGTCCTTGGTCCACACGGTGCGGCCCAGGTATTCGAGGTTGACCTGGTGGCAGATGCCGGTGCCCGGCGGTACCACGCTGAAGTTGTCGAAGGCGCTCTGGCCCCAGCGCAGGAAGGCGTAGCGTTCGCCGTTGCGCTGCATTTCGATGTCGACGTTCTGCCCGAAGGCGTCGGCGTTGCCGAACTTGTCGACCATCACCGAGTGGTCGATCACCAGGTCCACCGGCGAGAGCGGGTTGATGCGCTGCGGGTCGCCACCGGCCTTGGCCACGGCGGCGCGCATGGCGGCCAGGTCGACCACGGCGGGTACGCCGGTAAAGTCCTGCATCAACACGCGGGCGGGGCGGTACTGGATCTCACGGTCGGACTGGCGCTCTTTGAGCCAGGCGGCAATGGCCTTGAGGTCGGCGCCGGTGACGGTCTTGTTGTCTTCCCAGCGCAGCAGGTTTTCCAGCAGCACCTTGAGGGACATCGGCAGCTTATCCAGGTCACCCAGGCGCTTGGCGGCCTCGGGCAGGCTGAAATAGTGGTAGGTCTTGTCGTCGATTTCTAAAGTTTTAAGGGTACTCAGGCTATCAAGGGATGACATTACATGACTCCTTATGGTCCGCACGGCTACGGACCTGACGGGACGAACAGAGCTTTCAAACTAGCGCTGTTTTCAGTAGCTGGCTAATTACTGGACTCTATGGACAGAACCAAGGTTCCGAACTCGGCTATCATGCGCGCGTTTTCATGACAGGCATTGCGATAGCGCAACGTCAGTTGAGTCACCAGGAGAGTCGATGAACACCCTTTTTATGCACTGCCGCCCGGGTTTTGAGGGCGAAGTCTGTTCCGAGATCGCGGAACACGCCGCGCGCCTGAACGTTTCCGGCTACGCCAAGGCCAAGACCGGCAGCGCCTGCGCCGAATTTGTCTGCACCGAAGAAGACGGCGCCCAGCGCCTGATGCACGGCCAGCGCTTTGCCGAGCTGATCTTCCCGCGGCAGTGGGCGCGCGGGGTGTTTATCGACCTGCCGGAAACCGACCGTATCAGCGTGATCCTCGCCCACCTGCGTGAATTCCCGGTGTGCGGCAGCCTGTGGCTGGAGATGGTCGACACCAACGACGGCAAGGAACTCTCGAACTTCTGCAAGAAATTCGAAGTGCACCTGCGCAAAGCCTTGTTGAACGCCGGCAAGCTGGTGGACGACCCGAGCAAGCCGCGCCTGCTGCTGACCTTCAAAAGCGGCCGCGAAGTGTTCATGGGCCTGGCCGAGTCGAATAACTCGGCGATGTGGCCGATGGGCATCCCGCGGTTGAAATTCCCCCGGGACGCGCCAAGCCGCTCGACCCTGAAGCTGGAAGAAGCCTGGCACCACTTTATCCCCCGCGACCAATGGGACGAGCGCCTGCATGGCGACATGACCGGTGTCGATTTGGGTGCGGCCCCTGGCGGCTGGACCTGGCAACTGGTCAACCGTGGCATGCTGGTGACCGCCATCGACAACGGCCCCATGGCCGAAAGCCTGATGGACACCGGCCTGGTGCAGCACCTGATGGCCGACGGCTTTACCTTCGTGCCCAAGCAGCCGGTGGACTGGATGGTCTGCGACATCGTCGAAAAGCCGGCGCGCAACGCGGCATTGCTGGAGACCTGGATCGGCGAAGGGCATTGCCGCGAGGCGGTGGTGAACCTGAAATTGCCGATGAAGCAGCGTTACGCCGAGGTCAAGCGCCTGCTGGAGCGTATCGAAGACGGCTTCAAGGCGCGCGGCATTCGGGTGGAGATCGGCTGCAAGCAGCTGTATCACGACCGTGAAGAAGTGACCTGCCACCTGCGTCGTCTGGTGGATGTGAAGAAAACCAAGGCCCGCTAAACTGAGCGCCGGTTTCAGGAGTAGACAATGAGCGATATTTTCGACACCGCCGTGGATGGCACCCTCGACGCAACGGGCCTCAACTGCCCTGAGCCGGTGATGATGCTGCACCAGCACATCCGCGACCTGCCGCCCGGCGGCTTGCTCAAGGTGATCGCGACCGACCCGTCGACGCGCCGCGATATCCCCAAGTTCTGCGTGTTCCTTGACCATGAACTGGTGGATCAACAGGAGCAGGCCGGTACCTATCTGTACTGGATCCGCAAAAAACTCGACTAACACCGGTCCCTGTAGGAGCGAGCTTGCTCGCGAAGGGCGTTAACGATGATGCGCGTCTCCTGAAGGAACGCGGCGCTCTCGGGTTTTTCGCGAGCAAGCTCGCTCCTACAGGGGTACGCGTTGTGCTTATGCCTTGTTGGCGCGAATGCGCCGGCGTGCACTGCGCGCCAAGCGCACCAGCAGCATCCCCGCCGCACAGCTCAAGCCCACGATCAGCCCTTGCCACAAACCGCTCGGGCCGCTGGGTTCGCCCAGCCAGTTGCTCAGCCCCAGGGCGTACCCCACCGGCAGCCCCACGCCCCAATAGGCAAACAGGGTCAGCACCATGGTGACACGGGTGTCCTGGTAGCCCCGCAGGGCGCCGGCGGCGGTGACCTGGATCGAGTCACTGAACTGGAACAGCGCTGAAAACACGATCAGCGTCGAGGCCAGGTGGATGACGATGGGGTCCGGGGTGTAGATCGCCGCAATCTGCTCGCGAAACACCAGCATCAGGCTGCACGACAGGCAGGCGTACGCCAGCGCCGTGCCCATGCCGACCCCGGCGGCGAAGCGTGCTTCACGCGCCTCGCCACGCCCCAGGGCCTGGCCGACGCGCACGGTGACGGCCATGCTCAGGGAATAGGGGATCATGAACACCAGTGAGCTGACGTTCAGCGCGATCTGGTGCCCCGACACAACCGTGGCGCCCAGGCTGCCGAGCAGCAGGGCGATGACGGCAAAGATGCTCGATTCGGCAAAGATCGCGATGCCGATCGGCAGGCCAATCCCCAGTACGCGCTTGATCACCGACCACTGCGGCCAGTCGAAGCGCTTGAACAGTTCGCTGCTCTGGTAGGCGGCCCCCCAGCGGGTCCAGGCAGCCATGCCGAGCATCATCACCCACATCGCAATGGCCGTGGCCCAGCCGCAGCCCACGCCGCCCATGGCCGGCACGCCCAGGTGGCCGTAGATGAAGATGTAGTTCAGCGGAATATTCAGCGCCAACCCGCACAGGCCCATGGCCATGCTGGGCAGGGTGCGGCCCAGGCCATCACTGAAACAGCGCAGCACGTAGTAGAGGGCGATGGCCGGCATCCCGGCGGCGATGCCATGCAGGTAGCCCATGGTGGGGGCGATAAGGTCCGGCTCAACCTTCATGGCATGCAGGATCGGCTCGGCGCAGAGCAACAGCAGCGCGCCGATGATGCCGACCACCACCGCCAGCCACAGTGACTGACGCACCAACGGCCCGATTTCGCCGTAGTGGCCCGCACCGTAGCGCTGGGCGACTTTCGGCGTGGTGGCCAGCAGCGTACCGGTCATCAGCAGGTACACCGGAATCCAGATCGAGTTGCCCAGGCCCACCGCCGCCAGGTCCTGGGGGCTGACGCGCCCGGCCATCACCGCATCGACGAAGCTCATGGCCGTGGTTGCCAGTTGGCCGATCATGATCGGCAGCGCGAGCGTCAGCAGGCCACCCACTTCCCGGCTGATGCGGGCGGGGCGGGTGAGGGGGGCAGTGGCAGTGTTCACGTACGCAAGTCCAGTCAAAAGGGTGCAAGGCCGCGGATTCTACGCCTTGACGTAACGGTCAGGAAAAAACCTGTGTTAGGGATTTGTAAGCGACCTGCCAGCCCCCTCCCACATTGAAGATCGCATCCCTGTACACTGCTGATCCGCCAAAGGAGCCTGCCATGCTGATTGTTGCCGACGAAAATATCCCGCTGCTCGATGAGTTTTTCCAAGGATTTGGCGAGATTCGCCGAGTGTCCGGTCGTTCCATCGACCGCGCCACCGTCGAACAGGCCGATGTGCTGCTGGTGCGCTCGGTGACCAACGTCAACCGCGCCCTGTTGGACGGCACGAAGGTGCGTTTTGTCGGCACCTGCACCATCGGCACCGACCACCTCGACCTCGATTACTTCAAGCAGGCCGGTATCCAGTGGTCCAGCGCTCCCGGCTGCAATGCGCGGGGCGTGGTGGACTATGTGCTGGGCAGCCTGCAAACCCTGGCCGAGATCGAAGGCGCCGACCTCAACCAGCGTACCTATGGCGTCGTCGGCGCCGGTGAAGTGGGCGGGCGCCTGGTCGAAGTGCTCCAGGGCCTGGGCTGGAACGTGCTGGTCTGCGACCCGCCGCGCCAGATCGCCGAAGACGGCGATTACGTCAGCCTCGAGCAGATCATCGAGCAATGCGATGTGATCAGCCTGCACACGCCGTTGACCAAATCCGGCAATGGTTCCACCTGGCACCTGTTTGATCGCGATCGGCTCAGCCGCCTCAAGCCCGGCACCTGGCTGATCAACGCCAGCCGTGGCCCGGTGGTGGACAACGCGGCCCTGCGCGACGTGCTGCTGGCGCGTGAAGACCTGCAAGCGGTGCTGGACGTGTGGGAAGGCGAGCCCGAGGTGGACGTCGACTTGGCCGACCTGTGTGTGTTGGCCACCCCGCACATCGCCGGCTACAGCCTTGATGGCAAGCAGCGCGGTACGGCGCAGATCTATCAGGCGTTCTGCTCGCACCTGGGCCAGGGGCCGAGCATTCAGCTGGGCGACTTGTTACCGCAACCGTGGCTGGCCGAGGTGCACTTGAACGCATCGACCGACCCCGCCTGGGCGCTGGCGACGTTGTGCCGCAGCGTGTACGACCCGCGCCGTGATGATGCGGATTTCCGCCGCAGCCTGGTAGGTACCGTCGAAGAACAACGCAAGGCGTTCGACGTGCTGCGCAAGCATTATCCGGAGCGTCGTGAAATCGACGGCTTGAAGGTGCGCATTGTGAATGGGGAGTCAGCGGTGTTGGCGCGCATCGTGTCCGCATTGGGCGCGGCAACCGTTTAAACACCGAACAAAAAACCCGGCCACCTGGGCCGGGTTTGAAAGAGCGTAGGCCCTTCAGCCTTGCTGGGCAGGCTTGACCAGTCGCTGTTCCAGCTCGCGGCACGCCTGCTGGATCATCTCTTCGGTAATCTGCACTTCGCGGCCCTGGGCGTCGATCACGGAGCAAGGCAAGTGCTGCGGTTGGCGGATCACTTCAATCTTGGCATCGCTGCTGTTTTGCAAGGTCATGGCCTGTCTCCTCATCAGGTTGTGTACCTACTGTATAACCCCCGAGTGACCGCGCTGTTACAACTCCTTACGAGATCACCGGTTCGAACATCCAGTCCACCAGAAACCGTTGTGGATTTCCAGCCGGGCGTTAGACCGATAGCCTCTAGGGGCCAGCATCGGCGGGCATAATTAACCTGACTCATTGTTATTCGCGCAAGTTCCCCCCATGTAAGCAGGCAGGTACCAATCCTTTCCGATCAGGTGATGCCCTCCATGCTCTCAGTCCGTCAACGCCGTGCAATTCGCCTGGCCAGCCGCTTCATCGCGCCCTACCGCTGGCAGGCCCTCGGTGCCCTGGTCGCGCTGATCGTCACTGCGGGCATCACCTTGTCCATGGGGCAGGGCATTCGCCTGCTGGTGGACCAGGGCTTCATGACCCAGTCGCCGCACCTGCTCAACCAGTCCATCGGCCTGTTCATGGTGCTGGTGCTGGGCTTGGCCGTGGGCACGTTTGCGCGGTTTTACCTGGTGTCGTGGATCGGTGAGCGGGTGGTGGCGGACATTCGCCGGCAGGTCTTCAACCACCTGATCTACCTGCATCCAGGTTTCTACGAGAGCAACCGCAGCTCGGAAATCCAATCGCGGTTGACCACCGACACCACACTGCTGCAATCGGTGATCGGCTCGTCGTTGTCGCTGTTCCTGCGCAATGCCTTGATGGTGATCGGCGGCATCGTGCTGTTGTTCATCACCAACCCCAAGCTCACCAGCATCGTGGTGGTGGCGCTGCCGCTGGTGCTGGCGCCGATCCTGATCTTCGGCCGTCGCGTACGCAGCCTGTCGCGCCTGAGCCAGGACCGTATCGCCGATGTGGGCAGCTACGTGTCCGAAACCCTCGGCCAGATCAAGACCGTGCAAGCCTATAACCACCAGGTCCAGGACGAGCAACGCTTTGCCGTGACCGTGGAAGAGGCGTTCACCACCGCCCGCAAACGCATCGCCCAGCGCGCCTGGTTGATCACCCTGGTGATCATGCTGGTGCTGGGTGCGGTGGGCGTGATGCTCTGGGTCGGAGGAATGGATGTGATCAGCGGGCGCATTTCCGGCGGCGAGCTGGCTGCGTTCGTGTTCTACAGCCTGATCGTCGGCAGCGCCGTCGGTACCCTGAGCGAAGTCCTCGGTGAACTGCAACGTGCCGCCGGTGCAGCGGAGCGCATTGGTGAGCTGTTGCAGTCGAGCAACGAGATCCAGGCGCCGGCCACGGGCAGCGTGCAGTTGCCCGAGCGGGTCAGCGGGCGCATGGAGCTGCAGGACCTGCGCTTTTCCTACCCTTCACGACCGGACAGCTACGCCATCGACGGTCTGAACCTGAGCATCAACCCCGGCGAAACCCTGGCACTGGTGGGGCCGTCCGGCGCGGGCAAGTCGACGCTTTTCGACCTGCTGCTGCGTTTCTACGATCCTCAGCAAGGCCGCATCCTGATTGAAGGCCAAGCGCTGACCGATCTCGATCCCCTGGACCTGCGTCGCCACTTCGCCCTGGTGTCCCAGAGCCCGGCGCTGTTCTTCGGCAGCGTCGAGGAGAACATCCGCTACGGCAACCCAGCGGCCACGCGCGAGCAAGTCGAAGCCGCTGCCCGTATCGCCCACGCCCACGATTTCATCCTGCAAATGCCCGACGGCTACCAGACCCACCTCGGCGACGGCGGCATGGGCCTCTCCGGCGGCCAGCGCCAACGATTGGCGATTGCCCGTGCGTTGCTGGTGGACGCGCCGATCCTGCTGCTGGACGAAGCCACCAGTGCCCTGGATGCCCAGAGTGAACACCTGATCCAGCAAGCGTTGCCGCAATTGATGCAAGGGCGTACCACGCTGGTTATCGCCCATCGACTGGCGACGGTGAAGAACGCTGACCGCATCGCGGTGATGGATCAGGGCAGGCTGGTGGCGGTGGGCACGCATCAGCAGTTGATTGCGAGCAATCCGTTATATGCGCGATTGGCGGCGTTGCAGTTCAGTGATGGGGCTGAGGAGAGCAGCGAACACTGAGTTGCGGTGCGCATAAAAAATGCCCGCATCTCTCAATGCGGGCATTTTCATTTCTGCTTTAAACCTTATTGATCATCAAAGTAGCGCTCATGCCAATCCACCAACGGCTGTGGTGAGTTGAGCTTCTGCCCGTAGATCACCGAATAAGACAACACGTTCTGCACATACTGGCGGGTTTCGTCGAACGGGATGCTTTCCACCCAGACGTCGAAGCTCAGGTGGTCGGCGCCGCGCAGCCATTGGCGTACGCGGCCGGGACCGGCGTTGTAGGCGGCGGAGGCGAGGACGCGGTTGCCGTTGAACTGGCTGTGCACCTGGCTCAGGTAAGCCGCGCCGAGCTGGATGTTTTTGTCCGGGTCCAGCACCTGGGCGGGTGAGGCCAGCGGGATGCTGAACTTGCGCGCGGTGTCCTTGGCGGTACCGGGCATCAGTTGCATCAGGCCGCTGGCGCCGACGCCGGAGCGGGCGTCGTCCATAAAGGCGCTTTCCTGGCGGGTGATGGCGAATACCCAGCTGGAATGCAGGCCACGGACCTTGGCTTCGCGCACCAGGGTGTCGCGGTGGGCCATCGGGAAGCGGATGTCCAGGTCATCCCAGTACTGGGCCTGGCTGATGGTGCGGATCGCCGGGAAGTACCACTTCATGTCGTAGGCCAGCTTGGCCTGGGCGACCATTTCGTCACGGTTGAAATGGCGGCTGACGTGGTACCACTCGCGGCGGCCATCCACGATCTGGCCACGGGCGTAGAACTCAAGGGCACGGCGCACACCCGGGGTGTTACGCACTTTGTTGACCAGCGCCTGGCTCATCAGCAACGGCTTGTTCTTCAACTGGTACGGCGCCTTGGAGCGATCGGCGGCCAGGAAGCCATAGAAGTCCCGTTCCTGCGCGAGATTCTTGTACAGCACCAGGGCTTGCGGGTTTTTCGGCTCGGCCAGTTCCAGGCTACGGGCCTGCCAGTAGCGCCAGCGGTTGGTGGTGGCCAAGTCCTGTGGGAGTTTGCGCGTCAGTTGGTAGGCGTCTTCCCAACGGGCCAGGCGCAACAGCAGGCGCAGACGCCATTCGGACACGGTGTTGTCGCGCAACTCGGGGTCGTACTTGGTCATCACCTCAAGGGCGCGCGGGTCGAAGCGCTTGGCCAGGGTCAGGCCGATTTCACGGGCGATTGCCACTTTTTCGTCACGGGAGAAGTGCATGCTGCTGGCGTAACCGTCGAGCAGGGCCATGGCCTTGTCCGGATCCTGGCGTGCCAGGCGGCGCAGGCCCAGGCCCACGGCGTCAGACATCGCCTCGGTGGCCGGCAGGAAGCGCGACGGATCGCCGAGCATGTCGGGCTTCTGTGCTACGTCCACCATCAGGCGGCCTTGGGCGCCCAGGGTCGGCAGGGTTTTTACCAGGCTGTTGGCCAGCGGGTAATTGCGTGCTTCGGCGGCGAGTTTGGCGCGGTCCCAGATTTTTTGTTCGGTGAGTTGGCCGTCGGCGGCCCACTGGCTGAAGGTGGCATCACAGGCGGCCGGCTGGGATTTGCCGGTCATCCACAGTTTCTCGGTGGTCTTGTAGCCTTCAGCCTTGAGGTTGTGGGTCAGTTGGAACTGGCCGTGCAGGCAGTCCAGTTCGACGAAATTAAGCTTGGGGTCGTAGTACTTTTCAAAGGTCTGCCAGTCGCCACGGTCGGCCAACCAGCGCAACCAGCGCAGCTTCATCCAGTTGGCCTGGGGCAGGTCGCCGTTTTTGGCGAGGAATTGTTCGATTTCCTCGTTGCTGGCGGTCTTCAACCGGGCGGTCAGTTCGTCGTAGGCCAGGTAGGGCGTCAGCGGGTAGTCGGCCAGGGCCTGGCTGTATTGCATGTAGGGGCCGGTATCGCCCTTGGCCAGGGCGCGTTTGGCTTCATCGTAATATTGACGTTGGGTGGTGAGGTCCACGGCATGGGCGGATTGAACGGCGGTGGCGGAAAGAAGCAGACAAGATAAAAAGTTGAAAAGGCGACTGCGCATGAGACGTCCGTGCAGAGAAATCACGACTAGCACCGGCACCGCCGACACTGATTGCCCCTAGCTTAGCCTTTTGCCAGCGGCCGGCGAAAGCTTTGCCGGGTGGTTCGTTCAAGTTCTCCGGAAATGTCCTACAGAACGTGTCGGTAGCGAAAATGCTGGCCGCATCCCACCCTCAAGTCAGGTAGAATGCGCGCCCAGTTTTTGGAGAAGCGTATGACCCTGCTCAAATTCAGCGATGTGTCCCTTGCTTTCGGCGCTATGCCGTTGTTGGACAAGGTGTCCTGGCAGATCGCCCGTGGTGAGCGGGTGTGCATCATCGGCCGCAACGGCACCGGCAAGTCCAGCATGATGAAGCTGGTAAAGGGCGACCAGAAGCCCGATGACGGCTCTGTCTGGCGCGCCCCAGGCCTCAAGATTGGCGAATTGCCGCAGGAATTGCCGGTGGCCGACGGACGGACTGTGTTCGACGTGGTTGCCGAAGGCCTGGACGGTGTCGGTGAGTTGCTTGCGCAATACCATCACCTGGCCCAGAACTGCGTCACCGAAGCCGACCTGGACAAGCTGATGCACGTTCAGCAGGACCTCGAAGCCCGTGACGGCTGGCGCCTGCAGCAACTGGTGGACAGCACCTTGAGCCGTCTGCAGCTGCCGGCCGACAAGACCCTCGCCGAGTTGTCCGGCGGCTGGCGTCGTCGTGTGCTGCTGGCCCAGGCCCTGGTGTCCGAGCCGGACCTGCTGCTGCTCGACGAGCCAACCAACCACCTGGACATCGGCGCCATCGCCTGGCTGGAAGAAGCCCTCAAGGATTTCCAGGGCGCCGTGCTGTTCATCACGCACGACCGTTCCTTCCTGCAAAACCTCGCCACGCGGATCCTCGAGCTGGACCGTGGTGGCCTGATCGACTGGAACGGCGACTACGCCAGCTTCCTGGTGCACAAAGAGGCGACGCTGGCTGCCGAAGAAACCGCCAACGCGCTGTTCGACAAGAAACTGGCCCAGGAAGAAGTCTGGATCCGCCAGGGCATCAAGGCGCGTCGCACCCGTAACGAAGGCCGCGTGCGTGCCCTCAAGGCCCTGCGCGTAGAGCGCAGCGAACGTCGCGAGCGCACCGGCAAGGCCAATATCCAGCTGGATACCGCCGATAAGTCGGGCAAGCAGGTCATGGTGCTGGAGAACGTCAGCTTCCATCATCCGGATGGCCCGTTCCTGATCAAGGACTTCTCCATGGTCCTGCAACGCGGCGACCGTATCGGCCTGTTGGGTGCCAACGGTACCGGCAAGACCACCTTGCTCAAGCTGATGCTCAATGGTCTGCAGCCGACCAGCGGCACGGTGGAGGAGGGCACGCGCATCGACGTGGCCTACTTCGACCAGTTGCGCCATCAGTTGGACCTGGAAAAGACCGTGATCGACAACGTCGCCGAAGGCCGCGACTTTATCGATATCGACGGCCAGAGCCGCCACGTACTCAGCTACCTGGGCGACTTCCTGTTCAGCCCGCAGCGTGCGCGTACGCCCGTGAAGGCCTTGTCCGGTGGCGAGCGTGCGCGCCTGCTGCTGGCCAAGCTGTTCAGCAAACCGGCCAACCTGCTGGTGCTCGACGAACCGACCAACGACCTCGACGTGGAAACCCTCGAGCTGCTGGAAGAGGTCCTGCTGACCTTCAACGGCACTGTGCTGATGGTCAGCCACGACCGGGCATTCCTCGACAACGTGGTCACCAGCACCCTGGTCTTCGAAGGTGAAGGCAAGGTGCGCGAATACGTCGGTGGTTACCAGGACTGGCTGCGTCAGGGCGGCTCGCCGCGTCTGTTGGGCGTGACCGAGAGCAAGTCCGGCAAGGCCGACCTGGCCTCCGCTGTGGTGGCTCCGGTGGAAGCGGCTGCACCGGCCCAGGAAGCGGCACCGGCGACCAAGAAGAAACTCAGCTACAAGCTGCAGCGTGAGCTGGAAGCCTTGCCGGGTGATATCGACGCCAAGGAACAGCAGATCGCCGCGGTAGAAGCGGAAATGGCTGACGCGGGTTTCTACCTGCGTCCGGCAGCGGAAACCGCCAAGGTCATCGCCTCCTTGGAGACGTTGAACCAGGAGCTGGAAGTGCTGGTCGAGCGTTGGGCCGAGCTGGATGCCTGAGTGATCTACGCGCAATAAAAAAGCCCGGCGCCCTAATATGGGCGCCGGGCTTTTTCATATGAAATGCGGTTCAAATGTGGCCTTAAGAGGTTTTTACCAGCCTGACGGCCAATACATCGCACGGCGCACCGTGCAGCACATCATTGGCAGTGGAGCCCAGCAGCAACGCCAAACCATGACGGCCATGACTGCCGACCACTATCAGGTCGCAATGCTGCTCCTTGGCCAGGTGGTGGATTTCCTGGCGCGGTTGGCCGTAGGTGAGGTGGGAGTTTTCCTTGGTCACTTCGGGGTATTTGACGATCAGGCGGTCAAGGCGCTCCTTGGCCTGGTCGAACTGTTGTTGCTGCAGTTGGGAAAGGTCCATGGGCACGTCGCCGCCAAAGGCCATGGCCATGGGCTCGACGATATGCACCAGTGACAGTTTTGCGCCACTGGCAACGGCAAACGCTCGGGCGCGCTTGATCACTGGATCGCACTCTTCGGTCAGGTCTACGGCGACCAGAATATGTTCGTAGGACATGGGGCGTTCCTCCAGGGGACTGCAATAGATTCAGTATGGCTGCTTTCAAGCGGATAGGGTTGCGTCAGGTCAAATCCGCTCATCAGAAAAATCGGGAGTACACATATGACGGTCTGGATAGTGGTGTCAATCCTTGTCGTGGTTCTGAGCCCTCTGGCATGGCTGCGCCCATCGCGCCATCAGAGCGGGCGCATGGCCCTGCGCATGGAGGCACGCCGCATCGGCCTGGCCATGCAACTGGCGCCCCAGGAATGGCCGCACTGGCTCAAGCAAGAGCCGCCGAGCCCGTGTGCGCAGTACTGCCGACCCCGGCGCGGCAGTATGCCGGCCCTTTGGAGCTACTGGCAGCTGGAGCCGGGCGTGTGGGTCAATCAGTGGCGCGAAGTGTGTGTCGATGAGAAGTTGTTGCCGCATTTTGCAACGCTGCCGGCGAATGTCTACAAGGTCGAGGCCGACAAGCAAATGATCGCCCTTTACTGGGGCGAGAAGGGCGAGGCGAGCGACCTGCTGGCCATTGATACATTGCTCAAGGCCCTGGCCTGACACCTGTGTGTCAAACCCCAGGCAATAAAAAGCCCGAAAGCATCATCGGGCTGGAGTTGGCCAGGCAGGCCGGTAAATCCGGGTTTCCCGCGTCGGATGTTCATCCAGGCGCGTTACGGTTGTCGCTAGCCTAGCGGCATATCCCGTTCTGTACAGCGGTTTTCCCTATCTTTTTCATTATTGATTTCGTGAATAGTCGAATATTGACGAATCGCGGGCCTGGCCCCAGGGTTCTGAAATGACTGGAAAGTCGCGTTTTTCCTAGCCTTTCGAGCGATTGACAATTGCTCGGAATTGGATGAAGGTGGCGTACCCAAATCAAACGGGCGTATGAATTGAGCGTTTGTCTGTCAGACCGCTCATACAGAAACCCGACTATCGCATTGGCGGGTGTGCCTGGCGGATTGGCCTGAGCATTGACGAAATTATCAATGTCCAAGCATAGGCCAGCGTCCAATGTGTACTGTTCAGCTTCCATATCGTGGAGATCAGTTGATGATTTACGAAGGTAAAGCCATCACGGTTAAGGCTCTTGAAAGTGGCATCGTCGAACTGAAGTTCGACCTCAAGGGTGAGTCCGTCAACAAGTTCAACCGTCTAACCCTGAACGAACTGCGTCAGGCCGTAGACACCATCAAGGCTGATGCATCGATCAAAGGCGTGATCGTCTCCAGCGGCAAGGACGTGTTTATCGTCGGCGCTGACATCACCGAATTCGTCGACAACTTCAAGCTGCCCGATGCCGAGCTGGTGGCTGGCAACCTCGAAGCCAACAAGATTTTCAGCGATTTCGAAGACCTCAACGTACCCACCGTTGCCGCGATCAATGGCATCGCGCTGGGCGGCGGCCTGGAAATGTGCCTGGCGGCGGACTTCCGCGTCATGGCGGCCACCGCCAAGATCGGCCTGCCCGAAGTCAAGCTGGGCATCTACCCAGGCTTCGGCGGCACCGTGCGCCTGCCGCGCATCATTGGTGCCGACAACGCCATCGAGTGGATTGCCGCCGGCAAGGAAAACCGTGCCGAAGACGCACTGAAAGTCGGTGCCGTCGACGCTGTGGTGGCTGCGGACAAACTGGCCGAAGCCGCGCTGAACCTGATCAAGGGCGCCATCAGCGGCGAATTTGACTATAAGGCCAAGCGTCAGCCGAAGCTGGAAAAACTCAAGCTCAACGCCATCGAACAAATGATGTCGTTCGAAACCGCCAAGGGGTTCGTGGCTGGCCAGGCCGGCCCGAACTACCCGGCGCCGGTTGAAGCGATCAAGACCATCCAGAAGGCCGCGAACTTCGGTCGCGACAAAGCCCTGGAAGTGGAAGCGGCAGGTTTCGTCAAACTGGCCAAGACCTCGGCGGCCCAGAGCCTGATCGGCCTGTTCCTGAACGACCAGGAACTGAAGAAAAAGGCCAAGGCCTACGACGAAATCGCCAAGGACGTGAAACAGGCTGCCGTGCTCGGCGCCGGTATCATGGGCGGCGGTATCGCCTATCAGTCGGCGTCCAAAGGCACGCCGATCCTGATGAAGGACATCAACGAGCACGGTATCGAACAGGGCCTGGCCGAAGCCGCCAAGCTGCTGGTCGGCCGCGTTGATAAAGGTCGCATGACGGCTGCGAAGATGGCTGAAGTGCTTAACGGCATTCGTCCTACGCTGTCCTACGGCGATTTCGGCCATGTCGACCTGGTGGTCGAAGCGGTTGTCGAGAATCCGAAGGTCAAGCAGGCGGTACTGGCTGAAGTTGAAGGCCACGTCAAAGACGACACCATCCTGGCGTCTAACACCTCGACCATTTCCATTTCGCTGCTGGCCAAGGCCCTCAAGCGTCCGGAAAACTTCGTCGGCATGCACTTCTTCAACCCGGTACACATGATGCCGCTGGTGGAAGTGATCCGTGGCGAGAAGTCCAGCGAGCTGGCGATTGCCACCACCGTTGCCTACGCCAAGAAAATGGGCAAGAACCCGATCGTGGTCAACGACTGCCCGGGCTTCCTGGTCAACCGCGTGCTGTTCCCGTACTTCGGCGGTTTCGCCAAGCTGGTGAGTGCCGGTGTGGACTTCGTGCGCATCGACAAGGTCATGGAAAAATTCGGCTGGCCAATGGGCCCGGCGTACCTGATGGACGTGGTCGGCATCGACACCGGCCACCACGGTCGTGACGTGATGGCTGAAGGCTTCCCGGACCGCATGAAAGACGACCGCCGCTCGGCGATCGACGCGCTCTACGAGGCCAAGCGCCTGGGCCAGAAGAACGGCAAGGGTTTCTACGCCTACGAGGCGGACAAGAAGGGCAAGCAGAAGAAAGTGGCCGACCCGTCGGTGCACGAAGTGCTGGCTCCGGTCATCTACGAACAGCGTGAAGTGTCCGACGAGGACATCATCAACTGGATGATGATCGCCCTGTGCCTGGAAACCGTGCGGTGCCTGGAAGACGGCATCGTTGAAACCGCCGCCGAAGCCGATATGGGCCTGGTGTACGGTATTGGCTTCCCTCCATTCCGTGGTGGTGCGCTGCGTTACATCGACTCGATCGGTGTGGCCGAGTTCGTTGCCCTGGCTGATCAATACGCTGATCTGGGCCCGCTGTACCACCCGACCGCGAAGCTGCGTGAGATGGCCAAGAACGGCCAGCGCTTCTTCGGTTAAGTGCCCAGACGACTAGAGCGAGAATATTTATGAGCTTGAATCCAAGAGACGTCGTGATTGTCGACTTCGGTCGTACGCCGATGGGCCGCTCCAAGGGCGGCATGCACCGCAACACCCGCGCTGAAGACATGTCGGCGCACCTGATCAGCAAGCTGCTGGAACGTAACGTCAAGGTCGACCCGAACGAAGTCGAAGACGTGATCTGGGGCTGCGTCAACCAGACCCTGGAGCAGGGCTGGAACATTGCGCGCATGGCGTCGTTGATGACGCAGATCCCGCACACGGCAGCCGGCCAGACCGTCAGCCGCCTGTGTGGCTCGTCCATGAGTGCGCTGCACACCGCCGCCCAGGCGATCATGACCGGCAACGGTGATGTGTTCGTGGTCGGTGGCGTGGAGCACATGGGCCACGTCAGCATGATGCACGGCGTCGATCCTAACCCGCACATGTCGCTGTACGCGGCAAAAGCCTCGGGCATGATGGGCCTGACCGCGGAAATGCTCGGCAAGATGCACGGCATTACCCGTGAAGCCCAGGACGCGTTCGGCGTGCGTTCCCACCAGCTCGCCCACAAGGCGACCGTGGAAGGCAAGTTCAAGGATGAAATCATCCCGATGAACGGCTACGACGAGAACGGTTTCCTCAAGCTGTTCGACTACGACGAAACCATTCGTCCGGATACCACCCTGGAAAGCCTGGCGGCCCTCAAGCCGGCCTTCAATCCAAAGGGCGGCACCGTGACGGCGGGTACTTCGTCGCAAATCACCGACGGCGCCTCGTGCATGATCGTAATGTCGGCGCAGCGTGCCCAGGACCTCGGCATCCAGCCGCTGGCGGTGATTCGTTCGATGGCGGTGGCGGGTGTGGACCCGGCAATCATGGGCTATGGTCCAGTACCGGCGACACAAAAAGCCTTGAAGCGCGCGGGCCTGACCATCTCCGATATCGACTTCTTCGAGCTCAACGAAGCTTTCGCTGCACAGGCCCTGCCGGTGCTGAAAGATTTGAAAGTGCTCGACAAGATGAACGAGAAGGTTAACCTGCACGGCGGTGCGATTGCCCTGGGCCACCCATTCGGTTGCTCCGGTGCGCGTATTTCCGGCACTTTGCTTAACGTGATGAAGCAAAATGGCGGTAACCTTGGGGTTGCAACCATGTGCATTGGTCTCGGCCAAGGCATCTCCACCGTCTTCGAACGCGTCTAAGCGTTGAGTCGACGGAAGCCGGGGCCCAGTGCCCCGGTTTTTGTTTTTTGGAATTTTTAATATTTTTTTTCAACAAATTTTGTAACGGGGCCAGAGCATGAAAGTCGAACCAGGGCTCTACCAACATTATAAAGGTCCGCAGTACCGCGTTTTCAGCGTGGCACGGCATTCCGAGACCGAAGAAGAAGTGGTGTTCTACCAAGCACTGTATGGCGATTACGGCTTTTGGGTGCGCCCCTTGAGCATGTTCCTGGAGACCGTTGAAGTTGACGGCGAGCAGGTCCCGCGCTTTGCTTTGGTCCAGGTCGAACCCAGTCTTTTTTCAGGGCAATAACGGCAGGTCGCGCAGAATGCTGCGCTTGACCTCACCTTGTTGCCACTATATATAGCGTTGCCGCGTCAGGCGCCAACTGCCTTTCACTTCTCGAATTCAGGAATTTTCCGATCCATGGGCAAATCGCTGGTCATTGTGGAATCCCCGGCTAAGGCCAAGACCATCAACAAGTACTTGGGCAACGAGTACGTGGTGAAGTCGAGTATCGGCCATATCCGAGACCTGCCCACCAGCGGTTCGGCTAGCGCCAGCAAGGAGCCTGCCGCCAAGCGCGGCAAGGCGGCTGCGGGCGAAGGTCCGGTGCTCACGCCTAAAGAGAAAGCGCGCAAGCAGCTGGTCTCGCGCATGGGTGTGGACCCGGATCATGGCTGGAAGGCCAAGTACGAAATCCTTCCGGGCAAGGAAAAGGTCATCGAAGAGCTGCGCCGGCTCGCCAAGGATGCCGACACCATCTATCTCGCAACGGACTTGGACCGCGAAGGGGAAGCCATTGCCTGGCACCTGCGGGAAGCCATCGGCGGTGATGACAGCCGCTACAAGCGTGTGGTGTTCAACGAAATCACCAAGAAAGCCATCCAGGAAGCCTTCTCCAAGCCGGGCGAGCTGGACATCGATCGCGTCAACGCCCAGCAGGCCCGTCGTTTCCTCGACCGCGTCGTGGGCTACATGGTCTCGCCGCTGCTGTGGGCCAAGATCGCCCGTGGCCTGTCCGCCGGCCGTGTGCAATCGGTAGCGGTCAAGCTGGTGGTGGAGCGCGAACGTGAGATCCGTGCGTTCAACCCCGAGGAATACTGGGAAGTCCATGCCGATCTCGGCACCGCCAAGGGCGCCAACGTGCGCTTCGAAGTGGCCCGTGAGAAAGGCGAGGCGTTCAAGCCGCTGAACGAAGCCCAGGCCATGGCCGCGCTGGAAAAGCTCAAGGCCTCCAGCTACAGCATCGTCAAGCGTGAAGACAAACCGACCAGCAGCAAGCCGTCGGCGCCGTTCATCACCTCCACCCTGCAACAGGCCGCAAGTAACCGCCTGGGCTTCGGGGTGAAGAAAACCATGATGATGGCCCAGCGTCTGTACGAAGCCGGCTACATCACTTATATGCGTACCGACTCCACCAACCTGTCGCAAGACGCGGTGGCGATGGCGCGTACCTATATTGAAAGCGAATTCGGCAAGACGTACCTGCCGGAGAAACCGAACGTCTACAGCAGCAAAGAAGGCGCCCAGGAGGCTCACGAAGCGATTCGTCCTTCCGATGCCAACACCGAGCCAAGCAAGCTGAGTGGCATGGAACGCGACGCTGAGCGCCTCTACGAGCTGATCTGGCGCCAGTTCCTGGCTTGCCAGATGCTGCCGGCGCAATACCTGTCCACTACCGTCAGTGTCGGCGCTGGGGACTTCGAGCTGCGCGCCAAGGGCCGTATCCTCAAGTTCGACGGTTACACCCGGGTGATGCCGCAGATCGCCAAGCCTGGCGATGACGATGTGCTGCCGGACATGGCCCAGGGCGACACGTTGAAGCTGATCAAGCTCGACCCGTCCCAGCACTTCACCAAGCCGCCGGCGCGTTATTCGGAAGCCAGCCTGGTGAAAGAGATGGAGAAGCGCGGTATCGGTCGTCCGTCGACTTACGCGGCGATCATCTCCACCATCCAGGACCGTGGCTACGTCGCGCTGCACAACCGTCGTTTCTATTCGGAAAAGATGGGCGATATCGTTACCGAGCGCCTGTCCGAGAGCTTCTCCAACCTGATGGACTACGGCTTTACCGCCGGTATGGAAGAGAACCTCGATGACGTGGCCCAGGGCGAGCGCGACTGGAAAAACGTGCTCGACGAGTTCTACGGCGACTTCAAGAAAAAACTCGAAGTGGCCGAAAGCCCCGAGAGCGGCATGCGTGCCAACCAGCCGGTGATGACCGACATCCCGTGCCTGACCTGTGGCCGTCCGATGCAGATTCGTACCGCATCCACCGGCGTGTTCCTCGGTTGCTCGGGCTACAGCCTGCCGCCGAAAGAACGCTGCAAGGCCACCGTCAACCTGGTGCCGGGCGATGAAATCGCCGCCGACGACGAGGGTGAATCCGAATCGCTGGTACTGCGTGGCAAGCACCGCTGCCCGATCTGCAGCACAGCAATGGACGCTTACCTGCTGGACGAGAAGCACAAGCTGCACATCTGCGGTAACAACCCGGATTGCGACGGCTACGAGATCGAAGAGGGCAGCTACCGCATCAAGGGCTACGAAGGCCCGAGCCTCGAATGCGACAAGTGCGGCAGCGAGATGCAGCTCAAGACCGGCCGCTTCGGCAAGTTCTTCGGTTGCACCAACCCGACCTGCAAGAACACGCGCAAACTGCTGAAAAGCGGTGACGCGGCGCCGCCGAAGATGGACCCGGTGAAGATGCCGGAACTCAAGTGCGAGAAGGTCAACGACACCTACATCCTGCGTGATGGCGCCTCGGGCCTGTTCCTGGCGGCCAGCCAGTTCCCGAAAAACCGCGAGACCCGAGCGCCGTTGGTGCTGGAGATCGTGCCGCACAAGGACGAGATCGATCCGAAGTACCACTTCCTGTGTGAAGCGCCGAAGAAGGACCCGGATGGTCGCCCAGCCGTGATCCGCTACAGCCGCAAGACCAAGGAGCAGTACGTGCAGACCGAAGTGGACGGCAAGCCAACCGGCTGGAAAGCGTTCTACGACGGTGGCAAGTGGAAGGTCGAGGACAAGCGCCAGGGCGCTTGATCCGCTAGTCTGTTAACGTTGGAAGCCGTCTGTATAGACGGCTTTTGCTTGCTGTGGGAACGAGGAGGGCGCCTGGTCCTCGCTCGCGAAGGTTGTTAACGATTACGCGAAAAACCTGGCGCCAAACGGTGCTCTGAAGTTTTTCGCGAGCAAGCTCGCTCCTACATAGCCAGGATCACGCTTATTCGTTGTGGAGATTGCCGTTATGGCCAACGAGCTCTATACCCGTACCAATCAGAAAATTTATTTTGCGGGTTTGTCCCTGGAAGCCCTTGGCCGTGCCGAGGAGGGGAAGGAGATGAACGCGATTGCGCTGGTCCAGGCCGGGCGTGAAGCCGCGTTGTTCCACCTGTATGGTGCGTTACTGGGCTTGTGTCATGAGATCGCCGGGTTCTACCGTTTGCCCCAGGCCGGTTCGCCCCGTGCGGAAATGATCATGAATCGTGAGGTGCTGGAAAGCATGGCGATCCCTGAGCTGGCCGAGCTGGTGGAAATGGCGCAGAGCCCTGACAGCTGGGTCGCGCGCCTGCTTAAGGCCCATGCGGATATGTTTCAGCCGCCCCGTGTTCCCCATGTGCCCAAGGGCGATGTAACCCAGCCCTTGATCGTTGCGGTGGCGCTGGAAGAGGAAGAGCCCAAGCCACTGGGTCGCGAAGAGTTGGAAGGCTGGCGTCAGGCGCTGAAAAAGATGGCATTGCGCTTTCGTGAAGGTTTGAACGAGTGCTGAACGTTGGTCGGATTCACATGGCACCGTTCATCAAGCCGTAAAGAAACCTCTTCAGATCCTCAGCGAGGCCGGGCGGATGACTGATATAATCCCGGCCTTTCGTGGAGAACAGACTTTTATGCCGACGTCCTTTCTGGAAATTGTTGAGTTGCCTGACGGCCGAATCGAGCTGCGCCGGGCCGAGGACGAAGGTTCTCTGGTTATCCTGGATTTTTCCGAGGACGCCAAGGTGTTCCTGCAGGGCCAGCACGTGGAAGTGGCAAAAGCCATGTTGAGCGTTGGTGTGCAGATGGCCGGTCGCCTGGCAGAAGGCGAGCCCGAGAAAGAAGACGGCCCGCGCGTTCTTCACTGAGTGTGGCAAGTGGGTTCGCTGTTGTGGCAAGCCCGCTCACCACAACAGGCTCCTTCAAATGGATAGCCTGCGGCACACAGAATTAACCCAATCGAATATTCAAGCTCTGTGCATCGCCGGTACGCGCTGCGCTGATCAGCTGTGCCTTGGCAGTGGCATTCAGCGGGTTGAGCCAGCTCACCACGGTGTGGCTACGACCCAGGCGCAAGGCTTCACAGGTCAACTGCTGAGCACTTTGCGCACCGCGGGGTTGCAGCAACAGGATGCGCTCGCGATTAAGGCCGGCATCCCGCAGCCAGGCCTGGGTCAGGCTGGCGGGCGGGGCGATCAGCGTCAACCAGCGTGCATCCTGTTCCTCGCTCAG
The DNA here is from genome assembly GCF_059416305.1 of Pseudomonas sp. GW821-FHT09D08. NCBI lineage: Bacteria > Pseudomonadati > Pseudomonadota > Gammaproteobacteria > Pseudomonadales > Pseudomonadaceae > Pseudomonas > Pseudomonas sp. GW821-FHT09D08. The sequence goes on from NZ_JBWKOX010000025.1 coordinate 60,886, forward strand.
TTCACGAAGGATCGGCGCCAGCAGGCTCAGGCAGCTCCCAGCCGCACCGCGCAACGACAGTTCACTGAACGCCTCAGGTTCGGCGCCCCAGGGCGCCTCGACCGTTTCCTTGAGGATGGGCGCAAGGGGTTGGGCCATAAAGGCCTCGAACAGCGACAGTTGTGTGTGTTGGGGGGTGTGCACGAGCTGCATGATGCCTCCTTTAGCGGCGAATGACGCCGACGCTCAGGCCTTCGATCACCAGGTCCTGATCTTTCAGGTTCACTTCAATCGGGGCGAACTCAGGGTTCTCGGCCAGGAGCCAGACCTTGCTGCCTTCGCGCTTGAAGCGTTTGACGGTGACTTCATCGCCGATACGGGCGACGACGATCTGGCCATTACGGGCTTCGCGGGTAGTGTGGACGGCCAGCAGGTCGCCATCGAAGATCCCTACGTCCTTCATGCTCATGCCGTGCACCCGCAACAGGTAGTCGGCGCGAGGATGGAAGAAGGTCGGGTTGATGTTGCAGGATTCCTCGACGTGCTGCTGCGCCAGGATGGGCGCACCGGCGGCGACGCGACCGATGATCGGCAGTGTCGATTCGTCGGCCTTGGCTTCGAAGCCAGGGATGCGAATACCCCGTGAAGCACCGGGGGTCATCTCGATCGCGCCTTTGCGAGCGAGGGCCTTGAGGTGTTCTTCGGCGGCGTTGGGGGACTTGAACCCCAGTTCCAGCGCAATTTCCGCTCGTGTCGGCGGGTAGCCGTTGTCATCGAGGCAGCGCTTGATAAAAGCCAGAATCTCAGCTTGGCGTGGCGTCAGTTTTAGCATGTTGATCGCTCTGTCTTTTTATACAGTGACTGGGATTATATACAGTGAACTGCACTTGGCAATCATCCTTTTCTGCGGCTCCGCTGGACGGTCATTCGTCAAGTGTCCTACAAGGCAGAGATAGCGCTGCCTACAGACCTGGGAGTATGTGATTAAATAGCGATGAAATAGATGACTGCCCGGCCGGAAAGCGAACTTGCAGGCTTGACAAGACACACCCTGAAACGTATGTTTCAAACAAGTGTTTGTCAGGCGGAGTATCCATGGCCCAGTCGGAAACCGTTGAACGCATTCTCGATGCTGCCGAGCAATTGTTCGCGGAAAAAGGATTTGCTGAAACTTCATTGCGGCTGATCACCAGCAAAGCCGGGGTCAATCTCGCTGCAGTGAACTACCATTTCGGCTCGAAAAAGGCCCTGATCCAGGCGGTATTCTCGCGCTTCCTGGGGCCGTTCTGTGCCAGCCTCGACCGTGAACTCGAGCGCCGCCAGGCCAAGGCCGACCACAAGCCGACCCTGGAAGACCTGCTGGAAATGCTCGTGGAGCAGGCGCTGGTGGTTCAGCCACGCAGCGGCAATGACCTGTCGATCTTCATGCGCCTGCTGGGCCTGGCATTCAGCCAGAGCCAGGGCCACTTGCGCCGTTACCTGGAAGACATGTACGGCAAGGTATTCCGCCGCTATATGTTGCTGGTCAACGAAGCCGCCCCGCGTATTCCGCCGATCGAACTGTTCTGGCGCGTGCACTTCATGCTCGGTGCGGCCGCATTCAGCATGTCCGGGATCAAGGCGTTGCGTGCGATTGCCGAGACCGATTTCGGCGTAAATACTTCCATTGAGCAGGTCATGCGCCTGATGGTGCCATTCCTTGCCGCCGGTATGCGCGCTGAAACCGGCGTGACCGACTCGGCCATGGCTGCCGCCCAATTGCGCCCGCGCAGCAAATCCACGCCAGCTGCCGCCAAGGTTTGACCGCTCCGGGTGTGCGCGGCCGCTTGCATCCGCTAAGCTAGCTGCCCATGTCGAATTCAGCTATTTACTCGCAACCTGTTGTCCTCACTGCGCCTGGTGGGGTCAACGGGTTGTGTGCGTTATTTAAGGAAGGTTTATGACTGCTGCCCTGCAAGGTTCTTTGATGGTCGACGTGGCCGGTACTTGGCTGACGGCCGAGGATCGCCACCTGTTGCGCCAGCCTGAAGTCGGTGGCCTGATCATTTTTGCGCGCAATATCGAGCACCCGCGGCAGGTGCGGGAATTGAGCGCGGCGATTCGTGCCGTGCGCCCGGACCTGCTGCTGGCGGTCGACCAGGAAGGCGGTCGCGTACAGCGCCTGCGCCAGGGCTTTGTGCGCCTGCCGGCCATGCGCGCGTTGGCGGACAACCCCAACGCCGAGTACCTGGCCGAGCAGTGCGGCTGGATCATGGCCACTGAAGTACTGGCGGTCGGTCTCGACCTGAGCTTCGCCCCGGTGCTGGACCTGGACTACCAGCGCAGCGCCGTGGTCGGCACCCGTTCCTTCGAGGGCGATCCCGAGCGCGCCGCCGTGCTCGCCGGTGCCTTTATCCGAGGCATGAACAGCGCCGGCATGGCCGCCACCGGTAAACACTTCCCGGGCCATGGCTGGGCCGAGGCTGATTCCCACGTCGCGATTCCCAATGATGAACGCAGCCTGGAACAGATTCGCGCCAATGACCTGGTGCCTTTCGCACGCCTGAGCAAGCAGTTGGCGGCAGTGATGCCGGCGCATGTTATCTACCCGCAGGTGGATGCGCAGCCTGCCGGTTTCTCACGCCGCTGGTTGCAGGACATCCTGCGCGGCGAGTTGCAGTTCGATGGGGTGATTTTCAGCGATGACCTGTCGATGGCTGGCGCCCATGTGGTCGGCGACGCCGCCAGTCGGATCGAGGCGGCGCTGACCGCCGGTTGCGACATGGGGCTGGTGTGCAACGATCGTGCGGCGGCTGAGCTGGCGCTGAGTGCGGCGCAGCGCATGAAGGTCACGCCGTCGGCCCGCATCGCGCGTATGCGTGGGCAGGCGATTGCTTCGACTGACTACAAGCAGGATCCGCGCTGGCTCACCGCACTGGGCGCTTTGCGGGATGCACAGCTGATCTAGCGCTTTTCCTGCTTATTGGGCAACGGCGCAAACAACGCCTCGATATCGTCGTTGCCCAACTGCCAATCCCCCGTCGTACGCCCATCCAGCACGCCCGCTGCCAGGTCGGATTTTTCCTTCTGCAGGTGCTGGATTTTCTCCTCCACCGTGCCCCGCGCAATCATCTTATAGACGAACACCGGCTTCTCCTGGCCGATGCGGTATGCACGGTCGGTGGCCTGGTTCTCGGTGGCCGGGTTCCACCAAGGGTCGTAGTGAATCACGGTGTCGGCTTCGGTCAGGTTCAGGCCCACGCCACCGGCCTTCAGGCTGATCAGGAAAATCTGCAACTTGCCGCTCTGGAAATCCTTCACCGGTGTGCGCCGGTCGCGGGTCTGGCCCGTCAACAGGGCGTAAGCGACACCGCGTTTTTTCAGCTCCACTTCGATCAGGCTCAACATCGAGGTGAACTGGGAAAACAACAGGATCCGGCGGCCTTCCTCAAACAGCTCTTCGAGCATTTCCATCAGGCTGTCGAGCTTGCCCGAGCTGCTGCCGCGGGTGGGCAGGGTCGCATCGTTGACCAGGCGCAGATCGCAGCACACCTGGCGTAGCTTCAGCAGTGCTTCAAGGATGATGATCTGGCTGCGTGCCACGCCTTTGCGGGTGATTTCGTCGCGGACCTTTTTGTCCATGGCCAGGCGCATGGTCTCGTACACATCGCGCTGGGCCTCATTGAGGTCGACCCAATGAATGATCTCGGTCTTGGGCGGCAGCTCCGTGGCCACCTGTTCCTTGGTGCGGCGCAGCAGGAAGGGTTTGATCCGACCGTTGAGGTGCTGCAGTCGTACCTCGCTGGCGCGCTTTTCGATGGGGACGCGGTAGTCGCGGTTGAAGCTTTTGACGTCGCCCAGCCAGCCCGGCAGCAGGAAGTGGAACAGCGACCACAACTCGCCCAGGTGGTTTTCCAGCGGTGTGCCGCTCAGGCACAGGCGCTGCCGGGCATTCAGCTCGCGCGCGGCCTGGGCAGCCTTGCTGGAAGGGTTCTTGATGTACTGGGCTTCATCGAGGATCAGCACATGCAAGGGCAGGGCGGCCAGGTGTTCGATGTCCTTGGGCAGCAGCGCGTAGGTGGTCAACAGCAGGTCGTAGTCCTGCAGGCTGGCGAAGTGTTTTTTGCGCGTGGCCCCGTACAGCGCCAGTACCTTGAGCTGCGGGGTGAAGTGCGCCGCTTCGTCGAGCCAGTTGGGGATCAGGCTGGTGGGCATCACCACCATGCACGGCCGGTCCAGGCGCCCGGCGATCTTTTCACTGAGGATATGCGCCAGGGTCTGCAGGGTTTTGCCCAGGCCCATGTCATCCGCAAGTATGCCGCCCACCTCCAGCTGGCGCAGCGACTGCATCCAGCTCAACCCTTCCAACTGATAAGGTCGCAAGGTCGCGTTCAGGCCTTCGGGCGCCACGCAGGTGAAGTCCTTGATGTCCCGCAGGCGCTGGGCAAAGTTGCGGATCTTCTCGCCGCCCTCCCATTGCAGGGGCAGGTCTTCCAGCGGGTTGAGGCGAATAGCATCGGCCTTGGCCAGGCGCAGCGCGGTGGTGCCGGGCTCCTGCAGGTAAAACTCGCCGAGGGTGGCCAGTACCGGTTTCAGGCGGCCGTAGGGCAGGGCCACTTGCAGCGGGCCGTGGCCGCCATTGGGCAGGCCGGGAATATTCACCAGGATCAGCTCGTCATCCCTGCGTCGCGCGAGTTTTTCCGGGTTGAGGATCTCGGTGTGGGAGCGCATCAGGTTGAGCAGGATCGGTAGCAGGCTCAGGCGCTCACCGTTGACGATAATCCCCAGTTCCAGGTCGAACCAGTCGCGCTCGGGGCCTTCATCGACGGTGGCGTACCAGTCGTCGACGGCGCTCAGGTCAAACCCGAAGTCATCATCGATCTGCAGCTCCCAACCCTCGGCCCGCAGGGTCGGCGAGGCATTGAGGGTGAAGTTCAGCCAGGCGCTGTCATTGACCATCTCGAACAGCTCGCCGGCGCTTTCCGGCAAGGCCTTGCTCTGGCGCGTGGCGATCTTGAAACCGAGCAGGCGCAGTTGTTCGCGATAGGGCTGCTCCAGCTCGGGATGGCGCTTGATGCGCAGGCTCTGGGTTTCCTGGCGCACGATGATGTCGGCGTTCTTCTGCCCGCTGACATAGTTGCCCAGGTAGTTGAACGACAACGCCGCACGGTGCTGGATATAGCGTTGCATCTTGCCGTTGCGCGGCTCAAATGCGCTGAACTCGACGCTGGCCAGCCACAGGCGCGGCACGGGCACCACATCCTCCATCACCACCTGCGGCAACACCACGCGGTTATCCAGCACGGCCTGGAGTTTTTCCAGCAACTCGGCATCCTGGGCCGCCGCCGGGTAGGCCAGGGTTTCCTGGACCTTGAGCAGCACCGCCGCGATGTGTTTGCAGTTGGTGTGCACCGGGCAGGTACAGCGGCTGTCCACCAGGATCAGCGCGCCCTTGGCCGATTCGCGCAATGAGATGGTCTGCCGGTAAACGTTGCCCCCCGAGCCTTCGCAACTGGCGACGATGGTGCTGTCGCCGGATTCGACGATGCGCACACGGTTCTCCAGGGCGTAGCGTCGCCCGCGCTCCAGGCTTTGCTCTTTGAAGCGATTGGCCCACGAAGGGGCCAGGGGTTTGGTCAACGGCGACGTCAGGGGCATGGCGCTGAATCAGTCCTGAATGTCGGGCGGGGGTGCGCTGGGTGGCTTGGCGGTCAGCGACGTGATCTTGATCAGCAGTGCCAGGTGGCCGCCATCCAGGTAGTTGAGCTGGTTGTTCTTGGTGCGCACGTCTTTCTGGCTCAGGTGTTCGCTGGCCACCACACTGCCGTTGCTGTCGAACGTGTTGAGCCAGAAGTCCGCATCGATATCCGTGAAGCGCCCCAGTTGCAGGCTCAACACCCCTTCGATGGGGAACTGGCCGAACTGCTCCTGGCCGTCGGTGATCGCGATCCTGACCGGCTGCTCGCCGAGGTTCTGTTCCCAGGCCTTGTGCGCCAGCACGGTGAAGCTGTTATCGGCGTTGAGTTTGTCGACGATATTGTTCAGGCGCGGCGGGCTCAGCCTGTCGCCCAACCGCTGCGCGCCCGCATCCCAGTTTTCCGGCGCAGCGCGGCTGTTGAGCGCCGGCTCCGCGTTCTGGCGTACCAGGATCATTTCCACCTGGTACGGACTGTCGGCAAATGCCGAAGGCGCGAGTACCACCAACAACAGGCTCAGAATGCGGAACAGGCGCATTGGGGCGTCCTTCAAGCAGATTTCGGGATGAGGCGCTCGAACAACGCCTCCAATGTATTAAAGCGTTCTTCGGCACGTTCCATCGGCACCATGAACTTGAACAGCGTAGCCCCTTCGAACTTGTAGCGATTGGGCTGGCCCTGGATCAGCTTGATCAGCACCAGGGGGTCCACCGGCGTCTGCGCTTCGAACTCGATACGCCCGCCTTGCGGCCCGGCGTCGACTTTCTTGATCCCGAGCTGCTCGGCCTGCAATTTGAGCAGGGTCAGGCGCACCAGGTTCTTGGTCGGCTCGGGCAGCAGGCCGAAGCGGTCGATCATCTCCACCTGCAGGTCCTTGAGGCCCTCTTCGTCGGTGGCCGAGGCGATGCGCTTGTACAGGATCAACCGTGCATGCACATCCGGCAGGTAGTCTTCGGGGATCAACGCCGGCAAGCGCAGGTTGATTTCCGGACCGCCGCCCAGGGGCTGGTCGAGGTTTGGCTGCTCGCCCTTGCGGATGGCTTTCACCGCGCGTTCGAGCATCTCCATATACAGGGTGAAGCCGACGGCCTGGATCTGCCCGCTCTGGCCATCGCCCAGCAGTTCGCCGGCACCGCGGATTTCCAGGTCGTTGGTGGCCAGCACAAAACCGGCGCCCAGGTCCTGGGTGTTGGCGATCGCTTCCAGGCGCTTTTCGGCGTCCCCGGTGATCTGCTGGCGGGGCGGCGTCAGCAGGTAGGCATACGCCTGGTGGTGACTGCGCCCAACCCGGCCGCGCAGCTGATGCAGCTGGGCCAGGCCGAACTTGTCCGCCCGCTCGATGATGATGGTGTTGGCGCTTGGCACGTCGATGCCGGTCTCGATGATGGTCGAGGCGATCAGCACGTTGAAGCGCTTGTGGTAGAAGTCGCTCATCACCTGTTCGAGATCGCGTTCGCGCATCTGCCCGTGGCCGATGGCGATGCGTGCTTCCGGCACCAGTTCGGCGAGGTCGGCGGCGCATTTCTCGATGGTTTTTACGTCGTTGTGCAGGTAGTACACCTGGCCGCCACGCAGCAATTCCCGCAGCAGCGCTTCCTTGACTGTGCTTTTGTTCTGCTCCATCACGAACGTGCGCACCGACAGGCGCCGCGCCGGCGGCGTGGCGATGATCGACAGGTCGCGCATGCCCGACACCGCCATGTTCAGCGTGCGCGGAATCGGCGTGGCGGTGAGGGTAAGAATGTCGACTTCGCTGCGCAGGGCCTTGAGCTGTTCTTTCTGACGCACACCGAAGCGGTGTTCTTCGTCGATGATCACCAGGCCCAGGTTCTTGATCTTTACATCGTCCGACAGCAGCTTGTGCGTGCCGATCACGATGTCGATCTTGCCTTCGGCGAGGTCGGCGACCGCCGCGTTGACTTCCTTGGCGGACTTGAAGCGGCTCATCACTTCCACGGTCACCGGCCAGTCGGCAAAGCGGTCGCGGAAGCTGTTGTAGTGCTGCTGGGCGAGCAGGGTAGTCGGCACCAGGATCGCCACTTGCTTGCCGCCGTGTACCGCAATAAAGGCTGCGCGCATGGCCACTTCGGTCTTGCCGAAGCCCACGTCGCCGCACACCAGGCGGTCCATCGGCTTGGGCGCGAGCATGTCGGCGCGCACCGCTTCGATGGTGGTCTGCTGGTCCGGGGTTTCTTCGAAGGCGAAGCCGGCGCTGAAGGTGGCGTAGTCGGCCTTCGGGTCGGCGAAGGCATACCCTTCGCGCGCCGCACGACGGGCATAGATGTCGAGCAGTTCGGCGGCGACATCGCGCACTTGCTCGGCGGCCTTGCGCTTGGCTTTCTGCCAGGTCTCGGAGCCCAGGCGGTGCAACGGCGCCAGGGCGTCGTCGCTGCCGGTGTAGCGGGCGATCAGGTGCAGGTTGGCCACCGGCACGTAGAGCTTGGCGCCCTCGGCGTATTCCATGGTGAGGAATTCGGCGGCCTGGTTGTCGATCTCCAGGGTCTGCAGGCCCAGGTAGCGGCCGACACCGTGGTCGATATGCACCACCGGCGCGCCTTCGCGCAGTTCCGTGAGGTTTTTGATCACCGCGTCGTTGTTGGCGTCGGCGCGTTTTTCACGGCGGCGACGCTGCATCACGCGCTGGCCGAACAGCGGGCTCTCGGCGATCAGCGCGAGCGCCGGGTCATCCAGCAGCAGGCCTTCGTCCAATGGCGCGATGGTGATCGCCAGGCGCTCTTTGCCGGCGACAAAATCCGGCCAGCTGTCGACGGTTTTTGGCCGCAGCTTCAGGCGTTCCAGCAGCTCCAGCAGCACTTCACGGCGCCCGGCGGACTCTGCGGTGAACAGCACGCGACCGGGGAAGTCGCCGAGGAAGTTCGAGAGTGCTTCCAGGGGTTGCGTGGCTTTGGCCTGGATCGCCAGGTCCGGCAACGTTGCCGCTGGGAAGCGCTCGCGGCCGCTGCCGGCGTCCACATCCTGCTGGCTGGCGACCACGCGCGGCCAGTTTTTCAGGCGGGCGAAGCAGTCTTCCACCGGCAGGAACAATTCGGCAGGCGGCAATAAAGGCCGGGAAGGATCGACGCGGCGCTCTTCATAGCGGTTGCGCACGTCGTTCCAGAAGTTTTCCGCCGCCTGTTCGATGCCCGGCAACGAGAACACCTGGGTGTCCTGGGGCAGGTAGTCGAACAGGGTCGAGGTTTCGTCGAAGAACAGCGGCAGGTAGTACTCGATACCGGCCGGGGTAATCCCGCTGCTCAAGTCCTGGAAGATCGGGCAGCGGCGGAAGTCCACGTCAAAGCGTTCACGGAAGCGCGCCTTGAAGCGCGTGACCGCGTCCTTTTGCAGCGGGAACTCCCGTGCCGGCAACAGCTTGATCGACTCGACCTTGTCGATGGACCGCTGGTTTTCCGGGTCGAAGGTGCGCAGGGTCTCGATTTCGTCATCGAACAGGTCGATGCGGTACGGCAACTTGCTGCCCATGGGGAACAGGTCGATCAGCGCACCACGCACGGCGAATTCACCGTGTTCATACACCGTGTCGACGCAGCGGTAGCCGCTGGCTTCGAGGCGCGTGCGCATCTGTTCCACGTCGAGCTTCTGGCCGATATCCAGCACCAGGCTGCTGCCCAGCAGGAACTTGGTCGGCGCCAGGCGGTGCAGGGCGGTGGTGATCGGCACCACCAACACACCGTGGGCCAGTTCCGGCAGGCGGTACAGGCTGGCGATGCGCTGGGAGATGATGTCCTGGTGCGGCGAGAACAGGTCGTAGGGCAGGGTTTCCCAGTCGGGAAAATGCAGCACCGGCAAATCGGGGGCGAAGAAGCTCAGCTCCTGCTCCAACCGTTCGGCGCTTTGGCTGTCGGCGGTAAGCAGCAGGGTAAAGCGCTTGGCTGCGCTGGCAGCCTCGGCAATGGCCAGGCTCAGGGCGGCACCGGGCAGGTTGCCCCAGTGCTGTTTACCTGCCGCGGCAGGGAGAAGCGGTAGACGCAGAACGGGCACGGAAGGTTGAGCTCCAAGCGTTGCGACAAAGTCGGTAATTGTAACGGCCCGGGGTGCCGCCTGTCAGTTGCTGACTGAGCCTATTACGGTTTGTAGGAAATGTAGTGGCTAAGACAAACAAAGCAGCCTTTTGACTCATTATGTAGTGCCGTTTTGCACGGATGTTTCGGAGAGTTACGGACAAGTTGGCGGCACTGCGCCATTGGTGGCCTTCTGAAACCCGCGTGTTTCCTGGCCTGTAGCGGGGTGGTATTTTTTTGCAAGGGCTTTTTGTTGTGGTTGGCGCATTGCTCAACGGGCGGTCGGACGACATAATGTAGCCCCTTTTTTCAGCCCCTACATGTGGAAGGTTCCCGTGACTCAGAAGCCCGACCAGTGTCTTGGTGAATGGATCGACCGTGAAGCACTCGCAGAAGCGATGATCCCGCTTATCGGTCAGCTGTACCGCAATAACAATGTGGTGAGCTCGATCTATGGCCGCAGCCTGATCAACCAATCAGTCATCGCGATTCTCAAGGCGCATCGCTTTGCTCGCCATCGTTCCGCCGACGACAGCGAACTCTCCGTCCACGAAACATTCCCCCTGCTCAAGGCCATGAGCGAGCTCAAGCTCGGCGCGGCTTCGGTAGACCTGGGCAAGCTGGCCTACAAGTTCCGCAAGGAAGGTGCCGGCCGCAGCGCCGAGCAGTTCGTGCGTGAAGAAATGGCCGATGTGGTGGGCCAGCAAAACGCCGCTGCCCGCAAAGGCACCGACGTTGTCCTCTACGGTTTCGGTCGTATCGGCCGCCTGCTGGCGCGCATCCTGATCGAAAAAACCGGTGGCGGCGACGGCCTGCGCCTGCGTGCCATCGTGGTGCGCAAAGGCGCCGAGAACGACCTGACCAAACGCGCCAGCCTGCTGCGTCGCGATTCGGTACACGGTTCGTTCAACGGCACCATCACCATCGACGAAGAAAACAACACCATCACCGCCAACGGCAACCTGATCCAGGTGATCTACGCGAAGAACCCGACCGAGGTGGATTACACCCAGTACGGCATCAAGGACGCCCTGCTGGTGGACAACACCGGCGTATGGCGTGATGCCGAAGGCCTGGGCCAGCACCTGGCCTGCCCGGGCATCGACCGCGTCGTGCTGACCGCGCCTGGCAAAGGCAAGCTCAAGAACATCGTCCACGGCATCAACCACGGTGAAATCACCGCTGACGACAAGATCGTGTCCGCCGCCTCCTGCACCACCAACGCCATCGTGCCGGTGCTCAAGGCTGTGAATGACAAGTTCGGCATCGTCAACGGCCACGTTGAAACCGTTCACTCGTACACCAACGACCAGAACCTGATCGACAACTTCCACAAGGGTGATCGCCGTGGCCGCAGCGCCGCGCTGAACATGGTCATCACCGAGACCGGTGCCGCCACCGCCGCTGCCAAGGCCTTGCCTGAGCTGGCCGGCAAGCTGACCGGTAACGCGATCCGTGTGCCGACGCCGAACGTGTCGATGGCCATTCTCAACCTGAACCTTGAGAAAGCCGCTACCCGTGAAGAGATGAACGAGTACCTGCGCTACATGGCGCTGCACTCCGACCTGCATAAGCAAATCGACTTCGTCAATTCCCAGGAAGTGGTGTCCACCGACTTCGTTGGCTCGCGCCACGCCGGTGTAGTGGACGCGGAAGCGACCATTACCCAGGACAACCGCGTTGTACTGTACGTCTGGTACGACAACGAGTTCGGCTACAGCTGCCAGGTGGTTCGCGTGATGGAAGACATGGCCGGGGTCAACCCGCCTGCGTTCCCGCGCTAAGCCTTAGCACTGAATGAAAAAGCCCCGACTGGTTCGGGGCTTTTTCATGGCTGCTGGTTTGTGTTATCGAGCAGGGCCTCATCGGGAGCAAGCTCCCTCCCACATTTGAATGTATTCACAAGTCGACATGTGGGAGGGGTTAATGCCAGTCAGTTAAGGCTTTTTGTAGGAGCGAGCTTGCTCGCGAAAAACTCACAGGCGCCGCGTTCATTCAGGAAGC
>NZ_JBWKOX010000026.1:0-70192 GCF_059416305.1 Pseudomonas sp. GW821-FHT09D08
GGCTCCGGAAAGGAATCGGGAGCACAGCATCGGGGATCAGATGGTGACTTTGAATGTGGGGTTCATGGAGCGCTTACGTCTTTGCTGGCCAGGGCGTTGTCCATCAGGTAACGGAATTGGTCGGCGTCGCTGTAAAGGCCGCCGGCGAGGAAGCGTTGGCCTTTTGATGCCTTGCGCGTTTTTACGCCAAGGACTTATAGTCCGCCGGTCGTCCCCATGGCGATTCAGGTTTGGCGACCTGACGGTAGAGAATGCGCAAGCTGGTGGCTTTTTTGCAGCCACTTGCGCGCCTGCAAAGTCGTTTTATGACGGCTGTGCGCGGGAGACCTTCGGGTCTGCCGGTTTTCTCTACTGCCGGTTCGCCAACCTGCGTACAGCTGTCACCCATGCGTTTGGCGACGTTTGAGTGATGGCATTTATCACTTAAGTAGAGAGCTTAAACATGAACCGATACATGCCATTAACAGGTCACGACTCAACCATTCCCGCGCTGCTGATCGACACGCAAGCGCCTCTCGATGTTCTCTATGACGCCGCCGCGTATCGTATTCGCGCGGTGACGCAGTTTTTGGAGAACTTGGCGTTTCGGGAGGAAATTAGCAGTGATGCCGTAGTGCTTTCAGACTTCGCCCACTTGCTGGCCATTCCGCTGCGCGATGGGTGTGATTTGCTGGATGTTATCAGTCGCAAGCTTAATGCCGATCCGTCCTGAGTGAAAATAGGGCGGCCTTAGTGTCGCCCGCTTTGTGCGTGAGCAATCCAACCAAATAAACCGGTCCACTTTTTTCGTCATTTCACGCAGCAAACTTGATCATCAGAAAGATAATAAAGTCCCTCCAGTTTTCCGCAAATGGAAGGAAGACCAAAAATCGGTTCTGAGGTATAAGAAATAGGCAACTCGGATCTAATCAAACCGGCGAACTCCGAGCTTTCCCACGCGGGAGTTACTATACCGTTCCAAAAACTTACGGCCTCTCCCGTTCCAGACAATACAACAGGCCTCAAGTATTCAACTGCGACATTGGAGTCCCAATACAAATAACCGCAATACACAGAGCCATTTTCACCAAAAAAATCAGCTCGAACGATAATCTGAAAGTCTGAGCACGTTTCCTGTTCGGCGAGGGGGCGTACAGTTAATTCGTCCTCCACGGTGTCGTCCATCGGAAAAAACCAAACGCTATAACTACCAAGATCATCAATCGTGAGCTCACATACTTGTTTGTCCGACATAACTCGCCGCTCCCTATGCAATTAAGCACAACAAAATAGGACAAATTTATTTAATACACTTTCCCAGCTCAAATTTAAATAAATCCGTGCCCTTTTCTCTCTACCCCTTATAGCGCTTATTGTTTCAAGTCAGCTACTAGTTTAGCTATCACTAACTCGAAAGCATTCTGCAAAGCGCTACGGAGAGCTTCAGGGTTTGTTGAGTACTCTTGAGGTGTATACGCCTGGACATTTCCCTCACTGAGCGCTGTTACAGTTTCGAAATTCCTCCAAACTACAGCGTCGCCGAGCTTCATAGTCGCTACAATGCCCACTGTGGGATAAAGCTCTGCACTGTAGTTTTTTAAGGCAAAGCCCCATTCTGACACGACGAATTCTATATGCGCATCAGCCCGGCTGCCCTCCGAAACAACTTTGAATAAATGCTCAGCACTCATCCGCGCTTCCAGCTGCTGCTTAAACAACTTCCCTGGGTCTATTTTGTTGCGCTGCAAACTCAACAAAATTGCCTGCCGTGGACTTAAAACTCCACCATCAGCTACTTTCGCGCCCGCTACCACACCCACGCCAGCCATAGCACTGGTAGCGACTTTGGAAGAATCCGATGCCATTCCCACAGCCGCTCCGGCACCGGCACCTAAGCCGGCACCCCAGGCTTGATCCATACTCGTGTATCTGAACTGCTGCTCCGAAAACGAGGCAGGCAAAATAGTGACAGTCGTGATTTTATGGCGGTTTTCAATGCTCAGGTCTTGTGTTACGCAGCCACCCAGCAGAAATAAAGTGCAAAAAACCACGAAAATCTTTCTCATATATAACACTCTTGAAAGTTAGGCAAATTTGAAACTAAACCCAAAAGACTTACCCCCTAAGCAAACGCAACTTCGCCCATCAAATCTTAACGCCCACCTTAGTTATAGCACGACGAAAGGCCATTTTTGCGTCAGACTCACGAATAATTCGTCTCAACACCACGACTAAATATAGCGGAACTTCCAGAGATCACCGATCTTCATCCAATATCTCTCAGCATCTGGTATTAAAAAACTAAAATCTGAACACTTGGATGTCCAATCAGAATATGAGAGTTCCTCGTGGAATCGGTCTTGATCCATATGCATATATATTCTTCTATCAAAATTAATATAGAATACGGGCAACCTAGACGCTACACGCCCAACAAGACCGAATATATCCGCATTCAAACTCGCGCCTGACAAGAAGTAGCCCTCAACCTCTTTCAACAACCAAGGCAAACTACAGTCGTCATCCAGCTCAAAAATTTTTGAAAGATCTTCACCCGTCAACACGTTTTCACTAACACCATTTAAATACTGTGGAAAATTATCGGCTGTTAACTTTAAAACTCCACCACGGAACACCCTACACGCTTCTTCATACTGCGCCTGGGTTATATGCCCTTTATCCAAATATGCGCGATAGTCTTTTTCCGCATCCAATGAAAAGTTATACTTATAATCCAAAACCCAATAGCACTTAGCACCACTTACAAAAAAACAGATACTTTTCTCACCAGACCATAAATCATCAAGCACTTCTTTATTTAAATTCATTTACCGAACTCCTTTAAAAACTCTTCATGAGAGTAAACGCGGGCGTTGCTTGAGTGCTTTTCAAGCAGTGATTCCCACACCTTAGGAAGCTCCAGCGCTGTCCCAGGCTTGGTCGGATCTACAATCTTAGGCGCTGACGGGTCTCGGTTGACTCCTGGAATCGGACGTTGAGGAACTGCGTTAGCCATAATTTCACTATGGAGTTTAGCATCGACATCAAATACAACCACAGTGCCATCCGGGCGTTTGTTTGTTAAGTAGTAGTTAGCGTGAGCGGCGTTCCCCACGCTGACGCAGAGCTGACCAGTGCAACCGGGATTGATACTAATACTCCCATCAGCATTTGCCGTGAGGCGATTCTGGCTAGTTGCGGCTCCGGCGCCCCCTCCTTCGACTCTGAAATACTGCTCTGTTTTAGGCGTTTCCACCGTTGGCGGAGCTTTAGGATAAACACCGAATCCATCCGCGTCTGCTGAGATGCCAGACCCTTTATCGCCGACACCCGCCGTCGCTTTACCCACCGGAACCTTATTCAACCAGCTCTCGGTAACCAACGCATTACCCAGGTTGACGAGCATCGCAGCCCTTTCCGACGCATCCAGCGCTTTACCTGCTGCTCTTTCAAGCCAGGTAGTTTTTTTCATCCACTCGTCTAGGTGCGTTTCCTCAGCAGGGGTAAGCCATTTTTCTTGTACATACTTGGCGAAGATAATTTCATCGTCAGTCGCATAGGTCGCGCCCCATGGGTCAACACCTTGAGCGGGAGAAGCAATTTTTTTAGGATTCCCAACAAGCATCCCGTACATATCGTAAGACACTGTGTGCTTGAACGTATCCAGGAGTTTTTGCGCAACGGGATCATCCATCTTGATCGTTGCAGACCTGATGCTTTCTGCACATTCGCGGGACTCACAGGCACTGATTGCTGCGGAGCGCGATGCTGAAAGTTCCTCATACTTTTTAATAATGCCGCGGACTTTTCCGTCAGAGCACTCTGTGCTGGCTCGACAACCTTCCAACTCATTCAGCAGTTTTTCGGCTGTTGGGTGATCAAGGCTGTTGAAAGACGTCGCTTGCTGAGCAATCCATCCAGCGACGGCTTGATCCTTGTCAGAACCGCCCGTCGCGGCACTAACCGTCACACCTATCAGTTGTGAGGTCATTGCTAACAGCTGATCGTGCATCGGCCCATCAAAAATCGAGTCGCCCAGGGCCGTGACGAATGCTTCGTTGGCTCCGGCGGCTAGAGCGCCAGACTTGAAGCTGCCGCCCGCTGCCTCTGCGAGTAGACCGCCAACAATGGCATGAGCACCCACCTTCGCAGGAATTCCCGTGAACTCTAACTGGGTACCCAATTTGTTATAGACAGACGCACTCAGCACGTTGGCTATCGAGCTGATACCCGCTTGAGTAAGGGTCTCACTCAAGCTACCGCCATTGAGTGCGGTGTTAGTGACCGCACCGAAGCCTTGTTGCGCCAAGGTGTAGCCCGCAAATTTTGTGAAGCCCTCCATCTCTCCCAAATTGAAGCCATGGGTAGCAGAACCGGCTTCCTCGGGCGATACCGAATAGGCTTTGTCGAGCACACCTGCAGCAAAACCAGCAGCGATTCCTGATGCAAGATAACCCTTGAGGCTATCGCTTGAGGTAACGTCCTTGAATGTATCGCTCAAGTTACCTTTGTTATTGATCCCGCTGACGACACTCTGAGTAATCATCGCCGTGTAGCTGGCAGATGCAGCGGCACCAGCAGCAGTACCTATGGTCGCGGCGGTAGTAGCACTCAACCCCGCCGCCGTTGCTGCGCTTGTTGCGCCTGCGCTGGCAGATGCACCAGCCGCCGCAGCCGCTCCGCTACCGGCCGTCAAGACCGTCACAACAATGATCACGACAAGCATCGCACCGGTGCCCATGCCGGAGTGGCTGTACTTGAAGGAGTCATGCGTTTCCTTCACAAGCCGCCAATCGACATCGCCCCGCTTTTCAGCGTCTTTAAGCCACGCAAGCTGTGGGTCTGCCTTCACCATAGTGTCGATGGTTTGGCTGATGGTGTTCTGATTAATTTGCTTTACATCAATGTGCAGGCCATTGACCGCTTTAACGACCAAATCACCTTGGGAAATTAATGCCGTCTGACGCAGGGTCTCATCGGTGTTGCCCTTCCCCTTGGAGCTGTTCCACGCTAAGTCACTTTTGCTTTTCTCATGACTTTCCTGATGCAGGTCCTTGACCGCCTCAAACGTTACTGCCCCTCCGCTGATCAACGAGAGGTCCTTGCCACTCTCAAGCTTGGCCCGCTGATACAACTGATCACCGCCACTGACCAGCGACAGATCACCACCAGTCTTGATCTCAGTCCCCACATTCGTAACGCGTGTCACCTCATCACGCTTGGTCTTCTTCGCGCCCCAGCCCCCCTTCTCTTTCATGTCGTAAAGGCTGTAGGTGCTGTTCTGCGCCGCCAACAAACTCAACTTATCCCCGCTATACAGATAAGCCTCATTCCCCGCACTGATCCTGCTCGCCACCAGCGTCGTGTCACGCCCGGCCTGGCTGGTGAAATCCCCACCCGCCGTCAGCACGCTCGCCACTTGGGTGGTCTGCTCGTCCGCTGTCTTGATGCGTTTCTTGCCGTGCTTTTCCTTGCCCTCGACGTTGTGCACATCGCTGACCGACGACACGTTGAAATCGCGCCCGGCGTCGATGTTGAAGTCTTTGCCGGCGGAGGCATTACTGCCGATGATGTTGACGTCCTGCCCGGCTTTCATGTTGAGGTTGCCGCCCGCCGTGACGCTGGCGGCGAGGTTTTTGACGTCGGTGGTGATGCTGGATTTTTGCCCGCCGTCGCTGAAGGTGTGTTTCACGCTGGTGTCGCTGACAGGCAGAATGCTGATGTCGCGGCCGGCGATTAAGGTGACGTCGGTGCCGCCTGTCAGGGCGCCTCGGGTGATGAGGTCGCGGCCAGCATCCATGGCCAGGTTTTCACGAGCGACGATGAGGCTGGAGCTATTGTCCGTGAGGGTGCGCATGCCTACGCCGTCGCGGACCTGGATAGCGGTGCTGTCGTTGGTGATGTCACCCCTGACTGCTTTCATGCTCACTTGCTTGCCGCGAATTTCACCGGCCATGGCGTTGCGGATGCTGTCCTGGGCCAGCAACGTCAGGTTGTTGCCGGCTTCGATCAGGCCGCCGTTGTAGAGACTGCCGCCGGCGGCGGCGGAGAGGTTGTTGCTGGCGCGCAGGGTGCCGACGTTGATCAGGTCGCCGCCAGTGAACAGGTTGAGGTCACGGCCCTGAATCAGGCTGTTGCCGCGTACATTGCGGGACTCGGCCTGGGCCAGGTAGAGCACGGGCACGAGGACGGTCTGGCCGTCGACCACGCGGTTTTCCATCCACACGATGTCGTGGGTCAGGGCGCCGACTTGCTGGCGGGTGAGGGTCACACCCAGGCTCAGGCGCAGGGCGTCTTTGCTGGCCAGGGCGTTGTCCATCAGGTAGCGGAATTGGTCGGCGTCGCTGGTCAGGCCACCGGCGAGGAAGCGTTGGCCGGTTTGCGCGAGCACAGCGTCGCGGATCAGGCGGCTTTCGTATTGGCCGTCACCGAGGCGGCGCCAGGCGTTGTCGCTGGTGAAGCCGAGTTTGCCGAGCATGTAGTCGGAGCTGAAGAAGCCGGTGAGGCTGGCAAATTCCGGGTTGGTTTCGATCAGATAATGGCTGGTGGGGTCGGCGTTTTTGACGAACAGGCCGTACTCGCCCTTGGGCAACTGGAAGTTGGGCGCGGTGGTGGGGTCGACCGGGGCGAAGGCCACGCCGGTGTAGTCAACGGGTACGAAACCGCCACCCGCTGCAGGGGTAACCACCGGCAGTACGCTGCCAGGCGCCTGGGCGCCGGGGTCGTTGGCGTGTTGGCTCAGGTTGATGTTGATGCCACCGACCGGGATGCCGGTCTGGTCATCGCCGAGGGTGCCGGTCAGTTGCGCCAGGGTGTTTACGTGCAGCGTGCCGTTTTGCGTTTTGCGGGTGACTTGGGAAAGGTCGACCGTACCACCGGCCTGAAGCGTGGCATCGTACTCATGGCCGGCGTTGGGGGTCCAGGTGGTGACGTCGCTTGCGTAAGCGAAAGGCAAGCTATTAGGTGAGCGGTTTTTCAGTTCTTCGAAGCGTGCCTTATCGAAATGCCCAGCCGCCGTGGCCGCATTGAAAGCGGGAACGTCGACCCATTGCATGCGTTCAAACAAATCGTCGGAAACGCGTTCTGGCGTGATGACGACAATCTTGCGCTGCCCTGTGCGCGTGGCGGCGCCCTGGTTGAGCAGGTCACCGGCGGCAATACTCAGGTCGCCATTGGCAGCCATCAGGCTGTAGCGATTCTGCACATTGTCGCCTTGCAGCAGCATGTTTTTGCCAGCTACCAGGCGCGCCGCTGCCGAATCCTTGGTCGCCGCCTCAAGGTACGTCTCGTAGATGGTGATTATGCCTTTTTCCCACCAATCTTTTTCGCCGCAGTGCTGGCCACAGATCCAACTCAAGCTGCCGGTGGTCAGCGTCTGCCCGAGTTCGAATTCATCTTTGGCGTTTTCGATAAAGCCCGCATTGATGCCGATCGAGCCTTCGCTTTCCACGGTGCCGGAACGGTTGCTGAACAGCGCGGCACGCCCGCCATCGCGCGCGGCGAAGCTCAAGTCGCCTTTGCTGTAGACGTCGCCATGGAGGTTGCTGAAACCATTGGCGCGCAGAGTCAGGTCGCCACCGCTGAACAGCAGCGAATCGGCCGCGTTGGTGATGCCGTTGACCGCAGTGAGATTTACCGCACCCTGGGCTCCGAGGGTGCCGCGGTTATTGATCTGCGCCGCCGCGATATCCAGCTGCTGACGTGCAGTGAGGAAACCGAGGCTGTCGAGGGTGCCGGTCAGGCTCAGACGGGTGTTGGTGCCGGCCAGACGGCCGCCGTTCTGGCTCAGATTATTGGCTGTAACGGTGAGCGTTTGCAGGGCCGATACGCGGCCGGTGTTGGTCATGTCGCCGGTGGTGATGCTCAGGTCACCGTCGCTCAGCAGTTCGCCGCCGTTATCCAAGCTGGCCACGTCGATGACCAGGCCCTTGCCGCTGGCCATGCGGTCACCGGCTTTTAGCGCCAACCTCTGATCGCTTTTGTAGGTGATGGCTTCATTGAGTTGCACACGGCCCAGGCCGTCGACCTTGCCGAAGGCCCAGTCGGCGGTGCCCATGCCGTTGATGTTGCCCTGGCTGCCGGTGAGGCTGGCGGTGTGGACGCGCATCAGGCCGCTGCCGGCGTGCTGCAATTGGCCGGACTGGTTGTTCAGGCTGGCGGCGTCGAGGCTGAAGCCCTGGCTGCCAAACTCCAGAATGCCATTCTGGTTATTGACTGCGCCGCTGACGTTGATGCTGCTGGTGATCCCTTTCAAGGCGCGCAGTTGACCACCCGCGCTGTTGTCGAGGTTGCCGCCACCGACGGTCAGGCCCTGGTTGGCCTCGATCAGGCCGCCGCGGTTGGTCAGGGTGTCGCGTGACGTGAGGTTGAGTTGATTGCCGCTGAGCTGGCCGCCCGCACTGTTGTCGAGGGCGCCGCCGCTGATGGTCACCTGCTCTTTGCCGAACAGCTTGCCGCCGCGGTTGGCCAGGGCTTCAACGGTCAGTTGCAGATTGCCGATCAGGCTCGCCATCAGGCCGTCGCTGCCGTTGTCGACCGAGTCGGCGGTGACGGTCAGGGTATCGCCCTGCACGGTGCCGCCCTGGTTGTCCAGGCTGCCGGTGGTCAATTCGGTGAGGGCGCCGCCGCTGAGGATCAGGCCTTTGCGGTTGCTCAGCTCTTGGCCGCTGTAGTTCAGGCCAAGGTTGCCGGCCAGCAGTTGGCCGTTATCGTTGTTCAGATGCTGCGCGGTGATGTCCAGGCGCTTGCCACGCAGCAGGCCGCCGCTGTTGTTGAGGGTGGTGAGCTGTTTGACCAGCACGCTGCGTTCGCCAGCGTCAATCGCGCCACCGGTATTGGTCAGCAGGTCGCTGATGTTGAGCGTCACGTCACCGGCATCGCTGATCAACGAGCCTTTACCGCCGTTGTTGAGGGTCTTGGCGGTCACATCGACGGCGTTGCCCAGCACGGTGCCGGCGCGGTTGTCGATGTCACCGGCGGCGAGCAACAGTTGCTTGCCGACGATCACGCCGCTCTGGTTATCCAGGCTCGCGGCATGCAGTTCAATATCGCCCTTGCCTGCCTGCAAACGGCCCTGTGCGTTATTGAGCTGTTGCGCAGTCACGAGGGTGAGCTTGCCGGTGTCGGCGCTCAGCACGCCATTGGCGTTACTGCTGAGGCTGCCGGCGTTGAGGTTCAGATCGGTGCTGGCTTGGGCAAACCCCTGGCTGTTGTTGAAGGCGTTGGTGACGTTGAGGGTGAGCGCGCCGGCGTCGGCCTGGATCAGGCCCTTGAGGCTGTTATCCAGGTCAGTGGCGTTCACGGTGGTGGCGCCAGCGACCACTACGCCGTTCTGGTTGTTGAGGCTGCCCGCATTCACGGTCAGGTTGTTGGCGATGATTTGTCCGCCGTTGTTGTTGAGGTCGGCACTGGTGAGCACCAGGCTGCCGCCGGCCATTTCGATGCGGCCCTGGCGGTTATCCAGCGAGGCGCTGTTGAGACTTGCGGCCTGGCCGTCACCAAAACGAATCAGGCCGCCGAGGTTGACGATGGCCGGCGAGTTGAGCGCCAGGCTTTGTTCGCCAAACAGGCGTGCGGTAGCGCCCTGGTTGGTCAGTTTGGCGCTGCTGACGTCGACGGTTTTGGCCTGGATGATCGCACCCTGATTGGTCAACGCTTGCGCGGCGGTGATCGCCAGTGCGCGGCTGGCCAGCAGGTTGCCGTTGGTGTTGACGGTTTGCGCGTTAATCACCAGGTCGCCGGTGATATTGCGGGTGTTGTCGGGGGCGACGCCGGCTTCGATGATGCCGGGGTTGTTGACCGTTGCCGCATTGATGTCGATGCGTTGGCCGGCGGCCACGCTCTTGCGGTTGACCAACGTCTGGGCGCTGGTCAGTTGCACATTACCGGTGGCGTAGACCTTATCGGTGAGGTCGATATTCTGCGCATTGACCGTGATGTTACCGGTGGCCGCTGCCTGCGCCATGGTCAAGCGACCATTGGCGTCCAACTGAATATCACCGCCACTGGCCGCCAGTGTGCCGTCGAGCTTCACGCCCACGCCGGCTTCGGTGCCCACCAGCTTGATCGCGCCGGCGTACATGCCGCCCAGCGCACTGGAGTCAATCGCCAGCTCAGGCTTAGCACTGCCGTCGTCGGCGCGCGCGTTGGCGTTCAACGTTTGTGCATCCACGTCATTGCGACCGGCAATCACGGTGAGCTGGCGCGCGTTGATCTGCGCATTGATCCTGGCCGAGCGGGTGATGATTTCGAAGCGGTCGACGTCGCTGGCGTTCAGGCCCTGGCCGTCGATGGTCACAGCACCACCGTCGACCTGGTAGCTTTTCAGTTTGCCGGCCGCGTCGAGCACCGGCTTGCCGGTGGTCAGGGTGACGTTGGGGGTGTTGAGAAAGCCGCAGCCGCTGCAGGTGATGCCGTACGGGTTGGCGACGATGACCTTGGCCGACTGCCCCGCCACTTCGGTGTAACCGCGCAACTGGCTGGGGTTGGCGCCGGTGACTTCGTTGAGGATGACGTTCGCGGCGCCGCCCTTGAGGTTGGGGTTGCCAACGATATAGCCGCCAAGCTGGGTGTTGGCCATGGGGCTATTGGCGTTGTTGAGGATCACGCCGTTGGGGCCGACGTTGTAGTCCGTGTACTGGTTATGGGACACGCCTGCGCCGTTGGGCGTGGCGATGTTCACCACCGGCACGCCATTGCCCGCCGCGCCCACGGTGGTGCCTGGGGTGGCGACCACGATACCTTCGGCCTGGGCCAGCAGAGGCTGCCAGAACAGCGCGTTGGCGAGGATCAGCACCAGCCCGCGCTTGGGCAGACCGAAGAACGCGTCTCGCGGCCTCAGGGCAGCAGAAGGTTGGCGGGCCAGGAAGGCGAATTGGCGAACATCCATTTTCAGACTCTCGTTGCGGCGCAGCGTTGAATTACAGGAAGAAATCCATACGGAAGTAGATCGGTGCTTCGCGCTCGGTCAGCACACCGGGTCTTTCCAGCGAATGGGCAAAGGTCACGCTGGTGCTGACATGTTTGCCCCGGGCGAACAATTCAAGAGAGTTGCTGGAGACCCGGCCATGAACGTTGTCGTTGTAACGATCATGAGTGATCACACCCTGGTCATAGCCGATGCTGGCGCCGTATTCGGCGAACGCCGGGCGCATCCAGTCGAGGGTCACCGGGCGGGCCCAGCGCACTTCGTTGCGCCAGTAACCGCCGCTGTCGCCCATCAGTTGCTGGTCCTTGAAACCTCGCACCGAGGCCGAGCCCCCCAGGCTCATGCGCTGGGGGCTGAACAGGACGTCTTCACTGCGTTGGCCGGTAGCCAGGCTGCTGAAGCTGAACGACTCGCCCCACAGGCTGAATGGCTGCAGGTAGCTGACGGTAGCGGTGTACTTGCGGTAGCGCGAATTGGGTTGGCGACGGCCGAGCGAGTCGCGCTCTTCCTGAGACTGGGCGTCGAACAAACCGATGCCGTTCTGCATGCCAAGGTCGAGGTTGACGAAAGCACTGCCGATGCGTCGTCCGTGGTTGACGCCCAGTTGCAATTCGCTGAGGCGGTTGCTGCTGGGCGCGGTGCGCACGTCGAGGATGTAGTTGTTGGTACGCAGGTGTGCCAGGCCAACGTTCACCGACGTCTTGCTGACGTCGTCGCGGTGGATGACTCGCTCGGCACGCAGTTGGTGGTTCTGGTTGTCGCCGTTCTGCTTGAACTTGAAGTCGTTGGTCACGCCGTAGGTGCGGTAATCGCTCTCGCTGTAGGTGTAACTGAAGTTCCACCAGCCCCACGGCACGTTGTAATACAGCATGCTGTTTTTCGAGGTTTTCTGGTGGTCGCTGATAGCGTCGTGGCCGCCGCGCAGGATCAGTTGATCGGCCAGGCCCAGCGGGCTGTCCCATTCCAGGCCCGCGCCCCACTGCTGTTCGCCGGTACTTTTCTGGCCGTCGTTGTTGCGCGACAGACTGGCGCGCCAGGGTTTTTGCGGCTGGTTTTTGACCAGCACTTCGCTGCCGCCGATCTGGGTGCCGGGGGTCAGTTCCATTTGCGCCTGTTTGGACGGCAGGCGGCTCAGTTGATCCACCAATTGTTCGACTTCGCGCAGGTTGAGCGCTTCACCGACCTTGCCGGGAAACGCCATCGCCAACTCGCGGTCGGTGACCGTGCTGCCCTGGGCGCCCTTCAGGCCTTCGAGTTTGCCTTCGACCACCAGCACTTGCAGGTGGCCGCTGGAAAGGTCCTGTTGCGGCAGGTAGGCGCGGCTGGTGACGTGGCCCTTGGCGATGTAGTAGTCGGTGATGACCTTGAGCAGTTCGTTGAGCTGCGCCACGCCCAGGCATTGGCCGATATAGGGTTTGAGCAAGCGGGTGCGGTCGGCGGCGGACAGGCTGTCGGCGCCCTTGAGTTCGATGTCCTGGATGGGGAAGCAGCGTGAGTCCGCAGGCTGTGCCGGGGCCTGTGGCTGATTGCTCTTGCCGGGCAGGTCCTGGAGCTCTTCCAGGCGCCGACGCTGCTCTTCGAGAAGCCGGTTCTGGCGGTCGCGGATAAGGTCCTGATCCCCCGGCGTAGGGGCGGCCAAGGCACTGTTGCCGCTCAAATAAGCAAGCAGCAAAGTGCATAGCAAATACCGAGTCCGTGGCAATAAAAAAGACATGTTCGGTCCGTCGAAAATCAGGGGCCGCGGAACTAACATCGAACTAGCAGTAACCCAAGAAACAGAGTCAGTTGCATGTCCGCGCCAGGTATTCACGCAACACGCTGATTAATAACAATAAAAAATCATCAAAAAGATACAAAGCCTGAAACTGGAAATATTATTCCGACAGGCGGCAGCTGTTTTGATAGCGATTCGTCGGAGAACTTATAAGTTGCCATTACTTGGCCATCAAGTTCTTTCCGAGATAAGTTAGTACCGAAAAAAGCAGATAAGTTCGCGGGAGTTTTGTGAATTGGATCCCAATAATCGGGATCGGCAGGGTAAGAGTCCCGATAGGGGGGTGTCAGCCAAGTATTCATTAGCTGATCGACCGCAATCGGGGGCAAGCCCCCTCCCACATTGGATTGTGGTTTACACCACTAGCTGGCGTCTTTGTTCTGAGACGCGCCAGGCACGAGGGTCAAGCCTGGTTTTTCCACATCGCGGGAGACGTGGGCTTTGACTTCCGCCACGCCGCCGTCTTCGTCGTTGTGGATCACCAGTACGCCCGGGCGGCGCAGTTGCTCCAGGTCGCCCTCGGCCAGGCTGAAACTCTCGTTCAGGTTCTGATCGCTGAGCGCCTTGGCTTCGGCACGGCGCTGGGCGAACTTGCGCCCCTTGCGTTGCTGGTAGCGTGCCCAGGTGACCAGGATCACCGCGTTGAACAGTGCGATCCACAGGTAGATCTGCAAGGTATTGAGCGCCGCGAAAATCGGCGCCTCGATACGCGGGCCGCCGTGGGTTTCAAGCATCGAAGTGATCCCGCGCGCCAGCAGCCAGACCAGTCCGGCCCAGGCCATCAAGGTCAGGATCACGTCGATGATCCACATCACGGTACTTTGGCGAGTTCTGACCAGTTTCATGCTCAGGCCTCCTCTTCAACAGGTTTGATACCGCGATCCGGGCTGACCCAGCGCGCGCGCTTCTGGTGCTGGTTGAACAGCACCTTGGGGAAACTGACCAGGGTGGTGAACAGGCTGACCAGCCAGAACACCATCGGGTACCACACGGTCCAGAACAGGGTTTTCCACAGGTCTTTCTCGTAGCGGCGGTCGATCAGGATGCTCACCGCGAACTGCACCAGGCACACCATCGCCAGCACCAGGCCGGTAAAGGCCGGCGGGACCAGGGAGTCCACGGCAATCGCCTGCGGCAGCACCATGAATTTGCCCACGCCCCAGAAGATCACCGACAGCAGGAAGGTAAAGGCCCAACCGGTGGACAGGCAGTATTCGAACAGCAGCGGCCACAGGTAGCGATGGCGCCATTGCCAGATGCCACGGATATTCTTGAACAGCACTTCGGCACCGCCCTGGGCCCAGCGCAGGCGCTGTTTCCACAGACCGCCGACGGTCTCGGGCATCAGGATCCAGCACAGCGCGCGCGGCTCGTAGAAGATGCTCCAGTGATCGAGCTGCAGCTTCCAACTGACATCGATGTCCTCGGTGATCATGTCGGTGCTCCAGTAGTCGATGCGGTCCAGCGCCTTTTTACGGAACGCCACCACCACACCCGACACCGTGAAGATCCGCCCGAACACGCGCTGGGTGCGCTTGATCAAGCCGATGATCGAGGAGAACTCGCCCACCTGCACGCGGCCGATCAAGGTCGAGCGTGTGCGGATGCGTGGGTTGCCGGTCACGGCGCCCAGGCGCGGGTTGTCGAGCATCGGCGCGACCATATAGGCCGCCGCGTTTTTATCCAGCAGCGCATCGCCGTCGATGCACACCAGGTATTCGCTGCGCGAGGCCACGGCGCCCATGCGCAAGGCCACGGCCTTGCCCTGGTTCTGCGCCAGGTGCAGCACCCGCAGGCGCGGATGCTCCAGTGCCAGGGCATCGAGGACGGCGGCGGTGTTGTCCTTGGAGCCGTCGTTGACCGCGATCACTTCGATGTTCGGGTACAGCTGGCCCAGCGCCGCATGAATGGTGTCGGCGGCGTTATCGCCCTCGTTGTAGCAAGGGATGATGATCGAGATCAGCGGGTTGCCGGCCAGGGTCGGTGCCGGAGTGTCTTCCTCCCAGGGCCAGTGGCGCTCCCAATGCAGCCAGAAGTACAAGCCACCGGCGATCCACAGCGCCGACATGAACAGCGGGTAGAAAAACACGAAGTCCATCAGGAACTGCCCGGTGACCAGGAAGATCAGGCCCAGGGGCACGCCTAATACCAGTGCCAGCACGAATAACGCCAGGATTCTGTCGAACATGGTCAAGGATTCCATTGGTTGGAAAGGGCCGGACGCACAGTCTTCAGGTCCGGGGAATTTTCCAGGAAGTTGTCCGGGTAGTAGCCAAAACTCGTGACCCCCTGGCGCTTGAGCACACCCATCCATTCAGCCATCTGCACAGCGTCGATATCCGGCGCGGCCTTGGTGCGCCAGTCTTTGGCCTGCAGTTCGAATACGGTGCGTTCCATCGCGCCGGGACGCGCCTTGACCGTCGCCACCAGCTTCTCCAGCCAGGCATTGGAGGTCTTGTACTCCTGGCCTTCCATCAGCGGCATGGCCATCGGCGCGGTCCAGTCATAGGTCTGGAGGAAATCATCGAGGTTCTGGGCGAACCAGGCCTCGCTCGCCGGGTTGAGCATCGGCTCGGCGAAGATATTGCGCGCGGTCTGCACCTGCGGCCCGCCGATGGCGTGGACCTTGGCGGTCAGCTCTTTGGTGAAGTCGATCAGGTAGCGGCTCTTGAAGCGCGTCCAGCGCTGCATCACCGCCGGGTCGGCGCGCAGGGCCTGGATGCTGCCCGGCAGGCCGTTGGCGGCATAGGCCTTGAGCGCGGCGGGGCTGGCGTCTTCGAAGTCCGAGAGCACTGCGTCGTCGTGGTACAGCACGCCGTCGATGGCATTGTTGCGCGCCAGGTCTTCATAGATCTCGCCAATGATCCTGCGCACCTGCGGGTCGAACGGCGACAGGCGTTTGTATTGGTCCGGGTCGGTGCCGACCTGGCCGGTTTCCGGGTCCCAACGCGTTACGCGGGGCAGCTTGGGATCGAGGGCAAAACTCAACACCGGCATCCACGCGTACACGGCGGCATGGGCACGGGTGTGCAACTGCCAGGAGACGCGGTTGAACAGGTCGGCGCGCACCGGCAAGTGACGGTTGGGGAAGTACAGTTCATGCACCAGGCCATCACCCTTGGGGTCGGCGAAGGCTTGCAGGAACACCGTACCGGCGCCCATGTCCACCACGCGCTGCACCAGTTGGTCGAGGTTGCGCGCCTGCTGGGCCGGGTCCGGGTCGTAGACGTTGTCCAGGTCCACATGCAGCACCCGCAGCGGTGCCGGGGTTTGCACGGCGACGATGCTGTTGGCGAAATGCTCGCCGTCCGGGTCGGAGGCCACCAGGAAGCGGGGGCTGTTCATCAGGTCACTGGAGCTGTCGAGGCCGTCTTCCAGGGTCAGGGCCATCTGGTAGCCCTGCTCGCTGACGATCGCCAGCGAGGTGCCCTTGGCGGCGCCGTACGGCCACACCCATACCCGTGGTTTCTTGCCGGTCACGGTTTGGATCTTGTTGGAGATCGCCGAGACATCCGCCCGCATCCGCGCCTGGAACTGGGCCTGGCTTTCATAGCGGCCCGTGGCCGGGTCATAGCGCAGCGAGGTCGCCGCCGGCTCGAGGTTGCCCTGGGGGTTGGCGAGGATCCCGGTGTGGCTGGCATCGGTGTGCGCGGCGATTTCCACCAGGCCGGACTGGGACACTTCGCGGATCTGCTGCCAGGTGAGGAACTCGCCGCGCGGCCGTGGCGAGCCGGCGAAGTCCACCGGTTTGTTCATCGGCGTGTCGATCCAGTAGCCCACCGGCGCCAGCAAGGCCGGCCAGCGATAGGCGCGCAGGATCGGCATCACGCGGGTATAGAAGCTCGAATAGCCGTCATCGAAGCTGAGCATGATGGCTTTGGGCGGCAACGCGGGGCCGCCATTGCGGGCGGCCAGGATCTGGTCGACGCTGACCGCCTGGTAGCCGTTCTCCCGCAGCCAGGCCAGCTGTTCGATCAATCGCTCGGTGCGTACCGCCACCACGGCCTGGTCAGGATCACGGTCCGACACGTCATGGTAGGCAATGCCCAGGAAATGGTTTTTCGGCCACGCCATTTCGTTGGCCGGTGTCGGCCGCTCGGCGGGTGGAGTGAAAGGCGCAGGTTGCTGGGCGCAGGCACTGGCCAGCAATACGCCCAGAACCAACAAGCAACGGCTGAGGAAGGTCATGGTCAGGCTCTTTTAGAAACGGTAAGTGAGGTCGACGAGCAGACGTAGATCGCGTTCGCGATCCCCGTCATAAGGTCGGCTGATCAGGCTCAGGTTGGCGCCGGCGTCCAGCACGTCATTCCAGCGAAAGCGTTGGCCGTAGCCCACCAGACCGATGCCACCGGTGGAATAATCCCGCTGGCTATAGGTACCCGCACCGACCTGGAACTGCTGACTCCACTGGGTCTCGTAGCGGTGATAGAGCACATGGTTGATGTTGAGGACGGGCAGCACGGTGAAATCCGACTTCGGGTTGAAGTACACCGTGTCTTCCTTGCTGTTGCGGCTGGCACCGACTTCCAGACCCAGGTCCACTTGCACCTTCGGCGAGCTGTAGAGGCCTTCGCGGCCGCTGAGCAAGGCTTCGAAGCGGTCGTTGCCATCGCTGAAATGGGAGGGGCTGAGGGTCAGTTTCCATTCGCGGCTTTCGTTGGCGCGCCAGCGGATAAAGCCGCTGCCACCGTTGGCCGTGACGCCGTCATTCAACGCCCGCAGCGGCGTGGTGCTCAGGAGGTAGCCCAGGCTGCCGCCGTATTGCCAGTTGTCGTTGATGTCACGGGCAATCGACACCGCGGCGCCTTGTTTGGAGCCATCGCCGTAGGAGTGGTTGGACACCTCGGCTTCAATGGTCATGTCGCGGGTACGCCGCTCCACGCCCACGACCTGCCAGCGATGCTGGCCCGTGCCTTCGCTGAAATCGGCCTTGGCGTACCCGGCGCCGGCGAATACACGCCAGTCTTCGTCGATGGGCGGCGTGTAGATCCGACTCTCAATGCCCCAATCGCGGCTACCCGCGACGGCACCCGCGTCACTGTCATTGCCGCCGCCAAAGCTTTTGCCGGTGTACGCCTCGACGCGCAGTTCGGCCATGTCATGCACGTCGCGCAGGCGGCTCAGGCGCTGCACCTGGCGATTGTCCGGGTTGCGGGCGAGCACATCATCGGTGAGCACGTCGAGCTGGCGCCACTCCTGCAGGTCCATGGCGGTGTAGGCCTGGCTCACTTCCAGGCCGATATCCCGTGGGGCCTGGGCTTCGGTTTCCTTCAGGATGCCTTCGGCACGCCGTGGCAGTTCGCGGGCGCGGTACATGTCAGCCTGGGCCAGGCGCAGGCCAACGTTGCCAGGGGCTTTCGCCACCAGCGCTTCGAGGCCGGCTTCGCTGCCCGGCAGGTCGCCGCCGTAGACGCCGGCCTGGGCCGACAGTTGCTGGGCGTCCATCCACGCGTCGTTGGGGTTGCCGATGGGCAAGCCCTTGAGCTCGACCCGCGGGTTCTGGCTGTTGGCGAGGCTCTTGGCGACCTCGTTGGCGTCCTCGGCTTTATCGCTTTCCTGCAAGGCGTAGAACAGCGCAGTGGTGTCTTCGACCCGATCATCGGGCTCGGCGTCGGGGGCGCTCAGGGCCTGGCGATACAGCGGCTCGGCTTTTTCCGGCTGGCGCTGGTCCAGGTAGGCCGCAGCCACCCAACGCACGGCGTAGGTCGGCAGTTGCACGCCTTCGGCCTTAAGCGTCTCGTATTCGCGGATCACCTCGGCGGTATGCGCCCGCGCCTTGAGTGCACCGAGACGGTCGATGCGCCAGCGCACCACGTCGTCATGGGCGCTGGCGTCCGGGGTCCAACGGGCGAGCAATTTGTCGTAATCCGCCAGGGCGCGGTCGGCAATCACGTAGCGTTCTTTTTCGCTGCGTGTGGCGAACTCGGCCATGCGCACACGCTCCGCAGCGAGGTCGCCTTCCAGGCGGCGCTGGGTCACCGGGTCCAGCAGGCCAGGACGCTGGGCCGACAGGCGCAACGCGGCTTCCGGCAGGCGGGCCTTTTGCAGGGCGACGATGTATTCGCGGGCGACGTCGGGCTTGTCGCCGGCGCGGATAAACGCCTGGTCGAACTCGAACAGCGCGTCGTAGTTCAAGCCGGCGCGGGTCAGTGCATAGCCCAGGGCCATGCGGCGGTTGGGGTCATCGGGCTTGGCGGCGACCAATGCGCGGGTACGTTGTACCGCTTCGTCCGCCTTGCCGCCATCGGCCTGGGTCAGGGCCAGGCCCAGTTGCAGGTCGACGTTATTCGGTTCACGCAGCAACGCCTGGCGATAGACCGCCTCGGCCTGGGCCCATTGCTGCTGGTTGCGATAGGTCCGCGCGACAGTGGCGAGCGCCTGGGTGCTGAGGTTGCGATGTTTACCCTGGGCCTCATACACCTTCAGTACTTCGGCGTCCTGGCCGGCCCAGCCGGCGATCACCACATGATCGCTGACCTGGCCTGGCGTCTGGCGCTCGGCGGACAGTTGGCGCAATTGAGTCAGGGCCGGGGTGAAGTTGCCGTTGCGCGCCTGAATGATCAGCGCGTCATAGGCCGGATCGGCCATGGCGAAGGCGGGGATCAGTAATTGGCTGCATAAGGCGGCCCCGACGAGCAGTCGCAACCGGCCTGATGCACTGAGTGGTAGGTTTCGCAACATATCGTGAGCTTCCTTACACACGGAAAGCTGTAACGATAGGTGGTCCTGAGCGAATTGCCGCAGGGTGCCGGCGTCCAATGACCCGGCCTAGCTTTCCTGTGTGAACTATCTCTCAGGAAAGTAGGAAAAAGACCAATCCGGAACAATTGTTCAGAATTGCGCGGCCCGCCTGAAATGTGAATGTGGGAGCGGACTTGCCTGCGATAACGGGGTGCCGGCCGACAGGTGCGTCGACTGTTTGACCCTTATCGCGGGCACTCCCGCTCCCACATTATTTATTTCCGGGCGATGGCGAACGCTTTACTGGGCGCCGCTGACCGCGCCGAACTTGGCCATCACAAACCCAATGAACTGCTCGACAGTCATCTTCTGGCCGTTGAAGGTCACTTCATTGTTGGCGTAGTGCAACTTGGACACCACATCGCTGCCGACCAGGGTCGCCAACTGAGTACCGACCGCCATGCCGCTGACCATCTCGGCGGCCATCTGAGACTGCTGCTCGATGGCTTTCGGGTCGGTCACGCCACCGAGTTGCGCCTGCAGGGCAGCCACGTCACCGATCATCGGCTTGGACAGGGTCAGGTTGGCATCCAGCAATGCAATCATCTGCTTGCCCAGCTCAACCGGCGGCAACTCCATGGAGGCCGGCTTGGCCAGGTCCACCAGCAGGTTGAACTTGCTTTCGCCATGGGTGGTTTTCAGCGACAGGTTTTCCACGGCGATCTGCGGCTTGGCGGCCAATACCTGGTTGACGTTCGCTTCGGCCAGGGCCTGCTCGGCTTCGGTCAGTTGCAGCTCAGGCGTGGGCTGGCCCGCTGCGGCAGCGGCTTGCACCGGCTGCATCTTGTCCTGGTACAGCTTGGTCAACACCAGCATGGCCGGGATGTCGACGTTCTTCATGCTCAGGGCCATGGCCGCCGAACCCACGGGTTTGCCCTGGTAACCGATCTCGTCGATCTTGTAGTCGACACGGCCGGCCAGGTTGTTGTCCTTGGTTTCGCTGGAGTCTTTCTGCTCGAAGCCTTTGACCGTCAGCACGGCTTTCTGCGGGCCGAAGGTGAACGTGCTGTCGGTCAGCTCAACGGTGTTTTGCCCGGTGTAGAAGCCAAAGGTGGATTTTTCCAGGTTGCTGGCGATGGTCAGGCCAGCCAGTTCGGCCTCGAAGGCGTCGCCCTTGGCATCTACCGCTGCGATCTTGAGGCTGTTCATGAAGCCGTCGGCCTTGACCTTCTGGCCTTCGGCGGTGCTGTCGAAATTCAGGTTGGCGCCGGAGAAGTTCACCGAAGACGTGTCGTCCTTGAACGTCAGGGGCAGCAATTCGATGTTGCCGTTGACCGAGCGGCTGTAGCCGATATTGGCCACGCCCTTGAGCGGCGACACGTCTTTGGCGGCGGCGAACCACTTCTCGGTGGTGGGGTTCTTTTCCAGTTCGTAGTGACTGGTGGCCATGACCGGCAGCCATTTGAGCGTCACCAGGCGCGAGAACGGCAGCGGGCCGTGTTCGATATGGTCGACGAAGAGCAATTCGGGATTGGGGTTTTCTTCGCCGAACACCGAGCCTTGGCCTTTCAGGCGGTAGTGCGCGGTGCTGCTGAACACGCCACGCTCCAGGGACACCAGCTCCAGGGCCACGGTGCCATCGACGCCGGCCATGGAGGTCTGCAGTTCCTTGTTGGCGTTCTGGATCGCGGTTTGCAGCACCGGTTCCAGTTGTTTACCGGTGTACCAGGCGCCGCCTGCACTGACGACGCCTACGGCGACAACTAAACCCAAAAGAACGACTGCTGGCTTATTCATGAAGTGACCTGATCAAATCCTGTGAGAAGTGGGCTGTCTTCCTTGAACCCCGTAAGGGTTGGCTCAAGCCCGCCGAAAACGGGGGAAGATTAGCACTGGCGGCCGCAAACGGCCCAGCTTTCTCAGAGGGGTCAGGCGTGCAGTTGGTTCACGAATACTCCAACTCGATCTCGTCGAGCTGGTGGTCAAAACTCTTCAGGCGCGCCGTCCAGGTGTACACCAGCACCTCAAACTCGCGGTGTATCACCGCATTGCCGGGCGTGTCGGACTTGGGGTCGCAGAAGTCCAGCTGGTAGCGCTCCCGGGCCATCTGCGTGGCGACGTCGGACAATTCCCGCGCATTATTCAGCCAATGCCGGCCATCGGCGACCTGCCGATCGAGGGCCACACACTGTTTTTTCAGGACTTCGAGGCTTTTTTCCAGGGGCGTGCCGGTAAGGTCGCCCATGACTTCCTGGAAGGTGCGCCCCGGCTGCCAATAGCTGCCCCAGAAATAGCGGTCGAACACGGTTTCGACCCGACGCAGGGCGACCTTGGTGTCCCAGATCGCGACGCGGGTCTTGCCTTGTTCGAGGAGTTTTTTCTTCACGCGCTGGTTCTGGTAGGACGCCCAGGCCACCACGCCGATGGACAGGGAGCCGATCACCAGGCAGGCGCTGTCGAGAAACACCATGGCCTTGTCGAGTTGATGGGCGAGCATGACGCCGTAGAAATACGCGGCCGATAACAACACCAGTGCGAAGAGCACGCACCAGAAAGCGGGAGCATAAGGGTTTTTCATTATTGGAATCCCCATGAGCAAACGCGAGCAGTGTCAGGCGAGTCGTCACGGCGACCCGCCTGTCCAAGCATAGCTATTCGCTCAGGGTTTGCCGGGCTGTGACGCTTGCGTTCGTCCGCTTTCCCAGCCGCCGCCCAGGGCCAGGAACAGATCGATCTGGCTCATGGCAACCTGGGTATTCGCCGCCGCCAGTTGCGCGCGCATCGCGGTGTAGGTGCGGGTGGCTTGCAGGTCGGCGAGGAACGATTCGCGGCCGGCCTGGAAGAAGCGGTGGGTCTGGTCCGCCGCCTCTTGGGCCGAGCGCTCGGCGTCCGCCAGCGCCTCGCGCCGTTGCAGCACGGCGGTGTATTGCGCCAGGCCGGTCTGGGTTTCGCGGATGGCGTTGAGGACCACCCCGTCGAAATGCGCCAGGGCGCCCTGAGTCGCGGCTTCGGCCTCGTGGATGCGCGCACGGGCGCCGTTGGTCGGCACCGTCCAACTGATCATCGGGCCGAAGCCCCAGCGGTTGGTCGCCGGCTGGCCGAGGTTGTCGAGCAGGCCCACGGTGCCCACCGTGGCGCCGATGGCGATGTCCGGGTACAAGGCGCCGGTGGCCACGCCGATACGCGCGGTGGCGGCGGCCAGTTGGCGCTCGGCCTGGCGCACGTCGGGGCGACGTTTCAGCAGCGCCGCACCATCGCCCACCGGCAACAGCTGGGCGATGTGCGGCAGCTCGGCGCAGGTGCCGGTGCCCGCCGGCAGTTGGTCCACGGGCTTGGCCAGCAGCATCGACAGGCGGAACAGCCCGGCCTGGCGCGCCGCTTCGTAGCGCGGCATGTCCGCGCGCAAGGATTTGTACTGGGTTTGCGAGCGGGTGACCTGGGTTTCATCGCCACGGCCCGCGTCACGCAGGCGTTGGGTCAGTTTGGTGCTCTGGGCTTGCAGGTCGAGGGACTCGTTGGCAATCGCCAGTTCTTCGTTGGCCGCGCAGACCTGGGTGTAGGAGCGCACCACATCGGCCACCAGGGTGATGCGTGCGGTATCAGCGGCAGCCTGGGCCGCATCGGCGCTGGCCTGGGCGCTTTCGATGCCACGTTGCAAGGTGCCGAACAGGTCGAATTGATACGAGGTGGTAATGCCGACGCTGCCGATGTTATCCACCGGCACTTTGTCCGCCTGCAAAAACGCTTCGCCGGATTCCTGCAGGCGCTGCACCTCGGCCTTGGCGCCGGCACTCCAGCCGCCGGCGGATTCAGCCTGTTGGGTCTGATAACGGGCGCGCTGCAGGTTGGCCGCAGCCACCCGCAGGTCGGTGTTGGAGGCCATGGCCTGGCGTACCAGCTCGTCCAGGCGCGGGTCTTTGTACAGCTTCCACCAGTCGGCCGGCACCGGCGCCGACACCACGTCGTTGCCCTTGCCCGCCAGTTGCCCTTGCAGGTCAGCGCGGTTGACGGCAGACGTTTGCGGCAGCTTGTAATCCGGCCCCACCACTTGGCAGGCCGACAGCAACAACCCCAGCGCAGCGGTTGCCCACAACTGCTTCATGGCTTGGCTCCCTCATTGGGTTTGTCGCCAATGATCGATACGGTGGCCGTACGCCCGGCGATCATGCGGAAATCCGCCGGGACATCGTCAAAGGCAATACGCACCGGAATCCGCTGGGCCAGGCGCACCCAGCTGAACGCCGGGTTGACGTTGGGCAGCAGGTTCGAGCCGCTGCTGCGGTCGCGGTCTTCGATACCCGCGACGATGCTCTGCACATGGCCGTGCAGGCGAGCGTTGTCGCCGATCACACGGATGTCCACGCCCATGCCGACGTGGATGCCGTCGAGCTTGGTCTCTTCGAAGTAGCCGTCGATATGGAAGGAGTTACTGTCCACCACCGACAGCACCGGGCGCCCGGCGGTGACGAACTCCTGGGTACGCGGTGCGCGGTCGTTGACGTAGCCGTCCACCGGGCTGCGGATTACCGAGCGGTCGAGGTTGAGTTGGGCCGAGTCCACCGTCACTTGCGCTTCGGCCAGGGCCGATTGGGCGCGGGCAACGCGGGACTGGCTTTCTTCCAGTTGCTCGCTGGGCACCAGGTTGCCGAGGCCACGGTTACGCTTGTACTCGCGGCTTGCCTGGGCCAGGGTTTCCTGGCGGTCGGCCACGGCGGCCTGGGCTTGGCGCAGGGCCAGCTTGAAGCGGTCCTGGTCGACGGCAAACAGTACCTGGCCCTTGGTCACCAGCTGGTTGTCGTGCACATCGACGCGCTGGATCAGCCCGGACACGTCCGGCGCGATCTGCACGATGTCGGCACGGATGTGACCGTCACGGGTCCAGGGCGCAAACATGTAGTACATGACCATGCGCCACACAACAACGACCGCGAAGCTCACGATCAACAACGTCAGGACTACACGGCCGATGGTCAAAAAAGGTTTTTTCATGTCATCAGGTATCGACTGAGTGAGTCCACCGCGCCCAGCAACAACGCGTAGAGCCCCACATTGAACAATGCCCGGTGCCAGACCAGGCGATAGAAGTGGACGCGGGTCAACAGCCCGTGCACCACCAGGAATAACACGTACGTAATGCCCATCAGCACCAGCAGCGTGGGCAGGAACACCCCGCTGATATCCAGATCACCGATCATAAAGGCGCTCCATCGGGTAGCGGCGCTTCCATCTCCGTGCCGCCAATGAATTCCACACCCGGCAGCAGTGCCAGGCGCAGGCCGGCCAGCGCGTGCAGCAGGTGCAGGCGGGTATCGTCTTCGTCTTGCAGGCCCTGGCCGTTGAGGGCGCGGCGTGTGCGGTCGAGGGTCATCAGCAGACCGCTGGGCGCGGGCAAGCGTTCACCCGCCTTGAGGCAGGCCTTGAAGTAACCGCCCACGCCTTCCACCACCTGGTTGAGCAGCACCCGCGGCACGCCGAGGATGCGCGGCGAATAGGCCAGCAGGTCGAGCAGGTTGAGCGCTACGCGCAGGTCGCGCAGGGCGATGCCGGTGTCCTGGCCGATCATCGCCAGGCGTGGCAGGTGCTGCATCAGGCGGTCAAGCATCTGTGCGGCGAGGTGCCGGTGTTCGTTCAGGGTGGCGGGCTCGGTCAGGCCGACGATGTCGCGCCAGCTGAAACGGGTCAGGCGCTTGGCCGCCAGTTCGGCGCCGAAGGGCCGGGCGATCAACGTCCACACAAAGGCGAACAGCAGGCCCACCGGCCCGGCCAGGTTGACGTTGGCGAAGTTGAGGAAGTCCGCGTCGTAGGCACCCTGGATGCTGATGAACGACGAGGTGTTCACCAGCGTCAGCAGCATGCCCAGGTAAAAACGCGGCTGCACGGTCAGCGTGCCGATGCAGATGAACGGCACCGCGAACGCCAGTACCAGCATCGGGAAATCGTGCAGGTTGGGCAGTACCAGGAACAGGTAGAGGCTGGCGAACAGCACCGACATGGCGGTCCAGAAAAAGAACCGATAGATCTGCGGTGCCGGGTCGTCCATCGAGGCGAAAAAACTGCAGGCCACGGCTGCCAGGATCACCGCGCTGCCGCCATCGGTCCAGCCCAGCAGGATCCACAGCACTGACGCGACGATGATCGCGGTGACGGTGGAAAACGCCGAATAAAGCATCAGGCCATGGTCGAGGAACGGCGTGAGCCGGCCCAGGCGCCAGTGACGGTACACGGCACGCCAGGTGTCCTGGCTTTCGCACTGGATGGCGGCTTGCAGGCTGCGGCAGTCCTGCCACAGGTCGATCCACTCGCCCAGGCGGTAGAGGGCGTTGGAGAACAACAGCGTGTGGCGCTCGTCCAGGGCTTCGCCTTGGGGTTGCAGGGCGTCGACCTGGTCACGCAGGGCGCGCCAGCGTTCCAGCGGTGCGCTTTCGGTGGTGTTTTCCAGCCACTGCCGGGTAGCTTCCAGCAGCGGCGTCAGTTGCTCGAGAAACTGCGGCGCACGCTGTTCGACGGCATACAGCGCATCGTCGAGTTCCTCCACCAACGGCAACAGGTGGATCATGCGCCCGCGCAATTCCTTGGTATTGCGCACCGTCTGCGGCCGCGCGCCTTCGTGGGGCAACTGGCCGATCATCAATTCAAGGGTATTGAAGGTGGCGACCATGCCGCCGCGCAGGGCGCTGACTTCTTCCGGTTGCACATTGCGAGAAAGAAAACGCTGGCTGTAGACCTGGGCGTCGCCAAACCACTTGGCCACCGCGCCATCGAACACCGGCATCAGCCGCCGCGGCCAGAACATCGCGCCCACCACCGCCGCGACCGCAATGCCGAGGAAGATTTCCTCGGTCCGCGCCTCGGCCACATCCCACACCGCCAGCGGGTTATCCACCACTGGCAGGGCGATCAGCGGCAAGGTGTAGCCGGCCAGCATCAAGGCATAGTTGTTGGCGGTGCGCAGGTGCATGGAAAGGAACAGCAAGGTGCCCGTCCACAATGCGATCACCACCACCAGGATGTACGGCGACTGCACGAACATCGGCACAAAAAACACCGCCGCCGCCGCCCCCATCAAGGTGCCGATGGCGCGGTACAACGCCTTGGAACTGGTAGGCCCGACAAACGGGCTGGAGACGATATACACCGTGGCCATCGCCCAGTACGGACGCGGCATTTGCATCAGCATGGCGATATACAACGCGATCATCGACGCGGCGAAGGTACGAACCCCATAGAACCAGTCACGGGCGGGCGGAAAGCCGGTAAAAAATCCGTTCAAAGCGTCGCCGCCTCAAAGGCCCGCAGTACGCGCAGCGCGGCTTCCATGTCGGCGGTCGGAAGGTCCGCCAGCACTTCGCGGCGCAGGCGCACCAGTTGCACCTCCACCGCCTGCACCAACTCGCGACCACGCTCGGTGAGGCTCAGGGCCTTGGCGCGGCGGTCGTGGATGTCTTCGGTACGGCACACATAGCCGTCATGGCACAGCCGGTCGAGCAGACGCACCAGGGACGGGCTTTCCATCCCCGACGCTTGGGCCACTTTGACCTGATGCACCCCGTCGCCCAGGCGGCCGATCATCAACAGCGGCACGGCGCAGGCTTCGGAGATGCCATAGCTGACCAGCGTGCTCTGGCAGATTTTGCGCCAGTTACGGGCGCCCACCACCATGCTGCTGCTGAGGTTCATCTGGAGTTGTTCGAGGGATTGAGGCACTGGATAGTTCGCATACAGTTAGTTTGCTAACTATCAATATGGCCGAGGGATCGCATTGCGTCAAGTTTTGAAACAATTTAGCGGATGGGTGGAGCGATTCAGCGGCCACACCGCATGACGAATGTGGGAGGGGGCTTGCTCCCGATAGCGGAGGGCAGTGAACAGATTCATTAGCTGATCCACCGCCATCGGGGGCAAGCCCCCTCCCACATTTGGATCGGTGTCGGCTTAAGGTTGCTGTGCGGCCTGGCCATCGCGCGACCTCAGAAAAAATCACTCAGGCGATCAAAACCCAGATTTTTTACTGCTCACCATTTTTTTTTACAAAAACACAATTTTCAAAAGATTTTTTTACACCCCTCGCCCACCCCGCAACATCAGATTCAACTCATCCACCACCTCCGCCCAATCCGCATCGTCCAAGATTTCCTCGCGCAAAAATGCTTTCTGGCTGTCTGTCCAGAAAAACGCCTCAGCCAACTTCAAATCCGGCTTGAGTGGCGAGTGGGCGGTCACAAAC
The DNA here is from genome assembly GCF_059416305.1 of Pseudomonas sp. GW821-FHT09D08. Lineage (NCBI taxonomy): Bacteria > Pseudomonadati > Pseudomonadota > Gammaproteobacteria > Pseudomonadales > Pseudomonadaceae > Pseudomonas > Pseudomonas sp. GW821-FHT09D08. The sequence continues at coordinate 27,586 of NZ_JBWKOX010000026.1, forward strand.
TGATCAATACCGACCGGGTCATCCGGCAGCCCAAGCTGTTTGAACAGTGACGGCAAGCTGTGCACAGGCGATTCCATGGCGGGCTCCTGAGAAGATGAATGCCCAGAGTCTAGTTCAGGCGCCAACCAGGCCAACAACCGCTCGACGCCCTGCTGTGCCGACAGCACCACACTTCCCGATAATCGGCACCCAGGCGCTCGGCGAAGACCTCGCGCAATCGCACCAGGGGCTCAATCAGCGCCAGGATCACGATCTGCTCGATGGCCATTGCGCGCCTCGCGTTGACGGCGAGTGATGCTCGCCGTCGGCGCCACCAGGTTATTGGGCTACGGCACGCGGCACCGGTGCGGTGATGTTGCCGGCGGCCCAGGCCGATTCACGGCTGGCCAGGGCGGTGGCGATGCTTTGCACGCGGTCGGAGTCCAGTTGCTCCGGCAGCGGGTCGAGCCCGGCGCTGGCGAAGATCTGGCCGTAGGCGTTGCGCAGGTCCGCATAGGCCAGGTCGCGGCGCAGGTCCGCTTGCAGGGTGTTGAGCTCGCCCTGGATCAGGTCGAGTTCGCCCAGGCCCGCCGCCTGATGGCGATTGCGCAGCTGGGTGAGGATCTGCCCGTCGATATTGGCCAGTTGTTCGTTGGTCTTGAACTGACGCACGGCATCCTGGAAGTTGGCGTTGGCCACGTAGATCTGCGCCAGCACCGCGATGGACATCGCCTGGCGGCGGGCGGTGGCGACCTCTTCCCCGGCCTTGGCGACGTCGATGGCGGCCGGGGCCGAGATCACGTTGAACAGGTTCCAGGTGACCTTGGCGCCGTAGTCGGCCCAGCGGTTGTCCACCAGGAACGAGTTGCTGTCGTAGTGCCCGCCGGCGCTGAATTCCAGGCCCGGAAGCAGGCGCAGCATGGCTTTGCGGGTTTCGGCGGCGCTGATGCGGGTCTGGTAGTCCTGCTCGCGCAGTTCAGGCCGGTTGGCCAGGGCTTCCTGTTCCAGGCTGGCGAGGTTGACCTTCAATTGCGGCACGCTGTAGTCGTCCGGCGTGGCCAGCTTGAGGTCGGTGCCCATCGGCAGGTTGATCAGGGTCGCCAGTTCGGTCTTGGCCAGGGACAAGGCCCGGCGCTGCTCCTGCAACTGGCGCGTGGCTTCGATCAGCGAGCGCTGGTAGCCAAGGGCCTGGACCGGGTCGCCGATGCGTTGTTCGCTCATGCTCTGGCTGTCGGTCTGGGCCTGGTCGACCCGCGCCATCAGGCTGTCGATCTGGCCGAGCAAGCGTTCGGCCGCCACGGCGCGCCAGTAGGCCGAGCGCACGTCCTGAACGATGGTGTTGATCACCTTGCGGCGGCGTTCCTGGATGATCAGGCGCTGATCGCCTTGCTGCTTGGCGCTGATGTAGCTGACGCCAAAGTCGAGCACGTTCCACACCATGGTCAGGTCCGCCACGCGGCGGTCGCGATCCTGGGAGGTGGACGGTTCCAGGGACTGGGTGCCGGTGCGCACGCTCTGGCTGCTGGAGGCGTTGGTGTTGTTGCGACCGGCGTAACCGGCCGACAGCGCCATGCGCGGCAGCATGTCAAAGCTGGAGAGGTCGGATTGACGCTTGGCCAGCGCCTCTTCCATCACCTTCAAACGACCTTCGAGGTTGTACTTCACCGCACGGGCCATGGCCTCGTGCAGGGTCAGCGGGCCGCTCAGCGGTTCCTGATCCTTGTACATACCCTGCAGGTCACTACGAGCGCGCTGCTCGCTGACGCTGCGCTCAATCGGCTTGCTGGTGACCGCACAACCGCTGATCGCCAGCACCAGCAGGCTGGCGCCGAACAACTTGTGACGTGTATTCATCCTTGTACTGCCCCTGTTCCTGCGCCGAAATTAAGTATATTCAAGCCTGCATTTCGCTGATGCCGACTTGTTGCAGTGCCTGTGCCAGGTCGATCACCTGGCGATGCTCCCTCTCGTTGATCTGTTGCAATTGTTGCCCAAGGGTCGGTGCGCCAAAGACGCCACGCAGGCCCTGGGCCGCATCGCCGCCGCCCTTGATGGACTTGCTGTCGAACGCCTTGAAGCCACTATCGTTGCCACCGGTGTCGCGATTGAACAGGCCCGACAACGTGCTTGAGCCAAACACCCCGCCGTCTCCACCACCGAAGCCGAGGAAGCCATTGCCACTGCCGTCACCACTGCCATCGGTGCTGAACACCTGGGCGATAAAGCTGGGAGACGAGGCACCGTTGCTGATGAAAATGCGGCCGATCGGCGGCAGGCCTGCGCCCATTTCACGTTGCTCAAACAGCGGCGGGAAGCCGATGGATGAACCCAGGTCGCCAGTCGGGCGGCCGAAGATAATGGGCTGCAACGGCGCGTTCGGCGCGCCCTGAGGCGCAACCGGGTCGGTGACGCGAAACAGCGGGTCCCCGGTCAGTGCAAGGGTGTTGACCCCAAAGTTATTGGAGTTGGCAAAACCGCTGCCGGCGTTGCCTGCCAGGTCTGCCACCAGGCTGGTGTCGAGGGTGATGAAATTACTCGGGTCGTTGATATTCGCCGTCGGCGTCAGGGTCGCGGTCCAGGTCTTGCCGCCATCGCTGGTGGCCAGGTTGGACAAGGTGCCGTTGGCGACGCTGAGGTCATCCAGGTCGAAGCCGGTGACTTTCTCGCTGAAGGTGAAGGTTACGGTCGTGGTCTGACCGACGACCAGGTTCGGGTTGGCGACCGAAATAGTCGCCGTCGGCAGGTCGCCGTCGATTGCGTAGTTATTGGAGATGGCAATGCCCGAGCCGGCATTGCCTGCGCCATCGCTGACCAGGCTGCCGTCGAGTACCACCAGGTTGGTGGCGTCGGTGATGCCGGCGGTGGGGGTGAGGGTCGCGGTCCAGTGGATATTGTCGCTGGTGGTCAGGTTGGACAACACACCGTTGGCCACGCTCAGGTCCGACAGGTCAAAGCCGCTGACCGCCTCGGTGAAGGTGATGCTCACGGTGGTGGTCTGGCCGATCCCCAACAGGCCGTTGGCCACCGTAATAGTCGCGCCTGGACGCTGGGTGTCGATGCTGTAGTTACTGGAGGTTGTGGTGCCGCTGCCAGCGTTGCCGGAGGCGTTGACGACACCGCTGTTGTCCAGGGTGATGACGTTAGTGGTGTCGGTGATATTGCTGGTCGGCGTGAGTGTCGCGGTCCAGGTGATGCCACCGTCGCTGGAGGTAACGTTCGTCAGTGTGCCGTTGCTGAGGCTCAGGTCGGCATTGCTGAAACCGCTCACGGCTTCGCTGAAGGTGATGGTCACCGTCGAGGTTTCGCCAGCCTTGAGAGCCGTATCCGCCACTACGATAGTTGCGGTTGGCCGCACCGTGTCTATGGTGAAGTTGGCCGAGTGGGTCACACCGGTGCCGGTATTGCCTGCCAGGTCGGCGTAGCCGGTGTTGTTCAGGGTGATCAGGTTGGTGGTGTCGTGAACATTGCTGTCCGGGGTAAAGGTCCCGGTCCAGGTGATACCGCCGTCGCTGCTGACCAGGGTGCCCAAGGTGCCGTTGGGCACGCTCAAGTCGCTGCTGTCGAGGCCGGCCACCGCTTCGCTGAAGGTGATGGTCACCGTCGTGGTTTGCCCGACGAGCAGGCTCGCGCTGCCGAGCACAATGCTGGCCGTCGGCGCCACGGTATCGACGCTGTACGCATTGGAGACGCTATTCCCCGCACCGGCATTACCGGCACTGTCGCTTACCAGGCTGTTGTCCAGGCTGATGACGTCGCCGGCATGGGTGGTCGCGGCGTTCGGCGTCAGGGTTGCGGTCCAGGTGATGTTGTCCAGGGTGCTCAGGTTGCCCAGGGTGCCGTTGGGCGCGGTCAGGTCACCCAGGGTGAGGCCGGTCACGGCTTCACTGAAGGTGATGGTCACCACCGATGAACCCGCTGCATTCAGGGCGTCGTTACTGACCACGATGGTCGCCGTCGGCCGCTGGGTGTCGATGCTGAAGTTGTTGGAATCGGTACTGCCGATGCCGGTGTTGCCCGAGGCATTCGCCACGCCGGTATTGTCCAACACGATCAGGTTGCTGATGTCGGTGATGTTGCTGGTCGGCGTTAAGGTCGCCGTCCAGGTGATGCCGCCGTCGCCGCTGGCAAGGTTCGTCAACGTGCCGTTGCTGATCGTCAGGTCGGCGGTGCTGAAGCCGCTCACCGCTTCGCTGAAGGTGATGGTCACCGTCGAGGTTTCACCAAGCGCGAGGGCGCTGTCCGCCACCACGATCGTCGCGGTCGGCCGTACCGTATCGATAGTGAAATTACCCGAGGTGGTGGAGCCGGTGCCGGCGTTGCCCGACAGGTCCGTATAGCCTGCGTTGTTCAGGCTGATGATATTGGTGGTGTCCTTGATGCCACTGGTCGGCGTGAACGTTGCGGTCCAGGTGATGCCGCCATCGCTGCTGCTCACCGCGCTCAACGTGCCATTGGGCACGGTCAGGTCGCTGTTGTCGAAACCGTTCACCGCCTCGCTGAAGGTGATGGTCACCAGCGAGGTTTCACCCGCCGCGAGCACCGGATCGGCTATCACAATGGTCGCGGTCGGCCGTTGGCTGTCGATGGCATAGTTGTTGGAGTCAGTGGTGCCGGAGCCGCTGTTGCCAGCAATGTCGACCACGCCGGTGTTGTCCAGGGTGATCAGGTTGCTGGCCTGGTTGATGCCCGCCACCGCCGTCAGGGTTGCGGTATAGGTGATGTTGTCGCTGGTGCTCAGGTTGCTGAGGGTACCGTTGCTGACGGTCAGGTCGGACAGGTTAAAGCCGGTCACCGCTTCGTTGAAGGTAATGGTCACCGTTGACGTGCCACCGACGCCCAGGTGCTCGTTGGCCACCACCACGGTGGCGGTCGGGCGTTGGGTGTCGATAGCGAAGTTGTTGGAGTCGGTGGTGCCGCTACCCACATTGCCCGACACCATCGCCTGTACGCCGCTGTTGTCCAGGGTGATCAGGTTGGTGGCGTCGGTGAGATTGTTGCTCGGGGTGAAGGTGGCGGTCCAGGTGATGCCACCGTCGCCCGTGTGCACCGCGCTCAGGGTGCCGTTGGTAATGGTCAGGTCGGCATTGCTGAAACCGGTGACCGCCTCGCTGAACGTGATGGTCACCAGCGACGTGCCACCGATATTCAACGCGGGGCTGGCTACCACGATGCTGGCGGTGGGTAACACGGTGTCGATGGTGAAGTTGGCCGAGGTGGTACTGCCGGCACCCGCGTTGCCGGCAAGGTCAGCGATACCGGCATTGGCCAGGGTGATGGCATTGGTTGCGCTGCTGGTGTTCGTGCCTGGCGTGAAGGTCGCGGTCCAGGTGATGCCGTCAGCGCTGCTCAAGCCGCTCAGGCTACCGTGGCTGGTACTCAGGTCGCTCAGGCTGAAACCGCTTACCGCTTCGCTGAACGTGATGGTCACCAGCGAGGTTTCACCGGCCGTCAGTGTCGGATCGGCGACGACGATGGTCGCCGTCGGACGCTGGGTGTCGATGCTGTAGTTATTCGAGCTTGTGGTGCCGGTGCCGGCATTGCCAACAGTGTCACTGTAGGCAGTGTTATCCAGAGTGATCAGGTTGGCGGTGTCGGAGACGCTCGCGCTCGGGGTGAAGGTGGCGGTCCAGGTGATGCCGCCGTCGCTGGTACTCACCGCCGTCAGCGTGCCGTTGGCAACGGTCAGGTCGGCGTTGCTGAATCCGACCACGGCTTCGGAGAAGGTAATAGTAACCAGCGAGGTGTCGCCGATTTTCAGCGAGTCGTTGGCGACCACCACGCTGGCGGTCGGGCGCACGCCATCGATGGCGATGTTGTTGGAGGTGCTGCTGCCGCTGCCGGCGTTGCCCGCCCCATCCTGGACACCGGTATTGTCCAGGGTGATGTGGTTGCTCGCGCTGACGACAGCCGCGGTCGGGGTGAAGGTCGCGGTCCAGGTAATGTTGTCGCTGGTACTCAGGTTGCTCAGGACGCCGTTGCTCACCGTCAGGTCGGCCAGGGTGAAACCGCTCACGGCTTCGCTGAAGGTGATGGTCACCGGGGAGGTCTGGCCGATCCCCAGGTTGGTGTTGCCGAATACGATGGTCGCGGTAGGGCGCTCGGTATCGACGGCATAGGTGTTGGAGTTGGTGCTGCCGCTGCCGGCGTTGCCCGCACCGTCGGTAATCAACGTGTTGTTCAGGGTGACCAGATCACCACTGTGGGTAACCCCACTGTTGGGGGTGAGGACGGCCGTCCAGTGGGTGCCATCGACCTGGACCAGGTTGCTCAGTACACCATTGGATGCGCTCAGGTCGCTCAGGTCCAGATCGTTGACCGTTTCGCTGAAGGTGATGGTCACCTGGGACGAACCGCCAATGTTGAGCGCGGTGTTGGACACCACAATGCCCGCGGTCGGCCGCACGGTATCGATCACGTAGGCGTTGGACGTGCTGGTGCCGGTGCCCGCGTTGCTTGCGGTATCGGTATACAGCGTGTTGTCCAGGGAGATGCTGTTGCCGCTGCTGTTGTTGCCGGCCGCCGGGGTCAGGGTGGCGGTCCAGTGGATGTTGTCGCTGGTGGCCAGGTTGCTCAGGGTGCCGTTGGTTGCCGTCATGTCCGACAGACTGAAACCACTCACTGCCTCGTTGAACGTGATGTGCACTTGGGACGAGCCACCGACTTTCAACGTGGGACTGTCGACCACGATGGTCGCGCTCGGGCGCTCGGTGTCGACGGTGTAGCTGTTGGACGTGGTGGTGCCGATGCCTGCCAAACCCAGCGACTGGCTGGTGACACCGGTGTTGTCCAAGGTGATCTGGCCGGCACTGCTGGCGACGTTCGCGTTCGGGGTGAAGGTCGCGGTCCAGGTCTTGTTATCGCTGGTGGTCAGGTTAGTGAGAACCCCGTTGGCAGCTGTCAGGTCAGCCAGGGTGAAACCGTTGACGGCTTCGCTGAAGGTAATGGTCACCTGCGACGTGCTGCCGATATGCTGGGCTGGGGTTGCAACCACGATGGTTGCGGTCGGGTTCGGCACATAGGCATTGTTCGACGTACCGCCGATATCGTTGAACAGGCCATTGACCGCCGTCGGTTTGTTGCCGGCCGTGCCGGCACTGGCCAGGCCGCCATTGCCGCTGGCGCCGGAGTTGGCGCTACCGCCAAGGCTGGCGAAGTTGGCCGCCGTGATCAGCACCGAACCCTTGTTCCAGATTGCGCCGACGCCCAGGCCACCGTCTCCGCCATTGGTGGTGCTGCCGCTGTTCAGGGAGCCACCACCGCCGCCACCGCCGCCGGCACCGATGTTACCGGTAATCGCCGAGGTGCCGATGATGGTCAATTTGGCGCCAGCGGCGTTGTAGATACCGCCCGCAGCACCACCCCCCTTGCCGCCGAGGGCGTTCCAGCCGGCACCGCCGCCACCGCCGCCGATCGATATTCCGCCGACGGACGCAGCGCCGCCGGCGCTGCCGTTGGAGTAGCCATAGGGGTTGGTCGAGCCGGCCCCGGCGCTGCCCGAGCCGCCCTTGCCGCCCATCACCGTCAGGTTATACCCGCCTCCCGTACCGCCCTGGTTGGCCGAGCCAGCGGCGCCAGCGTAGTTGCCAGTACCACTGCCGGTGCTGCCGCCATGCCCGCCGATGCCGTTGCCCAATGCCCCGCCACCACCCCCGGCGCCGCCGACCGCGCCACCGGTGACACCGCCACCGCCACCGCCACCGGAAGCCGCGTTTGCCGTGACGCTGACGTTTCTCAGCGTCAGGTCGCCGAAGTTGCTGAGCCCCGCGCCCAGCGAGTTGCCCGCACTGGTACCGCTGCCGCCATTGCCACCGTTACCGGCAATCAGGCCACGGGTAATCACAAGGCCGTCGAAGGTCACGGTGGTACCGCTGTTGACCTGGATCACGCTGGTCTTGTACTGCCCGTCCAGGGTTACCTCGGCAACGCCGTCATTGTTCAGGTCGCCGTCGAGGGTGATGTTCTTGGTGACCACCAACTGGCTGTTCAACAGTACGGTCATGCCGGTGTTGAAGGTCACGATGTCGCCGTTCTGCGAGGACGCCAGCGCCGCGCGCAGGGAGCCGACCCCCGAATCATTGCCGTTGGTCGCGGTCCAGGTCGCCAGGCCCCACTGGTAATCGTTCATCACCTGTTGCGACAGCAGGGGCGTGCTTTCGATGGCGCCGGTTGCGATTTCCAACGTCCAGTCGCCGCCCAGGCCGGTGCGGTTGGTGGAGGCAGCAATGTCACGCCCGGTGTACTGCGCCAGGGAATCGACGAAGCTCACGCCGCGCTCGCCTTCGGCAGTGTTGCAGGCGTAGATCAGGATATCGCCGCCCACGTTCATGTCTTTGCCGATCTGACCCAGCACATCGGCGCGCGCCGCGACGTTGTCCGCCGACAGGTAGGTGCTGCCCAGCCACAAATCACCGGTATTGCCGTGAGCAATGATCTCCACGGTGCTCACGCCCTGGTGGCTGCCCAGGTAATCGGCGATCTGTTGCAGGCCGTCCTTGCTGCCGTCCAGCACCACAACCTGAGTGCCGGGAGCGACGCCCTTGAGCAGGCTGTCGAAGTCCTTGACCCGCGAGTCGACAAACACCACGGCCTGGCCGGGCACGGCAACAGGTGCGGTCGCCGGGGCGGCATCCGCCTGGCCATGGGTGTCCTTGGCAGCAGTGGGCTGGTCTGCGGTGGGTGGCTTGGCCGCGTCCACGGTCGAGTGGTTATCGGCCGCCGTCGCCACAGTCGCCGCCACGGCGCCGTCGAACAACATGCGCGGTTCCAGGGACATGATCATGGGCGAACCCAGGGACCGGGCTACGGCTGTTGCCCGCGCTACTCCACGCGACTTCTGTTTATTCCACCACATGAGACTCACCCGGGATCGAACGTCTGAAACTCAGGAAAAAACCGCGGTCAATGACTCGCAGGGTTGTTTTTGATACGAATCACATTGGCGGCGCTGGAGGCGCCATCCAGCCAGAACGACAGCTTGGAATACTGTTCGAACAAGTCCGGCGGCAAAATCGTGGTGCGTGTCTCGAAGGCCACCTTGCGCTTGACCTTATGCAGCCCGGCCACGCCCAGGGCCTCATCGAAGGCCGGGGCGTCATAGGCGAGGTTGTCGAAGTCGTGCTCGAACCAGGGCTCGCCGATGAACTCGTAGACCAGGCGCAGCACACGCTCAGGCGCCTGGCTCAGCAGGTCGTAGTCGATAATCAGCAAAGAGTCGGCCTGTTCGCCGTAATAGGCTTCCTTGAGCGCCGCCCAGGCAAACCCCACCAGGCGATTACGCTGGGCCAGGGTTTCGACCCGGCTGTAGACGGTGTTGCGCTCACCGTCATCATTGAACAGCTTGGTGTTCTCGAAGGGATTGGCGCGGTACAGACGCTCGATGCTGTCCATGACCCAGGCGACATTGCGCACACAAGCGATGACCTTGGCCTGGGGAAACAAGTCGCGAATAGCCGGGAGACGAGCGGACCATTGCCGATTGGTGTCGAACACCACGGACTTGTCGACCTGGTCGGCGTAATAGGCGTCGAACAAACCGCCCAGCAGGCGGCGACGTACATCCGTGTTGATGACCGCGCCAAACTCACTGCCGGCGCTGCACTGGCCAAGTACACCGGCAAACAGCGCACCGACAGGGCTGGTCATGCCCGCATGAAAACGCGGATTCTGTAAAAGAATGGCGGACAACAGGGTCGAACCGGAACGCGGCAACCCGGAAATGAAGTGAAAACGGCTCAATCCTTTCACCCTTACTGGCAGTCCTTTGTAGGACAAAGCGTAGCGTAAGAAATCATTTCAGACCAATATTACTTTGCCATCAACTGGTTTAATTCGGCATGAATGCCCTTTGTTTTCGGGGCTATGCGATATATCCGACGAATGACACCTATTGCGCCTCAGGGCCCCACACAGGTCAGATGACAAACCTCATATAAAACTGCCTGTGTATCACCCCCTGCATGCTGGTCAATGGCTCGCCAGTTCTTCGGAATCAAGGGGAACTCGTCAGGGGCTACCCGGCTCATCACTAGCCATACCCGGCTGTTGCCAATGGGAAGATCGTTCAAGTCGTCCAGATAAACCCCGGCGTCGGGCTCGATCAAGGTACCGAAGCCGTAGGCATTGGGCCGGGTTGACGCACCACTGGCCGCCGGCGGGGTGTAGAGACGGGGTGCGGTTGCGCTTTTATCGTAATAACCCCAGGTGAGGTACCAGAACATATCCCCCAGGACTACCTGGTCACCGGCCACGGTGTGCTGGTTCATATAGTCGACCATGTTGCTGAATTGATCATCGGGGTCGACCGTGTAGTTGTTCTTCAGCCCCACGACCGAAGCGCCCAGTACCACGGCCAGCAGCACCGCCGCCAAGGTTCTGTGGCGCAGGGCCAGGCGGTCGATGGCCAACGCCAGGACAATCGGCAAGCCCAGGGCCGGCGCCGTCAAATAGCGGTCGATAAACACCGGCGAAATAAACGATATCGCAAACACCAGCAGCACCGGCAAGGTGCAATAGATCACTACCAGCGTGGCGAAGCGGTAGCGGCTGCGGTCGTTCCACAGCACATAACCGAGTACCGCCGTAACCACAGTCGGCAACGTGAGTAACAGCCACGCCGGCATGGTTTCTCCATCATCCAGCGCCAACAGCTGCCAGACCATCGACGGCAGTGAACGCCAGGTGACCGGCAACTCCCACCCCACATCGTTGCCGGCCTTCAGCTCGTCCATGTGCAGTACCAGGTCGATCAGCCCGGGCAGCCAGGGCGCAAACAGCAGCACAATCGCGACGTTGGCCAGCCACCAGTCGTGACGGCCGATAAAACGCTGGCGTGCACCAGGCACGGGCCCGAGCAGCGCCACATACAGCCAGTGGGCAAGCACACACAAGGCGGCGAAATAATGGGTGTAGAACGCCGCCGTCATCAGCAACGCGTAGAGCACCAGGTAACGCGAACGCTGCGGCGCCTTCACCCAATACACCAGCGCGAGGGTCGCCCCCAACAGCCAGACACCCAGCAACGAGTACATGCGGATTTCCTGGCTGTAGCGCACCGCCGTGGGCAGCAGGGCCAGCAGCAGGCAGGCCAGCAACGTGGCCCGGCGCGTGGCGATCAGGTGCACCAGCCAGGTGCCGAGAAACACCGCGACCACCCCCGGCAATGCGCTGAGCAGGCGGATCGACAGGATGGAATCGCCAAACACCGCGATCCAGCCGTGCAGCAGCATGAAATACAGCGGCGGGTGCACATCGTGGGCCGCATGGAACCAGATGCCGGGCAACGCGTAATGGGCCAGCAAAAGGCTGGAGCCTTCATCGCCCCAGATCGCCGCCGCCGTCAACTCATAGCAGCGCACCCCCAGGGCCAGCGCCAGGAGCGGCAGTAACCAGGGTTCGCGAAGCAATTGGAAAAGAGAGCGTGCAGGTGGAACAGGCTGACAAGTGCTCATTGTTTCATCACGACTCGGAACGCCCATTACCACCCTCTGGAATCGACAGCAGCACCCGGCTGGGTGCTCGAACGCGCTGATTGTAGGCCGAAAGCAGGCCCAGCGGCCGGTGTAATCCCACCCCTACACCACAGCGAGGCCAAAAAGCGGACGAAGTGCGAACCCGCGTCTAGGCTGTGGGGCGGTGCGCCAGGTTTGCATCGCGCGGCGTATCTCATCCGACACTTGGCAGGAGAGGTTTTCATGGAAGTTTTTCTCGGTACGGTTCAGATGTTCGCTTTCAACTACGCCCCCCAGGGATGGGCCTATTGCAACGGCCAGTTGGTATCGATCGCGCAAAACAGCGCACTGTTTGCCTTGTTGGGCACGGTCTATGGCGGTGACGGCCAGAACACTTTTGCCCTACCCAACCTGCAAGGCCGTGCACCGATCCACATGGGCAATGGCGGCGGCCTGACACCACGGGTCATCGGTGAAGTCGGCGGCAACGAAAAGTCGAGCATCCTGAGCGGCAACCTTCCGACCCAACTGATCCCCACCACCGGCCTGACGGTCACCACCACCATCAACCTGGCCAACGAACCCAGTGCCGCCACCACCACACCAACCAGCACCAATGCCTACATCGGCGCCTCCAGCACGGGGGGCCCAGGCTCGGCGGCGATCTACTCCGACAAACCCGGCAGCGCACCCGTCGCCCTCAAAGGCGCCAGCAGCACCTTGGGCGGCAACTTGACGGTTCCAGGCGGCAACCAGCCGTTGCCAACAATGGCACCGTACCTCGCGCTGAATTTCAGCATCGCCCTGACAGGGATTTTCCCGCCCCGCCCGTAAGCCGCTCCAACACCGGGGCAAACACCCCGGTGCCCGCCGCAACTATCGGAGACGCCCCATGCTGCAACAGGTCTGCAACGAACACTTCCAGCCCCTGATCAACCAGTCCTGCCCGCTGCAACTGCCCGATGGCCGAGTGCTGCACGTGCACATCGAGGCCGTCGACCTGCGCCCGCAATCGCGCCTGCCGGACAACTCCCGCACGCCCTTCAACGTTACGCTGCGCAGCCTTGCACCCACGGATTTCGTCGATGGGCTGTGCGCCCTTGCGTTACCGCAACTGGGCACCGTTGAAGCCATTTTTGTCTCACGGGAGCCGGCCCTGGGCCGTGACCCGAACCTTGGCTATTTCAACATTGTGTTCAACTGAGCCCCGGGTACCACACCAGCCGCTCGGCCCCCGGCACGGTTTCCTCGACGCGAAACCCCAGCGCCAGGTAATGCTGGCGCGCACCGGGGTTGCTGGCCCACACAACCGTCGCCACCGGACAGCGCACTTGGGCGGCGGCTTTTTGCACGCCTTGCAGCACTGCGCGGCCAAAACCCTGGCCGCGCGCAGCGGGGACAAATGCCAGGTAGAGCACGCGCACTTCATTCGCACCGAAGTCCGCCGTCAACACGCCGATCGGGGTGTCGAGTTTCTCCACCACGTAGTGCATCGCTCCCGGAAAATGCTCGGCGATCCCCTGTTCCTGAACCTGATACTGCTGGGCGACAATCTGCTCGATCACTTCGGGATCGGCATCGACCCACTGCAACTCCGGCCGTGCGCTGCGGTACAGGTTGTGCAAAAACGGCGCATCGGTGGGCCGTGAAGGGCGCATGGATAAACCTGCGCACGACGAACTGTCCAGCATTGATCATCTCCTTGGATCAAAAACCACTTTCGCGTACACCCAACGCCGCCATGCGCCGCCAGGCCGCCCCCAGCAATGATTCACTGCGCCCCTGCAAAACCACCACACCGCGCAGTGGATGGGGGGGCGCCGGCGCGTCGTCGAGCAGTTTCAGGCGCGCGCCATACTGCGCCTGCACCGGCTCCGGTCGACGGCTCTCGTCACGGCGTACGGCAATCGGCCCGTGCTGGTCCGACGCCAAGGCTTCCTGGTCGAGGACGGCAACGCCGTTGGCATCCACGTCCAACAGTTCCACCGGCCACGCCGGGCGCATCGGGTCGTCGGCGATAAACCGCCCGCCGGCACCCGGCGCCACGCGCCACAGGTCCGCCTCAGCCAGGTAACCGCGCAGGCGTGTTCCGCCTTCGACAATGCGCGCCAGCGGGTCACGGGTCGACACCCAGCGGCCCGCCACCAACTGCGGCATCAGGTCACGCACCTGCCCAGCCTCGGGCGCGCGCAGCAGCAGGCGCTCACGCCGGGCCTGCAAGCCACGGTATTCGGCCACGGCTTCGGCCAGGCGCTGTTCAAGAATGCCGACATCCGCCGCCGTTTCACTGCGCCCGGCCTGACGGCGCATCTGCAATTGCAGGATGTCGATTTCGCGGCGCACGATCACCGACCGCGAATCAATGTCCGGCGACTCCAGTTCCACCAGCACCGCGCCCCGCTCCACGGTTTGGCCATCGACCACATTCACCTGCTTGACCCGCGCCGCCACCGGTGCATGCAACGCCGTGACCCGCGCCGCCTCAAGCATCGCCGGCACCTCCACGCTGCTGCGCCACGGCACCGCCACCAGCAACAACAGCGCCAGCAGCCCCAGGCCCGTCACCAGCACACGCGGGGTATGCGCCTGCTCGCGCCGGCTCCACCATTCACGACCTTCCTTGAGAATCGGCAGGACAATAAACCAACCCAACTCCACCACCATCAGAAAGATCCCCAGCAGCTTGAAGAACAAGTGGTAGACCGCCAGCGCGATCCCGAAAAACAATGCGGCGCGCCACAGCCACGACAAATAGCCCCACCACAACAGGCGCCGGCGCATGGCGGGCGACCACGCCTCCGGCGCGGGTTCGCCGTAGCCGAACAAGGCCTCGCGCAGACGCCAGCGACACAGGGCGAAGGCGCGTCCTTGCAGGTTGTCGACCTCCCATAGATCGCTGATCAGAAAATAACCATCAAAACGCATGAAGGGGTTGAGGTTGACCACCAGCGTGGTGATCCACGTCGCGCTGGCGAGCATGAATGCGGCGGTGCGCGCCGGCCCGTCCGGCAGCAACGACCAGGCCAGCAAGGCGATGCAGGCCAGCAGCAATTCGGCCATGACCCCACCGGCACCGATCAGCAGCCTCGCCTTGCGATCGTTGACCCGCCAGGCATCACTCACATCGGTGTAGAACAACGGCAACAGCACCATGAACGCCACGCCCATGCTCTGCACCCGACACCCCGCGCGCTTGGCCATGAACGCATGGCCGAATTCATGGCACAGCTTGGCGAAGAACAACGCCACACCAAACGCGAGGGCACCGCCGAGGCTGAACAGATGGGGAAAGGTCGCCAGGAACCGCTCCCAGTCACGGGACACCAGAAACACACCGAGCCCGAGCGTCGCCGGCAACCCGTAGCGCAACAGGCGCGGGCCAAATCGCCGCAGCCACGGCCAGGCACGATTGAGGAAGGCGTCGGGGCGCCACAGGGGAATGCGGAAAAACAGGTATTGGTGCAACGCTTTTTGCCACAGACTCTGGCGTGATGCGGCGGACTTCAAGACGTAGCTGGCGCGCTGTTGCGGGTCCAGCGCGGCGATCAGGTCATGGGCGCGCAGAAACGCCAGCAACTCTTCGAGCTCTGTCTCACCCAACTTCAAGCCCGGCTCGCGGTTAGCCGCGTGCAGCACTTGGGCCGCATCCCCCAGCGCCCAATGACGCAGCAGGCGCATGGCCTGGGCGCCCAACTTGAAGTAGCGGCCGCGCAGCGGGTCGGCCAGGGTCCAGCGTGGCGAGCCGTCCAGGGCCGGGGCAGCAACGGTCAGCTGCAGGTCTTCGCGCAGGCCGGGCAACCCCATTAAAGGCCCACGCTTTGGCGCAGCCCGGCCAAGGGGCGACGCAGCAGGTACAGGGCCAACGGCGCGCGCTGGCCAAACAGCTTGGCGGTACCGCGCAGGCCGATGCGCGGTGGGGGCGATTCGTTGAAGGCTGCGTCGACCCGATAGGCCAACTGCCCGGACGGCGTCGGCTGCGCTTCATAGGCGACGCGCTCGACCCGAGCGGCATAGCGTTGCAGCGGGTCACTGTCGAGAAATAGCGCCACCTCGGCGTCCGTCGCCAGGGCGATGGCGTCACCCACAGCCAACTCGATGCGCAGTTCGGCCTGAGCAGGGTCGGCAATATCCATCAGCCGCTCGCCGGTCTGGATCGGCTTGCCGGTCCAGCGCTCGGCATCGGCGAACACTGCGATGCCATCGCGCTCGGCGCGCACTTCGCTGCGCTTGAGCAACTGTTCGGCATAGTTGCGTTCGGCGCGCTTTTGCTCGACGCGGGCGGCGAGCAAATCGATTTTCGAATTGGACTCGGCATCGGCGAACGCCCGTTGCGCGTTGGCCTTCAATTCGGCTTCCGCCACCCCCAGCGCACGCTGGGCCACATCGGCCTGGGCCTTGAGGGTGGTGCTTTCAAAGCGCACCAGCAGATCGCCACTTTTCACCGCCTGGTTGGGCTTGACCAGAAACTCGGCAATCACCCCATCCAGCGGTGCAGCGACCACCCGCCCCCCCAGCGGCACCACTTGCGCCGGTGCCAGCACTGACTGACGCACCGGAATCAACAGCCCCAGCACGACCGCCGCCGCCAGCAGTAACTGGCGCTTGCGGGTAAACCGCAGGCGCCACGGGCGTCGGGGCTGCAAGGCCAGCCAGGCGTGGCTATAGGTATCGCCCAATTGCGCAAGCAACACCTGCTCCGGTGGGCTCCAGGGCGTATCGCGAGCCAGCCAGACGCCGCCGAACACCTCGCCGTGATGATCGAGCAATGGCAGCCAGAACACGTGGGGCGCCGACAGGCTTTGCCAGTCCTCACGCACTGCCGTACTGAAAGCCTCTATCGGCAGCACGGTCGCAGGTGCAGACCGCCCCTGCTTGAACGCTTCGGCTACGGCATGCTCGACAAACGCCACAAACGGCGCATTCGGCTCGACCATGCTCACCCCGGTCACCGCACGCACTTTGCCGGCGATCAACAGCGCAGCATGGCGAAAGCCGAACAGCGCCTGCCCATCGTTCACCAGACTGTAGGCCAATTGATCGAGGGTGCGAGCGGCGCGGGTGAGGCGTTCAAGGTCAAGGAACCGGGCAAAGAAACGCTCGGCGCTACCCGTCATGGGCGCATTCACTTAAGTGCCTCGAAATGCGCGGTGCCACTCATGCCGGCCAGCAAACCCTCGGCCTTGGGCATGCTCGCTACCAGCAGCAGCGTCTGGCTGCCTTCATCAATGCGCGCACCGAGGCGTTTGACCGTGGCGCTGAACGCTTGGCCGGTTTCGTCGGGGGTGAAACTGAAGGTCTGCCCGGGCTTGAGCTTGCCCATCCAGCGCGACGGCACCAGCAGGTGGATTTCCAGACTGCGGTTATCGACGATTTCCAGCAGCGGCGCACCGGCCGACACGCTTTCATAGCGCTGGACCTTGCGCTGTACCACCTGGCCGTCAAACGGCGCCAGCACGCTGCAGCGCTTGACCTGCACCTGGTAGACCTGGGACTGGGCCTGGGTTTCGGTGAGTTTGGCTTCGGCGCGGGCCACTTCGAAGCGCCCGACGGAGTTCAGCGCAGCCAATTGCTTGTTATGGGCCAGTTCTTCACCAGCACCGCGGCTGGCCGCCGAGGCAGCATTGAGTTGGGCCTGGTAGGCCGAACAATCAAAACGCGCCAGGGTGTCACCCTTCTTGAAGGATTCGCCTTCGCTGAACGGCAGGTCGACGATGCGCCCGGATAATTCGCTGGCCAGCATCGCCTGGTCGCGGGCACGCAATACGCCGCGCGCCTCACTGTCGTTGCTGACGTTCGCCGCAGGCGGATGATCCAGTAATGGGTCGTCAGCCATTACCATCGGCGCCGCAGCCATCAGGCAGGAAAAACTCAATATCCATCCATGCCACTGCTTCATACACAAAGTTCTCCCTAACGATGAGCGCAGTCTAGGGCAGCAAGATTAAATTGCCACTACCCTCAATCGGACAAATCTACGATTTGTGTAGGGCTTCACCGACGCGATTGTCAGATCAAGCTATGATTGCCGCCCTCCAAGGACCCAGGATCAAGGACACGTCATGCGCATCGGTTTTCTCTCCCCCCTGGCACTGGCCCTGCTGGCCGGTATTTCCCAGCAGGCCCAGGCCAGCTCCGACGATTCGTGCTACCCCGATTGGCGTGTCTCGCGTGACAGCCTCGACCCTTGCAACAACGTGCCGTTCCTGAGCCCGGGCAATGACAGCCGGGCCAACCTGCGCCTGTTGCTGGCGGACAAAAAGGCCGCGCCGTTGGTGCCCAAGGCGTTGAGCGAAGATGACCTGGCCCAGGGTTTCGGCCCGGTGCCGTTCCCGGTGTATCGCCTGGCCGCTGCCTCCAGTGCAGAGACCGAGCCCGACTCGGATGATTCGCCTACCGCCGAGCTGGACACCTTGCTGACGCCCCTGGGCATCAAGCGCGAGGCGTACAAAACCGCCGGCGAAGCCTTCCTCAATGGCGAAGGCAGCCGCTGCCGCAGCAACGACGATGACAGCGCCACGGCGTTTATCCGCCAGGTGGTCAAGGCCGACATGCCGGCGGCCGAGCGCGCGCTGCTGGCGAAGGCGCGGCTGCAACTGCTCACCACCTGCACCTGGGATGGCCCGGTGATCGCCGAGCCGCAGCAGATCCAGTCAGCCGACGGCCAACTGTTTCGCACCTACCTGCAAGCCGCCGCCGATTTCTACAGCGGCCGCTTCGCCGAGGCCGCGCAAGGCTTTGCTGGCGTCGGCAGTGCACAGTCGCCGTGGCTGAAGGAAACCGCGCTGTACATGACCGCCCGCACAGCGCTCAACCAGGCCCAGGCCGACACCTATGACGAAGACGGCGTGCCGCACCTGGACCGTGTGGATAAACCCGCATTGGCCACGGCCGAGCAGGGCTTCAAGGCCTACCTGAAAACTTATCCACAGGGCGAATACGCGGCCTCGGCCCACGGCCTGCTGCGCCGGGTGTACTGGCTGGCCGACGACAACACCCAGCTCGCCGACGCGTTCGCCTGGGCACTGACGGCCACCGACGAGCAGCGCAATGTGTCTGAGGATGAGCTGGTAGAAGAAGCTGACCTCAAGCTGTTGATGGTCAACAGCGATACCGTCAAGACCCCGATGATCCAGCTCGTCAGCGACCTGATGGTGATGCGCGGCGGCAACCAGCCGGCCCTCAGCCGCGCCGACCTTGAGAAGCAAAAGGCCGCGTTCGCCAGCGAGCCGGAGCTCTATGAGTACTTGCTGGCCGTGTGTGCGCTGTACATCGAACATCAACCGGATGCTGCCCTGAAGCAGTTGCCGCAAAGCGTGCCGACAAACCTCAACTACTTCGCCTTCAGCCAACAGACCCTGCGCGCCCTGGCCCTGGAAGCCAAGCAGGACTGGAAAGGCGCCGAAGCGCTGTGGCTGCAACTGTTGCCGCTGGCAAAACTGCCGCTGCAACGCGACCAGCTGGAGTTGGCCCTGGCCATGAACTACGAGCGCAGCGGCCAGTTGGCCAAGGTGTTCGCCAGCGATTCGCCGATCAGCGCCAAACAGGTGCGCTACATCCTGCTGCGCAACATCGCCGGGCCTGAACTGCTGCGCCAGCAGATCGCCCAGGCGAGCGATCCGCTGGAACGCCAGACCGCGCAATTCGTGCTGCTCTACAAAGACCTGCTGCACGGCCAGTTCGCCACCTTCGCCGAAGACCTCAAGCAGCTGCCGGCCCAGGCCCCCGAGGACAAGCTGGGCACCAGCCTGGGTTATGTCTACAGCGCCAGCCAGACGCTTAAGCTGTTCCAGTGGAACGGCGACAAGGCCGAGTCCGGCTACGCCTGCCCGAGCATCGCGCAAACCGCAGCGACCTTGCAGACCGACGCGAAGAACCCCCAGGCCCTGAACTGCTTCGGCGAATTCATCCTGCGCAACAACCTGGACGGCATGCCTCTGGAGCAGGCCCGCGCCGCCGGCAGCCTGGGCAGCACCGCTTCGGACTTCAAGGGTGAAACCTTCTCGCGGCTCGACGGTTACCAGCAGGTGATCGGCAACGCCAAGGCGCCGAAAAACGACAAGGCCTACGCCCTGTTCCGCGCCATCAACTGCTACGCGCCGGCCGGCTACAACAGCTGCGGCGGCAAGGACGTCGAACCTGCCGTGCGCAAAGCCTGGTTCCGCCAACTGAAAAGTGGTTTCGCCGACACCCAGTGGGGCAAATCGCTGCAGTACTACTGGTGAAACACCTGTGGCTGGGCATGCTGTTGCTGGCAAGCCCGGCATTCGGTGCCGTCGATGCCCGCGACTACGACGCCTTCTGGCTGTGGAGCGGCGTCACGCCACAGCCGGTACTCAAGCAGGCCAAGACCCTGTACATCCTCCAGGGCCAGATCAACGCCACCCGCCGCGCGCCCCAGCGCGGTGTGCAACTGATCGCCCAAGGCATCAGCGTACCGCGCCTCACCCGCGGCGACGTCTGGGTGGTCTACCGCGCCCACACCCTGCACTGGCCCGAACAGGTCTACACCCAACTGCTCGGCCAGGTACAACGCTGGCGCGACGCAGGCAACCCGGTGGTCGGCATCCAGATCGACTTCGACGCCCGCACCCAATACCTGCACGAATACGCCGACTTCCTGCGCGACCTGCGCCAACGCCTGCCGGCCGATCTGAAACTGAGCATCACCGGCCTGCTGGACTGGAGCAGCAACGCCGACCCCACCGCCATCAGCCAGCTCAAAGGCGTGGTGGATGAGGTGGTGGTGCAGACCTATCAGGGCCGCCAGAGCATCCCGGATTACGCGGCGTATCTGCCACGGATGAACCGGATGGGGCTGCCGTTCAAGATCGGTTTGATTCAGGGTGGAGAGTGGGAGGAGCCGGAGTATTTGCAGGGGAGTGAGTGGTTTCGGGGGTATGTGGTGTTTTTACGCAATCCTTGATGGATGCTTGCTCGCGAAAACCTCAGATTGCCGCGAGCATTCAGAAAGACCCGCGTCATCGTTAACGTTTTTCGCGAGCAAGCTCGCTCCTACATTGGAAGGTGGTTACCAGTCATAGGTCAGGCTGGACACCACCGTACGCCCTTCCCCGTAGTAACAATCCAGGTCGCTGGTGCACTGCGAGACATAGGTCTTGTTGGTGAGGTTCTGCACGTTCATTGCCAGTTTCACGCCCTTGAGCTTGAGCGGCGAAGCGCCCAGGTCGTAGTTCAGGCTGGCGTCATAGACGCTGTACGACGGCACGCTGAACGCGCCTTCGTAGTAATCGCCCAGGCTTTGGCGCGCGTAGCGCACGCCCAGGCCGGCACCGAGGCCGGCGAGCGGGGTGTCGCCGAGTACGGTGTAGTTGACCCACATCGACGCCGTGAGCGGCGAGATGCCAGCGGGGTGGCGGCCTTGGCGACCTTCTTCGTCCTTGGTGTACTTGATGTCGTTGCGCGCGGCCGAGGCGATGATCTCCCAGGCGTCGCTGAGGGCGGCCTTGGCTTCCAGCTCTACGCCGCGCGAACGCATGGCGCCGCTCTGGGTGCTGAAGGTGTCGTTGGGGTTGGTGGTGAGCACATTTTCCTGGTCGAGCTGATAGACCGCGACCTGCACGAAACTCTTCTGGCCCGGCGGCTGGTACTTCATGCCCACTTCGTATTGCTTGCCGGTGGAGGGGTCGAACGGTTTGCGCTGGGCGTCGGTGCCGGTCAGCGGCAGGAACGATTCGGAATAGCTGACAAAAGGTGCCAGGCCGTTATCGAACAGGTACACCAGGCCCGCACGGCCGGTGAAGGCCTCGTCCTTGCTGGCAAAGCGGGTGCCTTGCAGCGGCTCCTTGTTCACCACGCTGGCCCAGTCATAACGCCCACCGAGCACCAGGGCCCACTTATCCAGTTTGATCTGGTCCTGCACATACAGGCCGGTCTGGCTCAGGGTGCGGTCCCAGCGGTACGGTTGGCCGAAATTCAGGCGCTGGCCGTAGACCGGCTTGAACAGGTCGATCACTGGCGGGTTGCGGTCATACAGGCCATAGAACAGCGAGCCGGAGTGGTAGTAATCCAGGCCAGCGATCACCGTATGGGACAACGCACCGGTGTCGAATTCGGCCTGGGCGATGCTGTCCACGCCAAACACTTTGTTGTTCTGCGCCCAGTCCACGCCGAAGCGCTGCAGGTAGCGTTGGTCCTGCACACCGGTGGCCGGGTTGGCGACGAAGCGGTAGCCGTGCAGCGGTGCGGTATAGCGGTCGTCCACCTCGGCGTAGCGCGCGTTCTGCTTGAGGGTCCAGGTGTCGTTGAGGCGATGGGAAATCTCATAGCCCAGCACGTACTGCTCGCGGTTGTACTGGTTGACGCCGGGCTCGCCGATAAACACATCGCGCTTGATCTTGCCGTTGGGGTTGGCCCACAAGGTGCCGGACGCCGGCAACCCTTGGGCCTCGGGCACGCCCTTGTCCTTCTGGTATTGGGCGAACAGCGTCACACGGGTGTCGTCGTTGGGGCGCCAGGTGAGGCTGGGGGCGATGAACTGGCGTTTGTTCTCGACGTAGTTGATCTCGTCCTGTCCGTCGTTGGCCAGGCCGGTGAGGCGGTAGAGGAATTGCCCCTGTTCATCCAGCGGGCCGCTGAGGTCGATGGCCGCACTCTTGTGCTCGTAGGTGCCGGCTTCCAGCACCACCTGGTGCACCGGGGTTTCGCTGGGGCGCTTGCTGACCATATTGACGATACCGCCCGGCTGGTTCTGCCCATACAGCACTGAGGCCGGGCCCTTGAGCACTTCGATGCGCTCCAGGGAGTAGGGCTCGATCTGCAGCGCTCCACCGGTGCTGCCGCCGCCGTAGGGCAGGTGCAAACCGTCAAGGTACAAGGGCGTGGGGGTGAAGCCGCGCGAGGTGGGTTCGTCGAATAACTTGACCCGGTCGGCAAAGCCACCGGCGGTCATGCCCGGGGTGTAGAGCAACGCCTGGGTGACGCTCTGGGCGCCGCGAGCCTTGATCTCGGCGGCGGTGATCACGTTGATGGTCTGGGGGATTTCCACCAATGCCGAATCGGTCTTGCTGCCGGACGCACTGCGCGTGGCGACAAGGCCGTCCACCGGGCCCCAGGCGCTTTCCTCGGCCTGCTGGGCGCTGATCTGAGTCGCGCCGAGCTGCAACGGCCCGGCGGATGACATCGCCTGCAACGACCAACCGCCCTGGGCCTGCACCGCCACCAGGCCGCTGCCCGCCAGCAGCCGCTCCAGGCCGGACCC
This sequence comes from Pseudomonas sp. GW821-FHT09D08, assembly GCF_059416305.1. NCBI lineage: Bacteria > Pseudomonadati > Pseudomonadota > Gammaproteobacteria > Pseudomonadales > Pseudomonadaceae > Pseudomonas > Pseudomonas sp. GW821-FHT09D08. The sequence goes on from NZ_JBWKOX010000026.1 coordinate 50,230, forward strand.
GACGCCATAACTTCCCAGCAGGCCTGTGGTGCGCTTGCCTTGGGTAAGGGAGGCATCGACCGACAACAAGATGCCCGACGCACTGGCGAACTGGTTCAAGGCCTGATCGAGACTGCCCGCCGGAATGTTGTAGGCACGCAGCGCTTCGGTGCTGTCTTCGGCATGCACCTGGGTCGGCAGCAGCGGCACCGTCGCCAGCAGGCTGACAAACAGGCCACGGCGCAAGGCGCGGGCCAAGGGTTGGATTGGGTGGTGCGGCATTGCAGGACTCCCCGTGAGAACGCTTCTTGATTGGCTTTCAAGAGGTATCCCGAACGGGGCGCGCAAACCGACAAGCATCGATAAAAAAATTTTCAGGCCCGTGCCTTGATGGTCACCCAGTAGCGCGTCACCGACTGCACCTGCACCGGCAGCGAACGCTCCAGGGCCGCGAGGATCGCGTCGGTATCGTTCAACGGGAACACCCCCGTCAGCAGCAGGCCTGACACCGCCTGATCACAACGCAACAGGCCTGGACGATAGCGGCTCAGTTGCGCGACAAACTCGCCCAATGGCTGGCGCTCGGCGATCAGCCGATGCTCGGTCCAACTGCTGGCATTGGCACTTACCGCAGGCAACGCCGAGCTTTGGCGCGAGTTGAACCACAGGCTGTCGCCGGCATTCATCTGCACCGCCGGGCCCTGCAACGGGGTGACCCGCACGCGGCCTTCATACAGGTCGACGCGGCTGCCGTCGGGCAGTTCGCACACGGCAAAACGGGTGCCCAGCGCCTGCACGTCACCGGCCGGGGTTTCGACGATCAAAGGGCGCACCGGGTCGTGGCCACTGGTCAACAGGATCTCGCCACGGATCAGGCGAATGCGCCGCTCGCTGGCGCTGAAACGCAGGTCCACTGCACTGTCGCTGTTGAGGTCCAGGCGCGTGCCGTCGCTGAGGGTCATGTGGCGAATCTCGCCGGTGGTGGTGCGGTAGTCGGCAAAGGCTGCCTGCCAGGGTTCGCTGCGCGGTACCAGGTAGCCGCTGCCGCCCGCCACCAGCAGCAGGCCGAGGAGTTTCAACGCGGCGCGGCGCTGGGTGTCCGGGGTGTCGCGCAACACCGCACGGGCGCTGTTCACGGGCACGCTGCCAAGGGTTTGTTGCAGGTGCTGCAGACGTTGCCAGGCGCGACGGTGTTCCGGATCCGCCGCCTGCCATTGCACAAACGCCTGGCGTTGCTCGCCTTGCAACTCGCCGCTCCAATGCAGCATCAGCCATTCGCTGGCTTGCTCGACAATGGCCGGGGCGATGGGGGCGTCGGGCCTCATTCTGCGTACGCCACCTGGTAGCAGGCGACGATCGCGCGGGTCATGTACTTCTGCACCGAACTGACCGTGACGCCCAGGCGCTCGGCGATCTGCGCGTAGCTCAGGCCTTCGAACTGCGAGAGCAGGAACGCGCGGCGTACGTTGTCGGGCATGCGGTCGAGCATGGCGTCGATCTGCATCAGGGTTTCAAGGATCAGCGCACGGGTTTCCAGGCTCGGCGACTCGGGCTCGGGCAGGTGCGCGATGCTTTCCAGGTAGGCGCGCTCGATACGCAGGCGGCGCCATTGGTCGATCACCAGGTTGCGCGCGATCTGCACCAGGTAGCTGCGGCTTTCCTTGTCACCGGGGTAGCGACCGGAGACCAGTAGGCGCAGGAAGGTGTCCTGCGCCACATCGGCGGCGTGTTCGCGGTCGCCCAGGCGCTTGCGCAGCCAGCCTTGCAGCCAGCCGTGATGGTCGCGGTACAGGAGGTGAAGCTGTTGCTGGCCGTCAGTCGCGGTGTCCATGAAAAGCTCAGATACATTATTGAGAGCAATTATCATTACACCTTGTTTCGCGGCTGGCAAAACTCTTTGTGGTTCAGCGCTCGGCGGTTTGCAGCGGATACACCGATTCCCACCCCCCGCCCAACGCCTTGTACAAGCCGACCATGGCCAACGACACGCCAGTAGAACTCTCCACCCACTGCTCCTGCGTGGCCAGCAGCGCGCTTTGCACGGTGAGCACGTTGACGAAATCCACCACGCCTTCAACGTATTGGTGCTGTGCGGTGGTCAGGGCGATCTGGTTCTGGCGCACGGCTTCGGCGAGGCTGTCGCGTCGCAGTTGGCTGGCGTTGTAGCGGGTCAGTTGGTCGTCGATTTCATGCCAGGCGCGCAGCACGGTGTGCTGGTAGGCCAGGGCCGCTTCCTGTTGCTGGGCTTCGCGCAGGTCCAGCATGCCTTGCAGGCGGCCGCCGTTGAACAGCGGCAGGCTCACTTGCGGGCCGAAGGCAAACGCGCGGGAGCCCCAGGAGCCGAAATCCGACAGTTGCATGGCCTGGGAACCGAGGCTGCCGGACAAGGTGATGCGCGGGTAAAAATCGCCTTTGGCCACGCCGATGCTGGCGGTGGCGGCGTGCAGGCGCGCCTCGGCCTGGCGGATATCCGGACGGCGCTCGGCGAGTTCCGACGGCAGACCGATGGCGACCTGGCGTTGGGTCTGCGGTACGGCGGCGTCCTTGGACAATTGCGCGTGCAGGGCTTGCGGTGGCTCGCCCATCAATAGGCTGAGGGCGTTGATCAACTGGTCCTGGCGTTGCTGCAGATCCGGCAGACGCGCTTCGATGGCGGCGACCTGGGCGGCGGCTTCGGCGACGTCCAGGTCGGTGGCCACGCCGTCAGCCAGGCGCAACTGCGAGAGCTTGAGGCTGTGGCGGGCGACGTCGAGGTTTTGCTCGGTCACCGCGCGGGTGTTCTGTACGCCACGCAGCTGGATGTAGTCCTGGGCGGTCTCGGCCAGTACCGACAACAGCACGGCGCGGCGGTCGTTTTCCGCCACTTGCAGGGTGGCGTCGGCGGCTTCGGTTTCGCGTTTGACCCGTCCCCAGAAGTCCAGCTCCCACGACGCCGAGAAGCCCGCGTCCCACTGGTTGAACGCGGAACGGCCGTTTTCGCCGGAGGGGTCGTTCAAGCCTTTGCCGCTGTTGCGTTTGCGCTGGTAGGCGCCCGTGGCGTCGACAGCGGGATAACGCTCGGCGGTGGTCACCTGGCGCACCGCACGGCTTTGTTGCAGGCGGCTGCTGGCCAGTTTCAGGTCGAGGTTATCGGTCAGCGCGCGGCGCGTGAGGGCCGACAGTTGCTCGTCGTGGAACACGTCCCACCAGCGCTCTTGCAGCGGATCACTCACTGCTCGGCTGGCGGCTTGTCGCCCTTGAGGTTCGCTCCATCGCGTGGCTTGCGGCGTGTGCGGGCGCTGAAAGTCCGGACCGACAGTGCAGGCACTCAGGCTGATAACACTCAGGGTGAGCCAGGCAAGGTGTCTCATTGCTGGGCCACCTCACGCTGCGGCGCGACCGGCTGGGTGTCGACGCTGGCCTCGACCGACATGCCGACCCGCAGGCGCTCGGTCAGCGGTTGGTTGGGTTCGAGGACGATTTTCACCGGGATACGCTGCACCACCTTGGTGAAGTTGCCGGTCGCGTTGTCCGGCTTGACCGATGCGAAGGTCACACCCGTGGCAGGTGCGAGGCTCTCCAGGTGGCCGTTGAGCAGCTCCCCGTCGAGGCTGTCGACCCGCACCTGCACGGCCTGGCCGGCGTGCATATGGGACAGCTGGGTTTCCTGGAAATTGGCGACCACGTAGGCCTCGGCCAACGGCACCACCGCGAGGATCTTGCTGCCCGGGGTCACATAGGCCCCCACCCGCACCGCGCGCTCACCAACCATGCCATCCACCGGCGCGACGATGCGCGTGTAGGACAGCTGATAACTGGCCATTTCCAACGCGGCCTGGGCACGCTTGAGTCCACCTTCGGCCGCATCGCGCTGGGCCGTGAGGATTTCCACCTGCTTGCGCTCGGCCGCCAGCACCGCCGTGGCGTTAGCCAGGCGCGCGGTGGCCTGGTCGATGCGGGTCTTGGCTTGCTGGGCGTTCTGCACGGTGCCCGCGCCCACGCCGGCAAGGTGGTTGTAGCGGTTCAGTTCATGTTCGGCGAAGGCGACTTCGGCGCGGTCTGCCGCCACGGTGGCCTGGGCCTGGGCGATCACCGAGGTTTGGCGCTCCAGGGTCGCGGTGGCGTTTTTCAGCTGGGCCTGGGCGACCAGGGTGTCGGCGTCGGCGGCCTGGGCGGCGGCGCGAAAATCGCGGTCGTCGATCAGCGCCAACAGTTGGCCGGCCTTGACGCGCTGGTTGTCTTCCACCAGCACTTCCTTGATAAAGCCCGCCACACGTGGCGCCACCAGGGTGAAATCGGCGGCGACGAAGGCGTCGTTGGTGGCCTGGCGCTTGTTGCCCAACAGGCCGGGCGCGACCAGGTAGACCAGCACGCCGACGGCAAACACGGCGATAACGGAGACGGCGATTTTGTCTTTGCGTTTCATGGGAAGTCCTTGTGGCTAGGTCGGTGCGCGAGGCGGAAAAATCCGCGTGGGCATCCAGAAAATCAGCAGGATCAACGCCACCGCGACAGCGGCCATGACGTAATAGAGGTCCGAAGAAGTCAGCACCACGGCCTGCTCGTGCAGGCGGTGGGCCAGGCCCGGCGCATCGCCGTCGGCCAGGGGCGAGTTACCCAGGCGGTCCACCAGCATGGTCGAGTGAAAGTGCAGGCGCTGGGTGGTCAGCGCATCCAGCACGCCGGTGGCAATCACGGCAGCCAGGCCTTTGACGGTGTTGAACCAGGCCGAGGCGAACGGCCCATCCGCCGGTTGAATGCTGCCGGTGGAGAGCATCAGCAGCGGCAACACCGCCATGGGCTGCCCGAAGATTTGCAGCAGGTACAGGCCGTAGAAATCGTCGCGAATCCATGCCGAGGTCAGGTGCGCGCTGCCCACGCAGCACAGCACCAACATCCCCAGCCCGATCCCCAGGACCCAGCGGCAATCGACCCAGCGCAGGTTGCACAACGCCGCCACCAGCGGCAGCGCGATCAATTGCGGCAGCGCCATCAGCAGCATCACCGGCGCGGTTTGCAATGGGCGATAACCCTGGACCTGAGCGAGGAAACTCGAGGGGATGATGATCACCGAGGTCAGCACCATCAGCACGCCTGCCAGCACGATCAGGGCAAACGCCAGGTTGCGCAGGCCGAGCATCTGCAACTTGAAGAACGGCATCGGGTGCGACCATTCATTGAACATGAACAGCACCAACAGCACTGCGCCGCCACTCAACAGAAAGGTGATCAGGCCCGACTCGAACCAGTCCAGGCGATTGCCCTGCAGGATGCCGATCACCAGCATGCAGATCGCCGGAAACCCCAGCAGAAGACCGCGCCAATTGAATTGCTTGAAGCGCTCCAGGCGCAGTGGGTCTTGCGGCAAACCGTAGGCCACGGCGGCCATGGCCAGCAGGCATGGCCCGACGATCTGCCAGAACGCCCACTGCCAGCCGACGTATTCGGTCCACAGCGCCGCCAACGGCGTGCCGAGGCTCGGCCCGAAGGTGGCGGTGAGTGCATAGCCGGCCAGGCCATACAGCTTGACGTTGGCCGGCAGGAAGCGCAGCGCCACGGTCATCAGCATCGGCGGCAAGGCACCGCCCGCCAGGCCCTGGACGGTACGCAGCAGCAGCAGGCTTTGGTAGTTCGGCGCAAACGGGCACAGGATCCCGAGCACGGTGAACAGGCCAATGGCGCACAGGGTGAAACGCCGCAGGGAAAACGTCACCGAACACCAGGGCGCAAAGGCCATGGCCGACACGGAAGTGGCCGTGTACGCGGCCACCAGCCAGGTGCCTTCGTCAAAGCCGATGTACAGCGCGCCGCGAATATCCGCGAGGGCCACCTTGGTGACCATCTCGTTGAGGCCGGACACCAGCACCGCCAGCAACACGCCGAGCAGGCCGATGATGATGCGCGGGCCAAATACAGGCGGGGTGATGGCGGTGGGTTTGGCTGCGGCCGCAAGGGTGGGGGCAGCGAGGGAAGTCATGAACAGGCAGCTCGGGATTAGAAATACCCGAGCAGTTTAATCAGGCACATGCATGACAAAAAGTTACTTATTGGCAGCTTATAACTGCACGAAACACAATCCTGAATCCGTTAAAAATCCCATGTGGAGGGGGCTTGCTCTCTCCCACATTTTGACCGTGCATGGCTTGTAGATCAGGTGGGTTGGGCTTCCAGCCAGGTGGCGTGGCAGCTCTCACGCATCGTCTCGCGCAGCCACTTATGAGCCGGGTCTTTGTCGAAGCGCGGGTGCCAGGATTGGGCCAATACCAACGTCGGCAGCGAGATCGGCAACGCAAACGCGCGCAGTGGCAGCTTCAAGCGGTTGGCGCTCAACAGGGCTTCCTTGGGCACCGGCAGAATCAGGTCGGAATCGGGCAACATGAACATCGCACCGTGAAAACCCGGGGCGATCATCGCCACCCGCCGCTCCAGGCCCTGGGCATTCAACGCGGTGTCGATCGGCCCACGGGCGATGCCACGCCGCGAGATACTGATATGGGAATAGCTGGCGAAGCGCGCGGCGGTGATCTCGTCGTCAAACAACGGATGGTCCTCCCGCGCGAGGCCCACGAAGGTGGTGGAAAACAGGTTCTGTACCTTCACTTCCGGAGTGACCGGCATGGTGTTGCTCACGCGCAGGTCCAGCCGCCCTTCGCGCAGGGCTTCATCATCGGTGTCGCCTTCAGGCACGAAACACAGCTCGCACAGTGGCGCCATGCGCTCCATGGTGTCGAACAGCCGACCGCCATACACGCCGATGAAAAAGTCATTGGCGCGCACACTGAAGCGACGGCGCAAGGTGCTCAAATCAACCTGATCCGCCGAGCGAAACAGCAACGCCGCCTGCTCCACCACGTTGCGCACCTGGCCTTGCAACTGCAAGGCCTTGGGCGTCGGCACCAGGCCGCGACCGGCGCGCACCAGGATCGGGTCGCCTACCGCTTCGCGAATACGTGTGAGGGTACGGCTCATGGCCGCCGGACTGAGGTTCATCCGCCGCGCGGCGCCCACCACGCTGCCCTCATCGAGCAGGGCGTCGAGGGCGACCAACAGGTTCATGTCGGGTAGTTGCATGCCAAGCACTCGTGGTCAGTCGGGAGTGAGCTGGCCGCAATCGTAGCAGGCTGGGGGTATCAGCGCTGCATGCCCCACCGTTTCACGGTTAGCCGCTCGAAGGTGTCGAACACCAGGTTTTCCACCAGCAGGCCGATCAGGATCACCACCGCCAGGCCGGCGAATACCTTGTCGGTGTACAGCTCGTTGCGGTTCTGGAAGATGTACCAGCCCAGGCCGCCCTTGCCGCTGGTCGCACCGAATACCAGCTCGGCGGCGATCAGGGTGCGCCAGGCGAAGGCCCAGCCGATTTTCAGCCCGGCGAGGATCGACGGCAGTGCCGCCGGGATCAGGATGAACAGCACGAAACGCATGCCCTTGAGGCCATAGTTACGACCGGCCATGCGCAGGGTTTCGGACACGCCGAGAAACCCGGAATAGGTGTTGAGCGCCAGCGCCCACAACACCGAATGCACCAGCACAAAAATCAGGCTGTTCTGGCCCAGGCCGAACCACAGCAGCGCCAGCGGCAATAACGCAATGGCCGGCAGTGGGTTGAACATCGAGGTCAGGGTGCTCAGTAGGTCACGGCCCAGTTGCGTCGACACCGCGAGGGTGGTCAGGGCAAACGCCAGCACGATGCCGATCAGGTAGCCCTTGATCAGCACCACCAGCGAGATGCTCACCTTGCCCAGCAGTTCGCCACTGAGCAGGCCGTCATAGAGCGCGTGAAAGGTCTGCAGGAAGCTGGGCAGCAGCAGGTCGTTGTTCTGGTAACGCGCGACGGCTTCCCAAAGGATCGCGAGCACGATCAGGATCAGGCCCTTGCGTAGCCAGCCTTGCTGCCACAGGCGTTGGCGCAGGGGCAGTTCGCGTTCCACGGGGACGCTGAGCAGCGGCTCAAGGTTGATTTCGTATTCCTGGCGCATTGGGTTGTCCCCTTAGTAAGCGATGCGGATGTCGGCGAAACCCAACTCACGTTCGGCCTCGGGCGCTTCATCGAACAACAGGCGATGAATCCGCCGCGCCGACGCCTGGAACTCCACGCCACCGAGGCTGTGCAGGTCGTATTGATGGCTGTGGATTTCCGCACGCACGCGCCCCGGATGCGGTGACAGCAATAGGATGCGATTGCCCACCACCAGCGCTTCTTCGATGGAGTGGGTGACGAACAGCAGGGTGAAGCGCACTTCTTCCCAGAGCAGCAGCAATTCTTCCTGCATCTTGCGCCGGGTCAGGGCGTCGAGGGCGGCGAAGGGTTCGTCCATCAGCAGGATCTTCGGCTGCATGGCCAGGGCGCGGGCGATGGCCACGCGGGCTTTCATACCGCCGGAAAGGGTGTGCGGGTAAGCGTCGGCAAAGGCGCTGAGGCCGACTTTGTCGAGGTAGTGCAGCGCCCGTTCTTCGGCTTCGCGACGCGGTAAAGTCTTCGACGCCAGCAGCGGAAACATCACGTTCTGCTTGACGGTTTTCCACGGCGGCAGCTGGTCGAACTCCTGGAACACCACGATGCGGTCCGGGCCCGGCTGTTCGACCTTTTGCCCCAGCAGGCGGATCTCGCCTTCGCAGGGTTTGATAAACCCGGCAATGGACTTGAGCAGTGTGGATTTGCCGCAACCCGATGGGCCGAGCAACACGTAGCGATCCGCCGGGTCGATCTCGAAACTGACCTGGTGAGTGGCGCGCACCACGCGCTCGGGGGTGCGGTATTCCAGGCTGACGTTATCCACCGCCAACAACGGCGCGGCGGTGTGCAGGTTGCTGGCCGCGTGGCCTTGCAAGGGCGCGTTCATCTCAACTTCCTTGCAGGGGCTTGGCGTCCTGGAAGAAGTAGTCCTTCCACGATTCAGGCTTGTTCTTGATGGCGCCGACGCGGTAGAGGAATTCCGCCAGCGGGTAGGTGTTTTTTGGCGTGACGCTGAATTCGAATTGTGGGTTGTCGATGATTTTCAGCAACTCAGCGCGGTCGATCTTGGCCTTGGTGACGCGGATGTAAGTGTCGGCCGCAGCGCCTTTATCGTTCTGGGCGAATTGCGCGGCTTCGGTCAACGCCTCGACAAATGCCTTGTAGGTTTTCGGGTTGTCGTTACGGAATTTTTCGGTGGCGAACAGCACCGTTGGCGAGTTCGGACCCAGCAGGTCGTAGGTGTTCAGCACCACATGCACGTTAGGGTTGGCCAGGGCCTGGTCCTGGAACGGCGGGTTGGAAAAGTGCCCGGTCAGTTCGGTGCCGCCGGCGATCAGGGCAGCCGTGGCATCCGGGTGCGGGACGGCGACGGTGTACTTGTCGAGGCGATTGAATTCCTTGTCGCCCCATTGCTTGGCGGCGGCGTATTGCAGGAAGCGCGACTGCACCGACACGCCCACCGCGGGCACGGCGATACGGTCCTTGTCGGTGAAATCGGCAATGGTCTTGACCTTGGGATTGTTACTGACCAGGTAGTAGGGGAAGTTGCCCAGGGAGGCCACGGCCTTGACGTTCTGCTTGCCATGGGTGCGGTCCCAGATGGTCAACAGCGGGCCGACGCCGGCACCGGCGATATCGATCGAGCCGGAGAGCAGTGCGTCGTTGACCGCTGCGCCGCCGGACAGCTGGGTCCAATCGACCTTGATGTCGAGACCTTCCTGCTTGCCGTATTTTTCGATCAGGTTCTGGTCGCGCACTACGTTAAGCAGCAGGTAGACGATACCGAACTGTTCGGCGATGCGGATCTCGCCTTCGGCCTGCGCAGCCACCGGAGCCAGCAGGCTGCCGGCCAACAGGCTGATACCGAGGCCGACGGTCGTGGCCAGCCGTGCAAATGGGGTTTTCCTGGACATGGTCATGCTCCGAATCAGAAAGGCGCGTCGCCCTGGATGGTGGTGCGAAACAGCTTGCGGCGCAGATGGCTCGGGCAACCGGCGGCCAGGTGGATCAGCGAGCGGTTGTCCCAGAACACCAGGTCGTGGGGCTGCCATTGGTGGCGGTAGATGTTGTGCGGCAGCACACTGTGGGCGTAGAGCTGGGCCAGCAGGTCGCGGCTTTCGTCTTCCGGCAGGCCGACGATGCGGGTGGTGAAGCCTTCGCTGACGAACAGTGCCTTGCGGCCGTTTTCCGGGTGGGTGCGCACGATGGGGTGAACCACTTCCGCGACTTGGGCAAGCTGCTCGGGCGTCAACGTCGGGCGCCAGTTGCCTTCGAATTTGGTTTCGCTGTAGCGCGCGGTATAAGAGTGCGCGGCACTGCGGCCTTCCACGGCTTTGCGCAGGTGCTCGGGCAGTTGGTCCCAGGCTTTGTGCATGTCGGCAAACAGGGTATCGCCGCCTTCGGACGGCAGCTCCTGGGCGTGGAGCATCGAGCCCAGGCTCGGCAGCTCTTTATAAGACAGGTCCGAGTGCCAGAATTTGCCTGCGTCACCCAGGCCGATGGATTGGCCGTTTTCGATGATGTTGGAGACGATCAGGATTTCCGGGTGGTTGGCCAGCAGGAACTGCTTGAGCACGTGGATCTGCAGGACGCCAAAGCGGCGGCTGAAAGCGATCTGTTGTTCGGGGGTGATGCGTTGGTCGCGGAACACCACGACGTGGTGATCCAGGTGCGCGCGATGAATGCGGGCGAAATCCTGGTCGTTGACTGGCCGGGACAAATCCAGGCCGACAATCTCGGCACCGACGCTGCCGGGCAGTGGTCGAATCTCGAACGTTTGAGTGGCAAGGGTCGCTGTTGGAACAGTAGAGGTGGCGGACATGAGTTCACTCCCGGTCAGACAGGAGAGTGACTTTATAGGCATAAGAACGGTAATTTAAATACCGTTAGGGAATATATATATGCGGTAATGTCGCAATACGTCAGCGGCGTGTCAGACCTGGCAAAACCCGCGCGTGGGCCGCCGGAGTCGCACGTTGAAACGCTTACAAGCCGAAACCGTGCCCGTTTGACAAGCCTATGGGCAGCCTCTAGTGTGCATTGGATCCAATTAGCCACCCTATTTTAATAAGGAGGATAGCGTAACCGTGACGCAGAAGCCGAACCCGTTGAACAGCATCAAGATCACCGGCCCTATTCCTGCCCATCTTGCTCGCTCCGTGATTGAAGAAACCTTGCGCAATGCCATCCTTGATGGCCGCTTGCCCTGCGGTACCGCCATGCGCCAGCAGGAGCTGGCCAGCCTGTTCGGGGTCAGCCGCATGCCGGTGCGTGAAGCCTTGCGCCAGTTGGAGGCGCAATCACTGCTGCATGTGGTCACCCACAAGGGCGCCGTGGTTGCACCGTTGATCGAAGACAATTCGGCTGAGACCTATGAGCTGCGAATGTTGCTGGAGTCTGAAGCACTGCGTTTGTCGATTCCCTTGCTGACCGAAGCCGATATCACCGAGGCAGACACGCTCATCTGTGCCCTGGAACAGGAAAAAGACTACACCGAGATTGGTCGTCTCAATCGCCTGTTCCACATGACCCTGTATGGCAAGGCCCCCAACCAGCGGCTGCTCAAGCTGGTGGAGCACGGGCTGAATGAGGAGGAGCGCTTCCTGCGTTTCAACCTCGAGGCGATGGGGCTGGGCGAGACTTCCCAGGAAGACCACCGTGAACTGCTGAACCTGGTGACACAAAAGAAGGTCGAGGAAAGCATCCTGACGCTGCGTAATCACCTGATGCGCGGGATGGACGTGATCACAACCTATCTCGATAACCTCGACGCCGCCGCAAAGAAGACGCTCTAACATGGCGTAAGGTCGCTCGGCTTGCCCGTCGAGCACTGCGGGGTTCCCTACCTGGCCAAGTAGCGCCCCGCGCAGAAGAAACTTCCCACTCTTATAAAGTAAGTTACCGACAGCTTATATTATTTAGAAAAACATCTAATGCATTCATATACTGGCCAACTTGTTTAACCCGCTTATTATCTTTCATCACTAAACCAGCCACTTAATTCGACCGTGCAGTCCCACTTGCGTGAGCGCGCGTGCGCGCAAAGCCTGGTTTACATCTTTCTTATCTTTTTGCGGCATACAAAAGCCCAACGTTGTTTTAGCGGCGACGCAATAATTTATAGGCATCAACTATGTACCCACCTTTACTGGAACAAAGAAAACGGCTGTTGTGCAGCCATCCGTTATTTCTGGAAATAACTTCGCTGGAAAAGTTACGGCTGTTCATGGAAAACCATGTATTCGCTGTCTGGGACTTCATGACGCTCACCAAACGCCTGCAGCAGGACCTGACCTGCACTCGGCTACCCTGGCTGCCACCGACCGACCCGCAAGCTGCACGCCTGATCAATGAGATTGTGCTGGGCGAAGAATCAGACTCACACCCCAGGCAAGGCCATTGCAGCCACTTCGAGTGGTACCTGGAAGCCATGGTCGAAGTCGGCGCCAGCACCTCGGCGATACACCGTTTCATTGCACTGCTGCACCAGGAGGTGGAAGCAAGCACAGCCCTGCGCATGGCCGATGTTCCTGCTGGGGCCGCGCGCTTCGTCAGCGACACGCTGCACATTGCGCTGCAAGCCCCTACCCATTGCGTAGCCGCCGCATTCCTTCATGGGCGTGAGCGTGTCATCCCAAGTATGTTCGAACACCTCCTGCAGCCCGATACGCTCATCCATCGCCAGGCACCGGCCTTGTGTGGCTACTTCAGGCGCCACATCGAGTTGGACACTGAGCATCACGGGCCAGCAGCTGAAGAGCTGCTCGAACGCCTGGTGAGTGCAGACCCGGCTTATCCGCAACAGGCCCACAACGCAGCCCTTGCCGCCGTAGAAAGCCGTATCACGTTCTGGGACGAGGTGCGCACCGCGCTGCACGAGGTGTACCCATGAATACCGCCGGCTACACCACCATCGCCGACGACTGGGAACGCCGAGCAACCATCCGAACCCGCCCTCGTCGCCTGTTGGAAAACGACAACAAGCTAATCTACCCACTGTGCCGTCAGCCCTTGGTACTCAACGCGACCTTCATGGAACATTGCTCGCAATGGCGCGACTTCGTGCTGGTGCAAAGCTTCTATAAGTTCATCCACGATGTGGTGATTTTCGAAACCGAAATCGTCGACAAGACCGCGCGCAGCATTGCCAAGAATCGCTTCTCGCTGCCCTTCCCGCTTGCCTGTCGCGTTGATGCGATGACGGTTGTGGTGGACGAGGACTACCACGCCTTGGTGGCCCTGGATTTCATGCAACAGACTGTCGCAATGACGGGTATACAACCGATTGACCTGCCCGGGCATATCGAACTGAGTCGCGCGCTGCCGGCGGCGCAGGCGCAGGCTCCGGAACACCTGAGCGATGCTGTGGAACTGATTGGCGTAGCCATCGCCGAAAACACCGTGACCCACGATGTCGCAGCGTTTTCCAAAGACCGCAGTGTCAAGGCCTCCATAAGAGGCTTGATGGACGACCACCTGTTTGACGAAGGTCGCCACGCGCAGTTCTGGACGCGGCTGGTGCGCATCTACTGGCAAGCCGCGAGCCCGGAGGACCGTGACAGCATCGCTCACGTACTGCCGACATTCCTGGCACATTACCTGACCAACGACCTGCAGAAAAACTTCGACCTGCGCCTGATCGAACACCTGGACATCAGCGAGCGCCTGCGCGGTGTGCTGCGCGATGAAATATCAGCGCTGGCGTTCCCCATCACCCGCCAGCACCCGTTGATGGCCAATATCATGGGCTTCCTGCAACACAGCGGCTTGCTGCAAACGCCGAGCGTGGGACAAGTGCTGAACGACTACCTGTCGGTGTCGCCATGAGGTGCCTGACCATCGGCTGGTGCGGCACAAGCAAGGCACTGGGCGAAATCAGGCCAATGCTGGAACAGTACGGCCATGTTTCAGGGGATGAGGCCACCGACCTGTGGATTGAAGACGGCAGCCTGCCGTTGCCGGATGACGTGGGCGAAACCACCTGTATAAGTCTGCGCCTGGGGATAGGCCCGTTGAGCGACGGTGGGTTGCCTGCGCTGCAAGTGCGCGCCTATGGCCATGGCCGACGCTTATTCGCCGTGCTGGACATCGCCGAGGAACCCAGTGGCAACGGCCAGCGATTGCGTCGGCAGGCAACAACCGCGCTGGTGGATTGGGTCGCACTGCTGGTCAGTGGCTTCTCACGTGAAACCGAGTCTCTCTCTACACGCGCGATTGCCACTGACTGGCCCGAGCACGGCCTGCACGAGCTTGAGCCGTTGGCATTTATGCATCGATTCAATCGTACGGCAAACCCTGCCTTGATCCAGGAAGCCCAGGTACCGGTGATCGAACGGGTGCAGGCCAGCCTTCACCTGTTCGCCGACCGGCCGGCGCTGAACATTGCGGGGCACACCGTGACCTACCGCCAACTGCACCTACAGGCCATGGCGATTCAGCTGCGATTGCGCCCGCTGCTGGAGACGCTTGAGGCGCCACCGGTGATCGCTGTATGCCTGGAAAAATCCGTGGAATTGTATGCCAGCATTCTTGCCGTACTGGGCAGTGGCGCGGTGTACCTGCCACTGGGACCTGATCAACCCACAAAACGCCATCGGGCCATGCTCGAAAACGCCGGGGCCCGCGTATTGCTGGACGCCGGCCAACATCCATTGCGGGAGCGTTTCATTTCACTGGATGTCAGCACAGTCGAGGCGCACAACGCCAATTCCGCATCCTCGCTGATGCACGATCGCCCCTGTTCGGATATGCCGTGCATGGTGCTCTATACATCGGGCAGTACGGGCCAGCCCAAGGGTGTGCTGCTCAGCCAAGCTAACCTGGCGCATTTCACGACCTGGTTCGGGTCCTGCATGACGCAGGATGAACGGAGCCGCGTCCTGCAGTTTTCGCCCTTGGGTTTCGACTCGTCATTGATCGAAATCTTCCCCGCCCTGATTGCCGGCGCCGAGTTGATCGTGCCCAGTGAGGAACAGCGACGCGACCCTGGGCAACTGGTGGAACTGCTCCGCCGACAGCGCGTCACTCATGCCTTCCTGCCGCCTGCGCTGCTCAATATCCTGCCGCCGGATTCCCCCCTGGGCGTGACGCATCTGCTCACCGGTGGCGATGCCTGCGAACCCCATGTAATCGAGCGGCTGGCAGGACAGTGTCAGTTGCACAACCTCTATGGCCCCACCGAAACCACAGTATTGATTACGCACCGGACGTTCGCCCCCGACGACAATAATCGCAATGTCGGCCACCCCATCGCCAATAGCCAGGTGCTGATCCTCGATGACGATCTGCAACCGGTGGATGAGCAGGTGATGGGCGAGCTATACATCGTCGGGCCCGGAGTAAGCCTGGGATATGTGAATGCGCCGCCGCAGGCTGACAGCCCGTTCGTCGAACTGCTGGTGCCGGGCGGCCAAAGGCTGCGGGCCTACCGCAGCGGCGACTTCGCGCAGTGGACCGCCGAAGGGATTGTGCTGGGTGGGCGTCGCGACGATCAGGTAAAGATCCGCGGCTTTCGGGTCGACCCCCGGGAGATTGAACAATGCCTGCGCAGCAGCAGGTTGTATCGCGAGCTGGCCGTGGTGATCGACCATGAAAGCAGGATCTGCGCCTTTGTTGCCCAGCCTGAACCCAACGCTACCCTGGTGGCCTTGCAGCAGCATGCACGCCAGTGGCTACCGGACTACATGCAACCTGGTTTCTGGGTGGAACTGCCAGCCATGCCGCACAGCGACAACGGCAAGGTCGACCGCAAGGGGCTGCTGTTGCGACCCTTCCTCCCCATTTTGCAGGCCACTCCCCGCGCCGCACATACGCCGCTTCAAGTGCGATTGAGCGACCTTTGGGGTGAGCTGCTGGGCTTGCCCACCAGCCAGTTGCCCATCGATGAAAGCTTCTTTGCACTGGGCGGCCATTCGATTTTGCTGTCGACGCTGTTGTTGCGCGTTCGCGAGCAATTTGGCCGTAGTTTCGCGTTAAGCCATTTCATTGAAGTACCGACTATTCGTACGCTCGCAACGCTGATGGAGGAGGGTGAACGGCCAGACGCATCCTCTGCCCAAGCGGCCATGGACGCTCAACGGGAGTGGGAAATCAATCCGTTACAAGGGGACAGCGCAGGCAATCCGCACAAGGTGATCGTGACGGGGGCCAACAGCTTCGTCGGCGTCCATATTGTCGAGGCGTTGTTGAACGCCGGGGCCACCGAGGTGGCGTGCCTGGTGCGTGACTTGCCGGGGAGTCCTGCGATGGCTCGTTTTACCCAGGCGTTGCGTGACTACCAACTGGAACATCTGGACTTGAGCAGGGTGCGAGTATTCGCCGCCGATGTCAGCCTTCCGCGGTTGGGTTTGGCCTGTGACGCGTATGACGCACTCGCCGCAGACTTTGGCGCGCTGGTGCACAACGCAGCACGGGTCAACCACGTGCTGGACTACGCCTCACTGGCCAGGGACAACGTCGACCCCATATTCGAATGCCTGCGCCTGTGCGAAACCCGCTGCAAGAAAGTCTTCAACTTTGTCTCGACATTGTCGGCCGCCAGCAGCATCAGCACGACGGGGCATGTGCTCGAAGCTCCGGCGGCAGCCACCCTGCCGCTGTATATCCGGAATGGCTACAACCTGTCCAAGTGGGTCGCCGAGCGGGTCCTGGGACGTGCAGTGGAGCAAGGAGCCTGGGTGAACATCCATCGTCCTGGAAATATCAGCTTCAACAGCCATAACGGTATCTGCCAGCCACAGAAGAATCGCCTGATGTTGATGCTCAAGGGATCGCTGCAGTTGGGCATGCTGCCGAGGTTGGACCTGAATTTCGACCTGATGCCCGTGGACTTTCTGGCTCGCTTCATTGCGTTCCACTGCAATCGCTTTCAAGCCGATAGAAGCGTATTCAACCTGCATAACCCACAACCACTGAGCTGGGAGCACTACCTGGATGCATTCAACCGGGCGGGCCACCGGTTCGAGCGGGTCAGTACGGCGCATTGGCAGCAGGCGTTGCGAACGGTAAGCCTGGACAATGCGATGTTTGGTGTCCTCGGGTTTTACCTTGATCGACTGGATGAAGACATCGGTGACACATTGATGATCCTCCATGACAACGCGCAACGCGGCGTTCAGCAGATGGGTGAGCAATACCCCGAAAAAGACCCGGCACTGCTGAGTAAAGGCTGCAACTACCTCAAGGCCATCGGCTTTCTTTGAATCGCTTCAGGACAACTTCATGAAACCGCTGCAACCCGATACGTTAATTCATAACCCGAACGGCCAGCCGATAGTGTCCTCTGTGGTGATCGACTGCCATGCCAATCGTCTATGGAACATGGTGGGGCAGTTTGCAGGCTTCGATGCGTTCATCCCTTCCTTGACGCATATCGAAATGATCGGCACCGGAGTGGGCGCTTTACGCACGAAATTTTTCCGCGATGGCAACCGCGTCGTAGAACAGCTCAATAGCCGGGATGAGCAAGCGATGCACATGACCTGGACCACGATCTACAACACCCTGGGCGTGGCTAGGTTGTGGGCCGCAATCAAAGTGGAAGCGCTTGGAGCACACTGCTCCAAGGTAACCTGGACCATCATTGCCGACCCCCTGGAGACGGCGCAGGAAGGATTTGAACAGTTTGTACAAGGCTTCGCAGACAGCGCGCTGGACAATGTTCGCCGTTTGCTGGGTAAGCAGTAGGAGCGAAACGGCTCGCTCCTACTCGTACACTCAGCGGCTCAGATCTTGAAGCTATCGACCAGTTGCTTCAACCGATTGGCCTGTTGCGACAACGCATCGCAGTCTTTCAGGGTTTCGTTGAGGTTGGTCACACCCTGCTGGTTCAGCAGGTTGATCTGGTTGATATCGACGTTGAGGGTTTCCACCACAGCAGTTTGTTCCTCGGTGGCCGCAGCGACGGACTGGTTCATGCCGTCGATCTCGACAATTCGCTGCGTTACGCTGACCAGGCGCTCACCGGCCTGGTTGGCCACCTGGACACTTTCCTCGCTGGAGGTCTGGCTGGCATTCATGGTGGTCACTGCTTCACGCGACCCCACTTGCAGCGAAGTGATCATTTTATGAATCTCCTCAGCCGACTCCTGGGTACGGTGAGCCAGGTTACGCACCTCGTCGGCGACCACGGCAAACCCACGTCCGGCTTCCCCGGCACGTGCTGCTTCAATCGCAGCGTTCAGTGCCAGCAAGTTGGTTTGCTGGGAGATGCCTTTGATCACATCAAGGATGTGGCCGATATTGTCGGTGCTGGCGTTCAGGGTTTCGATCTGAGTGCAGGACAGGCTGATTTTCTGCGACAGCTCCGACATTGCCAGGATGGTTTGCTCGACCACTTTACGCCCATCATCGGCCTGCTCGCTGGCACCGCTGGCGTGCTGTGAAGCATCGGCGGCGTTACGCGCAATTTCCTGGGTGGCAGCCCCCAGTTCGTTGATTGCGGCGGCCACGCTGTTGGTGCGTGCGCTTTGCTCATCAGAGCCGACGATCGAGGCGTTGGATGATGCCATCACACGCTGAGACAGGTCATGCACCTGACGTGTTGCAGAAGACACTTCGGAAATCGAGGCGTGGATACGCTCCACGAACCGGTTGAACGCGCTACCCACCTCACCGAACTCGTCTTTACTGGTGACCGTCAAGCGGCGGGTCAGGTCGCCCTCACCTTGGGCAATGTCCTGCATGGCAATGCCCATGGTGGTCAGGGGCCGCAGTAACACTTGAATCAACAGACTCAAGAGCACGGCAATCGCGACTACGGCGATCAGCATGGCGATCAATGCAGACGTACGGAATTTGCCCAACGGTGCGTAGGCTTTGTCTTTATCAATCGACAGGCCGATATACCAATCTGCACCGGGCAAGCCACTGATAGGTGTGAACGACAGGATGCGATCCTGGCCCTTGAGAACTACGTCCTGATTAACTTTTTCAATACGGACGTTAGTGCCTGGGTAGATGTCCTTGAGGTTTTTCATCACCTGGTCTTCGTCAGGACTTACGATGACTTGGCCGTCGCCGCTGACCAGGAACGCATGGCCGATGCCGCCGAAGTCCACAGAATTGATGATTTTCACCAGGGTTTGCAGGCTCAGGTCTCCGCCGACCACGCCGAGCAACTCGCCGTTCTTTTTCACCGGCATAGCAATAGTTACGATCTGCCCACCTACGGCGGCCATATAGGGCGGCGTGAGCATTGGTTTATCGGCAGCCACGGCTTGCTTGTACCAGGGACGCTGACGAGGATCGTAGCCGTCAGGCATTTTTGCGTCCGGGCGCTGGGTGAACACACCGTTGGTTTGGCCAACGTAGGTGAACTGGAAGTTCGAGGTGAACGCCGGTTGATCGACCAACCCTGGAAGATCAGCAGCACTACCCTGATGGGCAACGTTTTGCGTCAGACTTTCGAGCACCAGTATTCGACCGCTAAGCCAGTTCTGCACACTACTCGCGGTGAGCTCACCGGACTGCTGGATAGACGACTCCAGATTCTGTTTGATGGTGCTGCGCTGCAGGTAATCGTTGTAAAGCGTGAATAACGCGAAGGCCAGAACCACAACGCCTGACGCGGCCAACAGAATTTTATGACTGAATTTGAGATTCATTTCATCGACTTCTTTTTGCCAAATGGGGGTGAGCGTGCCGAGAGGAACATTCCATGTAACGGTATAGGCGGCGTCTCGAGCCGCTCTATTTCGGTGCACGCATGGCTCATCAGGCTTTCGGCCAAGCTGGAGGAAAGCTTAGAAAATTGTGGGATGAATCGCCCTTTTACGTAGGAAACCGACCAAAGGTTGTCGTACAAGATTTAAAAGTAAAAAATTCTTTCCTACTACCTGTGTCGTGCTCTTAAAGCAGGTCAGTGCCATGAACATGATTTGGGAGTTGGGTAGGCGCAGTTGCTGCTCGCTTACAGAGTTCATAAACCCTCTAAACGACAAAACCCCTGTCTGCATGAGCAGACAGGGGTTCTGGAATTTAATCTTGACGATGACCTACTCTCACATGGGGAAACCCCACACTACCATCGGCGATGCATCGTTTCACTGC
>NZ_JBWKOX010000027.1:0-63281 GCF_059416305.1 Pseudomonas sp. GW821-FHT09D08
GCTCCGGAAAGGAATCGGGAGCACAGCATCGGGGATCAGATGGTGACTTTGAATGTGGGGTTCATGGAGCGCTTACGATCGTGGTGTCTTCGGGGATCGGAGCGCTGAGCGTCAGCCAGGTGAACTGACGCATTGAGGTGATTGCATAGAGCACCTCTTCCATGGCGGGGTCGCTGAGAGAAAACCAGTCCTGCAGCAGATGAATGCGCAGCATGGTCTCCAATGGATACGGCTTGCGACCACCGCTAGCCTTTGGGTAATGAGGTTCGATCAGGGCCACCTGCCCGCTCCAAGGAACGACTTGCTCCATCTCGGCCAGGAATCGCTCGCGACGGATCTGCTTGCGTTTGGCGGCGTACTCGAAATCGTAAAAGCTCATCGGACCCATGGGGCTGGTTGTTGCTCGTGGCGAGAGGAGTGAGCTATTTCAGCACAGCAAGCGGGTGCTGTGCTGAACTTGATCGGAGAATCCCTAACGCAAGTTTGCCCATGTGAAATCTAGGTTCCGCGAGAGTGGCGGAAAATTGACTCTTTGTTTTGTTGAACATGTGGATAGTGTGCAAAAAATAATGTACCTCGAAACTTTTTCGAGAAAAAATAGTTAGCACTAAAACCCTATGCAGCGCTATCAATTAACACTCATCCGTTTCGAACTGAACATGATTTCAGCTTTTTTTCATACTACTTCTACGCGTCTTAAGTTGCTCGATATTTTCTAGAAATTATGTGTCGGCCATGCTGAGAAAATGGATAAAAAACGACTTGTCCCGACAAGTGCAAAAAAGAAAATTAATTTTATATTTTACATAGTTCTAAAGGCTGGGTCAGCCCCTACACATATAGGGGGGGAACGGGTAACCTTTTGATTGTTTTTTTCGTGGCATTCACAGAAAATAATCAGGCAGCGGGCTTTCTCGAGACTTCACCGGCAGACTTAGCTTTGAAACTTGAAAAGACCCTCTGCTAATTCAGGATGGATGTTTTCGGAATCGTTTTTTTGCCGGCTTTTATGCCTTTCAAAATCGAGTCCTAGCTTATCAAATGTTATTTGTGAGTGTAGTTCTTTTACATCTACCGTTTCGGTATCATAAGGGATTAATTATGCGTAGATTAACTGATAAAGAAGTCTTGCTCGTATCCGGTGGTGATAGAGGTGATTCCGCTATGGCGGGAGCTGGAATCGGCGCGGTTGCAGGAGGGAGGGCTGGAGCTGTCGTCGGTGCGGAGGTAGGAGCCTCAATCGGGGTAGTTGGCGGGCCGGCAGGAGTGCTCATTGGTGGTGCGCTCGTAGGTGCTGTAGGTTTAGTCGCGGGCTCCTTTATTGGTGCTGGTATTTACGATGCGTTTAAGGGATCCTAGTCTGTCTAGATTTCATCAAGTTTTCTGTTTAAGGTTTTGATTACAGAGACTTAACTTTGCCGTAGTATCTACGGCAATTCTATTTAAGCTGAGGTTTTTGTTGGTGTTAAAGCCTAATTTTCCAATATATGCATGTTGCTTGCTGGTTCTCTGTTTGCAGCTTGTAATTCCTGATAAGAATATATGCTTGTCGTATAGATTTATATTCATATATAGCTGTTTCTTGCTATTGCTGGTCACGTTGGCATGCGTTGCGCTCCTCAAAAAAATGGACTTCCAACCTTCGCTATATTTAATTTTATTTTCGGTTATAGCGATTGGTCTGCCTGTTATCTATTATGTTTATTCCTGATTTTAGCGTCTTGCGATGTTGGGCTTTAAAGTTTTAATTTAGCCACTGTTGACTCCGCTGTCGGCACAGTGGATTTGGAAAAGCGATCACTTGAATTACATGCTCAACGACGACGGTGCTACATTCTGCCCAACCAAGGGTCGCTGGCATTGGGAGCTATCGTCCTCGTCAATCGATATGCGTCCACTCGCGATAGCAGTGTTGTTGACATTCTTTGAGCAGCTAACCGGCCAGAACGAACAAATATTCCTAAATCAGGGAGGCGTCGTCCTCGCTAATACGTTCTTCAGAACGGTCATGATTACCGAGCCATTCAGTTTTAATGCGGAAGACATCATTGGATCCTGATGCGTCGCGATGAGGGTTACGAAGCATTGGAGATGCTATTAAACGCAGCAGATACGGATGTCGAAGTCGCCTAGTGACAAGCAGCATGACGCTTTAATCCAGAGCTAAGGGCACCCTTACCGACTCTCATGACGCCTTGTGATTCACCCCCTGTACGGAGAGCGAACAAATAGGTATCCGACGAACGGCACATTCCAGATTTAGTCTCTTTGACGGCCACTCCCGACATGCGCCGTGATACTCGCACCTATTGACGGCACATCTGGAAACAGCCGCACCTATTCCCGTATCTAGTTGCACTTATTTCCTAAGGTCGACACATGAAAACGCTGCCTTCAAAGCACACCAGTTGCATTCATTAACAAGCCGTACACTTGTCGCCGTCGTTCAAGTCGAAGAATTTCAAGCGTGACGAGGTGGTGCTTGATGCCCAGGCGACGGCGCAGCAGACCTCGGACAAGTCGATTCGCTATGTGCCTGGCTGGTTGCTGATCGAAAGAAAGGGTGGGTAGCTGTTTGTGTCAAACTATATTGTTAACGGTCGGGCCCTTTATTAGAGGCGAAGCCCATCTGTGTCAATGTATGTTGCTGTTGTATTAATCCCAGCCATCCTACGTGCCCCGATTTACACGAGGGGTTGTGTCAAACCATGTTGTTGGTAACCAGCAGCGTATCTCATGTAGGATTTACGAGTATTTTGTTGCCAGATGTATATCGCGTGGGTATTGCTTTGGCGATTGAGATGTTCTTCTGATGATGCCAGTGACATCCCAGTTCGCTGAGTGAGGGTTGCTGACTCTATCAACTGTTTGGCGGGAAAGTCGTTTTGCATCCTGGTCAGAGATGTTTTTTGAAGCTCCCCACCGTCACGTCCACCGCCATCCCCAATATCCCCGCTGCCGGCAGCAGCACCCATAATGGATGCACGCTCACCGGTAACGCCAGGTACAACACCCACGGCAAAACACCCAGGGGCAGGAGCGTAGCCCGCGCCCGGTGATACAGAAAACCTGACTCTCGCCCCGCACTGAAGCGTCGTAGGTCACGCCTTACCAGCCCATCGACCAGCCCAGTCAACGCCGCCAAGGCGAACAGCGGCAAGGTCAGCACCAACACCAGCAGCCGCAGCAGAAACGTCGCCGTGGTGTAGAACGCCGCCAGTACGTAGCTCTCCACATACACCACCGCCTGAGCCAGAGTGGCATTGAACCCTGTGGCGGTATCAGCTGCTTTCGCTTGTTCGTTCATCCGCTTCAACCAGTCGAGCAGCCCGCTGTCTAGCAGCAGGTTCTGGTGTAGCCAAGCCACCAGCCGATATGCGTTACGGCCCGGCTCCTGCACCACCACGCTACGGGTGAACTGGGTCGAGAGCTGTTGCAGTTCAAAATTCATCATTCCCTGCGCATGCCGCCAGCGTTGCTCTGGCCAGAATAGATGCATGCCCACCAGTTCGATCATCAGGCACAGCAGCAGCGACCCCAGCAACACACCGATAAAGCGCAATGGTAGGGTGATCAGCGCCGCGAAAAATCCTTGCTGCCGCGCCTGCTGTTGCTGGGCGACGCTGGCCGGATCACGCATGGCGGTGTTCTTCACCCTGCCAGGCAGTCTCACCCTCGGTGTACTGCCGACGCATATGATCGGCTAGTGCCCGCAGGCTGTCGGGTAGACGGTCTTCAGCTTGGCGGACCGGCAGCGGTATACGCAACTTCCACAGTGTGCCGCCCTCCAGCAGGGCAAACCCCTGGCCCTTGGGCAGAGCAACGATATGCGCGGGCTCCAGCAGCGGCACGCTAGTCGTGGTGATGCGGTCCATGCTGCTCGATGTGAAGGCGGTACGCCCGTGTGGGTCGGAGCTGTCGGTCGCGCTGCTCATGGGGGAGATGCTGGCGATGTCGACATTGGGTAGTTGTTTGGTCAGCAGTTCGGCAGTGGCGGTTTCGCGTACGCGCAGCATGATCAGGTTGTTGAAGTTGCCCACCACTTGCCCGGCCTTGGCGCGGTTGCCGAGGCGGGCTTCGATGTCGCTGAGGGTCTGGGTGTAGGCGGTGACCTGCACACCAGCGCCACCGCCTTTGTTGACCATGGGGATGAACTCGTCGCCCATCAGCTCGCTGAACTCGTCGGCGTGGACGTTGATTGGGGCCATGGGGCGGTTTGCGGTGCCGGGCAGACCGTCGTCCAATCCGAACTTGTAGAGGTGGCCGGCGACCGACACCAGGTCGGCGAACATCGAGTTACCCACGGCGGCAGCCACTTCGGCATCGGACAGGGCATCCAGGCCGATGTAGACCACTGCGCGTTGGCGGACCACCTGCATCCAGTCAAAGATGGGCCGTGGGTCATTGAGGTCGGCGTAGTCCGGGGCCAGCAGTTGGGCGATGCGGCCGCTGGTCAATTTCTCCAGCAGCGGAAGCAGCGAGGCCACAATCTTGTCGAAGAAGGTACGCTCGTAACGCACGGCACTGCGTAGGCCTTCGAGCACTGGATCGAACAGCGGCACTTGGGTCAGGTATTGTTCGATGGCTACCACACGGTGGTCGCGGCCGAGCATGTGGCGCGGGGTGTTGCGTTCGTTGATGGCGCCCTCGATCTGCACGATGGCCTCCCAGGCTTTGGGCGCTTTGCGGGCGAACAGGTGATGGGCGTATTCGATGAACAAAGTGTCGATGTTCACCACATGGCGTTGAATCAGCAGGTAGTCCGGGCGGTGTCCGAGTTCGACCAGGGCGCGGGCGATGATGTTGACGAAGCGCCAGGCGAACTCGCGAAACGCGGCGCTGTTGCCTTCATTGGAAAGCTGGCCGGCGATGCGACTGGCCACCTCGGTGATGCGCCCAAAGCGGCCCACAGCGTTGTAGCGTGCCGAGCTGTCGGGCCAGCCTAGGTGGAAGACATACAGGGTATCCAGCCGGCCGCAGCGGCGGCATTCCTGGTAGACGCGCTTGAACAGGTCGGCATCGCCCTTGGGGTCGAACACGATGCAGGTTTCGCCACGTCGAATGTCCTGGGCGATCAACAGTTCGGCCAGGCGGGTCTTGCCAACGCGGGTGGTGCCGAGCACCAGGGTGTGGCCCACGCGCTCACGCAGGGGCAGGGTGACATCCACTTCATGCGGTTCGACGCCATGCAAGCGCGGCAGACCGCCCACGGCGGGCAGAGGGCGCACGGGGTTCAGCGGGTGGTCCCAGGCAGTAAGCCGCGCCAGATGCGGTAAGGGGCGGGGCGCAAACTCCAGGCGTTGTTCCAGGTGTCGTGCGTAGCGCAGCCGCCAGGGAGCCTCGACATAGTGGCGGAACTCCGGACGGTAGGTTTGCAGGAGGCGGTGGGTATGATGCGGCTCCCAGCGGAAGCCGCGGCCGAGGAACAGGCGTTCTTGGCTGACTGGGATGCGGTCGTCGCGCAGGGCGTAGCGGGGCAGGCGGCGGATGTTGCGGCGGTAGCGCAGGATCACCCAAGCCTGCCGCAGGCGGATCGTGCCGAAAGCGGTAAACATCACGGCGGCCCCGAGGCCCAGGCTTGGGGTCAGTGCCAGCGCCCAGGGCGCGGCCAGGCACAGTACGGCGCTGCCGGCACAGACCGCGACGGTGTACAACTCCACCGCCGGGCGTAGCAGCACTTCGACGGTCTGGGCCATGTCATTGCTCGATCGCCGCGGCGGTGATCAGCACCGGGTAGCGGTTCAGGCCCAGCCGTTGAGCCAGGTCATCGCCGGGGACTGGGGTCACGCTCAGGCCAGGGGCACGCTCGCGCAGGGCTTGCAGCGCCGCCGCAGATTCGACATTGACCACCAGCCCGGCGGCGCCAAGGCGTTGCAGGTCCGGTAGACGTTGTTGCAGCCAGGCGTGGGAGCGTGGGTCATCACCGATCAGAAATAGCGCGGTGATGCCGGGCAAATTGTTTGCTCGCGGCTCCACCGGACCGGGGCGCAGCGAGGGCGAACGGATCGGTAGCAGGGCTGCTTCGTCATAGGCCATCGATGGTTCGTCATCGGACGCTTCGAGTGCCGTGACCGCGCATGGAAGGCTGAGTAGGCTGACCAATAGCAAACGCTTCATGGCTGATTCCTCTGTTCAGGCTCGGCAACACGAGCCAGATGTCGTCCAACACTTTGCCGGTAGCGTACGGCTGGCGCGCCACCGGCCGGGCGGTGGTAGCGTCCGGCAGCCATCAACCAGCTTTGCGCGGGATCGTACTGTTCGCGCAGGATGGTCGCGGCCAGGCGCAGGTTGCGATAGGGCTCCAGCAGTTCGCAGGGCTGGCGCACGCGGTGGCGTTGATGGCCGACGTTGAGCTGTCCCAGGCCTACATCGATCCTAGTCGCTGGAGTGACGAGCAGGGTGCGGCGCAGGTCGGCGCAGGCTTCACGGCGAGTAGCGTAGCGACGCGATTGCCCGGCCACATTCAGCGTCCATGGCCACGGCACGATGCGCCCACGCAGATTGCGACCGCTCTCCTGTAAGGCCACGGCGTACAGCAGGTTTGGCGGCACCTGGGCTTGCGCCGCGGCCAACTGGTAGGCCGGCGGCGGCAGCTCCCGCGCTGCCAGTACGCTGGGATTGAGCAGCGCCGGAACCAGCACCAGCGCCGCGCAGTGGCCGGTCACTGACGTTGCCATTGCCCATTTACCTCGCGCACCAGCGCCGGCAGGTTTCCGGCCACACCCAAGCTGCTCCAGCGGCCCGCATCGTGATTCAGGGTGACCCGGCGCTCACGCACGGCGCGTGGATCCAGCGCGACACGCTGGGCCCAGCGTCGCAGCCGGGTATCGTCGCTGTCGCTGCCGACCATATACAGGTCGAACTCGCTGCCCGTCGCCTGCAACTTCTTGACCTGCAGGTTGCAGGCCGCGCAGTTGTCCTCGATGAACAATGCCAGGCGCCCGTTGCCAGGTTGAAGGATGGGGCTGCTGTTGTGGGCGTCGAGCAGGGTGACGGGCAGCAGGTTCGGATACAGGCGCTTCCAGGCCTGGTCGTAGGCGCGTTGATAAGCCAACTCCTTGTTCACTCGGGCTGATTCGGCGCGCACCTGCAATTCGGCGAAACGGCGGCGCTCGTCGTCACTGCGCGCCTCGATGCCGAGCGCGGTCAGCGGGTCCAAATTGGGCGAATACACACCCAACGGCCCTTGCTGCAGCTGACGGTAGCGTGCCCAGTCTTCGGCTTGCAGGCCCCAGTCCTGGGCTAACTGTTCGTCGCTACGGGATTCGCGGCTGTCGCGTTGCTGGCTGAGTCGTGTATCGCTGGCGGCCTCGCCACCGGCCAATGCCGAGGCCAGCCCGATCAGCAGGGCTGCCAGGACAGCCACGGCCAGTGCGGGTTTGGCACGGGAGAGCATATGCGTGGCCATGACCTACTCCTGCGGCAGCGGCAGGCGCCGCGTCTGTTGGTCGAACCGGAACACCGCGCTACGTGGCTCCAGAGTCTCCAGTTGCCAACGTCCTTCGGCATCGCCGAGCCGTAGCAGGCGGACGGCGGCCAGCCCGGCCGTGCCGTTGGGCTGGATGGCCAGGAAACGCTCGCCGCCGCGCGACTCCACGCCAAGCAGTTGGAAGGCTGGCGTTGTGGGCGTCGGACTGCGGCTTGGCAGTACGAGGGCGAGCTTTGTTTGCCACGGGTTTGGTGGCGCTCACCTGTTGCGCTAGGGCATCAAGGCGGTTTTGCACGGCAGCCAGGTCGGTGCTGCTGGCGAAGTCCCGTTGACGCTGATTGAGACTGTCCCACTGTTGCTGCCAGTCGTCGCGCATCTGCTGGAAATCGCTTTCTGTGACCACCGCCGGCGAACCCTCCACCGAGGCGCGAAACGCTTCCAGCTCAAGCATGCGGGTTTGCAGTTCGGCGATCTGGGCATCCGGCGCGTCTTGTCGGTACTGCGCATCTTGGCGGGTCAGGGACAGTGCCAGCGCGATCAGGGCGAGGCTGAGCAGCGTCAGCCATGCCACAACCAACAGGCGAGTCAGGTGCGGATTTGGGAGGGGTGTGTGCATCATGGCTGAGCCTCCCTTGCGAGTGGGACGGTGATAAAGCAGACCTGCCGTGTGCGCTCATCCACTGACAGACGCCAGGCGGTGCCGGCCAGCAATTGCAGGGTCTGGTTCAGTGGTAGTGGCCCGAGCTGCAGGTGTGCAGCGGGCAAGGGCAGGGCCCACAAGGACGCCAGCGTCGGGTCGCCTTCGCACAGTTGGTAGCCCGAGTGACGCAGTACATAGCGCATAGCATCGCCGACGGTTGTGGCTGCGGTGGCGGGGATCCGCAGGTCGATGATCTGATGTTGTAAATCTTCTTGACCGCGGTCGGGGCGCAGTTCAACCAAGGTATAGCGGCTTTGCCTGAGTGTAGAGATCGGCGCCGCAGAGGGCGCCGTTATCGAAACGGCGGTACAAGCAGGTTTGAAAGACGGCGCTGTAACGCAGCCGCCCAGTAGGGGCATGCTTAGAAAAAGTGCATTGCGGCACTGGCGAATACTCGACGAAAACATCAAATAGCCCTCTCACGGAGAGAGCTATCTAGCCTCACTTAGGGCAAGAGGGCAGGCGGTAAAACGTTGCCGCGGGTAGCCGTATACATTGCCAACTCGGTGATGCTGATGGTCCTGCGTCACCAGTTTGGATCTGGCCATTCAGCTTGTTCCCACATGCGCAATTCCTCTGGTGACAGCACTGGACTCTCCCCGCGCGCGACCTCAGCTAGATGGTTATCCTCAAACCGGCGATCAAAGCTCGCGAGCAATGCCGCGATGCGGTACTTACGCTCGCTTTTGGTCCAAGAACAGAAGATCCCTCCACGACTGTCCAGCTTGTCGAGAACATCAGGTGAGGCTGGGTCAATTTGCTGCCAATGGTCGATGACAACCCGGCTATGGGGGCCGAAGTCCTCGATGAGGGCTTCTTCAATCACGGCTTCAAGTGCGTAGGTGATGGCTTGATGTTTAGCACTGTGATCGAGATAGGCCAGGGAGACGCGCATCATGCGTTGCTGCAACAGCAGTACCGGCCATAGGAGTTTGGTGCCGTACCGTGTGCCTACTTCTTCGAAGTGCTCGGGGGCGGGAATGATCTCGCGCTGCTGCTCATAGGCTTTGCGCACCTCATAGGCCAAGCCAAGAAACGGGCCATCATCAACACGTATGAGCGGCGATCGGTCGTTTATTTCGTGGATGACTTCATGTAGCCACCGCAGTGATGTGTAGTCACCAACAAGAAGTAAGCCAGCATGGTTATTGAGCAGCCTGTAAGAAAGCATGGCGTCAGTTCTCTCCAGTTTTTCCCAAGGTTAAAGACAAACGGCCTTCCAAGGAAGGCCGTTGTCTGATGCTCAATATTCCTCAGGAAGCAGCATCGTCGTCACCGACCGATCCCACTCGGTGATGATCCACAACGTCAGCTCTGGCGTGACGTGGTAGACCGAGAGCAGACGATTGTCATGCTTCAGTGCGGACTGATTCTCCTCCCAGTCGTCGGGGTCGATATCACCCCAGTCACCGCTGAGGTGGCGTTTCAGATAAGGGGCAGGATGGAAGGTGCCGTTATCGACCAGAGCGTGAACCCCGGCCGTAACGTAGATATTGCCGGGTGCAAAGCAAGGGGCAACAGAGCGTGCGGACTCCATGATGGACTCCTCCATGGCGTGCGCCGAAGCCACGGCATACCCGTGACTCGGTCGCAAAGATGAAAGGAACAAGCTTTTAGACCGGCTGGGCAATCGCCGATGTATCCGAGGCCTGTGCGGCCACGGCATCGTCGGATTCAGCCTTGGGGTGGGCCTGATAGACCAGCTTCCCGTCGACCTTTACCCAACTGACGAACAGCAACCGCGCCTTCAGGCTGACGCCGGTTTCCCCGGCTTTTTCGCCCCGGCTGTAGCGGAACAGATCGGTCCACAAATCGCCGAGCCGAAAGCCCATCAGCACCTTGCGGCCCTGATCGACGGCGCTGGCATAGCGGTTGACCAGTTGCTGGGCCTCGGCGCCGCAGACGGTGACATCGAAGTAGCGGTACTCCGGCGCTTCGGTCGGGCCGTTGAGCGCGGCGATGGTGCAGGCTAGAAACGGCTTGCCGCGTTTGGGGCTGATCTCACGAATGCGGTTGAGGTAACCCAGGCCCTGGGTGTGCAGATCGAAGTAGGTCGCCTCGCCGGCGACGGCAGATGAGTGGGACATGACAGTCTCCTGGTTCGGAACGGACGTGAACGTGGAGACGCCCCGTCGGGACGTGGCCCCACGGGTCGGATGCCAGTGCAGGACTGGCGGGTGGATCAGCGCGTTGGCGCCGTGGCCTTGAAGATCGGGGCCACCTGGGCATGTTGCCGAGCGGGTCGGCGGAACATGGGGTCAGCCTGACGCAGTGGCGTGCCGAGTGCGTATCTCAATGCGGCGCGCAGCACCTCCGTGTTGCAAGGCTGGTCGGAAAAAGCGAAGCCCCGATATCGGGGCTTCTGGTTGAGGGCTTATGGTTGATGAACATACGTCGGCAAGCCGTCCAAGTCGGCGGCATCGGGGTCGAAAATGAGTATGCGCACATCGGCCTGTGCGGCCAGGTGCAGTACCTCCACCAGCTCCAGCGGCAGTCCAGCGTCCAACTGCTGTTGGCGTAACTGATCGGCGGTGCATACGTCGATTTGATCCAGATTGCTATCGGTCCAGGGCGTGGCAATCAGCTTGAAGCCGAGCGCGTTGCTGTCCGGCAGTTCGAACGCCTCTAGCAGCAGCCCCGTCGGGATTGACGATGACGCGAGTCGCTCCCAGGCGACCTGAGGCAAATGCGCGCTGCTGATCTCCCAGCACCGGCTGTAATGGCCGGTTTCGAACGCGATCTGCCGGACCCGCTCCTGGGCCAGCGCCTCGGAGTACAGATCACCCACCAGGATCGGCGGTGACTGATCATGGGAAAAGACCCCATAGATCACCTGTACGACGATGCCCGGATGAGGGTAGCTGTCCTCATGAGCGGCCAGCGCGCCACTGGAATTGACGACCAGCGCATGCTGGTCATTGAACAGGCACGGCTGGCGCTCAAGCTCCGCGTCACCCAGGTGCTGCTGGGACGGATGCGGCGGCAGATAGCACAGTGGCGCTTTCGCGTCGTAGAGCACGGTCAGCAGACGCTGGATGCGCAGGTCATTGAACCCGCGGGCAAACGGATTGGACGGATGATTATGAATAGGCATGGGTGATCTCCTATGTTTATGAAGGAGGGACACCGCCCGACGGGAGGTGTCCCGTCGGGTGCCATCGTGCGGTGGGTTACCAGCCGCTGTAGTGGATGATCAATGTGGCAAGGAGCATGCGTCGCTGCGTGTCCAGCAGACCGAAGTCGGCCAGACCGCGGACGCCGACCCGCTGCAACAGGCGTCCCCCGGTCTCATCGTTGTAGAAGCTGACGAGCGCGGCAAGGAACACCTGCTCGCCGTGGCTCATTACGCCGATGGCGGACTCGATCAGTGGGACATCTGGGCACAGGGCCCACTTGCTGCGGGCCATGTTGATGTCGCTTCGGCACTCGATACCGAAGTAACGCGGCCCGGCGAGCAGGACGGCTTTCTTCCAGGCTTGGAAGAACTGCTCCGGTGAGAGGGCTTGCTGTTGATGGGCGTTGATCAGGTCCGAGAGTGCGGACTCTGGGAGCTTTGGGTGCATGGTGAGGAACCTCCACTCAGTGATGGCCTGGGCGGGCCGCTGGAAGGGATGGGTGCCTGTGGGGTGTGCGGACAGGCTGTGGGATCAACGCGGCGGGTGCCGTGTCGTAGCCTTGAGGATCGGGGCTACCTGGGTGAGTGCCGACGGGGCGGCGGTGCTGGGGTAGTTTGGGGGCGTGCAAAAGGCATATGCAGCGGAAATTCGACTCTACCGGCACCCAGATTCCTGCAGCCTAGTGACTGCTTCCACCCATGGCTATATGGCGGAGCACAGTAAGAGGCCTATCTCCTATCACTAGCCATCGCAGCGACAAATGCCACAGGCTACAATCGGCCGGGAGCCGGCTTCGACTTGCGGCGAGGTTTATGGGGCAGTCAGAAGAGTGAATGACGCCGTAGTTCAGCCGCACAGGGGAGTGTGAATTGTCGACAAGAGCAGGGTCTCACGCAGGAAGAGGATTCCGATACCAGGACGCTGTCGCGGTCTATCTGTGCATGCAAGGGTTCGTTGGTCAATCGGAGTACGGTACGGTCGTGCCTGAGGGCGGTGATGATCTTGAGCTGAGATCAAGGGACTCTAGAGTCTTGACGCAGATCAAGTCACGTCGTGATCATCTTGGCCCGTTCACGTCTCGGGCAGCGGCTTCCTTCGTTAGAAAGATGTGGGAAGCTAGAGGAGTGGGACCAAGTGATAGCTTCCTTCTGGTACTTGAAAGTGAGGTCGGAGAGCACCGCACCACAGGCGTCTTGCTTCAAGAATTATCCGACTACCCGAGTGTCATCGCGGACCTGAAAGGCTACAAGTCGCTCGCAGCAGTTGCAGCGAGGACCAAGGTGCTAGTGCTGCCGAATCCTCGGTCTAGTGCTATTCGCCTCATCTCGTGCCGACAAGGTTGCACACCCTTAGAGGCTGAGATCTACTTTTCGGACCTGTTGGGCCTCATGGGGCGCATATCTGACGAAAACGGTATGCGCGGGGCAGAGACGTTCCGCGGCATTGCCGTATCCGATGTTCAGCAGCGCCTGGATGCTCTGCAGCCACTACTGACGTCAGCGGTAATCGAAGAAGCCCTGACGCTAGGTTACTGTGAGGCGGTCGACTTCCTCACACCGGACGAAGACCCGCTTTTCTATCTTGGCGTGGATGCACAGGCATCACACGTTGCTGCAGGACTTGTGGTTGAGCGCACAGAGTTGCGCTTGGCTGTTCTGGCCGGCTTAGAGAGACAACGCAATGCGCTTATCCACGGAGCATCAGGCGCCGGAAAGTCTGCCATTCTGTGGGAGGCGGCCTATGCTACTCGTCATGCCGTCTGTTGGTTTCAAATTCGTCAACTGCCGCTGACAGCAGTGCAGCCGCTGCTCCACCTGTCACGTTCTAGGCGCGCAACATCTGACGCGCCGGTTGGTTTCATCATCGACGATGTGGGGCGCGGTTTCTCCGACGGCTGGACAGCACTGGCTAGAGAGGTGGACCGCGATCCTGGGCTATTGCTACTCGCATCCGTGCGAGAGGAGGACAGATATCCGCTAGTGGATACACGTCGTGCTGCCCTGGTCAGAGTTCTGGGTGATGACATCCTCGCTGAGAGAGTATGGCGAGAGCTGCGGGATAGAGAGCAAACCTCTTGGAAAGGCTGGAGAGAGCCTTGGAGCTTGGCTGCTGGTCACCTGCTCGAGTACACGCACGTGCTCACTCAGGGGCGTCGCCTGAGTGACACCCTGCATGCTCAGGTTGCTTCTCGAATGAACGACTCCGCGCGACACGATGAACTGGACATCCTTAGGATAGTCGCATGCGCAAACGCCGCAGGGTGCAGCGTTGAAATCGCACACCTGCCTCAAGTTGTTGGCAAGCCGCCATCGAAAGTTTCATACGCGCTTACCAGGCTGAAGGATGAGCATCTCCTGCAGAACACGAGTGATGGCCGAATCATTGGGTTGCACGAGTTGAGGTCAACGGAGCTGCTCAGACTGACTCACGAGTTTCCTCCACCGTTGATGTCTGCGACCGCCTCGTCTGCGGCTCGACTTGTTCCGATGGATGAGCTGGCTCGGTTCCTCGAGCGTACCCTCTCGAAGCACAACGGGTGCGACGAGGCCGTGCTTGAAGCTCTCATGCTGCGGCTCAAGGCATCACCAACCCCTGAATTATTCAGTTCAATTTTGATGGGCCTGGATCACGCAAACGCCTATCGAGTCATTCGCATGTGGCAGGAGACCCCTGAAGCCCAGGCTGTACCGAAGGCGTTGCAGGGGACACCTGCCGGTCTTGCGATTGGAGATATTGCGCCCCCAGACTTCGGATCGATCGCGCCCGCCTGCCTCCGGTTCACGGAAATTCGATCTGAGATAGTAGCTACAGGCTTAACGGCCCGTTTCCTTGAATGCTTGAGTTCAAGTGATCTGAGGGGCGTTTTAAATGCTGCGGGTGAGGTTCGTGACTTGGTTCCATGCCTCGCGGCGCTGCTGGGACAACAGCTTCCGTCTCAGCATCTATCAGAACTCGTCCGGCTGGCGCCGTCCCTTCTTATGGCTGACTTTCAGGATGTAGTGTCGCTGCTTGAGGTGGCGGTGCAGGTCAATAGAACCCTGGCTATAGGCTGGGTTGAGGCCGTAGGGCAGGCTGCCATGTTCCAGCGTTTTTCTGAAAACGTTTCTTGGGCCGCTTTTCCTGAACTGACTGCTTGCGAGGAAGGGCAAGAGGTTCGGTCCAATGTCTGGTTTGTAGCGCCGTCTATCCAGATGGACCTCAACAGAGTGGTGGTCCGGACGTGCGAAGTTCTACTGGCGCTGGTCCCAGCTGCTGATGTGGTCTCGAGTGTTGCGCTGGGCCCTGACGGCGCCGCTATAAGGTCCGCAATAGGGGACTACCCCATTGAAAGCAAGCGTTTGCCAAGGGTAAACCTTCCTGCGCGTCCTCAAGTGGAGCGTAATCGAAAATGGCTGGCCATACTTAACGAACTACAAGCTTCCGAGAACTATACAGTTTACTTGGCAGAGTGCCTTGACCTGATTCGGATTGTCAGTCGAAATCTGAGGCTGCTCCTGGGGGGGCAGTTCAGGGGTAAGACGGACAAAGGTGCATTGGAGGCGCTAGGACGGGTCTACGACCGCAGTCGTTTTCTGGTAGCTCCGGAGGAGCAACAGCCTGCGGGCGTCCAAAAGCGATGGTCGAGGCTGCAGTCAATTATTTCTGACTGCTCCTCAGACCTGATTCGCAGATTCTATGGCCTTCCAGAAGGTGCCCCCGCCTATCTGGGTTGGCTAAATGACCTTCTGAAGAGTATCTCGATTGCTCGCGCAAGCGAGCCGTGGGAGATGCTGTCCCTTGAATCGCCAAAGGAGCTGGGCGAGCTCTCCCATATCGTCGAGGCCTTTCAAAATATGGCCGGTGAGGCGCATAGAGGGGGGCGCTCACCTTTTGCGACGCGTCTCCCGAAAGCTTCGGCGAAGGGGGCTGCATTTGATAACGCCGCGCGGACTGCACGGCAGCGTCGTGAAGCTGAATTAATTGCCTTGGAGGCGAGGTTAAGGGTAGATCTTTGCTCTGTCAGTGAGGGCATCGGGGTTCATCTGTTGGCTGATGCAGCGATCGCCTCTGTTTGGCCGCCGGCGGACGTGCTTATTACCGTGCCGTTGAACACTGATGTAACGACGATCATTGTGGCGGAGGCTTTTCCGGCTTGGCGGGCACTAGTTGGTGACGGACGCAAGATCTGTGTTCTGCCGATCCTGCACGGCCTCGCCTTGACGAATCTTGCTGTGAGCGGCTTCGACGTGCTCTTTCCTGTGCTTCCTCATGAGGAGGCGCACCCGTGGTGTCTGACTGCGGGGGTGAAGGTCGCGCCGCTGACGTCAGTGAACGCGTTCTGTCGCCTCACGAACCTACTGGCTGAGCTCCAGGGAATCGCTGCCTACTGGAAAAGCAAGGTAGCGCGGACGCCCGAAGAGATACGCGTGTATCAGGCGGCATCAGATGCCTTGGATCAGGGGCGAGAGGATTGGATAAAGCTAGGGCTGCCCGATGATGTAGGAGAAGCAGGATTGGCGCTTATAGAAGACGGTCTAGGAGGGGGCTTCCCGCTTGCGGAGGCTGCCGTAAAGCTGTTGCAGGGCGAACAATCTCCCGTAATGGAAATGCTGCAGACCTTCTTGATAAACCTGACCATGATTGAATGCTTTGCAGCCATTCCTTCGCTGGATTACGAGGTTGAAACATCGGGAGGTCAGTCAGCTGCTCTCGGTCATCATGGGCCGTGTCCTCTCGAAAATTTCAAAGGGCGGAAGTAAACCTTCGAAGATGCGATATAGGCAAAATGTGATCGTTCACCCATGCAGGTCTATTTATCTAAAGAAATGTCTGCGGCAATGGCAGTGGAGCGCCGGCACGTGGAGTAGTGAAGTACACCGCGACATATTTTCCCTGGCTCATTCAACACTCAGCGCGGTTCAATGATGGCTCTTTTGAGAACAGATGTAGAAAGGGCGCTCGATGAGCTCGTTTCCCAAGAAGAGGGGATGCGATTTCAGGGGCTGGCAGTAGTACTCGGCAAGAAGTTCTGGCCCGAACTTGTCTCCCGTCAGAGGAAGAAGGATTTCGGGCTTGATGCCTACGCTCCGGCCAGTCTGGCGCCGGATAGTATTGGCAAGGGGCTCGCCGCCTCAATCACGCCGACATTGAAGAAGATTTCTGACGACGCGAAGACCGCCAAGGAAAACTTCCCTGACCTCAGGAAGCTTCTCTTTGTGACGCCCGCCAAAGTCGGTAACGCCGATCGAAGGAGGTGGGAGGAGGCAATTCCGCGAGATCACGGTGTCGAACTTCATCTCATAGAGCGCGAAGAAATCATTACGCAGATGATGATGCCGGAGAATGTCGCGCTCTGTGCGAGCTTCCTGTCTCTCCATGTCGATGCCGAACCACAGATCGCTGATCTTGTTGAAAGGGCAAAGCGTGCAGCTACGACTGTCGCGCGGGCGTGGGCAATCAGGACAAAAGGGCACCCACTTATCGATCTGGCTGCGGTGCGCCTTGACGCAGACGGCGCAGTGTCTGCCGACGTGTTATCACTGGAACAGATCGATTTGGAGTTGCAGCAGAGCGGTCGCATCGTTCTAGAGGGGCCGGCAGGACGTGGAAAAACTACGACGCTAATACAGCTCGCACAACGCGAACGCGCTGCTGGGACTGCGCTAATGGTCGAGCTTCCGGCATGGACATCATCGCAGCGAGGAATTCTCGAATATGTTGCAGGTATGCCCGCGTTCCAAGCTGAGGGGCTTACGGCTGCCGATCTGGCTCGCGTGCAGCCAACGGAGCCTTTCCTGTTCTTGCTGAACGGTTGGAATGAGATTTCGGAGTCAAATTCTTTGCGGGCGAGTGACGCACTACGGGAGCTAGAGCGAGATTTTCCGGGTGCGGGTATCATCGTCGCAACCCGTACGCATCACCTAACTCCACCACTGCCAGGTGCTGTACGGCTGCGGTTGTCGCGTCTTCAGCGTACCCAGCGGCTCAGCTACCTCGTTGCTCGACTTAAAGAACGACACGCTGAGTTGCGTGCTCGCATCGATTCCGATCGACCGCTTGATCAACTGACCCGTACGCCATTCATTCTTTCCGAAGTCGTTTCCTTGTTTGAAGCTGGTCTCGAAATTCCATCCACAAAAATTGGAATTCTAGGCAAGGTTCTTCTGCTGCAAGAGCAGCGAGACGAGCACAGAAATGCTCTGCGCGCAGCACCTATCTTCGGTTTGCAAGAAGAGTACCTGAAAGCCATCGCAACTGAGATGACCCGACTGGGCGCCACGACAATGCCTGAGGCGGATACTCGCACTGTGGTTGCTGCTATCACTCGAGATCTTTTTCAGCGAGGCCAGATCGATCAAGTGGGAGCTCCTGCGATCCTTGCGACGCTTACGGCACACCACGTTCTTGAACGCGTTGACTACCCATACGCAGCGTTTCAGTTCGAGCATCAACAGCTCCAGGAGTACTACGCTGCACTTGACGTTCGTGAGCTACTCCTTAGCCTGAAAGATGATGACTATGGATCAGTTGCCCGCTTTACGGCCAGCTATGTGAACGATCCGGTATGGGCTGAACCTCTGCGTATGATTGCAGAGACGTTCGCTGAGCAGACAGTCGACAGTGAAGTGAAAGGGCGAAATGTCAGTGGGGGGGTGAGGCTCTTGGCGATGGCACTCACCGTTGATCCTGTATTCACCGCCGAGCTTGCACAGCTTTGCGGTACGTCCGTTTGGAATGAGGTTCGCTCAAATGTCGGAGAGCGTTTCCGTACGCTTTATGCGATCGGTGGCGGCAGTTTTCAGGAGTATGTAACTTCTGCCATGCTCGCCAGCGGCGCAGACGATTTTAGCGATCTCATCGTGCCGCTTCTATCAGATCAAGACCAGCAGATACGGCTTGGCACGTATCGTCTCTGGCCGGACTTTCATGTCTCTTCGCTAGGAGAGAACTGGCGTGACCTGGTGCGTGGCTGGGGCGACGGGGCGCGCGCGGATTTCGTCTCGGAGCTGCTGCATCACCGTACTGACGACGACATCGCGATCTTTGCTGCCGAAGACTGTAGTGCCGAGGTCAAGAAGGCTGCGGTCTCCGGCCTCATGTGGACCGGCTTTGACGATGGGCTCATTCGCGTCCTTGAGTCTTTGGATGTTCCCACATTTGAGGAGGTCTGCTGTCAAAATCCCGAACGAATGCCCGGTGCTCTCAT
Source organism: Pseudomonas sp. GW821-FHT09D08 (assembly GCF_059416305.1). Lineage (NCBI taxonomy): Bacteria > Pseudomonadati > Pseudomonadota > Gammaproteobacteria > Pseudomonadales > Pseudomonadaceae > Pseudomonas > Pseudomonas sp. GW821-FHT09D08. Next base: position 18,432 of record NZ_JBWKOX010000027.1, read on the forward strand.
GCCGCAAGTCTTTGCGGCGATGAGGAAGTTCGTAGAGACCACCAAGGACGGTGTTGCCCGTCTGCGAGCCGCGCTCGATTTGGTCGATCTTGGACAGGCCGGAATGGATGGCGCCATTAGAAATGCTCTGGTCGAGCTGAGCCGCAGCGACATGCGAAGCCTTGGTCCAAGGTACGTCCAAACTGCGCTCAAGCACATGTGCAAGGCCGATCCTGATTGGGTAAGCGAGTGGGTAGTGGGCAGAATTGCCGAAGGCGCTCTCTACGATCCCGAATCTTGGTTGCCGTTTGCGACGGTCATTCCCGATAGCCTCATTGAGAGGTACTTGCAACGTCTCGAGACGGAAGACGTCAAGCACCCTAGCCTCACTGGCATGATGTCCATCATTGCAGCGGGTGGGGATGCGAGTCTTGCCGCGCGCGTGTTTGGGAGACTTTGCGAATTGCGACGGATGGTGGACGAAGCTCCAGATCAGCGGCATGAACTCGAGTGGGCAATTACGCGTCAGTTGGAAGCTGTGTATCGTCACCTTCCTGGCGAAGTCGCTGCAGCGGGCATTCTATCGTCCGTGAGGAGTGGCAATGCACTTGATATCAAAGTCACAGCTGGCCTGCTGAGCCGAGTCGCCAGACCGGACGCAGAAGCTTTCCAGGTTGTGAATGAGGACCTGAGGTTAGGCATTCGCATGTACTTGAAGAACAGCGTTGATGTTGTCCTGCAGCAGAATGACTTCAGCGGTGAAGAGAAGGCCAATTTAGCCTCGGCGATCGCCCAGGCGGGACAGCCAGAAGACATGGTTGATCTAGTGAAGCTCATCCGCGCGGACATTGAGCGTGTCCGTCGCGGCCGCGCTGCCCGTTTAGCGGGCGACCGCGGTCCGCTTGGTAATGGTGGTGCTATGAGCTATGCAAGTTGGCATATCTCCGCCGTCATGCAACTTCGTGAGGGTGCTTCCGAGCAGGTGCTCATTGAGTTGCTCTCAGAGCCGGAGTATTGCTCTGAGGCTGCGGCCGCGATGGCACGCGACTTCATGCCTAGCTCTGAGGGCTCTTTCAATCGGGCGCTTCGCTACGATTTGATATGGGCTGCACGAAAGGGGGGAATTGCGCTGCCCGGCAGCGATCAGCGTCGGGCACAATTCAGCGCCGCTCTCAATGCTGAGATCAAGCGCCAGCAAGAGGGGAATGTCGGTGCAGGTCTGAAAAATCTTGCAATGGCGCTTGCTGCAGTTGACGGGCTTGGATCTGCGTCAGTCGTGCTAGACGCCATTTCTACGCCCGGTCAATGGGATCACCACACTTGTCTCGATGCCTCCGAGCGTCTGTTGACGGCGGGTGTTGTTTTGCCTGTGAACATGGTGGTCGCTCTCGTTGATTCTATGGTCGAGCGTACGGACAGATGGATGCAGGATTCCGACCGGTATCTTATGCTACGTATCCTTTCACTTTGTCCATTTGTTGACGACCCCTTCGTCGGGGTGGCCAAGATACGAGATGTGCTAGAGACGCGAGGGGTCCGAGGAGGGGATCTGAGCGGGCTTATCCACGCTCTGGGTCAAAGTCGGTCGGATGCCGCCGTTGATTTCTTGTGCGAGTGGGCATCTGATGCCCGGACCTTTGAGCACTACGAGGACGACTTCATTTATGCGTTTGCATCGCTCGACACAGCGCGTGCGCGCGAGTGGCTTCTAGGGTTTGTAGATCCGGAGATTCGTGGAGTTGTGTCAGCGCGCCGCTATCATGCGAATGAAGTGCTGCTTGCGCGACTTGCAGATTTGGCCCGGCGCAGTCGCCATGTTGCAGAGCGTATGCGAGATTTATGCCAGAGCGATCTGCCGGAAGTTAGCCGGGACATCCTGTCGAGGGTAATGAGTTCGCTCGGAACATCCGAGGCTCTTGCCGCAAATCTAGATCTTATTGACGATGCTGAGGCGATGCCAATTCCCAAAGGCATCTGGGATCAGCTCGAGAGTGCGTGCGTTGAGCAGCGCCCCTTTGGACAGAGTTCTAATGTTTTCACGCAACACGCGCGTGCCTCAAATGAGTTGCGTGTGCTGCTGTTTAGAATGGCGGTTGGGGACCAGAAACGACATAAGTCTGCTTCTATCCTTCTCGGCAAAATCGAGGAGTGGCGCCTGGAGTACGGTCGACCAGCAGGCGAGCCGCGTCACCCTGATCTCGCATCCGGTCGATCTTGGCCGCCCGTGGATTTCTAAGTAATTTTCGCCAACAGGAGCAGTCGCCGCTATGCGAAGGTAGGCCTTGTCTGCCTTCAACGCTCAGCAAGGAGCTACTTATGGATATTCAGGTTTGGCAAGCCATCGTTGTGCCGCTGGCGATCGCCTTTTTGACGCTGGTGGTCACGTGGTCGAACAACTCCGCAAGCCTGTCCCATCAACGAACTCAGCGGTTGCGCGAGTTGGTGCTCGCTGGGGCTTGGAACAAGGTGCATCCCATGGTGCTGGTGTTGGATGTCCGTGAAGCCTTTGGCATGCGGATCAACTTGGACGCGCGAGCGTTGCGTCTTGCGCTTTCATACCAGGATTCCGCTTTTGGGGTATTGAGGGACTATCTGGCGGCCCGCGAGTTCGTGCGTGTCTCCGAGGACGGAAGTCGGTTTCAAAGAACTGCGCGCGCTAACGATGATCGGAACTATCGTTTCTGGCCGGCTATCGCTGCTGTGTCCGGCCTAGTCCTGTATACGGGACTCATCCTGCTCTACGCCCACCTTGCCAAGCACGAGACTGCGAGCGCATGGCTGATACTGCCGATTTCGTTCATGTGCTTCTTCGTGGCTTTCAAAGTGTCCATTGGGCTGAGCACCGCCAATCGACTGTTTAAGCTTGGCCCAGTCGTTGCTGGCGGTAGTAATCCGGTTTAAGCCCATGCGGCGGAAGTAATGCCATCGAATGCTTTGCGTCCGGCTGATCAGATAGCTGACGGTGCAGCGGTGTCCTCACCAGTGATTGAAGTGACCGATGGCGCGTCCTGTCGAGAGCCAACTGGAGATGCAAATACGCCCTTGCATTGCGTTGCCACCTGCCCCTAGGGTTCCATAGCCCAATAGCCAGCCCATCGGCCATTGATCAATGGTGAGTGAGGCGACTACTGAATCGAGCCAGCAAGGAGACAGAATGACGAAAACTTACTCTCTCAAGGTTGCCAATACTGGAAAGATCCTCAACAGCGACAGCCAGCAAGGGGCCGGCTGGGTCGATGTACTCACTCGCGCCCACCGTGTGACTCACTTCGTCTGTCTTTGCACGCAGACGGGCGAAGGACGGCTTTCAGTCAAGTTCCGCAAAAAGTACCACCTACATCGCTATGCGGGCTCTGGTCCGAATCATCGTCGGAACTGCCGCTTCTACTCGTCCGATGCCTCCAGCTCGGGGTTGCAAGGCTACAGCGTCAACGCGGTCACAGAGCTTGAGGACGGAGGGCTGAGGGTCCGGCTGGACCTTCCATTGCGTCAGCCTCGCAAAACCGATGCTGAGACCAAACCCGCGTCGCCACGCGTTGCCGGCGCGGGCGTGAAACGTGATGCGATGTCATTGCTGGGGCTCTTGCATCTGCTCTGGAGCGAAAGCGGTCTGATCAAGTGGTACCCAGCCATGGATGGAAAGCGTAACGATCGGCTTGTCGCTCGCTTGATGGCCGAGCAAGCGGAAAGGATCAACGCGGCACGAATGACGTTGAACGATGTGCTGTTGGTACCAGCCGCCGATGGCTCCGAAGAAAAGGATAAGAACCTTCAGGTCGTGGCGGATGCCCGGAAACACGGACGCAACGTGGTGGCCATCGCTCCACTGGCAAGGTACAGCCCCGATCGTGATGCTGTGCTTAAGCGACTGCCCCTGCGTAGCGCCGCCGGTATGCCAATGATGTACCTGGGCGATATCGCGAGGGCGGCGTTGAACGAGAGCTTCGCAGCCGAGCTGAATGCCTGGCAGGCGGGCGCCCAGATATATGCGATTTTGCATCTGAGCATGCGTGCTGGAACCAACCCATATGCGGATGTGAACAAGATCGGGCTGATGCGTGTGAGCGAACGCCTGATTCCGCTGGATTCCGGCCATGAGGCAACGATTGAAAAGCTGCTCTACGACAACAAACGAAGTTTCTACAAGCCACTTCGTTTTGATGCCGGGTTAGAGGCTGTGTTCCCAGACTTTTGGCTGCTGGATATGGACCGTGACTACCCGATGGAGGTGTTCGGCATGAACACGCCGAAGTACTTGACGCGGAAGGCGGTCAAGGTCGAGCACTACAACACCAACTATCCATCTGGCTGGTGGCAATGGGATGCCTACGCCACTACGACTGTTCCACCACTACCGATGTTGGTTGAGTCTGCTTAGGCAGGTACGCCTTCGTGCGAATCCAGTTCCAGCATCAGGTCGTCCCGGCGGTGGCTGACATTGACATTGGGTGGAGAAAGGGAGCCTCAAGGCGCCAGTAGGGAAGGAGGAAAGCACCCTTGAGGCTCAATCTTGCGCAAGGAACAGAGTGGCGGGCGCAGTGGGCGGTCATGAGGTGGTCCGTCACCTACCCGCCACTCCGTGACGGTGCCAGTACACCGTCGCTTGGAATCCTAAAAATCCCTGCACATCGTTTCAATACCGATGCGACGAATGACGTGGGAAGCGGACTACAACAGCATGTTGGCAGTTGAGTTACACCGGGTCGGCAGGCACATCGGCGGCCGGTTCGGCAGGCGCCAACAGCATCACCCGCGCCAACCGATATGGCAGGATCGCCACACGTCGCGCCTCGATCTTGAAGGTGACGCGCGGGTTCTCCTCGCGGTCTTCCCACTCTTCGCGCACGGTGCGGCCATCGACCAGCACACGCATGCCTTTCTGGTACAGCGCCTGCCACTGCTCGGCGTCCTGGTGCCACAGCTCCACCGGGGCCCAGTAGCCGCCGCGGTCCTCATAGCCGTCTTTGGTCGGCACTGGGTTGTCGAAGTAAACGTTGAGCCTTAGCAGGCGCCGAGGTTCGACGTTGTCGCGGGGGAATTCGCGAAATTCCGGGGCGGAGCCGATGTTGCCTTCGCCGATGAAATAGGTGCTCATGGAACCTCCGGGGCGAGGATGGGTAGGCGCTGCTGGACGATGTGCTCGGCGTGGGCCAGCTTGTCGACGGCGCTGCGGGCCAGCTGCGCCAGGTTGTGGGCCAGGCTGATCTGAGCGTTGAGCAGCACGCGTTGGCGTTCCAGCTGATACAGCTGGGGCACGAGTAGCTCAGGCGTGTTCGGGGCTAGCAAGAGCGCCTGCCACTGCTTCACGCCCATGGCCGTGCGGTCGACCCGGCGCCAGCGCAGGAAGCAGGTGCCGGCGGCCGTGGCCTGGCGATTGAGTTGCACCGGCATGAGGTGCAGTGGCGGGGTACGGGCATCCGCCAGCACGGTACGCAGATCCTGCTGGATCAGTTCATCGCGCAATTCGCAGCAGGCCTCGGCCAGCACCATCAACTCCCCCTTACCCTTGAAAAGGCCTTTTAGGGAGGCGAGCTGTTCCAGCACTTCGGCGTGGGTCAGTACGGGCATGACTGAGCCTCCTCGTCATCGCTGGCGGCATCGTCTGCAAACGTGGGCTCTGACCCAGCACCGTTGGTCTTGGTTGACCCAGGACGCCGGATCGTTGGGGCATGACGGGCACGCTGCAGGCCCTCCAGCACTGGCTGTGGCAGTTCACCCAACTGTTCGCGCGCGTGCGCCGCCCTGGCGTTGTTGGCTTGGAAATCGCTGCGGCAGACGCCGCTGGAGCGGTAGGGCTGGACCAGGCCGAACAGGCTGCGCATTTGGTGCGCACCTTCCTCCAACCAACGGTCCAGGGTGGGTGGGTCGATCAGCGCGGTGTGCTGGGCCAGCAGGGCACGTCGGGCCAGTTCATCGTAGTCGGCCAGCAGGTAGAGCCCAAGGAACCCCAGCGGAGCGTTGACCGTGACGGGCAGTTGCACGGGCTCCAGGTTGAGGTTGTCGCCCAGGCGGAGGGCGGCCGGGGCTTGGGTCAGGGCGTCGCTCAGTTGGGCGCGCAGGTCGAGCAGGGCGGCGCGGGTGCTGTCGAGTTTGGCTTCCACTTGCAGCAGCCAGGCATCTGCATACGGGTCGTCCAGCGCGGCGTCGCGGTGGATGCGGTTGAGCATGGCAACAAACGCGCTCAGGCCGAAGATGCCGTGCAGCTCGGCGGCAGGCAGGCGGCCTTGCCACAGGCGGATGGCATGGTGGGTGTGCAGGGTCAGCTGCATATCGCTGCGCAGGCGACCGAGCGGGGCGTGGTCGGTGAGGGCCATGGGCAAAGGGCTCGAAGGCAAGTCGAGGGCTTAGCGTGGCTGGTTCGGTACCCGGTGTCTGTGGGCAATGCACACGCGCGGTGTTCCGGATTGCCGCGCTGATTATGTCAGTGACATAAGTCGTTGGCAGACATCGTTGGAACAGGGCACGGGGGTTAGCGGATGCCGAGTAGCTCGCGCAGGGTCGCCAGGTGGTGGCGCGCATTGTCTAACCGCGCTTGTTGCTGTTCGGGCGATAGCGGCGCCGGTGCGGGTGGTGGTGAGGCTGGTTTGGCCTTGGTCGCCCAGGGGTGGAAGTCGCCACGCAGGGCCTTTTGCAGGATGCCGAACAGGTAGGCCGCAGGGCGTTGCACACCACCGGTCGCGCAGCGCACCTGCCATTCGTCCAGCACCGCCTGGCGCAATTCTGGTTCCACTCGTTGCAAGGTGGCCAATGCGGCGCTCTGCTCTTCCGGGCGCAGTTGGGCAAAGCCGGGTGGCAGCGTGGCCGGATTCGTTTCCCGCGCGCGCGGTATACAAAAGCTTTTACTGATACTAAATACAGTACTAGGCGCCTGCTTCGGATTCCGAAGGCAGGCGGAATTCGGGGCTTTCAGACCTGCTTCGGAATCCGAAGCAGGTGAGGTGATTTCGGATTCCGAAGTAGGGTTGCCTTCGGAATCCGAAGTACGTGCTGCGGTGAGCTGTGAGATCAGGGAGGGCGGTGGTGGCTGGATGTTGGTGGCGCTTTCCAGCCAATCAGCCAACCGTTGCAGGCGCTCCGGCAGAGGGCGGGTGGACAACAGTGGATCTTCGGCGAGTGCCTGCAGCGCGTCATAGGCCACCCATTGCACCGCCTTGCTGGCGTGGGTCAGCGACTGGCTGAGCAGCTCCAAGTACTCGGCGTCCAGGCGCAGCGCCTCGAAGGGTGATAGCGGCGCTTCGTGCAGCACGTAGAGATTGCCCTGCCATTGGCCGTGACTTCCCGGCCGACGCCGGCGCGCCAGGCTGAGCCAGCGGCACAGGCGCAGCACGGTCAGCGCCCGTGCGACGGTTTCGCAGGAGGCTTGGCTGGCGCAGGGGGAGGTGGTGAGGAAGGGGCGCAGGCGTTCATAGGTGGGCAGGGCGGTGACGCCATCGCCATTGAGCAGCAGGCGGATCACCTGCCAGGCATTGCGCTCCAGCGGGGACAAGCGGCGGTCCAGCAGCAGGGCGCGCGGCACGCAGTCATGCAACTGGCCGCTGTATACAAAGTCATCGCGGGGCAGTGGCCGGACCGGTGTGGTAGTGGGCGGCTCGGGACGGCGCGCCATGGTTCAGACCAGTTTCTGTTCGACCCAACCCTGGATCGTGGCCCACACCACCGACAGCGGCAGGGCCATGTCTTCGGCCACTTCCAGCGCCAGTTGCAGCATCGCCGTGTCATCGGCCAAGTCGAGCTGGCGTTGATCGCGCAAGGGTTTCCAGCGCCGCCACAGTTCGGTGTCCTGGGCCTCGTCGAGAGTGGGATGGCGGCCGCGGCGCTTGGGCAGGCCGAGTACCTCGCGCCGGGTCGCCACTTCCTGGTGGGGCAGGCCGTGGTAGCGGCTCATCATCTCGGTGCTGGCGCCGGCACGCAGCAGGCGGTCGATGGTGGCGACTTCCTCGTTGACCACGATGGCCTGGGTCAGGATGCGCTGCACCACCGCCGGGTTGACCGTGACTTTGCACCAGCAGACCTGGGCGTTGATCAAGACGCTGAGCAGCTCCGGGCGCTTGAGTGCGGCCAGTTGCTGCTCGGTAAAGCCCATTGCCAGGCAGCGGCGTAGTTGGCCGTTGCGAAGGTCTTGCAGTGCCTGGGCGATCACTGCTTGGTTCAGTGGTTGCCGTGTCTTCATCGCGGTTCACCGGCATGGGGCAACTGGCGCGCGAGCTTGATCAGGCGAAACAGTTGAGCCAGCGCCGTATCGTCCAGCCAAGGGGCGTGGGATGGGGTGCCGCATAGCAGAGCGCCGATGTCGGCTGACGTGGCATTGACCGGATCAGTCAACGTCTGCCAAAACCCGAGCAGAGCCTGGCCTTGCGCGGGTAGGGTGCCGGGATCCTCACAGTGGCAGGCGAAGCCCAGGCCCTCGGCCTGCGCCAGGACTTCAATCGTTGGCGCGCAGCTTTCGGTGATCGCCTGTGCCAGCTCAGCAATGCGCTTTCGCAGCGGTTCGCCATTCGGTGCTGCGGCATTCGTCGGCGGTGGGGTAAAGGTCGCGGCCGTCGGCAGCTTGCCTGGTTCAGGGTGCGGCAGCGGTACTTCGGGCTCCAGCAACTGGCTGAGCAGGTCGCGATGCAGTTCTGTTTCGCCCAGGTCCAGCGCCAGATCGTCATAGCCCAGTTCTAGGCGCTGGGCCAGATCGCCGATCAGCTCATCGCGTGCCCGCTCCACCGAAAACTGCCCCTGACTGCTGTCGCAGCGCGCCAGGCTTTGTTCAAAGGCTGGCGCGAACTCGTCCTCGGCGTCGGGAGCATGTTGCTGCCAGGTGTGCTGCGCGGCCTTGCGCAACGCCAACAGCTTGCGGATCTGTGGCCGCCCCAGCCCGGCATACAGCGCCTCCGGAATGGCCGGCAACAGGTACTGCAGGGTGTCGCCCATGCGGCTGATCGCCGGCTGGTCCACCGGGTAGCCGTCCTCGGTCAGGCGTTCGGCGAGCTCGCGCTGGCTCAGCGCATGCCCGCATTCCTCCTCATACAGCTGCCGCGCCTGATCCACCGCCTGGCTGCGCTCGATAAAGCTGAGGCTGCCGCGCAACTCGTTCTCGGCCAGGTGCCCGGTCAGGGCCAGGATCTCGCCGCGCGCGGTCCAGGGGCGGAACAGGCACAGGAAGCTGTGGAAACGTTCCTCGCCGGTTTCTTGCCACAGCTCGTTGAGAATCGCTAGGCGGGTGTTGCCGCCGTTGCGGATGATGAAGTGTTCTTCGCCTGGGCGGCGGGTGATGTTCGGTGGCTGGTCCAGGCCGCGTTGGCGGATCGAGGCCTTGATCGCCTGATACTGCGGGTTCGGCGCTCGGCGTGGGTCGAAATGGTACGGGCGCAGTTGCTCCAGGCTCACCTGCATCGGGGTGTCCACCACCGGATCGCTGGCTACCTGTGCAGGCGGCACGCCGCGCGTAAATGGCGTGGCCAGCAGCTGGGCGGCCAGGTCCGGGGCGGTTGGCTTAGCCATGGTCATTACTGTCGCTGGGTGTGCGCCGCCGCACCACCGGGCGCCTGTCGTTGGCGCGGGCGCCAGTGTGGATCGGGGTGAAGCCAGGCTTGCGCAGGGTCAGGTGCAGGTCGGGGCTGATCTCCACCCGCCAGCCTTCACGCAGGGCCATCAGGATCAACCGACGCAGGCGGCGCGGTAGGCGATTACTGTCCATGCTGACGTCCTCCGCGACCAGTGACCGTGGCGAAGCGCGCCACCCAGGCCGGGAACAGCTCCCCTGCCAGGGCGCGCATGGTCTCCAGTGCAGCAGGGGCCACGCGCCCGGACGGCTTGCGGTACTCGACCCGATGCACCGGCCATTGCTGGGTAGCGGCGCGCGGGTAGGCATCGATCGCCGGCACGGCGGTGTGCAGCACCTGGACACCGCCGGTGTGGCTGAACACCTGGCGCAGGGCCTGTTGGATCTGCCGCGCATCGACCGACACCGGATGCACGCGGTTGATCAGCAGGTACAGCGGCGGCGGCTGGATGCCGAGGTGACGGTAGGGCGCTATATCGTCCAGTAACCGCAGGGTGCCGCGGCGCAGTTCGCGGGCGGCGAGGATTTCCGGGGTGACGGGTGACAGTGCCAGGTCCGCGGCCAGCACCGCCATCTCCAGCAGCACAGTGCGCGCGCCCTGGGTGTCGATCAGCAGCAGGTCGTAGTGGGCCTGAAAGATCGGCAGCAGATTGCGTAGCCGCAAGCGGCCATCGGGTGCATGCAGCAGCAAGGTGCCGAGCTGGCCCAACTCGTCATTGGAGACGATCAGGTCCAGACCGGGGATGCTGGTGCGCGACACCAATCGATCCAGGTCGCGCTCGTTGCAGGCCAGCAACTCGTAAGTACCGGCCGAGGCTTGGTAGGTCAGTGCGAAGTAGCTGGACAGGGTCGGTTGCACATCCAGATCCAGCAGTAATACTCGCAGGCCGGCGTCGGCGGCAAAGCCACCGAGGTTGGCCGCGGTGGTGGTCTTGCCGACGCCGCCTTTGGAGGAAGCTATGGCCACAATACGCATGGTCTTCTCCCGTCAGTCGCGTTCGGCGCGGCGTTCGGCGATCCATTGCTCAACCTCAAGCGAATCCCAACCCACCGCACGGATGCCCAGTGGAAAACTCTTGGGAAAGCGCCCGGCGCGCATCAGCGCATATAGGTGGGCGCGCTTGAGGCCGGTCTTGTGTTCGACATCGACCCGGCGCAGCACGCGGTGCTCGGCGTGCAGGGGTTCTGTGGAGATGTTGTCAGTCATGGTGATCACTCCCGAAGGCTTGTTAGGGGTGATCGGTATTCAATAGTCCGCGTCAGCCTACGGCTACCGCAACTGCGGGGGACTCGGCCGCAGTTGCGGTTCCGGGGACTAGCTCAAGCGCCCAGGCTGCGGCGAGCCGAGGCGAAATGCTTCTGCATCGTGCGCTCGGTGATGCCGACACGCCGGGCCGACAGTTGGTGCGTTTGGACGATGCGCGATGTTTCGCCTGGTCGAGGGGCGGGTTCCTTGTGTCTGATTCTTTCTGGCTTTGATCAATATCAGGTGCATCGGCTGACTGACACTTCGCACCACGTTGCAGTGCATCCAATCGACGAAGGTGCTAAACCTATGCGGTGACGTAGAACGTCAGCTTCATCACATTGACCAATCAAGGTAGGGAATGCGTTATGAATGCCATGGACGATGACATGTTGGACCCAAGCCTGACGAGTGAGTACAAGTCACCCTCTGCGTTCGCTGGCCAGAAGTTGTTTGTCCAGGGCGATGACTGGCAGAACAACGCCATGCTGGGTTGGACACACTTCCCTATGGATCTATACGCAGCGGGGTACAAAGATGCAGCAGATGGGTTGCTATACGCATTGGCAGATCGTCGCGTAAGTCTTGATAGCGTGATCTATCCGCTGGTGTTTCTGTATCGCCAAGGTCTTGAGCTTCAGCTGAAATTGATCCTGCCTTTAGCAAGGCGGTTAGCTGATCGTGCTCCTAAGGACGATCACGATCACAGGCTCATGCCTTTGTGGCGGGAGCTGCGCGAGCTTGCAGAAAAGCTTGATCCTCAAGAGGATGATAAAGAGCTACCTGCCATGGAAGAGTTCATCCAGCAGTTGGATGATGTTGATCCAGGTTCATTTTCTTTCCGATACCCAACCACCAAGAAAGGTGAGGTATCGCTACCAGAGTTGCGCCATATCAATGTGCGGCAGCTCAGCGAGATCATGGATAGCGTTTTCATGATGATGGTCGGAATTCATTCATCGCTAGAGGTCATGGATCAGTCGCCAGGCTATTAGATTGGCCGGTAGCCGTAGGTGTTGCTTCAGCAATGAAATATGACTAGGTGCTTGGGCGGCACCACACTTTTTAGATGCCTCAATGCGTACCGTACAGCGTGCGGTACTTCGAGAGTACCTGCTAGGTCAGTCGGTAGCTATTGACCTGGAGCGGGGCCGCAACTGCGAATTGCGGTCGCAGTTGCGGTCGCAGACGGCAGGTTCAGGCGCCCAGGCTGCGGCGAGCCGCGGCGAAATGCTTCTGCATCGTGCGCTCGGTGATGCCGACACGCCCGCCGTGGTAGGAAATGATCGCCTGGATGATCGACGAGTCACTGTCGAACTGACTGTAGCGTTGCCCGCCGGGGGAGCTGCCGCGCAGGACCGTCAGCAGGCCACCGATGATGTTCAACAGGGCAGAGCGGCCACGGTCACTGAGTTCTTCGCCGGGAGGGGCCAGGTGTCGCAACTTAGCCAGGTCGCGCTCCAGCAGGGCCTTCTGCTCTTTCAACTGAGCCCCGTTCTTGGCGCACATTTCGAGTTGCACTTTCAGTTCCGTGTGGTTGGCCGACATCTCCTGCATCGCGGTCCACGTCAGGCCGCGACGTTCGGCAGGCCCATACAAAAACCTTGGCTTGTCTGCCGGATAGTGGAGTTGCATCCAGGCTTTCAGGTGCGGCTCGCAGATGCTCAGTTCAGGGGACTCCAGCAGGCTTTTGTCCTGGCAGATGATGCCGTGCTTGCCGAAGGGTAGGTCGCCGTTGTACAGCGCGCAGTAGATGCGCTCGCTGTTCAAATGCAGGTTTGGCCAGCGTGGGAAGTCGTCCTTGGTCGGGCGTAGACGGTCGCCGAGTTGTGCCAGGATTGAGGTTTCGAAGTGATGCAGGTCACTCCAGCGGATCGCTGCTTCAATCGGGTGGTAATAGGCTTTCATCAATGAGGTAGTAAGTTCGCGCATGATCGATACCTTGCATGAATGGTGAAGTCATCAATGGGTTCCTTGGTTGGGCGGCTGTTGTAGTGATGGGAGTGCGGGGCTATTCCCGTAGCCGTCGTGGCTATCATCCAACGAAATGGAGGTCTTGGGTGGGCAGAATTCAGGCCAAAGTGGAGAGTGTTGTCACGTTGTGGTGCACACGCTTTAGGCAACATGGGGCACCTGGTCATCGCGCCTGATCAGGTGACATCAGCCGTTACATTTTTCAGTGTGTAGCACCCTGAGCTTGTTCGTCGAGGTTCGACCTGGACGCGCCGAGGAGGAGTGACGGTCGCAAAGCCTTGCTCGACTTCTTGGCTTGCGATCTACGGAATGAATGACGTACGCTCTGTCCAAGGCACCCGGTAGGTGCCAGCCGTCCACAAATGGCAAAGCCCAGGCTCTACCGTGACAGTTCCAACCGCCCTGTATTGGGTTCTTGTAGTGGACACTAGGCCCGGCCCTGGAGGCTGAGATGCAACACACCATCACTTTTGCTGACGTTCACCGCGTTAAGCGCCACGCCAAAAAAATCAAAGTCGACTTCCCTGATCTCCCGCACAGCAAGCGCCTGGACAAGGCGGCTGTTGAGATCTGCGGTGCCCGCAACTTCCACGAACTGAACCGTTGGTTTGAGCGCGCAATCAACCAGCATGTCGATACGCCTGACGAGCCTAATAGCGTTAGCCATTGTCGTTACTGCGACTTTCGCTTCGCAGCTGATCACAAGCCAGATCAGAAGGCGCACCGGGAGTTCCATGAAGCCTTCATGGAGGCTGAGGAAAAGTTGGCGTACCGACCTGGAACTTACGTTGAGCGCGAGCGTATGAAGAAGGATGGCTACCATCAAATGAACCATGGCGAACATGAAGAAGATCGCGTGGCAGGTCTGCTTATGGTTACACGGGGATGGTTCGATCGATCATTGAGCATGGCGATTGAGGCTGGCTGCTGGTCAAAGCACCCAACTTTCGAGGTCTTTGTCGCGATGATGGTTCCGCACTTAGAAACAATGGACCTTGAGTTGTCTATGCTCCTGGCAGAGCGATACGGTCGGACCTCTGGAGCTTTCAAGACTGGACAGACTATTTGGTCGGCCAGATGAGTCTGTGAGCCACAGAGCCTGGAGCGAAGTTGGCTCCGGGCTTCAGGTGCTGAGGTTTCGGTGGATGCTACTGCTATGGTCAGAAGCAAAGAGTCGTATTTTAGATGGTGCGACGTGTGATGAACTTCAGTCCCTCTATTGCTTTTGTGGCCATGTCGCTGATGCACGATCTTCCACGTTCTATTGCACTCTTAGGTAGCCAATGAGTCTTGCCGGTATTCGATCAAATCGAGGGGATAGCTATCAGACGCTGGTCGCTATGCGATGGGCGATCACGATGCTTTCTGACGCCGAATACCAATGGCTGGAAGTTGATTCCACTCGTTGGTTGGTGGACGACGTTGTTGTAGGACGGGTTGATGGAGTGATCATCTGCTGTCAGTGTAAAAAGAATCAACCTGATTTTAAGCCGTGGACTATTGGTGATCTTTCAAGTGAGTTCGAGAAGGCGTCGTTGCTGCTGGCGAAAGAGGCGAGCGCAGAGGTTCGCTTCTATTCAAGGGGGACATTCGGTCTAGTTGCGAAGCTGCGGGAGCATTGTGCGACGCAACCCGATGAGGGGGGCTTCCGCAGCAGTCTCACTGCGGCGCACGTGGCAGTTGATGAATCTTTGGGAAGCACCTTCAGTCCCGAAGTGTCTCTCACTACGTATGAATTTCTGCGTCGCACTACATTTCACAACACAGACGATTTCAGTGATCTTGAAGCATCATTGCTTGAGCGGTTGCGTGGATTGGCAACCAATCCGCGAGCTGCCTACGACACGCTCTGGCATCGTCTCGATCAACTGGCTTCGCGGATCGCATCTAGTGGCTCAGATGCGGCGTGTGTTCAGCATCGTCTGACTAGGGATGATCTCGTTGCTTTGTTGACGCAATCGGGATCAATGCTCGCGCCACAAATGAGCGAGACTGAAATTCGAGTCTCGCTCAGTAATGTATCCGCAATTGGGCGGAGTTGGCGGCGAGAGATAGGTGGAAAGCAGCTTGCAAATCGTATTGTGGAGGATTTGCTTTCTGCTATCGACAGTGGGAAGCGTTCAATCCTGCTCACCGGGCTGCCTGGCTCGGGGAAAACGTGTGCTCTCCTTGCTGTGCAAGAAGCCCTGGAGCTTCGAGCCAAGTGTGATAGTTCGCTGGTACCGATGTTCATTCAGTCGCGAGAGTTCGCTGATCTTGCTAATGCCAGGGATCGGGAGGCTCAGGGCTTGTGCGAAGACTGGGTTGAGAGGGTGGCGCGGCTTGCTGACAAGGCTCGCGTTGTCATTGTTGTTGACTCTCTCGATGTACTTTCAATCTCGCGGGAGCATGCGGCACTCACGTACTTCTTGGCGCAGATCGACAGGCTTTTGTTGATCAAGAACGTGACGGTGCTGACAGCCTGTCGTGATTTCGACCGCCGCTACGATCGTCGCCTTGCAGTACGTGCTTGGGAATGTGAGCTAGCTTGCCAGCCTTTGGATTTTGATCGCGAAGTTCTACCACTACTCCAGTCATTGAGTATTGATACTGCTGGGGTTGACGGCCCGACGCGGACGCTCATCCAAAATCATCGAGAGTTGGCAATATTCATTGAACTCGCGCAGTTGGAGGGTGGGTTTAGTGTTGTGACCGGTCAGGGTTTAGCGCAGAGATACCTGGATACCCTGGTCCGCGCAGACGAGAGACTGGGTGATGCAGCAATCAAGGCAATCGAATCGGTTGCCGACGAGATGCTCAACACTCGAAGTCTTACGATTCCTGCTCAACGATTCGAGGGCGATCAGGGCATCCTCCGGGTGCTCCTTAGTCACAACGTGCTGCATCAAGCTGTAGATGGGCGGGTGGGATTCGGGCATCAAACATTGCTAGATGTGCTAGTGATTAGCTCTGCCATTCGTAGGGGGATGACCCTCAATGGGTTTATCGAGAGCTTGTCGCCTGCGCCATTCGTCAGGCCTAGTATTCGCAGCTTTGTGGCTCAGCTGGCTCTTGGTGATCGTCGAGCTTTTAGGATTCAATTGCGCGCTGTTCTTATGGGGGCGAGCCCTTTTCACGTGCGTCGCCTAGTCGCTGAATCATTCGCTGATCGAGTGCCGCAGGATGACGATTGGTCGCTGCTTCGTGTTCTGCGTAGAGATTGCAATGATGTTTTTCAGGTCATTTATTTGCAAGGCAAGGCCGTTGAGTGGGGGGAGTTCTGGTTCAAGCATCTAGTCCCTGTGTTGAGAGAGGAGAGAGACCAGGAAGCGTTGATGATGCACATGCATAGATCCTCGGCGTGGGTCAACGAGACTCCATCTTTGGTGCTGCCATTCTGGACCGAGCTGCTTGAAGTTGACTGGATGGATAAAGAGCTTGTAGCAAGCAGGCTGGGGTACTTGCTGTCAGATGTGGCGCCTGCCCACGCGGCCCTTACCGGGAAGTTGGTGGAGATCCTTATTCGTATGCCTGTGCAAGAGCATAGCCACTTGGGGCGATCCATTGTGCGTTGCATTGATGCCGGGGTTGTATCGGATCAGGTGCTATGGAGATTCGTGGCGGGAGGCGTCACCGATGACGATGTGCGTGATTTCCACAATGTTGGTTCTAAACTGAAATTGCAGGACTATGAGTTCGGTGACAGGTGCAAAGGCTACATTGCGGAGCGTCTGAAGACGTCGGTCGAACTATTGGGCCTTGCGATAGAATCGATAGAGACTTGGAGTCGATTCAGGATAGATGCACTCGGCGAGTGGGCAGCTGAGAGCTCCGGGTTCTTGCGGAGTACTTCGTATAAGTCCGTTCGATCAAAGCGCGATTTCCAGCATGCAGAGTCCGATGTCCTGCTCATGAGCGCAATCGAGTCTGCTGTGATCAAACATGCTTCACTTGATTCGGAGTGGTGGCGTTGCAACCGTGAGCGGCTCTGTTTCAGTCATGAAGGGGCTCTGCGTTACTTTGGGATGCTCTCTTGCAAAGAATCTCCAGGCTGCAATGTGGATCTCGCAGTACGCCTGTTCTGTGATCAGCCTTTGGAGGATTCTGAGTTTTTGTATGAACTTGGCCTTCTTGCCAGGGTGGCGTTTGTTCATTTTGACCATGGTCAGCAGGACTCTGTGATGGCTGCCGTACTAGCGATTGCGGATTGTGTTGATCCAGATGAGCGGGAGATTTTTTGGCGGCGAAATGCTCAGGCTCGGCTTATTGCATGTATTCCATGTCATCTGCGCCCGATCGAGGCGCAGTTGCTGCTTGAAGAGGTGATCCAGAAGGAAGGCGCCTTTGTCGATACGCCACCAATTGAGTCATGGGGCGGGATGGTTTCGGCCCCCTTTCTATACAGCGTCTTTCTTGAAACGAGCGACTGTGGTGTGCTGCGACTTCTAAGGCACTACACCGGTTACGAGCGAGGCTTTGTAGAACACTTGGTTGGTGGTGAAGGAGAGGTCGCGTCGATGCTTCGGGAGGCAGCATCTCGCAGCCCGGATCGATTCATTGGCATCATGCTAGAGAGCTGGGGTGAGATTTCGTCGGTTTTCCGCGATGCGATCATGAGTGGGGTTGGAAACTGCCTGGCACATCTTCACGGAAGCTTGCGCTCTGAAACGTCCTGGGCACCTATTGCCGCGGTAGACGGAGCGTCGTTGGCGAAAAAGATCATTTATGCGTTGCGGCACCATGCAGAGTACTGGGCGCAGAACCGTGCGGCGTCGAATGCGTTGAATGCCTGCGCTCATGTGGTTGTTGATGTGGACGAGATCCTTCGGCTGGTAAATCTGAGCGAGAAGTTTCTGAAGATGCAAGAGGAAGCATCGATCAGTGGAGATGGGGTAGGCCATCTGGATGTTGGGATAAATATGGCCCGTGGGCATATTGCCGAGGCACTCGTTGTTTTGGCTACCAATCTGCTGGAGAGCGGCACTCTGATGCCTGGCGAGTTGTTGGGGCTTCTGCGCAGTTTTGCTGATGAGAAAAGCCCAGCAATAGCTGCTGTCATTATTCGCCGCCTACCGTATCTGCAGAGTCTGGAGTCTGGCTTAGGCTGGGATTTGTTCGATCGTTGCATGGAAGGCGGGTCGTCCGGTTTATGGGGCGTCGCTGAGCCCTGCCTCTACTATGCGTACTACAATGATTTTGCGCGTGTATCGGCGTGGCTGAAGCGCATTCGCCAAGAAGGTGTCGGAAAAGATTTCGAGACCTGGGGGAGAATATCCGCTCTGGCCGCTTTGCCAGACCATGGCCGTACTTCTGAGCTTCTGAGGGATCTTTCCGCTATAGATGAAGAAGCAGCGTGGCATGGAGCTTCGATCGTATGGTCGAATGCCGGTAATTTCAGTAGGTATCGCAGCCAATGCATTGCAGGCCTTGAGTATGGTCTGTCTTCTGATTCACATGGAAACGCTGTGGCGCAACGGATGAGCCAACTGTTTCATGGTGATGCTGCGAGCGTGCCCTCTGATCTCGTGCGCCACTACTTCGGTACTCGCGAGGCAAGTGGTAAAGCGAATGCGCACATGTATGGTTTAGATGAATGGCTAAACTCCACTGCGCAGAGAGATCCCGCTGAGGCGCTCACGATCTTCGAACTGTACCTAGGCTTCGTGCGTGACAAGGGCGGGCACATGTATGACCATGGTGGCAAGTTTACTCAGCTACTTACGCGTCTATTTGCGGAAGCAGAAGAGTGGGAAGAGGCCGATGGAGGAGTGATGTTGCGACGAGTCGTTTCGGTGCAAGACGAATTATTGTCTCGAGGGGTTTCCGGCGTCAGTGAGTGGCTGGCGGCTGCGGAGAGGCCGTAAATTTCTCCGCGATAGCTATAAGGCAGTGTGTGGTTTGCGTGTTCATCGATTGATCAGGCCTGCATTGCTGGCTGCCTTATTTTGTACAACCAAGCTTGTTGCATGAGTCAGCTGCCAATGCTCTGGCCAACTGATGCTGGGCCTGAGATGCCGTAGGCCGAAGGAGGACGCAGTACTCTGATACAGGGCTGAATCAGGGTGATCCCTCAGTGTGGTGTTTCTGGTTGTTGATCTGGCTAGTTTGTGCAGGCAATACCTGGCTTGCCGAGGCGTCGTGTAATGAAGATGCCCAGCGCGACCACGCCGACGCCGAGATAAGTAGTCCACTGAATCACGTCTCCAAACATCAACGTCGCCCAGATCAAGGTCACCGGCGGCTCCAGATATACCAGCGCAGACACCCTTGTCGCCGATATCCACTTCAACAGGCTCCACAGGCTGAGATAGGCGATGAAGGTCGAGAACACGGTCAGCCATGCAACAGATACCCAGACTTGGGAGCTTCTGGGCACTTCTATCAGACCCAATGGCAGACCTGTGGCTGCCAGCAGGATCAAGGTCGCCGCTGACTGCAGAAACAGCGGCATCAGCAAACCCTCCTTGCTGTGGTCGTTGGCCAGCAGTGATTGCCGCCGCTGGTACAGGGTGGCGATGGAGAGGGTGAATGCGGCGATCAGTGGCAGGGCATACAACCCGAGGTTCAAGCGTTGCGCAGAAAAGCGGTATTCACCCAGGATCACCACGCTGACGCCGGCGAAACCGACCGCAAGCCCTAGCCATTCCTGCACACTGCTGCGTTCATGTCGGGCCCGGCTGTTCATAGTCGCAGTGATAAGCGGCTGCAAGGCACAGATGATGGCGGCAATGCCGGCCGGCAGGCCGCCGCGAATGGCGATGTAGACGCTGACCAGGTAGGCGAATTGGGCCAGGAAGCCGATCATCGCGTTGTAGCGCACCTGCGCCCAAGACAGCGCCCGCAGCCTGTGCCACACCAACGGCAGCAGGCAAAGGCTGACCAGCAGGAACCGCCAGAACAGCAGGTTGATCGCGCCAGCTTCCTCTGTGCCCAGACGCGCACCGATGAATCCCGAACTCCATGAGAGCACAAACACCACCTGCAGCAGGAGCAGGTACAGCGGGTTGGCTAGCATGCGTGCGCCGGGACCCGTCCCAGCTCGTCGAAGGTGATCGGCTCGATGCCGAGCGCCGCGAATTGGCGGGCCGCGGATTGATGCAGGGACCAGTGCAGGTGTAGCCAGTTGGGCACGGTCGCGGGAATGCCATCATCGGAGGCAAGATGCCAGAAGCGGTTGGAGTCTTCCCGGGCATAGGGGCAGTGGAAGGACAATACCAGTGACATGCGCCGTCCGGTCTTCACCGGGCATACGCCGTGGAACAGGCGGCTGCCATAGATGAACAACGCGTCGCCGGGCTCAACCAGCGGTGCGGTCTCGAAGGTTCGGTGGTCTAGAGCATCGAAAGTGTCGATAGTGCTGTTGTGGAACAGGAGCTCGCCGCCGGTGTAGTCCGATGCGTTGGAAAGCACGATGTTCAGCACGTAGTTGGTGCCGTCTGTATGCCACATCCCGACCTGTTCGCGCGGGCTGCCAGGCGCCTTGGGATAGAAGTAGTTGACCTGGGCACGGGCGTTGAGCATGGGGTAGGGCGCCAGCGGAACCCCGGCGATCCGCGAGACCGCCAGCAGGAACGCACGGCTTCTCATCATGCAGTGGAGGAATGACGAAAGTGCGGTGACGCCACGGGTGCGGCGCGAGATGATCCAGTCGCTGTCGCCGGCGTCTTGCTCAAGGTCGGCGCAGATACGCTGCAGTGCCGACACCGCGTCGGGGGTGAACAGGCCATGCACCGCGCTCAGGCCGGTGATGGTGTCCACGGCGATGTTGGGATGGGGACTCTGCGTATAGCCCAGCTCGGTCAGCGTGCGACTGTCGCTGATCACCGGGCCGGCCTCAGTCAGTAGGCCGTCGTGCCAATGATCTTGCTCGTCCCGCTGAATAACCGGGTGACGGGGCATGCGGTGCAGCGTCGATTTGAACGCTAATTTCACGCGATCAAGGCCGCGGGCATAGAGGGGGAGGTCTGTGCGATGCATGGTCATTCGCTCCCTAAGTCATAGTGGTGGGAGGTACTGGGCGATCTGGTAGCGGACCGAACCATCGCCGCTGACGAGCTCATCCAGCACGGTGCAGTTCCCGTGCAGTGATCTGACGCGGCGGAACTGGTCTGGTGTGTATTTGATGCAGCTGTTGGTCAGTAGGTAGCCGCGCTTCTGCAAGTGCTCCACCGGTTGCAAGGTGACGGCGATATGCAGCAGCTCACCTGCGATGGTCAGGCGCAACAGGGTGGTTTCGTGATCGCCCACGGGAACGAAGCCCTGCTGGCGAGCAATCAGTTGCGAGAAGCTCAGCATGTGGGGATTGGCGTAGAAGGCATGGATGCAGTGTTCTAGGCCCTCTTCATAGACCTGCATCTCCGAGATGATGCAGGTAGTGTCATCTGCCAAGGCCTGGATCAGGCGTCCAGTTGCGAGTGGCGACTCATTGCCCTCCTGGAAGCCAAGCATGGTGATCAGAGTGAGATCCTGATCATGGCGCAGGGTGTCATGCGTCACGGTTCGGTAGTCGGCCGCCAGATAGTTAAAATTTGCTGGGTCGGCGATGATTGGAATCACCGCGTCGCGCATGGCGCCTTCGGATGTCGCGTTGATGTCGATCGCCGTGTAGCGCACGGCCGTCGCAGCTTGCGCGATCTGGGTAAGGATGTACGAGGTCTTGACCGGCTCCGGCCCCAGTTCGACGTAGTGAACGCGTTTGCCACGGCTCATATAAACCAGGCGTTGAGTCAGTTGTGCCAGAAGACTCTTTAGTGAGCCATGGCCCTGTGCGTCTGCACAGAGTCCGTTCGTACTGATGCCCTGCTCATTGAGGGCGCGCATCAACATGAAGATCCGGTGGTTGATGCGATGATCCTGCTGATGACCCGCCGCAATCTTCAACGTCGAGTACTTGGCGTGGTTCTCGACGGTCCAGATGGATTTGCCCTGATACTGGTTGCAGCGCGTGAGCGCATCGACGACGACATTGTTCAAACTCATCCCCATGGCTCCATGCTGTGTGTCGCGTGGCGGTTTCACCCTTGTTTGAGCACAGTTGGCAGGTAGAGGATCTACCTTGACCGAACCATAGGCGGGGGGAAAAATGCTGTACAGCCGAATAAAGTGAACCGGTAATTCGAGACGACGAAATCAGGTGACCCTATGGGAAAAGGCCTAGATGTCGATGTACTGAGAACCTTCCAGGCCGTGGCGCGACTTGGCCGCTTCAAGGCGGCCGCCGACTACGTCCACCGCAGCCCGTCTGCGGTGACAACGCAGATCCAGCGGCTGGAGGAGAAGGTCGGGCGGCAACTTTTTCTGCGTAGCAACCAGGCCGTTGAGCTGACCCCGGCGGGGCGGCAGTTGCTGGGGGAAGCGACGCGCTTCCTGATGGCGCACGATCGGCTATTAGCGACACTTTCACTCCAGCAGATGACGGGTAAGGTGCGTCTGGGCGTTCCCGACGGCTATGCTGCGGATCTCATGAGCGACTTCCTGCCGGTGTTTGTCGTCAGCCACCCGCAGCTGGAGCTAGAGGTCGTGGCGCGATCCAGTGCGGAACTCATTGATCTGTTTGCGCGGCAACATCTGGATCTGACGCTGGCGGTCAGTGGCGAGGAGCTGGCGCAGGGCGAAAGGCTCTGTTCAACGCGGCCTCGCTGGGTGGCGGCGCCAGGCTTCACGCACGACCCTAATCGCCCCCTGCCTCTAGCCCTGCAACTGAAGGGCTGCCCGTATCGAGAAGTGGCACTGGCGGCGCTCAAGGCGCGGGGCATTTCGTACCGCATCTTGCTGGAGAGTGCGAACTGGCATGCGGTGTTGGCGTGCATGAAGAGCGGGCTGGCAGTTGGCATCGTCGAGGAGCTGGACGCCAGCGATGCGTCACTAGGGCTCGCGGTGGGGCTGAATCTTCCCGCTCTTCCTGAGCACCAGGTCTATCTGCTGACAGATAGCTCCCACCATGCGGCCCTGCATTTGCACGGGTTGTTGAGATCAACGATGCAGCAGGCTGGGTAGATGCGGGGCACTAGTCATCTTGGTGTTTGACCCAGATATATTTCCCAGTGCGTCATCGTGCCCCGACGCCTATCGAGCAGGTCTCCCCGCGCATTCCCTGGTGGTTTCACCGTCAATCACCTCAGGGCACCAGTGTTTCACCGCACACGCAGTCTGGCCGGGAGTTGACCTACGTACTGGATGGGGAGTCCGGAGGCGCGGCAGGGGAGCTTGGTGCCAGGCCAAATCGCAGGTCCGCGCGCCGTTCGCGGACCTGCGATGGTGGCCCAGTCCATTGCAGGCTAGAAATGCCGTCAGCCGCTCAATCGGGCAGGCCGACGCTGATCTTCTTCAGCGCCATTAACGTATGCCTTACAGCTGGAAGTTCGAAGTCTTCACGATCGACCTCATCATGAGTACCCTTGTTGAAATAGCTCCAGATGAGCTGATTGTTTGGAACGGCGAGGACTTCCTCAAATCCTGTAGATATGCTCGCCCACGATGCGCCAGTTAGCATTCCTCGCTCGCTCCCTAGCTGGATTCCCTTGAGCAGAGCTTTGCTCAATGCTCCGAGCTCTGGTTTGTAGGTGGGAGGGCCAACCGGAACAGATAGAAAGCTGAGGTCCCGTGCTTTGCCATAGAGCTTTCTCCACGTTCTGGATGTGAGGTTTTCCAGGCCCTGCCGGCAGAAAGCTAAGCATTGCCTTTGGTCTCCCTCATCCAAAGAAGCCTGGGCACGTACAAGGTAGTTGCGGCTGGAACCTCCTTGCACTCTCGGCTGATGGTCTCCGGCATGGTGTCCAAGTACATACAAATGCGATGCCTCATCGCCGAGTTGGTTGTGGATATCCTTGATGAATTCGTTGCCATGGCAGGTCACAATTATTTGCTTAGTGCTGAGGCGGGCATCTCCGAAAAGGGTTTTCCTAATTCCGGCGCGGTGATCATCGTCGATCGCATTCACTGCATCATCAAAGATCAACAGAGGAAGCCCAAGTTTGATGTTCTTGGCAAGAAGAATTGCAAGCCCAAGGCAACGAAGGTGCCCTTCGCTGAGCACGTGAAGAGCATCGTACATTTGCTCTGGATTTGCGCCGAATGAGACCATTATTCTTTCACCGCCACGAAGCGGGAGGGATAGGGATGCCAGTCGGTCCCTTTCATGGTCGTCCTCGTTAAACCCGTTGTATAGGTCTCGCGTTGTATCGTTGAGATCAGCCAAGAATTTGGCTGGTAGCGTGTCCCTATAGGCTTTGATTGCTTCGCTGAAGGCTGAGTAAGACGTGCCCAGCCTTAGCTCATAAGCAATGGAGGCCGACTCCTGAACAACCCGATCTATAAGTTCGGCGTTGACTTCGTCGAACTCTGCGACGAGCTTCCTGTCAGTCTGGATATCGCTTTCATGCTGACTGCGCTTGCCATCCAATACGGATAGCTGACGCTGGATTTCGAGTAGCTGGTCGCGCTCTCTTACAATAGCTTCACGCGCATCGACGCGAAGTTGCAGAGCAGCATCTTCCAACTCGAACCGTGTAAGCGTGCCAATGATCTCCTGAACATCTGACTTTGATACATCCTCCACTTCCCAGAGGGGAGTGGCATTGTCATCTGTTGCCCACGCGACGAGACCATTTTCACTCAGGTCGATGGTATCTTCCTTGTCGCGAAGCATCACGATAAGGGCTTTAGATTGTCGTTCTAGCTCGGTGTAATCAGCCTCCAGAGCCACGAACTCAGTCTCAAGCACGGCAAGATGCTGCAGCAGTTGAAGCTCGGCACCTGCTCTCACGTAGGGATCTGAGGCGACGGTGCTCAAAGGTGTCAGGCAGGCGGGACAAGCATCCGGAGAGACATCTTGGAGAGCTTGAACCGTCTCGAAGAGGCGCTTGAAAGAAATTTGGCCAGCCATACTGCTGAGTTGTGCTTTGCAGCGTTTTTGGCTTCTGAGGTTGCGGCGAAGTTGTAGGAACAACTTTTTGAAAGCGCGAGTTCGCAGTCCGGATTGCGCAGGCGTAATCTCATCCGCAGCAGCGATGAGGTGTTGTAGTCTGCCGGGCTGCTGCTCACTGCCGATCAGTTCGCGTAGTTGGGCGGTGGTACAATCCTGCTTGTATTCTTCAGCAGTGCGAGCCAAGTCAGCGTCAAAACCAGCAAGTACTTCGGTGCTTCTTTTCAGTCGCTCATTTGCGCCATTTAACTCAACAATCTTTCCCTGCATCTCATCTTTGACTGGACTCGCAAGGTTGAGCTTTCCTTGAATGGCTGCAGGGAAGTTCCCGACAAAATCATTGAATGAACTTAGCCCAAACAACGCGGAGATCAGTTCATTTGCTTGCGCAGGTGTTCGGGCGGCAATTCTTGCAAAGCTTTCGATTCGATTCTTCTCAATAATCGCAAAGCGAAGAAGGTCTGCCGCTGGCTGGACTGCGATTCCATCGCCAGCGCCGGCTGAGTAGAGCTGAGGGTGGGCATGTCTGCCTTCATGAATGTTGGCAAAGTATGCTGCGAGCGACGCAGATCGCTTAAGTGAAGACTCCTCAACATCGCCAGTTAGTGCGAACTCTAGTGCCTCGCAAAGGCTGGTCTTTCCGCTTCCGTTTGGACCGTAAAAAAGCGTTACATTTTTCTTTAGATCAAAGATCTCTTCCCTGCGAAAACCACGAAATGGACCAATTTTTAGTGTCTGCAATCGTTGCCAAGGCAGGGCAGCGGCGACGGCGCGTTGTGCCAGGTTAGGGGGGGCTTCCATCTCAGCAAGTTCACGCCTTACAAGCGGAGTCAGCATATTTGCTCGCTGGCCGCCTGCGCTCACTGTGGCAGCTATGACCCCCAGGTTCGCGTGAATAATGCTTGCGACTTTACGGACATCTAGATCCGCTCCGGATGCCTGCAGCTCGCCCATAAACATTTCATACTGCTCTTCCAATAGACTCATGAGTTCCCCTGTTGCTTCCTGGCGCGATGAGTTGTTGTTTGATGCGAAGTCTTATTGGTTCGTAGTTTTCTTGTGATGGTGGCGAAGGGGGCGAGTCGTATGCCGTTCTTTGATGTGACCGGTCAGGTCAGTTTGGCCGACATCAACGCTCGTCCCGTTCTGGCTCTGCGCACGCGCTTCCTTCTCATGGCCTCGTGCGTGTGTGCGGCACATGAAAAGGCCATATAAGCTGCGGGCTCCTGGTTGATTGGCGACCTCTCTCAGAATGCGTTATAGATAACTCTGCCGTTCTCGACCTTTAGGCCGTAGTGCTGAACCGCCGCATCGTCCTTCCGAATCATTAGGTCGAAGAGCTCTGGGTTGGTCACCTGCAGTGGTGGGCATTTGGTCTTTGTGATGACCAAGATGCTGATGATCGCGATGCCGAACTCGAGGCAGGCAAGCAAGCCTCTCCCCGTTTCCTGGCTCCAGGGATACAGGCAGGTCAACACTTGAGCGTCGCTGGATTGAGTCGAATCTACTGTTAGGTGCGCGAGAACGGATTTTGGGTTGGGGTGGGCGCCGAAGTCGATTGCCGCGTCATACAAAGCCTTGATGCGCGAGGCGGTCTCAGGATCATACTTTTCCATTTCGGTGGAGGCTCGGTGGACTGCCTGCCCGAAAGTCGCTCGCTGTTCTTTGTTCCCATCCTTATCAACATTGCGCTTCAGCCAGACCTCCGCACGTTGTTCGTCCTCAACAATCAAAAATGCATAGCAGGTATGCTCCAAAGCGGAGCGCAGTGTGGAATGTACAGCTCCAGGGTGCCCTGAGATGGCCGTGCGCACACTGGCCATGAAAAGAAAATAGGCGTTTAGCGCGAGGGCATGACCTACAAGGCCTAGTTTGCTTTGGTCAGTAGAAACAAGGTGTGCGATCAGGTCGTCGCATTTTTCGATCAGATCTAATGCGATCGGATCTTCTTCCAGCACTTCCTTGCTTGTGCGGTTTGCCGCTTCTAGATAGCTATGAAGAAAGCTGCCATTGGTTCTTTTCACGACTGGCTCCTTGTCTGTTGGATGATCGTACATCACTGCTGCCTTGCAGTCGCATGAGTTTCGAAGGTCAGCAATGCGGAACGCTGGATGCGTAGGGGGCAATGGTCTATTTCGGTTTTTGACTGAGATATCTGCCCCAGTGCGTCATCATGACCCGACGCTTATCAAACAGATCCCCCCGCGCATAGGCGGCTTCTGTCTTGTCCCTTATGGTGTGGGCAAGGGCGGCTTCAGCAACTTCCCGTGGGTAGTCGGTTGTCTCCCTGGCCCAGTCTCGAAACGTAGAGCGGAAGCCATGGGCGGTAAGATCCGAACGCTCCAACCGCCTCAAAAGCTGAAGGAGGGCCATGTTGGATAGATGAGTGCCGGGCTTGTTGCCAGGAAACAGGTACTCGGAATCACTCGCCTCGTTCTGGACGAGCGGGCGAAGCAACTTGATCGCCTGCGGGCAGAGTGGAATGCGATGTTCCTTGGGGACCTTCATGCGCTCAGCCGGAATCGTCCAGATCTGGGCGTCCAGATCGATCTCGACCCTGCGGGCACCCAGGGTCTCGCTCGTGCGAGTGGCGGTCAGGATGAGTAGCTCGAAGGCTCTTGCCGCTACGCCACTCAACGAGCGCAGCCGGCTAATAAACGCACTGGCCTCGGCGTAGGGCAGGGCGGGGTGGTGCTTGACCTTCTGAATCCTGGATTTGCGCGGTAGCAAATGGTCAAGGTGGCCCTTCCAGCGTGCGGGGTTCTCTCCCTTGCGGTAGCTCCGGACTGTGGCCCAGTCCAGCACGGACTCGATACGGCCGCGTACGCGTGATGCGGTCTCGGTCTTTTTCGTCCAGACGGGTTCAAGCACTTGCATGACCAGCGCCGTATCAATGGTATGCACGGGCAGGTTGCCAAACACTGGGCTGGCGTAGGCGTCCAGCGTGCTTTGCCATTGAGCGGCATGTTTGTCGTTCTTCCAACTGCTGCGGTGGGCGGCGATGTACTTCTTGGCGCATTCGTCAAAGGACAGCTGGTTGGCCAGCTCAGCCTTGCTCGCAGCCTTCAACTGGCGTCTCTCATCCAGAGGATCAATGTCGTCGAGCAGCTTCCTTCTACAGTTAAGTGCCTTGGTTCGCGCTTCGGCCAAGCTCACCGTATGAAGGGGCCCGAGCCCCATGCCTCTGGCCTTGCCATGGCGCATGTAGCGAAATAACCAGGATTTGACCCCCGCCTTGGTGACTTGCAGGTACAATCCCACGCCGTCGCAGTACAGGCCTGGTTTTTTGGTGCGCGATACCGATAAGGCAGTTAGGCGGAAGATAGTTTTCATGGCGATCCCGACCCACGAATTGACTATCAAAAACCTAGGTTACAAGGGTGGTTGTTGAGAACCCCCATCAGACGAGTGGTTTTTCGAATATTCAGTATTTCAAGGGGTTGCGTGGGATTTTTTGGCCGTTGATGGATTTTTCTGGAAGTTCACCGCTTCCGCCACTCTCTCCGCCAATACGTTCTATCTCTCCGCCATTACATAGAAAAAGCCCCGTAGCTGAATAAGCTACGGGGCTTTTTCGTTTCTGAGATTTGGGGGCAAGCTACTCGTTCAGAGCAGCAAACAGGGCCGTAGTGGTTCTTTCCAGCACGCACAACCAACCGTATTCCGTCTTCAAGCATGCCTTACTGGCTTGATCAGGCTTTCTGCTGGAATTCCAAACATCTCATGCAGCTTCCAAATCATTGGCAAGGTCAGCGCTCGTTTTCCATTCAGCACTTCATAAACACGATTCTGGCGGCCAATGGCGGGAATAAGATCAGCCGCCGACAGGCCAGACTGTTCCATTCTGAAGCGAATGGCATCGATTGGGTTGGGCAGGTCCATGGGAAAGTGTTTGGCTTCATAGGCCTCGATCAGCGTGATCATTACGTCAAAGTAATCACCTTCCGGGGTGCCGGGTTCTGGTTCGTTGTCGAACAGCGCAGAGACAGACTTGAGCGCGTCCTTGTAATCCTGTTCGGTGTGGATAGGTCGGATGTTCATGGGTTACTCCGTTTCGACGGTATCGGCGTCAATTGCGTCGTACTGCTTATGTGTACCGACAAACTTGATGTAGACAGCGCCATAGCGATAGGCCACGGCGACCACGAGCCTGTAGTCGTTACCTTTGATGTTGAAGACGACCCTTCGGCTTTTGAGAATGCTAGCGCTGCGAAAGTGTTCCTTGATGTCAGCCGGGTTTGACCAGTCGGCGTTTTTTACTTCGTCTATCCAGGCCAGGAACGGTTGCTCCGAATCCGGGTGCTTGTGCCAAAAGGTTTTGAGTTGACTGAGTGCGACTATTCTCATGGGAAAATCCTAGTCCCGCCTTGGGACTTTTGCAAGTGGGCACATGGGAGCAAGCAGTTTTCCAGACGGGTGTCATGGGCTCTCAAGGCATTTCTCCACATAAGGCATTCCCCTTGTAACCGTGCATGACCGGTCCCAGGAACATGAAAGGACCACAGGCATATAAGGGCGAGGGAGCGGGATGTGAGCGGCACACGGGGAGCTTCAGGGGTATTGGAACTACAGCCCAAAGCGTCACGCCGCACCATGCTCGTTCAGGCGGGTTCTGTTGAGGGGTGGTGCGTACGTTTTTCTGTTCAGGAAGTGAAAGTTGTGCGCCGATGCAGCCGTATAGGCAAGAAATCAGTGCCAGAGTAATGACGGCTTTTTCCATGTCAGACCTGCTGGTGGGGTAATCCTTTGATGTTCCCAGTATTGTCGTTGGTGGGCGCCGTGCTCGTCGATACTGCAAATAACTCACTGATATTTATAACTTCCCATTTCCTGGGTGTACGCCCCTCAAGTCTTTACCCACACGGCCGAAACACTCTCGTACGACATCGTATCCCCAATAAGAGAGTCCCCCCTAATGTCCCTTCGCAGCCTGTCCATCGCCCGCCGTGCGGGTCTGGGTTTTGCCCTGATTGCTTTGCTCGTGGCCCTGCTGGGTTTTTTTGCACTGTCGAACATGGCAAGCATCCGCGCCAGCGCGGTGCAGGTGGAAAGCGGGCTGGTGCCGAAGATGCGGCTGGTGGCGGACATTCGTGAAATCATGCTGCGCATTCGTACGATCTCTTTGCGCATGGCCCTGGACCCGAACCCGGCGAGCATCCCGCAATACCGTAGCCAGATGGACACCCGCAGCCAGGACCTGAGCAAACGACTGGCCGACCTCGATGCAGTGATCGACACCCCCGAAGTGCGCACGCTCTACGACCAGTTCCAGGTCTCGCTGCGCCAATACCAGCAAGGGCTGGCGCAGTCGTTCGTCCTTGCCGACAAGCAGCAGGGCGCCGAACTCAACAAGCTGTTGCTTGTGGATATGAAAACCGTGGTCGATGGCTCCGGGGCCCAACTCAATGCCCTGGCCGACTACTACAACGCCCAGATCAACCAGCAAGGCCAGGCGGCCGAGTCGCAGTACAGCCGTTCGCGCACCATGGTGTTCGGCTTTGTGATCGTGGCCGGGTTGAGCACCGTGCTGCTGGCCTGGTTGCTCACGCGCAGTATTGTCGGCCCGCTCAGTCATGCCGTACGGGCTGCCGAGAACGTTGCCCAAGGTGACCTGACCCAAACGGTGGACGTGAGCGGCGACGACGAAGTGACGCGCCTGCTCGTGGCACTCAAGACCATGCAGGCCAACCTGCGCGGGACCTTGCAACTGATTCGCCAGTCGGCCGGGCAGATGGCGTCATCGGCCACCGACCTCAACGGCATCACCGACCAGAGCAGCCGCAGCCTGCAAAAGCAGACCGCTGAAATCGAGCAGGCCGCCACCGCCGTCAACGAGATGACCTCGGCGGCGGATGAGGTAGCGCGCAATGCGGTGTCCACCTCCGAGTCCACTCGCCTTTCCAATGAAACCGCGCGCGAAGGCCAGCACCGTGTGGGTGAAACGGTCAGCGCCATTCAAGCCCTGAGCACCAACATCGGCGAAACCTCGACCCTGGTGCAGAACCTCGCCGAGCAATCGCGGGATATCGGCAAGGTGCTCGATGTGATCCGCTCCATCGCCGAGCAGACCAACCTGCTGGCACTCAACGCTGCGATCGAGGCGGCGCGGGCCGGTGAGTCCGGGCGCGGCTTTGCGGTGGTGGCTGACGAAGTCCGTGCACTGGCCCACCGTACCCAGCAATCGACCCTGGAAATCGACCAGATGGTGACCGCGATGCGCACGGGGTCCAACGACGCGTTGAGCTCGATGCAGTCGAGTACCCAGCGTGCCACCGACACTCTGGCATTGGCTGAGGGCGCGGGCGGCGCATTGAGCCAGATCACCGACTCCATCGACCAGATCCACCAGCGCAACCTGGTCATCGCCAGCGCCGCCGAGGAGCAGGCCCAGGTGGCCAAGGAAGTCGATCGCAACATCGTCAATATTCGCGACCTGTCTGCGCAATCCTCTTCCGGCGCCGGGCAGATCAATGGATCGAGTCGAGAACTGGCGCAGCTGGCCGTTTCCCTGAACGAAGCCGTCGCAAGGTTTCAGCTGTAGTGACATGCGCGGGCTAGTTCAGTGTCGACTCGTCCACGATCTCGATATTGACGGCCTGCCAGTCGCCGCCCGGGCCCCTGACCAATTCGTAGGTGACCGTCTGCCCCTCGCGCAGCCGCCGTCCGCCCTGGGCGGTGGTGGCACTGCGAAAGAAAATGTCCTGCTCATCGTAGGCGGCAGTCTTGCTGCTGATGGAGATTGCAGTCTGTGGAGTTTTCCTGGGCATGGCCGTTCTCCTTTCCAGTGCAATAGGTGGCCCGTCGGGGCAGGTATGTCTGCGGGCATCAAGCGGGTCAGGACACGATTTGGACTTTATCGGCCTGCATGCCTTTCTGGCCCTGTACGGCTTCAAAGGTGACCTTCTGGCCCTCCTTCAATGTTTTGAACCCGTTGCCCTCGATTGCCCTGAAGTGGACGAACAGGTCGGGGCCGCTCTCCGGCGTGATGAATCCGTAACCCTTTTCATCGTTGAACCACTTCACTGTGCCGTTCTGTCTGTCGCTCATTCTTCCTGTCCTCGAACCGGTGTGCCCCGCTGCAGATTCGTCGCGGTAACCATAAGCAAAGTCCCGAAGCCGCTGCTCGTCAACGCGCCACGGGACCAGCGGTACTGTCATTCCTGACAGGTTCGCCGCCTGTGCCGTTGCGCGATACTGCTTCGTTTTACCGTGGGTTTTCGCGCCGCGCGGGCATTCGGTTTTCGCCGCCTTCGGGCACCAGGCAGGTGCCTTTTGGCGTGGTGCCCCTGTCCCTTCTAACGCTCGCCTGCCGTCCCATCCAGCCCACGACGGATCTTTTCCAGCAACTCATCGATGTGAAACGGCTTGGAAATCAGATCCATGCCTTCGCCGAGGAAACTTTGCCGGTTCGCGGCATTTTCCGCGTAGCCGGTCATGAACAGGATCGGCAAGGTGTGGCGGATCTCGCGTGCCACGTCTGCCAGTTCGCGCCCGGTCATAAAGGGCAGGCCGACGTCGGTCAGCAACAGGTTGATGCTCGGGTCGCTGCGCAGGCAGACCACCGCTTCGTCACCATTGGCGGCCAGGCTGCAACGGTAGCCGGCGTCGGCCAGGACTTCGGCGACAAAGCTGCGCACCGAAGGCATGTCTTCGACGACCAGCACATGTTCGCCCTTGCTCTGGCCGGGTGCGGGCAGAGGCTTGGTCACGATGCTGGCAGGCCCGCTGGCGGCGGGAAGCATGATGGTCACTTCGGTGCCCTGGCGGGTCACGCTGCGGATCTGTGCATCGCCGCCGGACTGGCGGGCAAACCCGTAGATGGTCGACAGGCCCAGCCCGGTGCCCTGGCCCAGCGGCTTGGTGGTGAAGAAAGGGTCGAAGACTTTGTCGATGACGCTGTGTTCGATGCCCACCCCGTTGTCCCGCACCGACAGGGCGATGTAGGCGCCGTTTTCCAGTTTCAGGTTGCCACTGGAGTAGGCCGGGTAAGTCGTCACCCAGACAGTGCCGCCCTTGGGCAGCGCGTCGCGGGCGTTGATCACCAGGTTCAGCACCGCACTTTCCAGCTGGATCGGATCGACCATCGCCACGGCAGGGTTGTGGGTCAGCTCCAGCTTCAGCGCGATATGTTCACCGATGGTGCGTACCAGCAGTTCTTCCAGGGAGCGGATATGCGCGTTGATGTCGATCGGCCGCGTGTCCAGCGGCTGCTGGCGGGCGAAGGCGAGCAGGCGGTTGGTCAGGCCGGCGGCGCTCAGGGCCGAGCTCAACGCTGCATCGGCATAGGCCATGACCTTGTCGGTGCGCTGGGTCTCGATGCGTTTCTTGATCAGCTCCAGGCTGGTGATGATCCCGGTCAGCAGGTTGTTGAAGTCATGGGCAATGCCGCCGGTGAGCTTGCCCAGGGCATCCATCTTCTGCGCCTGCAACAGTTGCGCCTCGGTACGTGCCAACTGGGTGGCGGCGTTGGCCAGCTCGGCCTGTTGGTGCCGCTCGCGGTGGCGGTGCTCGGTGACGTCTTCGACAAACACCAGGCTCAATTCGGCGCTGCGGTAGGGCGAAACCTGCCATTCGGTCTCGCGCAACTGACCGTCGACCTTCATGTGCAGGGTGCCCTTCCAGCGCTCGCCGGCAGCCAGGCGCTGGCACAGTTCCTGGAGCACGCCGAGTTGATCGGCGGCGAAGCACTCCAGCAGGGCGTCGGGGTTGAGGTTATCGTGAATCAATTGGGCGAAGGCGTGGTTACATTCGTGGACCTTGAGCTGCGCATCCATGACCGCAATCGGTGCGCTGATATTGAAGAATATTTCGCGAAAGCGTGCCTCGCTCTCGCGCAGCGCATATTCGGTGTCGCGCACCCGCAGCAAGGTCCGCAGGGTCGCCAGCAGCACATCGGGGTCGATGGGGTGGATCAGGTAGGCATCGGCCCCGGCATCCAGGCCGGTGATGATATCGCCGGTCTCGATGGAGGCGGCCGACACGTGCACCACCGGCAGCAAGGCCGTGACCGGATCGGCGCGCAGCCCGCGTACGATGTCGAAGCCGCTCATGTCCGGCAGGTTGACGTCGAGGATCAGCCCGTCGATCTTTTGGCTGGCGATCAGGTCCAGCCCTTCCTGGCCGGTACCGGCCTCGAGCACGCGGTAGTCATGGTTCTCCAGGCGCCGGCGCAGGGCATAGCGGGTCGCCGCGTTGTCGTCGACGATCAGCAGTTGGATGTCACGGTTCATCAACAAGCCCGCCAGGAATAGAGAGAGGAATGATCACGAAGAACATCGAGCCCACGCCTGGGGTACTTTCCACGCCGACGCGGCCGCCGAGCAACTCGGCAAAGCGTTTGCACAGCGACAGCCCCAGGCCGGTGCCGCGCAGGCGTTTTTGCAGCGGCGAATCGATCTGGGAAAAGTCTTCGAACAGGTTGCTGTGCAATTCAGCCGGAATGCCCAGGCCGGTGTCGTGCACGGCAAAGCGGATTTCCTGATCACCCACTCTCTGCGCCGACACTCGCACTTCACCTTGCACCGTGAACTTCAGGGCGTTGGAGATGAAGTTGCGCAGGATCTGCGCGAGCTTCTTGTCATCGGTGTACAGCTTGGGCAAGCCGATCGGCTCTTCGAAGATCAAGTCCACCGACGTCGCATCGACGATCGGGCGGAACATCCCGCGCAACGCCGAGAACAGATCGAACATGTCGAACCAGGCCGGCGAGATCGTGATGCGCCCGGCCTCGATCTTGGCCAGGTCCAGCAGGTCGTCGACCATTTCGCGCAGTTCGCGTGCCGAGCTGCGGATAAACCCGACCTGTGTGTGCTGCTCAGGGCTCAGGGGACCGTCGAGTTCGTCGGCCAACAGACTGGTGATGCTCAGGATCGAGCCCAGGGGCGTGCGGAATTCATGGCTCATGTACGACAGGAAACGGCTTTTCAGGTCCGACGCCTGGCGCAGTTGGTCGGCCTGGGTATCCAGCTCGGCATAGAGTGCCAATACGCCCTGGTTGGTTTCGTCCAGTTCGGCGCGCAGTGCATCGGCTTCCAGGCGAAGCGTTCGCACTTGCTCCTCAAGCGAAACGGTGGTGTCAGCCATCGATGGCCTCCAGGGCAATCACAAAGACGGTAACGTCATCCCGGCCGCGACAGAAATCACGGTGCAGGACGGCGGCGATCAGGGCAGGGTGGCGATGGGAAAGCCCGGGATAGTCCGCCAGGTTCCAGCGTGACTGCAGGCCGTCGCTGTAGAGGATCAGCATCTGGCCGCCCACTTGAGCGTAGTCGAAGGGCTGCGCCTTGCGAAACTGCACGCCGACGATCCCCGGATGGGACGCCAGCCCGCGGGACTTGCCGGGGCCGATCAGGCTGGCGCCGATATTGCCCACCCCGGTAAAGCGCAGTCTGTCGGTCGTGGCATCGTACTGCGCCACGGCCACGGCTGCGCCGCGGGTGCCGTTCATGCCGATATGCAGGTCATTGAACAGCTCGCTTGCGTCGAAGAAGGCGTCTTGGGCAAACACCGCTTCGCCGGCCTGCGCCGCGCGTTCGGCTTCGCAGCCATGGCCCAGACCGTCGGCTACCATCACGCTGAACCGGCCGGGTTCGATCACCAGGTGCCAGGCATCGCCACAGGCCGGGTCGTCGTGCAGGGAATGCTGGCTGACGCCGTAGCGGATATCTTTGCTGGCCGATGCCCGTGGATACAGGCGCGCCAGCATCGCCGTGCCGCGCTGATCGGCGTACACGTCGAACACCTGGGCCACACGAGCAATGGCGCCCATGCCGATGCCCTGGGTGCCGCCGGTGGAAAAGCCGTCCACCAGGCAACTGTCCAGGTCAAAGCCCTGGCCACGGTCCACGGCGATCAGCTCCACGCCCTGGTTACCCGTGAGGCGCAGATGCAATTGGCCATGGGCGGCATGCTTGAGGATATTGCTGGCCAGCTCGGTGGCCACCAGTGCCACGCGGCCGGCATCGGTCTCGTCGAAGCCCGATTGTTCGGCCAACTGTTGCGCGGTGCGTCGGGCATGGCCGATCTGGCTGACATCCTCGATCAACAACACCTGGGTCAGGGCACTGGGAATATTCAGGCCCATCGGGTAATCGTCACGCGGGTGCCCTGGCCGGGTGCGGTGTCCAGTTCAAACTCGTCCACCAACCGCTTGGCGCCGGTCAGGCCCAGGCCCAGGCCGCTGCCGGAGGTCCAGCCGTCGGTCATCGCCAACTTGAGGTCGGGGATGCCCGGCCCTTCGTCGCGAAAGGTCAGGCGCAGGCCTGGGCGGTGGTCTTTTTCGACCACGGCCCAATCCATATGGCCGCCGCCGCCGTACACCACGGTGTTGCGCGCCAGCTCACTGACGGCGGTGACCAGTTTGGTCAGGTCGATCAGGCGCATGCCGCATTCCTGGGCCAGCTTGCGCACCAATTGTCGGGCCAGCACTACGTCCTGTTCGATGAGCACCGGGTGAGTGCCACTGCTGGCCTGGGTCATGAGTGGTCTACCCGGTCACGCAACAGTTGCATGCCGCGCTCGACGTTCAACGCGGTGGCCACGCCCGGCAGGGTCATGCCCAGTTCCACCAGCGTGAT
Organism: Pseudomonas sp. GW821-FHT09D08; assembly: GCF_059416305.1. Lineage (NCBI taxonomy): Bacteria > Pseudomonadati > Pseudomonadota > Gammaproteobacteria > Pseudomonadales > Pseudomonadaceae > Pseudomonas > Pseudomonas sp. GW821-FHT09D08. Next base: position 54,656 of record NZ_JBWKOX010000027.1, read on the forward strand.
CGCTACGGCCGGCTGCATGCCTACCAGCACGGTCTGGGCATCCATGATGCGCGACAGGCCGGAAATGGTGCCGATCATGCGGCCGATAAACGAGTCGACCATGTCCAGCGCCGAAATGTCGATCAGCACGCCCCGGGCGGATGTGCGGCTGATGCGCTCGGACAGGTCGTCCTGCAGCGTCAGCGCGAGCTGGTCATGCATGTCGACCTGGATCGTCACGAGCAGGAATTCGCCCATCTGCAAAATAGGGATACGTTCCATGCTTAAACAGCCTTGCTGATGGTGACGCCCAGGCGTTTCAGGGCCAGCGCCAAGGCATCCGCCAGGTTGGCCTTGGTCACCACGCCTTGCAGGTCGAGGCCCAGGTGCACGATGGTCTGGGCGATCTGCGGACGCACGCCGCTGATGATGCAGTCGGCCCCCATCAGGCGGATGGCCGTAACGGTTTTCAACAGGTGCTGGGCTACCAGGGTGTCCACGGTGGGTACGCCGGTGATGTCGATGATGGCGATTTCCGAGCCGGTGTCGACGATGCGCTGCAGCAGGGACTCCATGACCACCTGGGTGCGTTGCGAATCCAGGGTGCCGATCATCGGCAGGGCCAGCACGCCGTCCCACAGCTTGACCACCGGGGTGGACAGTTCCAGCAATTCTTCCTGCTGGCGCTTGATCACCGACTCACGGGATTTCTGGAACGTACGGATGGTGTGCATGCCCAGCGCGTCAAGCAGCTCGGAGATTTCCCACAGTTGTTCGGCCAGTTGCGTCGGTTGTTCGGCGTACTCCCGTTGCAGCAGGGCGAACAGCGGGCCCTTGAGGGCAAAGATAAAGCTGGCGGTCTGTTGCGAGTCCTGGCCGACCAGGGCGCGGCTGTGGGAGAGCTTTTCCAGGAATACCCGGGTTTCTGCCCAGTTTTCATGGTTGACCGGCTGGGAACCGCCTTGCTGCAGCGCCGCGATCAGCAGGTTGAGGAAGTCGTTGGCCTGCTGCCGGGTGTCTTCGGCCTTGACGTTACGCGTGGCCCCCGAAGCTTCAAGGCTGGCAACCCATTCGGTCAGCAGGGTCGGGCGATGGGTGTGCAGTGCCTGGATGGTGTGAGCTTGCAGAGTTGCCACGGGAAACCTCCTTGAATGCCTTGTTGAGTGGCATGCAATTTATACTAAATTGAAGTGCTTTGAATTGTTTCGAAGGTTTTCGTTCATTTGCCTCAAGCCCTGTGGACCGGGCGCTTCAGACTGGTGGAGGCGTGATGGGGGGCCATGCTGCCGTCGATCGCGATACTGGCGTCGGAGCAGCCCATTTGGCTGAGTGTGCGGTGGGTGGAACCGCAGGTGATGGGTAATGTGGGCTTGATCAAACGCCGCGGACGGAGCTGGCCGTCGGCGGCGCTGGAATTGGAGCGGTGGGGGAGGGAGATACCGTTTCGGTCAGCGTGCCACCGAGTCCAGGCCGGTGGATTGCACCACCGGTTGTGCCTGGGGCGAGGCCAGGAACTGCAACAACGCCTTGGCCTGTGCAGGGTGTTCGGCATTGACCGGAATGCCCGCCGCAAAGCGCGTCACCGATTGCACGTCTTCCGGGATCTTGCCGACGTAAGTCACACCCGGCACCGGCAATAACTCCGCCACCTGCTGCAAGCCCACCTCGTAATCGCCCTTGGCGACCTGTTCGGCCACCGGGAGGCGTTCGATCATGGTGCCTTTGGCGGGCATGCCGAGCTTCTTGAACAGCTCTTTCTCGACATACACACCGCTGGCGCTGTCCGAATACGCCACGGACTTGGCCTTGCTCAGTACGGCCTTGAGTTCGGCATCGGTGCCGATCGCGGGTTTGGTCGCACCCGCCTTCACCACCAGGCCGATGCGCGAATCCGCCAGTTCCACGCGGGACGCCGGGTCGACCTTGCCTTGTTTGATCAAGTCATCCAGGGCATAGCCGACCATGATCACCACGTCGGCATGTTCACCACGGGCCAGGCGGTTGGGAATCGCTTCCGGCGCCTTGCCCATGGAGGGGCCGAGGATGGTATCGAGGGTGTCGCCGCTGTGCCGGGCGTATTGCGGGCCCAGCAGTTTATAGGCGGCGGTGAAGCCACCGGAGGTCATCACCTTGAGTTCCTCGGCCTGGGCCGTCAGCGCCAGGGCACCGAGGGCCAGGGCCGTCAGGGTCTTGAACAGAGACTTCATCACGCCGCCCCCTGCATCACCTGCCCGCGTGCATTGGCGCGACGATACAGCGCCAGGGTCGAACACAGCGCGCACAACGCAGCGAACATCATCCAATAGGCTGGCGAGGCCTTGTCTTCGGTGATGTGGATGAACCAGGTGGAGATCGCCGGGGTAAACCCACCGAAGATCGCGGTCGCCAGGCTGTAGGCCAGGGAGAAGCCCGCCACGCGCACTTCCACCGGCATGATTTCCGTGAGGGCGGGGATCATCGCGCCGTTGTACATGCCGTACAGGAACGAGAACCACAGCAGCGTCTCCAGCATATGGGCGAAGCTCGGTGCATTCACCACGTAGGACAGCGCCGGATAAGCCGTGAGCACCGTCAACGCGGTCATGGCGATCAGCACCGGCTTGCGACCGAAGCGGTCGCTCAGGGTGCCGCCGATCGGCAGCCAGACAAAGTTCGACACCGCCACCAGCAAGGTCACCAGCAGCGCATCGGAGGTGCTCAGTTGCAGCACGGTCTTGCCGAAGGTCGGCGCGTACACGGTGATCAGGTAGAACGCGGTGGTGGTCATGGCCACCATCAGCATGCCGCCGATGACCACGGTCCAGTTTTTCACCAGTGTGGCCAGCACTTCGCGCATGGTCGGGCGATGCTTGCGGTTGGCGAATTCTTCGGTTTCCTGCAGGTTGCGACGCAACACAAAGATAAAGGGGATGATCACGCAACCGATGGCGAACGGAATGCGCCAGCCCCAATCGGCAACCACCGCCGGCTCCATCCACACGTTCAAGCCATAGCCCAGGGCGGCGGCGACCACGATGGAGATCTGTTGGCTGCCCGATTGCCAGCTGGTGTAGAACCCCTTGCGGCCTGGGGTGGCCATTTCAGACAGGTACACCGACACACCGCCCAGCTCCGCACCGGCCGAGAAGCCTTGCAGCAAGCGGCCCAGTAGCACCAGCAACGGGGCCCACAGGCCAATGGTGTGATAGCCCGGCACCAGCACGATCAACAGCGTGCCGCTGGCCATGATCGACAAGGTCACGATCAACCCTTTGCGGCGACCGACGTCATCGATATAAGCGCCGAGGATGATGGCGCCCAGTGGGCGCATCAGGAAGCCCGCGCCGAACACGGCGAAGGTCATCATCAATGAGGCAAATTCATTGGCGGCAGGGAAGAACGCGGCAGCAATGTAGGTGGCGTAGAAGCCGAACAGAAAGAAGTCGAACTGTTCAAGGAAGTTGCCCGAAGTAACGCGGAATACCGCACCTACTTTCGAACGGGCAGAATCGGGCCGGGAAGGGCTAGTCATGGGTTTGTGTCTCCAGCGTTCTTTTTAAATGCTTGTTTCGCGTAAGACCAAGGATAGTGGCTGACACATTTAGAAATGAAAAGTGAAAAATATGGATTGATTAATGCCTGTTGGTTATGAATTTGCGCGCCTTTCAAAGATCCCGCTCTGTTCTATGCTGGAAGGTATGACCCATTCTTACGGAAGGGAGATGGCTATGGGCAATGAACCGAAGCGCCAAGATGAGCCGGAGCATAAGCAACCCCGGCGACATGAAGAGGAAAAACCCCAGACCTGGAAGCACCCCGACGACGGCACTGAGCTGTCCGAGCGGGATCAGGAGCGTCCGCTCAAGCCCTGATCAATGTTCGGCCGGGGCTAAAAAGCACCCTTGACGGGCCATGAACTGCCTCCACGAAGGGCTCTCCGTGGGGGCAGGTGTTACCTGGGTCGGGGTTTCGAACGCCGCCAGCGCGGCGCCGGTATCGGCATTGATCACCTTAACGCGACACCACCCACTGTCGGCGTCGGTAATCCCGCCTTTGAGCAGGTAGCGCCCTTGGGCGGCGAACTGGGTGTTGAACTCAATCACACAGCGCCGGCCGGCGCTCGCCAGGCCCGACACGATCAAGTGCAGCGGCTGGTCGGCGGCGATGTCCACGTAACCGTCGGGGCGCGAAGTGCTGCTGTGCACCGCAAACAGTGCGGTTTCCTTACTCGGCGTTCCCACCCTGCCTTGCAGGCACTCATGATCCGTCGACACGCTGACCGACAGCCATTCGTTGTAGCTGGCGTGGGTGCTCAACTCACTTTTGAGCTGCGCGCGCGGGCCTTCGAGCGGTGCCTTGTAGGGCGTCATGGCGGTACATCCGGCCAGTAACAGCGGTAGTGCGATGTTGCGGATGTTTATCAAGGCAATAGCATCCAGTTCAAAGAGGGGGCGTTATGAAACCAGCAACGAAACAGGAAAACCCGAGGCCAGCACCAGATACGCCACCACTGCTGCCAGGCACAGGCCGACAAACACCCGCAACAAGGTGCGGGCGGTGGGGCGGGTGACAAAGCGGATAAGCCAGAGGCAGAACCCGGCCACCAGAATGGCCAGGCCAAAAATGACCAGCACGGGAGTGTTCCTGCGACGTTCGAGCGCTGTTTATAGTCCCAAAGCCGCGAGATGAACAGTGTGCACATAGACGCGGCCGGCCCGGCTTTCTAAACTGCGGCTTGTCTTGGGCTAGGGGCAGGCGCCGATGAATCGCAATGAATTACGCAAGGCCGACATCAACCTGATGGTGGTCTTCGAAGCACTGATGCTCGAGCGCAATGTGACGCGAGTGGCCGAGAAGCTGTTTCTCGGCCAGCCGACCATCAGTTCGGCCCTCAACCGTCTGCGCACCTTGTTCAACGACCCGCTGTTCATTCGCGTCGGCCATCGCATGGAACCTACCGCGCGCGCCGAGGAAATCATCCAGCACCTGTCGCCCGCCCTGGACTCACTGTCGTCGGCCTTGAGCCTGACCCACGATTTCGATCCATCCATCAGCACCATGACCTTTCGCATCGGCCTGTCCGACGACGTCGAGTTCGGCCTGTTGCCACCGTTGCTGCGCGCCTTGCGCCAGGAAGCGCCGCAGGTGGTGTTCGTAGTGCAGCACGTGGACTATTGGCGGATTCCCGATCTGCTGGCGTCCGGCGATATTACCGTCGGCATCACCCAGACCCGTGGCCTGCCGGCGAATGCCAAGCGCAAGCTGCTGCGCCACATTCGTCCGCGACTGCTGCGCGCCGATGCCTCGGACACCCCGCTGACCCTGGATGAATATTGCTCGCGCCCCCATGTGCTGGTGTCCCACACCGCCAACGTGTCCGGGTTTGCCGATGAGTGGCTGGCGGAAATCGGCCGCAAGCGCCATGTGGTGTTGTCGGTGCCGCAATACAGCGCATTGCCCGCGCTGCTGGCCGGGACCGACCTGATCGCCAGCCTGCCGGACTACACGGCCGAGGCCATGGCGGTGTCGGGCAACCTGTTCTGCGAGCCGTTTCCGTTCGAGACGCCGACCCTGGATTTGTCCATGGTCTGGCTCAGTCATGTGGACACCGACCCGGCCGAGCGCTGGGTGCGTTCGCGGCTGGAAGCGTTCATGAGCGATCGAGGTCAGGCGAACAAGGCCTGAGGCTTTTATCCGTGCTATATCTACAGACTTTCCTACGAATGACTCGGAGTCATCCATGCCACACCTGCACTTGGAATACACCGCCAACCTGACAAACCTGGCCGTCGAGAAAACCCTGTTGCGGCTCAACAATGTGCTGATGGCGTCCGGGCAGTTCGGTTCCGAGTTCGATATCAAAAGCCGCGCCGTGAAGCTCGAGAGTTTTCAGGTGGGCACCTCCCTCAACCCACGCGGTTTCATCGCGGTGAAGCTGTCACTGCTCAGCGGGCGGTCGCCGCAGGTCAAGCAGCAATTGTCGCAAAGCCTGCTGGCAGCGTTGCAGGATCTGGGCGACTGGCCGACGGATCTGCAGGTTCAACTCAGTGTCCAGCTGGTCGACATGGATCGCGATTCCTACAGCAAAGTCGCGATCGGCTAACCCTCGCCACAGAAGTCAGAGTAATCCCTGATCCGCACACACCTTCACCACCTGTTCACGAAACCAGGTATTGGCACTGTCCTGTTCACTGCTTTCATTCCACTGCATATCCAGGGTGAACCCCGGTAACCCGTTGGGGGCCTCGCAGTGGCCGAACACCGTCGCGGGCGCCAGCAGTTTCTGCACGCGGCGCGGCAGGGTGACGATGAAGTCGGTGCCGGTGATCATCTTCAGCGCCGCGCTGTAGCTGTTGGCGCGGGCGATCACCTGGCGCTTGTGGGCCTGGCGCGCCAGCCAGCCGTCGATCATGTTGGTGTCGGAGGTCCATGGCGTGGGGAACACGTGGCGCCGCTCGACGAATGATTGCAGGCTGAATGCCGGCTCGCGCGGTGCCGAGCGTTTATCGAAGACGCACACCAGATCGTCCTCCAGCAGCATTTGGGTCTTGAAGTCTTTATGGGCGCGGTGAAAGTGCGGTCCGAAGCAGATCACCAGGTCCAGGCGGCCCTCGCGCAGGTCGTCGGCGGGGATGTCGGCTTCCAGTTTCTGCACATTGACGATCACCGGCAGGTCGGCGCGGTCGAAATGCTTCAACAGGCGCGGCAGGATCAGTTGTTCGAAGTACTCCGGCGCGCAGACATTGAAGGTCACGGCCTTCTGGGTCGGGTCGAAGGCCTGGCCACCGGCGTGGCACAGGTTGATGCTTTCGAGGATCTTCTGCACATGGGCGTACATGGTAGTGGCCTTGTACGTAGGCCGCATGCCCGCCCGCGTGTTGATAAACAGCTCGTCTTCAAAACTGGTCCGCAGTTTCTTCAGGCTGTAGCTCACGGTGGACTGGCTGACGAACAGCGTTTCTGACACGTCGGTAACGCTGCTCTGGTCATAGACGGCGATAAACACCATCAAGTCCTGCATATCGAGTTTTCTGAGCAAGTTACTGTTTAACATCGGTTTCGTCCGTAAACCCCATGTACCGAAGTCAGTACAAGACAGCGCGAAAGCTTAACGGAACGGCCGTACCAATAGAAAGCTCTGTAGGGCGTTTCTATGTTTTGCGTGGGACAAATACTGTTTGCAACACGACGTCAGCGAATATGTTCTGCGTAATGCCTTGGGTTGAAGCGCGTGACGATCAGCAGCATCACCACGATCACCGCCGTCAGCGACCACCAGGCCCATTCGAAGCTGCCCAGCTGGTCGCGGATCATTCCGGCGATCAGCGGCGACAGGCCGGCAATCAGGTAGCCGATGCCCTGTACGAATGCGGTAAGGCCCCCCGCGCGGCGCGGGTTGTCGAGGTGGTCGAGGGACAGGATCAGGCTCATCGGGAACAACCCGCCGATACCCAGGCCCAGCAGGCACGGCCACAGCAAACTGAGGTGTTGCGGGCTGAGGATCAGGCCGCAGAACCCCAGGATGATCAACCCCAGCAATACCGCCACCACCCCGCGTTTATCTCGGCGGCGGTTGGCGATGGCCGGCGTGACCAGGCCGGACACCACCTCCATCGCGGTCAGGAAACCCAGCAACAAACCGGCATTCTGTTCGCTCCAGCCTTGCTCCACGTAGTACGGCGCCAGCCACGCCAGTACGCAGGTGTAGGACGCTGTACCGAGGCCGAAAAAGATCGCCAGCAACCAGGCGCGGCCGTTGCCGAAAAACGATTCCTGAGGGCCGGCGGCGGCTTGGGGCAACGGTGGCAACACCGAGCGCTGGGCGTACCAGAACACCAGGGCCAGCAACGCCAGAAACCCCCAGATCGCCAGGCCGATGCGCCAGCTGCCGGTCTGCACCTGCACGAAGGGGGAGAACGCTGCCGCCAGCGCCGCGCCGCCCATGATGGCGGTGACGTAGAGGCCCATGAACAGCGACACGTTGTCGCTGAACCGCGACTTGATCAGGGCCGGCATCAACGCCTGGATCATGGCGATGCCCACACCGGCGGCAATCGCGCTGACGATCAATTCCAGGGCCGAATCCAGGAACAGCCGCGACAACGTCGCCACGCCAATCACCAGCAGTGACAGCACAATGCTGCGGTGCTCGCCAACGCGCTTGGCCAGGCCCATGCCAAAGAACATCGCCAGGCCCATGGCCATGACCGGCAACATGGTCAGCAACGCCGCGCTGCTGAAACTCAACGGCACCTCGCCGCGAATCGACGACAGCAACGGCCCCACGGCGGCCATCGAAGGCCGCAGGTTAAGGGCGACCAGCACGACGCTGATCATCAGCCACACGGCGGTGGTGGGTTTTGCCTGAGCGTTTTCCATGGGCCTGCCTTGAATGAACAAGGGTGAATCAGGCCACGCATGGGGGAGGGGGGCAAATGAGAAAGTCGCAGGGGCTATCTAAAAATTGCGGTTAACTGAAACACCGCAAGTCAAAGTGTGAGAGCGGGCAAGCCCTAATGCCGATCAGTTAAGAGATAGAACGGTCAAACAGTAACCTGTGGCGAGCGGGCTTGCCCCGCGTTGGGCTGCGCAGCAGCCCCAATAAGAGCGCTGCAGTGTGCCAGGCAGGTCCGGGGCTGTGTTTTGGGGCTGCTGCGCAGCCCAACGC